>JASHNT010000064.1 GCA_030041495.1 Bryobacteraceae bacterium | reverse complement strand
GATGTTCTTACGCCCTGCTCATCGTCGCGACGAGCCCCGGCCGATTATTCCTCAGCGGGTTGCTCGCCAGCATTGCCCGCCTCCGCTTCACCGGCACGCCCATCCTAAAACCGTTCCGGGATCGGGCACAATGAATTTTCAGCGAACGGTCAACCGTGTCTTAACTGTTTGTCTCAGCCCGGGGGACAACCCCACCTGAAGCGTTACACTCTTGGGCCACATGCGATGATATAAGCGATGACGGACTCAACTATGATCGAAGGGCCGGAAGCATGGTCGCGCTTTCAGGCTGGCATGAAAAAGGTCCTCGCCGTTCCCCGCACCGAAGTTCAGCGGCGCATCGAAGAGCACCGTGCCGAGTCTGCTAAGAACCCGAACCGGCGCGGGCCGAAACCAAAGCGGAAGCGCGGCGTGGGCCACGCTTCCTAAGCTCACGCTTGGCTTCCAGTGGCTGCGGCCCCTACGCCGATCAATTCGGAGTAGGTGAGCCGCTTCCCCACAATCTGCTTCATGCCTGCCACGAAGCGCTCTGAATCACTGATAACTTCACCGTCCGCGTCTTTGCGAGTGTTGAATCGGAACGCCTGTTCGTCAACGTAGCGGAACAGGTGATAGGGTTCCACGCTCACGTACGTTCCATGGATGCCGCGCTTCAACAGGCTCCAGAAGTTTTCCGCACCGTTCGTGTGCACCTGCCCGTCAACATATGCTTCAGCGTGGTCAATCACCTGATGCGCGTAATCTTCACCGAGTCCGTCGTAAGATTTCAGGGCATCGCTGTAGAGCGCGGAGTTGGCCTCCACGTTCTCGCGAACGAAGGCATGCATGTCTTTCTTCTTTCTTTCGTCCACTACCTTGGCGCGAACCTTGCCGCCACGCTCAAGAACAGCGGCAACGATAGCTTTACCCTCTGGGCCGCGCCGTCCTTGGATCTTGCGGGCCTTCACGTCTCCGTGCATATTGCGAGCCTTCCCACCGATGAAGGTTTCGTCAACCTCCACTTCGCCGGAGAGTTTGCCACCAGTGGATGGATCTTGCAGCGCGAGCCGTCCGCGCTGAAGCATGAACCACGCGGTCTTCTGTGTGACGCCGATGCTACGATGAATCTCCCACGATGAAACACCATTCTTGGAGTTCATCAGCATCCACATCACGGGTAGCCACTTGTCCAGGCCCAGAGGAGAATCTTCAAAGATCGTTCCGACCTTCAAGGAAAATTTAACCGGCCCATGGCCTTCAGCCTTGCTGTAGCACTTGAACAGCCGAGCATTGGGCAACCAATCAACATCGGTCGATCCACAACGCGGGCAAACCACCTTGCCATCGGACCAGCGCAACGCAGTCATGAACGCACGGCAATTCTCGGCATCCGCGAAGTAGAGGATTGCTTCCTGGAGGGTCTTTGGTAGCAGTGCGCTGTCCATGTAACTACTTTACACTAGAAAGCGCTGTCAGTCAACTATATTATTGCCCAAGTTTACTACAAAAGGTTTACACGGGAAAATACAGACTTGAAGCTATTTATAGCACGGATAAGGAGCCGGATTCGCTCACCCCATCCTTGCTGAGGTTGCCAATTGGCACATTAATTATGCAATTTATGTTACGCCTTTTGGACAATTCTATCTTAAGATAATTCTCGCTAAGTGCCACTAGTCCATCCTCAATAGTTACTGCCGAAAGAACACGCCCGCACATGGATTGGCGGAATTCGCGATTCTTGCGCGCACCCAGCTCGCGCAGAGTGTGTGTGCGGCGCTTGCGAACTTCGGCCCGAACTTGTGCGGCTGCCTCCGCGGCGGGCGTTCCTGGCCGTTCGGAATACGTGAACACGTGCAGGTAGGTGAATGGAAGGCTCTCGATGAAGGCGCGCGATTCCTCAAACTCGGCTTCCGTTTCGCCCGGGAATCCAGTCATGACGTCGGCGCCCACGGCGCAATCCGGCATCAGCGTGCGAGCTTTTTCGATTCGTCCGGCGTAATGGCGGGGCCGGTATTTGCGATGCATTCTACGCAGCACGGTATCGGAGCCGGATTGCAGCGGCGCGTGCACGTGCCGGGCGATGCGGCCGCTCGCCGCCATCAACTCCAGCAGTTCGTCGGAAAAATCCATCGGTTCCACGGAGCTGAGGCGCAGCCGCTCCACCGGCGTTTCCTCCAACAAGCGCCGCACCAAATGCGCCAGGCGCAAGCGTGAATCCAGATCGCGGCCCCAGCGGCCGAGGTTGATGCCGCTCAATACGATTTCCTTGTATTTCTCCGCGAGACGGCGCACCTGTTCGACCACCTGCTCCGCCCGTGCGCTGCGGCTTCGCCCGCGGACGTACGGAATGATGCAGAAGGAGCAGCGGTTGCCGCAGCCATCCTGAATCTTGAGATTGGGCCGCGTCCGCCCGCCGAGGGCGTCTTCGACGGGACTGCTCAGGAAATCACGCTGCTCGAAGATGTCGCCGATCTCGATTTGTCCGTGATACGGAGCCGCTTCGGCGATCAGGTCCGGAATGCGCGTCTTGTGCGAATTCCCGGCTACCAGCCAGACTCCCGGCAAGGCCGCGATTTCTTCGGGCGCGCGTTGCGCGTAGCAGCCAGTCACCAGAATGCGCGCCTGCGGAGCTTCGCGGTGAATGCGGCGCACCGTCTGGCGCAGCTCATCATCAGCCGTCGCGGTGACCGTACAGGTGTTCAGCACCACCAGATCGGCATCAGCCGCGCCGGCGGCTTGCGACAAGCCCTTGGCCGCGAGAGCCGATTCGAGCGCGGCTCCATCGGCCTGCGATGCGCGGCAGCCAAAAGTTTTAACGTAGAAGCGCTTTGACGTAAAATCGTCCAAGCCCTCATTTTATCCTTTCCATGACGTTGCTTCGAAAACGGAGTTGGTTGGAGCTTTCCCGCATTCTGGGCGCGGTGTTGCTGGCAGCCTTTTTCTATGCCTTCCAGAAGAGGGTTTTGAAAGCCCACTTCGGCCCCGACGAGATGATGAACATCTACGGCGTGTGGAACCCGCCGTTGTGGAAAGTGATTCTGGCGGACCTGGAATTTTGGAGCAAGTTCGTGCGGCCGCTCTCCGCGCTGTACTACCTGCCTCTGTTTCACTTCTTCAAGTTGAATCCGGTTCCCTACAGCGTGGCGCGAATCGCGATCCTAGGCGTGAACACGATCATTTTTTACAAGCTCGCCCGGGCGATCGCCGGGTCGTGGTGGGTGGCCGTGCTGGCTTCGTTCGCGGTGGCGTATCAGGCCCACCTAGGCAACATCGCGTTCGACGGAGCCTTCATCTACGACGCGCTGTGTGGAGGCTTCTTCTTCGCGGCGCTGCTTTACTACATCCAAGCGCGCCGCGGCCACGAGCATCTGAGCGTCCGCCAGGCGTTCATTTTTCTCGCTTTGTGCATATGCGCGCTGGATTCCAAGGAAATGGCGGTGTCGCTCTCGGTGACGGCTTTCGCCTGGGAACTGCTGATGGAAAGGCATCCGGCGGAGTGGCGGAGTTCCAAGGCGGGGCGCGGGTGGGCTTTGCAGCTCTGGCCTGCGCTGGCCTCCGGCGCATTCACAGCGATTTACATTATCGGGAAGACGACGGGGCAGGGAAGCCTCACTCAAAACCAAGATTACACTCCGGTGCTGACCTGGGCCCGGTTCAGCGAATCCACGATTCGCTTCATGAACACGATGTTCTACGCCGACGGGTTCACCATGGCGCATGCGATCGCGCTGTGGACCGTGCTGCTGATCGCCGGGATTACGGGCCTACTGCGAGGCAGAATCCTCAGGGGCAGGCCCAATCCGCGTTGGCTTTTCCTGTGGCTGTGGGTGATGGTGACTCCGCTGCCCATCGCGTTTCTCCCCGGGCGCGGCGGGGCGCTGCTGTACATCGTCATGGCGGGGTGGGCGATTGCCGCGGCGATGATGCTGCGGTCCGTCTCCTGGCTGCTGGCGCGGCATCTGTTCCTGGGGCGGCTGGGCAGGATCGCCACCATGCTGGTGTGCCTCCTGTTTTGCGGCTGGCAGTACGAGGATGCCACGCGCCGCGCGCATCATGACGACGTCTACGGTTACCTGCTAACCGGCGAGATGACCATGCAGTGGATCCACGATCTCGAACAACTCGGCCTGCAGCCGAAACACAAAAGCAGCATCATTTTTCTGCACGATCCTTCGCCCGCCACCTACGACATGACCTTCATCGCCGCACTGGTATGGCGCGATCGTTCCCTCGACATCTGGCAACAGGAGCAGGCGCACCTGAGTCCGGAGCGCATCGCGCGGATGGACTACATCATCGATTGTTCGGGTGGGACTTTCAGGGTGGCGAAGTCGCCGTAGGCTTGCTGCCGGGAGGTAGGGGATGTCGCGCTCCGGCATTGCCGGCGACGAGGCAGGTGCTTAGCTCAAGCGGAACTTTACCCTGACAGAACTTACCCTGCCGAACTTACCCTGCCGAACTTACCCTGCCGTAGGGTACTGCCTGAAAGGTGCGTTGGTCTAAAAATCGAAATGCTTGCGTCTCACCCCTCTCCGTAGCAACGATAGAAGTATGCCACGCGATCACGAATCGTTTGATGCCCTACGAAACATGCTTGAGCAAGTCGAATTGCTGATATCTACCACCACACCGATGCCGGAGAACCGGACTGAGCGGAGCCTGGAACTGCTCAAGACCGCTCTTTTGCTGGTTGACGATTTGGCCAGTCAGACCGCATAATCGTGTAGTGCCTGTACGCCTAAGCATTGCGGTAGCCGAGCCGGAGAAGCCAGCGAAGAAAAACGTGGTGTTTTTCCCAGCGCCGGTCAAGGTGAAGAACCCTGCGGCTGTTGCGCTGGGGAAGCTGGGTGGATCGAAGGGCGGAAAGATTCGAGCCGAGAGGCTCACTGCGGAAGAGCGGAAGGCTATAGCATCGCAAGCAGCAAAGGCGAGATGGTCTAAGGAGAAGGCCGATTAAGGCCGAATGATTCAATGGTGCGCCCGGTGGGATTTGAACCCACAATTCCCTCTCACAGGACGGCGGTTTTAAAGACCGCTGTGTATGGCCAGTTCCACCACGAGCGCATTTATTGAAACGGAGCCCGCTAGCGGAACGGTTTGGACCCTGAGCCGCTAGCGGGTTTTCTGCGTTTGGACCGCAGATACTTTGCGGAGCCGTGGGGGAGTGGTGGTCCGCGAATCCTAATTTACAAGTCCGGCTTAGTCACTTCGCAGAATCCTTTTGAACCTCTATCCGCAAAGACCCCTTGCTGTCGGAATCCTTGTAGATCACCTCGAAAATAGTAGACGCTGCTTGCAGCCACTTCCGCCTTGCGTCCATTGACCATTCGGATTCAGCGGGCGGCAGCGTTTTGAGCAGTCCGGCGATGAACGGATGATAATCCCCTTCACCGCCGTCGCCACCACTGCCGCCCTTCCGACGTTCTCGCTCCGGCTCGCGCTCGACCTCTGTCGTGACAGGCTCCGCCGTCGTTACCGGAGCGGTAGCGGTCCCTCCCTTAATCGGAGGTTGCACTAACCTTCCTGGACCCGACCAAAAGAACCCGGCGAATTGAGCTGACCTATGGAAGATTTGCCGCGCGGTGCCCTTTTGTTTTGGTGCGACACCCATGTTTACCATCGCGGTCTCAAGTCCTGCCGGAGGCGGCAGACTAGTTCCCTTAAACTGCTCGTAAACCCTCTGGTACAGCGGAATCTGCATGAAGGCGTCAGCCTTCGCGGCTTGCTCTTGCTGCGGATCGCAGATGCGCGCTCCCAGCGCGGTGAGGCTTATCGTGCCGCTTGAATAGGTGATCAGGCCGAACATTTTGGTGGTGTTGAGCTTCACCCTAAAAGGTCCGCTTGTGGGGCTGAGATTGAGATGCGCCGCTAGCTGGTCAACTTGGCACGTATTCCCGCCAACAGCATGCACGCCTTTTGCGATGATCATCGCCTCTTCAAGCGAAAGGTAAGGGAATTGGATCGTCGACTTGTCGCGCGGTATCGACTTCCCCTCCTTCTCACTCTCGGGCTCTTCCGCTACTACTGACTGAGTTGCATCCTGCGCCATGGCATTCCTACCTCAATTCCCATTCAAGCAGACACAGGCCCATTCGTCAAGAACAAATAATGGGAATTTAGTCTTTTGCCCATTTTTATCTTGACTGCATGCCCGCCTAAGCATATACTTGGTGTATGGGAAGAACCAAGCATAGCGAAGGAATAGCCGTGGAATCTGTTGTATGCGGCGAATGCGACACAGTATGCCAGAGGTTCGGATTTCATAGGAACGGCCTCCGGCGGTTTCGTTGTTCCCAGTGCAAGCGTACCTACACCGAAGCACACATCTTGACGTTGGGCGAAATGTACGCGGACAAGGGCAAGATCCTGACCGCCATCCAGATGCTTTTGGAGGGCAACTCAATTCGCTCTACATCGCGGATCGCTGGCTTGGATCAGAACACCATCATGAAGGCGCTCACCCTGGCCGGAGAAAAGGCCGAGCGCGTGATGGCCAGCAAGATCAGGAACGTCGAATGCCACGACATCGAGTGTGACGAAGTTTGGAGCTTCATCGGCAAGAAGGAAAAGCGTGTGCGTCCCGAGGACGATCAGAACATGGGCGACTGCTACACCTTCGTCGCCATCGAGCGTCATAGCAAGCTGGTCTTGAACATTGCTATCGGCAAGCGCGACCAGCGGACCACGGATGTCTTCGTGGAAGGCGTCCGGCACGCGACGGCACACACGCCGTTCCAAGTGACCACCGATGGATTCGTGCCGTATCGCTCTGCCATCGTCACCACACTGCATGACCGCCTGACTGGCTTCGCTCAACTCATCAAGGTTTACCGAACCCCGCAAGACGGTGAGAAGCGCTACAGCCCTGCCGAAGTCCAGTCCGTGGAGGTGGTCCCAGTTTACGGTCAGCCCGATCCTGAGCGCATCTGCACCTCGATTGTCGAGCGCAGCAATCTTTCGCTCCGCATGGGCGTGCGCCGCTTCACCCGGCTGACGAACGCCTTCAGCAAAAAGTGGGAGAACCACGCCTCGATGATTATGCTGTGGTTCGCCTACTACAACTTCTGCCGCATCCACAAAACGCTTCGTGTCACTCCAGCAATGGAAGCGGGGATCGCGGACCACATTTGGGAGCTTTCAGAATTGCTGGAGCAACAGGCATAGACTGTTTTTGGGGGATCAATCAATGAACACTCGATTCGGGAACGGAATGGACAGGCTAGGGGTCGCCCTCGGATGGATTGCAGGAGCTTTCTTTCTTATCGATGGGCTGGAAGAGTGGCACGAAGAGTTCTATCAAATCGTGCTTGTCATAGTCGGCAGTGTCGTCATCGGCTATTTGGTCCGGTTGCTGATGTTTCTGTTCCTATGGGTACTCGAAGGCTTTTTCCCATAAACGCACCTTTCAGGCACTACCTGCCGTAGAACACGGCGAAAACTAGGTGTATACTCGACATTGCTAGGATTTTGGGCTAGGATTTTGGGCTGGATTTGAGCATCGCAGGAGGTTTATGAAACAAGGGATTTTCGCCGCTTTGGCGGCGGGTTTGCTGGCGCTGGCCGCCTCGCCGGCACGGGCGCATCATTCGTTCGCGGCATCCTACGACATGAACCAGCCGATCACGGTTCACGGCGTGATCAAGGAAGTGCTGCTGCGCAATCCACATTCCTGGTTCCGCGTGGACGTCAAGGACGCCAATGGCAAGATCGAAGAATGGTCGTTTGAAGCGGGCACCCCCAGCGGCATGATCCGCAACGGCTTCAAGTCTTCCGAAATTAAACCGGGAACCGAGGTCACCATCAAGGGATTCCGCGGGCGCGACCTCAGCCAGTACCGTGGCATGCTGCGCGAGCTGACCACGGCGGACGGCAAGACCTACGGATTGTTCGGGCCGCAGGAGGGGCCGAACGCCAAATGACCCGCAGGGTTGACCGCGGACTGTTCGCGGCGGCCATCGCGAGCATCGCCTTGTTGTGCATGGGAACGGCGAAGCTGGCGGCGCAGGCTCCGGCGAACGGGATTGCGAAGAACGGCATCCCTCGGACCGCCGATGGCCATCCGGATCTCTCCGGAGTATGGTGGCGGGGGGCGGACGTCGGCGGACGCGCGGCTCCGGGAACTCCGGCGGCAGCGCGAGGCGGAGGACGCGGCGCCGCGCCGCAAACCTTTGTGAGCTTGTACAACCCCGAGGCTCAGGCCAAGGCGAAGACCCTCGCCGATAAGGACGATCCCACGCTACTCTGCCAGCCCACTGCGTTCGGAACGCTGAACGTGCGAATGTTCGACGTGGGCGCGGTAGCGCAGATTGTGCAGACTCCCAAGTTCGTCGTGTTGCTGACGGAAACCTTCCACGGCTTCCAAATCATTCCCATCGACGGAAGGCCGCACCACGACGACCAGCCGCCCTCTTTCCGCGGCGATTCCATCGGGCACTGGGAGGGCGACACTCTGGTGGTGGACACCACGAACTTCACCGACAACACCTGGATGTCTGCGGAAGGGCGCGTCTCTTTCCATTCCGACGCACTGCACGTGATCGAGCGCTATACGCGCACAAACGCTAACACGATGGAGATCGAGGCGACAGCCGAAGATCCCAAGGTGCTGACCAAGCCCTGGGTGGTGCCGAAGCAGACCCTGGTACTGGCTCCCTTCGACCAGATCCTGAACCTGGACTGCTATACGGCTGCGAACGAGGATCAGGAAGAGGCCGCGGCCAAGAAGTAGAAAGCCAACAGCTATCAGCAGACAGCTACCAGCTAAAAGCTGAGGCTGATTACTGATGGCTGAAAGCCGATTGCTGTCCGCTGAAGGCTGCGCGCTAGTGAATTTGCCGCATCAGATCGAAGCCCAAGAACATTTCCTTGAAGATGTCGCCGCTTGGATTGTTTAAGTACGTGGCGTCGGTTCCCGCTCTTTGCGAGACCGTAACGCCCGGGCTGTTGGTGACGCCGAATGTGAAAGCGTGGTGGTAAATTTTCTTCTGGATGCCGAAGGAAAATGCCGGACGGTGGATGCCGAGTTGGTCCGCGCCGGCTAGCGTCGGAATGACCTCGGCCACCAGCGCGACCGTTGGGCGAATATCGAGCGCTCCGCCGGCGCCGAGTGAGAAGGCGTTGACACCCGGATAATCGAGAATGCCGCTGGAAGTGAGAGCGCCTTGCACCAGACGGCGGTCGTTGAAAGAGACGGTGGGCACCACGTATATCTGCGCGCGATGCGACAGGCTGCGGGAGAAGATCCCCTCGATATTTTCAGTGTAGTTCTTGCGGAAGTTGTTCTGGCCATCCACCGAAACGCGCACCATCAGGTTAAACGGCGCGGACCTTTGTTCCGAGAGCAGGCTGTAGCCGGTCATCAGTTCGATGGGGCGTCCGATGAAGGAAGGCGAGCGGAACGCGTCCACGAAGAGCCTGTCGGTAATGCCGTAGCGGAAGCCGAACGAGGCCAGCGCAAAATCGTCGAGCCCGAACAAGATGCCGCCCCGGTCTTCGCCTTGAAATGCGGGATCGTAGGGATAACGGTGCGAGAAGTTGACGCTCAAGGAGCCGGCATTCACCGGGCGGCCGGTGGGAAGGCTGAACAAAACGTCGTCACCGGGTTTATAGACCTTAGGGTTGGTTTCGAGGGTGGGCGCCGCGTTTGTAGCGAGGCTGGCCACATACTGCGAGACCGCCGCTATTTCGGCATCGGAGAGGCGGCCGGTGAAAGAGGGCATCTTGCCAGACCTACCGCTACGGATGACAACGGCAGCGTGCGCGGGATCTACGCCTACGCTGACAAAATTGGGTGTACCGATAGAAGGGATGCCCCTGCCGTCCGCGCCATGGCAGCGAGCGCAGTTGGTCTGGAACAGCGCTTCGCCCGAGGCCTGCGGGGCAGGCTGAGACGCCGCTTGCGGAGCTACCGGCGCGGGAGCGGTCTGCTGCGCGGCCACCGGAACAAAAACGCTCGGCGGAGCGGGGGCTTCCGCGGCGACGCCCACCTCCGTGATGCTGCGCGCAGCCACGTCGATTTTGTACCGCTTTCCCCCTTGTTCCAGGAACAGCACCGAGGAGGAATCCGCAGGGAAGCTGAGGTTCAGCTCCCGGACCAACTGCTGGACGTCTTGATCCGCGGTAGCGGAGTCTTGAGCATCAGCCGCTTCAGAGAGCAGGACGGCGCAAACGGGGAGAACGCAAAATAGTGGAAGAATACGCATAAGCATCTTGCTCCAATCTACGGAGGCTCGCCCCAAGAAAGCGTCGCCAAAATGTAAAATCACTGTGAATTCGCGACCGTCAAGGCCGCCGGCGAGACCAGGGTTTGGCCCCAGCGCCACTCGATCTTGCCGTGGATCTTAGCGGCGGCGAAAGTTTCCAAGAATGGGCGCGTAATGGCAGCGGCAGCCAGGCGAAGCAGCAGTGCGCCGACGCAGGAGTGTCCTCCGTAGCCGAGCGCCAGGTGGCCCGAAGGCCGGCGTGCAAAATCGAGGCAATTCGGATCAGGGAACTGCTGCGCATCGCGGTTGGCGGAGGTGAGTTTCAGAATCACGCGCTGGCCCGGTGCGATCGAGACACCGGCCAAGCTCACATCTGAAGCCGCGCGGCGCGTTAGCGAGTGAACCAGACCCGCGTAACGCAGCAGTTCTTCAATGGCGCAGGGAATCGATTCGGGGCGCTCACGCAGGAGCGCCAATTGGGCGGGGTGCTGGAGCAGGGCCAACCACGCATTGGCGAGAAATGCAGGCAGCGTTTCCGAGATGCCGATGCAGGCGGACTTTTCGCCGGGGTGCTTGCGGAAGAAAAATTCGAAACGCGCGGCGGCGAGAGCGCGGCTCCCACTGAACCGGCCGGTGGCGGTGGCGCGGCTTCGCAGAACACTACGCAAACGTTGACCGCGACGCTCGCCGTCGCGCAGGGATAGGATCGCAATCTCCAGGGTCCACGGCCGGATCACTTCGCTGAGGAGGTCGACGGGGCGGTGCGCGGGCAGCCCAGCGATGGCCGCTTGAGCCAGAGCCTCGATTCGAGCCTGCCACCCGGCAAGGCTCGTGTTTCCTAAGGCTGCGGCTACGTTGGCGCGCGCATTACCGGCGTTTTTGCCCAGGCTTCTTCCCTGCGGCTGTAGAGCAGGTTCGCGCAGCGCGGCCAGAACATCGGCAAAGCGACTCAGGATCCAGGCATTGTCCCCGGAATCGAAATACGCAGCTTGGGGCGCAGGCGGCGACAGCGGGTCCACTTATGGCTTGGACTCGGTTACGCTGAGGCGCGGAACGGCACGGAGGAGCTTTTGGGAGTCCAGCGGAGGGAGCACACGCACTTCTGACAAACCGGGTTGCGCGGCACGTTTAGCGACTCGCGGAAGGCGATTGCTTGGGGACCGTTCAGGATCTCTTCGAGTGGCTGGCCGGAGTTTAGGTTCCCGATGGGGCGGTGAAAGAAACACGGCCGCACGGAGCCATCCGCGTCCACCACGGCGGAATTCCAGGGCGCATTGCAGAGGGGCGCAACGGGCGCGATCTCTTGCAAGTGCGCGCGGAAGTGGCGCGCGATGCGACGGAGCTTGGCGGGCGATTCCAGCACAAAACTCCGGCATTCCCCGCGAGCGATCAGCGCTTCGATTTCGGCCTCGAGCGCCGAGACTTCCGCGGAATCAAGGCCGACCTGCGCCCGCTTCTCGGCCGGCCACGCGAAAGGCCGGTTGAACGCCGAAGATTCCAGGTCCGCGGCGAGGAAGGAAATCGAGTTGAGGCGCAGCGCCGCGGCCGCATCCATCGTGGCCAGCAACTGTCGAAAATTGCCGCGCTGCACGGTGCATCGTCCGGCGACCGGAAATCGCGGGCTCAGCGCGCGAATCTGGTTCACTCCATTGGAAAGCAGCTGGAATGCGCCAGGAACGCCACGGATGGAGTCGTGGACAACCAGCGGCCCATCCAGTGAAACGATGACATCGTCGACATGTTCCACTATCGGCCCCGCATTCCGCGAAAGTAGAAGACCGGAGGTGAGCAAGGTTACCCGGATGTTGCCTTCACTGCGAATCAAAGTGCATAAGCGCCAGAGATTCGAGTGCATCATCGGCTCACCTCCGGAGAAGACGATCCATTGGACACGAAGGCGGCGAATGCTTTCGATTTGCCGTTCGAGGTCGGATTCAGTTAACTCGCGCACCTCGGTGGTTTTCCAGATGTCGCACATCGCGCAGCGGCAATTGCAACGGCTGTGCGGATTCAAAACCAATACCGGGAGCCGCTCAATCCTCACGGCGAGACCCGCTTTCCGGCGAGCTTGTAATCCGGGCCAAGCGCGCGAAGTGTCTGAGCGTGAAGCGAGGCGACATCGACATCGGTGAACCAGCGGCCTCGGCCTTCGAGGGAGATCGAGTGGAGCAGGGCGGGCGCAAGCCGGGTGACACGTTCGCGAACACCGGGGGAGACAAGCCGGAAAGCTCCGTTCACCATGACCAACTCGGGAATCGTAGACCGCAAAGCTTCGGCCGGGCTTTGGCCATAATCCTTCACCGCGATCAAATCCGCGACGCCGTTGTCGCGCAGTTCCCCCTGGCCGTTTTGGAGGCGGAGCAGGCGCGCGGCGCGCGTGGTGACCATTTGGTACAGTGCCGCGGAATCGAGACCGGAAATGCGGCTAGCGAGTTCAAGTTCGCCGATGAGATCCGCCGGAGCGGTCATCGCGGAGTCGGTCCCGAGAGCGATGCTCACCCCGGAACGAAGCACATCCGGCGTCAATGTGCGGCCATAGACGGAAAGATTCGATCCGGGGCACCAGACAATTCCCGTGCGCCGTGTTTTAAGCAATTCCAGCCTGGGACGATCCAGCCCGATCGCGTGAATTAAGACGGTTCTTTCCGAGAGCATCCCCATTTGGTCCAGACGGCCGATCTCTGAATGGGCGATTTCATCGGTACCCTCAGCGGCATGCAGCAGAAACGGCCACTCCGAAGGGGTCGCGCGAAATCTTTCGATAAGGTCGGGGCTGAAATCGAGTGAATGTGCCCATCCCATTTGCCGCAGGATCTTCACCGGGAAATTCGCGCTGAAGGCGGAATGATCGACGGGATTGTGGTGCGCGACGGTGGTGACGCCGCTGAGCACGTTTTTAAGGCCGCCCCACACCAGGCGCGCACATTTGGAAAGAGCAAGATGCTCGCGAACCGGCGAATCGCGGGGCTTATAAATATCATCCGCCCAGGCTTTGGCGTTCGGATAACGTCCGCTGCCTAGTTTCGGAAACAAGTTGAACTCGAGATGATCGTGGGCGTTGATCAAGCCCGGCAGGAGCAGGAGCCCGCCGAGATCGACGCCCGGGTCGTCCGGCCGCGATGCCGTCTCGAAACGGATGCGGCCTTGGCGAATGATGAAATCGCGCCGTTCGGACTCGTTCGCGCTCAATGCGATCCTTGCGCCAGTGATCTTCATGGGCGGGTCCAGCAGGAGACGAGAATCGCAGGCACTTGCCGCGCGGCTTCGAATGCGGCGCCTTTGCCGGCCTGCTCAAAAATAACGCGCTCCGGTTCACCGAAGGAGGCTTCGAACTGCCATGTTGAACGGAAGCCGGCCGCGCGCGCGCAGGCATTCAAGAAGGACCGGGCGTGGTGATGGCTGGCGATTTCATACGCGCGGTCGCCGGTGCGGAAGGATCGAGCCCAGCCGGCTCGAACTGCGTCCGGGTGAAGATCACTGACGATGACGCGGCGTGACACTCGCGCCGTCTCGTGAAACGCGGCCTGCGGTGAAGGGAGGTAGCCCAGTGCAAAAGAGCACACGGCAAGGTCGAATGAATGAGCGGGAAAGGGAAGCGCGCTAAGGTCGGCTTGAACCAAAAGGCCGCGCATTCCTTTTCGCGCGCCGATGGCGAGCATCTCCGCCGAAAGGTCGACCCCGGATCCGCGAGCGCCGAGTTCCAGCGCATACTCCAGCCAGCGTCCGGTACCTGCCGCGAGATCGAGGAAACGGGTCTTTGGCGTGATCGTCAGACGGCCTGCCAGCATCCGGCGTTCCAGTGCGAGCAACGGATTGGGGCCGCTGTCATAGCTGGCGGACCAAAGCCGATACGCTGCCTCGACGTCGAGCACGGTCATAAGCTCTCCCAACGCGGCTTGCGTAGCGAAACGAATTTGCCGGCCCAAGCCAGCTCCAGCGGGAAATCGTAAAAGCCGGTGGCGTAGCGCCAACTGCTGAGAGATTTGAGCAACACGCGGCCCCAGCGGGGCAGACGGATATCCTGCACCGTGGGCCAGCGCGAATTGATCACCAACTCGAAATTGTCGATGCGGCGCTTGACCCGTCCCGGAAGCCACGGAAGATGTGGATCGTGACGAATAGTGAAGTTGAGCCACTGCTCGGTGGCCCATTCGTCGGGTGTCCGTGGGAAGTCGATTTTGCCATCGATTGCTCCGTACATGCCGTCGGGATGAGGAGTCGGAATGTAGTGCTGGACAATGATCTCCGCGTCAGGGTTAAGGCGCTTGATCCGGCGGACAAAGCCGATGGTCTCGCGAGTGTCTTCCGCGGGTGCATTGGGGTTGCCGACCACAAAGGAAAACTCGGGAATGATTCCGAACTTGCGGATGCGGGCAGCGAGTTCCAACGTCTGCTCCGCCGTAATGCGCTTGTTCATCTGCGCAAGCACTTCGTTTGACCCGGATTCGGCCCCGAAGAAAATCATGGTTGCGCCGGAGTCCCGAATTTCGCGCAAGGCGGTGTCGGAGTAACGCAGAAACGTATCGATGCGGCCTTCCGCCCACCAACGAAGCTTCAGTGGAGTGAGCAGTTCGGCTTGTTTGCGCGCGTGGGTTTCATTGAGAAAGAAATTGTTGTCGTAAAACTGGACTGCATCCATGCCGAAGTTGCGCTGCAGCATGGTGAGGATCTCGGCGGTTCGCTCCGGGGACTCGGCTTTTTGCCTTCCGTCGAAAATCGGCACCACGCCGCAAAACTGGCAGCGAAATGGGCAGCCGATGCTGGCGTGATGGACTCCGGTGCGGCGGCCCAAAAAAGTGGGCAGCAGATAACGTTCGATAGGTCCCAGGCGATGATACGGCAGCCAGGGAAAATCGTTGGGCGAACGGAGCGGCCGTTCCGGGTTGTGAACGTGAAGGCCAAAAGCATCTTTGAAGGAGAGGCCGCGCACATCAGTGAGCGCTCGCGAGCCGCGCAAGGCTTCGAGCAATTCCACGATTGTCTCTTCTCCCTGGCCGCGAACAACAAAGTCGACGTAGGCGGCGTTGAGCGTGGTGTCGGCATAGAGCGATGGGAAATAGCCGCCCCAGACGATTGGAATGGAGGGATGCTTTTCACGGAATTCGCGGCACAGTGCGACCGCGGAGACCATCTGCGGGCCGGGCATGACCGAGACGGCCAGCAGCTCGACGCGATGCTCGCATGCGAGACGGTGCACGGTCGCGGCGGGTGCGGGATCGAGATTTCCGTCGACGATCTGATACTGGTCGCGTCCCTCCAGCACGGCAGCGACGGAGAGAATCGCCAGCGGGAAACGGCGGTTGTGCGGCTTGACGGCTCGGGGATGGAGCAGGATGATCATCGGCTTCGTGTGAAGATGAGCAGGCGGTGGTCGCCGAGGGCGCGGCCAAGTCTGCTCCGCTCGATCTTTTTGTCCCATGTAGCCAAGCGGTCCAGCACGCGTGAAGGAAGGCCGGTGATGTACGATGGCGGGACAGCGATGCCAATGCCGACGTCGCGGATCAATCGAAAGCCGGGAGCGAAGGCATTGCGAAGTTTTCGCACCGTGGGATAAAACACGCGAAGTCCCGAGGATGCTTCTAGCAAAGATGTTTCGATTTCTCCGCTCCATCTGCGTGCGGCCTTGCTGAACTCCGCTCGTAGTCCGTAGTAGCCGCTCTCCCACAGGCAAAAGCGGTTCAGCACGCAAATCGCCAGAATGCCCCCGGGCCGAATCAACTCACGCAGCGGCTCGCGGAGCACGGCAAGATCGGCGATACAGTTCAGAGCTCCGAAGTTGGAAAGGACGGCGTCGTAGCTGCCGTGGAGGCACGCGATTTCTTCGATGCGCAAGAGCCGCGCGGGCGCACCCCTTCGCCGAGCCGCTTCGACCATTTGCTGCGACCCGTCGATGGCATCGACTTCCGCACCGAACCTGTGAAAGTGAAGCGCGTCTTCCCCGGTTCCGCAGCCGAGATCGAGAACGTGATCGCCTGGGCCGATCAGATGATCGAGCTCGCGCCACACTGCTTCGCGCTGCAAACGCCCGACGGGAGAATTAGTCCAGGAATGGTCATAGCTTTCGGCCAAACGGTCGAAATAAGCAAGAGTAATCGCGCTCACGCTTCCACCTCCGCGGAGGCCGCATGCAAAGCCTGGCGAGCCGCATGGATCGCCGCGGCATCGGGATGCAGCGCCATTTCGGTGCGTAAAAGTTCGTCGGCCCGCTTATAAAATGCGCGAGAGTGGCGGCCCGCGATCGCGACATTACGGTCGCTCGATTGCATCCACGGCTCGATCGAGACCAGGCGTTCGCGGACTCTCTCGAAGTAGGGAGTGCCTTTGATGGGATAAGAAACGGTGGTGAAGAAAATATCGGGACGGCAGGCTTTAACGTGCTCCACCGTGGCCTCGACGTCGGAAATCTGTTCGCCGTCGTAACCCCACATCAGGAACATGCCGGTCTCAATGCCGTTCGCGCGCGCCAATGCAACGGCGCGGCGGACTTGTTCGGCCGTGACGCCCCGCTCCATGGCATCAAGGATGCGTTGCGAGCCGCTCTCCGAGCCGATCCAGACGCGCATACAGCCGAGCTCCGCCAACATTGAGGCTGCTGTTTCATTCAAGCGGTCCGCACGAGTGATACACTCGAACGGAATCCGGATGCCACGGCGCCGCATCTCGGCGGCGTATTCGGCGAGCCAGCCGTGATGAATCGTGAAGACGTCGTCGGCCATCCACAGCATTTCCGGGTTATAACGTCCCAGCGCCCATTCAATCTCATCCACTACGGCGCGGGGCGAACGGCGCCGGTGGGTGTGGCCGTACACGGAGTGGCTGCACCAATTGCAGCGATACGGACAGCCGCGCGCGGTGATCATGGAAACCGACCCCATACCGTGATGGGTGCGCCAGGTCTGGAGGTAGCGCGGCAAGTCGATGCGCTCACGGTCCGGCCACGGTTGGCGATCCAGGTCGCGCAGGAGCTCCGCGGGTCCCGTTTCGCTGAGGCCGCCGTTTTCGAGGAAGATCAAGCCAGGGATGGAGGGCCACGCGGCGCGATCGAAATTCGCGCGCATCAGGCGCTCGACCGAGAGTTCGCCTTCGCCCGCGACGATTACGTCGGCTCCGGCAGCGAGATACTCGGCCGCGTAGTTTGCCGGCTCGGGACCACCGAGCATGACCATCCATCCACGTTCCCGGGCACGCGCGGCGATAGCCAGGGCGTTGGCCCGGGTCATCAGGTTAACGTAGATGCCGAGAACGCCGGCGGGATTTTCGTCAAGCAACCGGAACAGCTCTTCGCGCGAGCCGAAGGTGGAATCGTAAACCTCGCACTCAAAGCCTTGCGCGCGCAGATGTGAAGACAAATAGAGAAGCCCCAACGGCGGGTAAGGCTTCATGATGTGCTGCTCTTTCGCGTCTTCGGCCAGGAAGTAAGCGTGAGTGAGCAGCAGGCGCATTACGCGACCACCGCTTCGGCATCCTCGGCCGAACGCAGCGCCTCGACCTGCGCCCAAGCGCCAGCAGCGCTGGGCCAGCCACGAACCTCGGCATGCACTGCCTCGGCAAGAGCGCGATAAAATGCCGTCGAGAATTCGCCCCTGAAAATCATGGCGAGGTCCGCGCTGTCCCGCCAGTGCGCTTTCGCGCCGATTCCAGCCGCGACAATCTGGTGGAACTTGGTGCCGGGTAAAGGATACGAGACGGAAACGCCGACATCGTCAGGCGTAGTCTCACGGAGCATCTGAAGGGTGGCTTCGATGTCCGCCCAGTTCTCGCCCGGATAACCGAACTGAAGAAAGAAGCACGCGCGGATGCCGTTGGCCCGAAGGTTCTCTCGCGCAGCATAGATCTCCTCCACGCGAATGTCTTTATCCATGGCGTCAAGCACGCGCTGGGAGCCGGATTCCGCTCCCATCCAAACTTCCTCGCAGCCCACGCGCCGCAGATCCGCGACCGTATCGCGAGTCATCAGGTCGCAGCGCGATTGCATTTTGAACGGCGTCCAGGCTCGGGCGCAGTCCACCTCGCGCGCGAACTCATGGGTCCAGCGCGGCGAAAGCGCGAAGATATCGTCGGCAAACCAGATGTGATCGGGATGGAAGCGGTTTTTGAGCTCCAGCATTTCGCGCGCTACCCGCCGCGGCGAGTGTGCGTGGTAGTGGCTTCCGTGGATGGGCTTCGCACACCAGTTGCAGCGATAGGGGCAACCGCGGCTAGAGGCAAGGTTCAACGAGAAATAGCCGTGGGCGGCGAGCCAGGCCTCACGGTACCGTCCGATGTCCGCCAGATGCCACGCGGGCAGCGGCAGGGCATCCAGCTCTTCGTGGACACGGCGCGGAATATTGTAGTGCACGCCTTGCTCACAGCGATTGGCCAGGCCGGCGATAGCGTTCCGCGGACTGCCCTGCGCGAGCTCCAGCAGAGTGCTCTCCGGTTCGCCGACAGCAACGGCGGTGAACCCAGCGGCGAGGTAGGCCGCCGCGTGATCCGAAGCGTCCGAGCCGTGAACCACAGCGTCAATTCCACAATTTCGCGCGGCGCGCGCCACATTGAACGAGAGTTCCCGATTGCGCGCCAGGCACATCTTAGAAAGAAAGTTGAAATCGTCCTCGCAGACCATGACCAAGCGGGGCTGGTGGTTTTCGAGTGCCTTTGCGAATTCGCGCTCGGGCGAATCCGCAAGAGTGGGATCGAACAAGGCTACGCTGATGCCGTTCTGCTCCAACACAGCGGCCACCAGCAGCGTTGCGAGCGGGGGATAGGGCTGCATCTTCGCCGCCTGCTTGGGATCCGAATAGACGTGATTGCTATGAGTCAGGAGAACTTCGGCCACGCGCTTACGCCTCCCCGTTCAACCCGCGGCTTAAGGGCTGACCTGTCAGCAGCGAACGCCGCATGGTCAGCCATTGCTGCGCCACCGACAGCCATAGCTCCCACGGCAGCGCGAAGAAGTGATGCCGCAAGCGCCAATGCAGCGGCTGCCGCAGGAAGGAGAAGAGACGCCGGGTAAAAGCGGAATGCGCCTCTAGTCCGGCCTTGCCCAGTTCATTCGACAGCAGGAAGTAGGCGATGCCCCGGCGAAGCTGCGCGAAAGCCGGACCCCGCAACCACGGCAGATGATTCGAGCCGAGATCGATATCCGCCCATTCGGCGAGCGATTGCGGCTGGCGCACGCCGCGTTGAATCAGCTCCGGCCAGATGGGGATGCCGGGAAACGGCGTGAACACGTTGGGTGAGAAGGTGACATTACTGTAGCGGGCGGCGATCCCGCCCATTACACGCAAGGTTTCGCGGCGATCGCATTCCCGCTCGCCCGGATAGGCGAAGATCAGGTTCAGGGTAATACGAATTCCGGCACGCGCACACTTGCGAGCCGCCTCCGCGATGTCTTCAATGCGCTGGTGGCTCTTGTTCATCCGTTCCAGGAGCTCCGGCGACGCGGACTCGGTTCCGAAGCCGATGTGATTCACGCCGCTCGCTGCCAGCAGTTCCACTTGCTCGTCTGTGAGGCGGCACAAAAGATCGGTGGAGGCTTGAAAGGACCAATGAAAGCGCACCGGTTGGCGAGCGATGCCCTCCGCGATCGCAGCGGCGCGGTGCACGTCCACCAGAAAATTCGAATCCACCAGCGCGATATCGGTAAGGCGGAAGCGCTCCGCAAGCGCGGCCATTTCCGTAACTACGTGCTCCGCTTCATAGGCGTTAAAGCGGCGGTTGTAGAAGACCATGTCGGTACAGTAATTGCATGCGTAGGGGCAGCCGATGCTGGTGGCGTAGGGGAGCTTGCGCCCGCCAGTCGAGCGCTGGTAGACGTCGAAATCCGCAAGGTCGTAGGCGGGGCGCGGCAATTGCGCGAGCGGCGTCGAAGGCCGGTCGGGATTCATGCGCATGCGGCCATCGCGTTTAAACCAGCAGCCCGCGACCAGATCCAGATCCCGTCCCGCTTCGACGCGCTGAAGAATCTCCACCAGCGTTTGCTCGCCTTGATGACGCACGACGACATCGACAAAATCCTCACGTAATGTTTCGGCGCTACGCAGGCTGGGATGCCAGCCTCCGAAAATAATGGGCGCATCCGGGCGCAAGGAGCGGAAGAAGCGGCTGGCTGCGATCGCTTCGCGAATCATGGGCCCGGTGAGCAGAGAAACGCCGAAGCACAGGCAATCCGCGGCATGCTCGGCGATTCGCTTCATGTAATCGCGGTCGAGGGCGCCGTCAATCATCACCGGCGTGTAGCCGGCTTGGCGCAAGGCTCCCGCCAGACTCAATAATCCGAGCGGCGGACCCAGAACCTTGCCCGAATACGGCGGGAGAAACAGCAGGACTTTCTTTGACCCGCCCTGGGCTAGCATGTAACCGCCTCGGCTTCCAGACGGTGCGCGTCCACTTTGGCTTTCGGCGCTTCCGCCCACCGGTTAACGAAGTCCTTGAGCCACAACTCGAAGGGGAACGAATAGACGTTGTGATCCAAACGCCAGCGCGCGGGCGCGCCGATCGCCTCATGCACGGCACGCTGCCACAGGTTCCTGCGGCGAATGCCGATGGGCACGCGGTTGAACGCGACGCGCAAATACTCGCGCATGGTTTGCACGTTGCGGTGGGTGCGGCCTTTGAGCCATGGCAAAACCGTATAGCGCGGGAAAAAATCCACCCAGCCTTCCAGGCTTTTGGGCACGTCGATGCCCAATTCAAAGGCGCGCTTCATAATCGGCGAGCCGGGATAGGGCGTGAAGATGTTAGTCCAGAATTCGGCGCCGGGATAGCGCCGGCAGATATCCATGATGAGTTGGATGGATTCGCGGCGCTCGGCCTCGCCTTCGCCGGGATAACCGAAGATCATGTTGAAGGAAGGACGAATGCTCGCCGCCGTCAACTTGGCCGCGGCTTCATGAATGGTCTCCAGCTTTTGGAACGTCTTGTCCATCAGCCTCATCACCTTGGGCGATCCAGAATCCGCGCCCTGCGAAACCTGCGAAAGACCGGCGCGCTTGAGCAGTTTCAGTTCGGCCACGCTGAAGCGGCAGACCAAGTTGGTCGAGGATTGAATGCTCCAGTTGAATTTGACACCGCGCCGCACCAAGCCTTCGCCGATGCCGAGCGCGCGATCGCGATCCACCAGGAAGTTGTCGTCGACGATCCACAGCAGCTCGAGCCCGTAGCGCGACACCAGGTCCGTGGTTTCCTCAACCACCTGCTCCGGATCGAGCGCATTCCACTTGCGCCCATAGACGCCGTCGTTGGTGCAGTAGCCGCAGTTGTAGGGACACGCCAGGCTGGAGGTGTACATGGCCCAGCGCCGGCCGGAGACGCGCTGGTAGGCGTCAAAATCGGCGAGATGGTAGGCCTTGGGCGGAAGTTCGCGAATGGGCTTCAACGCTCGCGGGGGATTGAACACCAAGCAGCCGTCTTCTTTGTATCCGGCTCCCTTCACGCCGCGCACAGACTCGCCCGCCGCAATGCGCTCGACGATTTCGAGCATGGCGTCTTCGCCCTGCCCCTTCACGACGACGTCAACATATTCGGCCGCGAGCGTTTGATCCGGCAGCAACGACGGGTGCCAGCCGCCTAGAATCACGGGCTTGTCCGGATAGAGGCGCTTGGCTTCGCGCGCAATCTGAACCGTCTCCTTGATCATGGGTCCGGTGACCAGCGAGACGGCCAAGCACAGCGCGTCCTCCAACTCTTCGATCACACGCTTGCGGAAGTTCGGCGTGATGGTGGAATCGACGATGCGCACCTGATAACCGGCGCGGAGCAGGGGCGTGGACACCGCCAGAATTCCCAACGGAGCGGTGGCCTCCTGGCTGGAGAAAGCGGGAAAGAAGAAGACGACTTTTTTCGGCCGCATGGTATCTGGGCCGTGGGCGCTCCGCGGAACGGCGCGCCGGAAGGCTCCACTGTTGTGTTAGACGGGGCGGTGTTCCGGCTGGAACAGGACCGGTTACACGCGCGTTCCCGTGGGTATCAGAGCGGGTCTAAGCGATTGGGCCAACCTCGATCCGTGACACCTACCGTTGAACAAGTTCTTACATTGAAGCGCGCTGCCAAGCCGCGGCCTAACGCGTTGGATTCGGTGTATCGAATCGAGCCGCTGCTAGCGGGCCTGGCGTTGCTGATCTCGCTCCCGTTGTTGTTGTCGGCCTGCGTTGTCATCGTGCTGCTGGGGCGTAGGAGTCCGCTGGTGCGGCACACGCGCGTCGGCTGGCGCGGCGAAAAGCTGCCTTTGCTCAAGCTGCGCACCATGTGGGAGCCGCGGCAACCTTGGGGACCTGTATTCGCGATTGAGAACGTCTCCAATTCGGTCCCGGTTGACAAAAGCGACGGCGATAAGCGTGTCACCAGCCGATTCGCGGCGTTTTGCCGGCGTTTTTCAATCGATGAGCTCCCGCAACTCTATCATGTGCTGCGCGGTCAGATGTCGCTGGTAGGTCCAAGGCCGATCACGCGGGAGGAGCTCGAAGAGCACTACGGTGACTCAGCCGGCCAAGTGCTGGAGCTGCGTCCGGGGCTGACAGGCTTGTGGCAGATGAAGGGGCGCAACCGGCTCAGTTATGCGCAACGGCTGCGGTTGGACGTGTGGTTTGCTACTCATCCTTCGCCTGGATTGTATCTCCGGATTCTGTGGCGCACGATTCCCGCCGTGCTCAGAGGCTCGGATGCGTACTGATCGCACAGATGCGCCGGGCCGCGTCGCGCTGGTTCACTTCTGGCTGCTGGGAACTCGCGGCGGCGAAAAGGTCTTGGAGGCTCTGTGCCGCATTTTTCCTGGTGCGGATATCTTCACGCTCTTCTATGAGCCGGAAGCAGTGTCGCCATTGATCCGCTCGAAGAAAGTTACGGCGTCGTGCTTGAATCCGCTGCGGCGTCTTTATCGCTCCTTGCTGCCCTTGATGCCGATGGCTCTGGAGAGTTTCGACCTGCGCGGCTACGACTTGGTGATCAGCAGCGAATCCGGCCCTGCCAAGGGCGTGATTGCATCGGCGGCGACGCGTCATCTGTGCTATTGCCACACGCCGATGCGTTATCTGTGGGAGATGTACCCCGACTATCGCGCGGAATTTTGCAGGAGCGCGCTGAGCCGTGCGCTGTTTGCGCCATTCTCGAGTTACTTGCGCACCTGGGATTATTCCACTGCCGCGCGTGTGGATCGCTTCATCGCCAACAGCCGTAATATCCGGCGGCGCATCTGGAAAACCTACCGGCGCAAGTCGCGCGTGGTGTACCCTCCTGTGGCGGTTCATTCGTTTTATAGCGCGCCTCCTCAGGATCATTTTCTCGCTGTCTCGGAGCTGGTTCCTTACAAGCGGCTGGATTACGCGGTGCGCCTGTTCGCGCGCAACGGCCGCAAGCTGAAGATTGCGGGCGACGGGCCTTCCTACCGCGAGCTGAAACGCACGGCCGCACCAAACATCGAATTCTGCGGCCGTGTAGACGATGAACAGCTCCGCGACCTGTACGCTCACGCCGCCGCGTTTCTCATGCCGGGCGAGGAGGACTTCGGCATCACCATGGTGGAAGCGCTGGCGAGCGGGAAGCCCGTGATCGCGCTGGGGCGCGGAGGAGCTTCCGAAATTGTCACGGAGGATTGCGGCGTATTGTATGCGGAGCCTTCGGAAGAGGCTTTGGGGGGAGCATTGCGGGAGTTTGACAGATGCGCTGGTCGCTTTAATTCTTTCGAACTCCAGCAGCGTGCTCGCGAATTCTCCGAAGCGGCCTTCGAACGAAACTTCCGCGCTGCTATGTTACGCACGCCGCGCGTGGGCTTAGGCAATGCGAGGAAGCATGACGTCTGCGCCGTCCATTGAAGCGCGTCCTGCCGAACGCCGGGCGTCGGGATTCCTGCGGGACACGGTTACGCTCAGTCTGATCGCGGGCGTGGTGAAAATCGCCGGCGCCGCCAAGTCGATAGCGGTTGCGCGCGCTTTCGGGTCCGGACTGGCGCTGGACAATTATCTGCTCGCGTTTCTGATTCCCTCCGTGCTCGCGGATACCTTCTGCGGCGCCCTGGTTCCGGTCACGGTGCCACGATTGATTGAGCTGAAGCATCGCCACGGTTTATCGGCCGCGCAGGCCTTCTATTCAAAGCTGCTCGGCTCGATCCTGCGCTTCTCTCTTATGAGCGCGGCGGCGCTGGCCTTGGCCATCGGCACGGTCCTGGAATTAGTGAAAGACAACTCCGTCGGAGGCCTGGTGTTGCTGATGCTTCCGGTGATCCCCGCGAACGCCGTGGCCAACGTGTGGCGGGCCGTTCTGAATTCGCGAAACAGGTTCGCGGCAGCCGCGCTTACGGCGGTGTTCACACCGGCGGTGATCTCTCTAGCGACACTCATTGGTGCTCAACGAGGTCCTTGGGTGCTGGCCGCAGCCACGACGTTGGGGGCCTTTGGCGAAATGGCTCTGCTCGGGGTCGCGATGCGGGGCACGGGTTACCCCGTTTTGCCGCGCCGCGAGCGGCGAGATGTCCGCATGCGTTCTTTCCGGAAGGAGTACGGATATCTCGCGGCCAGCGGCGCGTTGAGCGGAGGAGCACTGGCAGTTGGCCAGGCCATGGCTGCGTGGCTTGGGCCGGGCAGTGTGTCCGCGCTCAACTACGGGACCAGGCTATCCGGCGTGCTGATGTCCATCGGTCCGGCGGCTTTGGGAATCGCGGTGCTGCCGCGATTCTCCCGCGTGGCCGCGGAGCAGGACTGGAGAGCACTAAAACATTCGCTGCGGCGATTGTTATACGGATCGTCGGCGGCGAGCGCTGTGGCCGCGGCGATGTTCGTCCTGTTTTCGGCGCCCATCGTGCGCCTGACGCTGCAACACGGCGCGTTTACCGCGGCCGATACCGGAGGCGTCGCGGCGGTGCAGGCCTGCTCTCTGCTGCAAATGCCGTCGGTCGTCGGAATTACCATTCTTATGCGCGTGCTTTCGGTGCTGCAGGCGAATCGAGTGCTGCTGCCCTTGTCGGCGGGCGCGCTAGCGGTGAATGCCGGGTTGAACTACGTCCTGATGAATCGCTACGGCGTCGCGGGGATTGCGCTGGCGGCATCCCTGGCGCAGACGTTACTATTCATTGCGATGGCGAGCCTGATCTTCGGGCCGCGCGCGTGGACCCTAAAGGAGGCTCGCTGATGCCCGCCTCTCCGGCCCAGCGCAACGATCCTTTGCAATACACGCTTCCGCTACCCTTTGAGGCCGAGTATTACCCGATGGGCTTTCCGCTGCGGATCGCCACCAACTATCAGCCGGCTCTGGAGGCCGCGAAGGTCGCATGGTCGTGCTTCCCGAAACTGTTCGACGGTGCGCCGGTGCGAGTGAAGACCACCGTCGGCGAAGGTTCCGGGCACGGGCTCCCGCGCGAAGCACCGGCATTGCGCGGGCAAGAACACTTGTTCTCGATCATCGCCGACCGCTTCAATTTCGCTCACGCAGACCTCAGAGCCGGATTCGGCCACCTCGCTATCACGCGCACCGTCGCCGCGGACGCAGCCTACCTCCGCTATCATTTCCTGGAGCCACTGGTGTACGTGATGATAGCAGCGCAACATGCCGCGTTCGCGCATGCGGCTTGCGTCGCGCGCGATGGCAGGGGCGTGATTTTGTGCGGCGCTTCCGGCGCGGGAAAAACCTGTCTGGCGTACGCCTGTGCGCGCAGCGGATGGACCTTCGTATCGGGCGACGCCGTGGCGGTTCTGAGCGGCGGTGAAGATTATCGCATCGCCGGGCGGCCATTCGAGATCCGCTTCCGGCACACAGCCGCACGCCTGTTTCCCGAGCTCGCTCGTTTTCCGCGCCTGCTGCGCCCTAACGGCAAAACCGATATTGAGATCGACCCGACGGAACTGAACCTTGTCTGCTCGGTGGAGAGCACGGCACATCAGCTCGTCTTTCTGGAACGCGAGGCGCATGCAGCCCGTGCGTCGATCGAGCCCATATCGCAAACGCAGGCCCGGAGCGCCCTAGAAGAAGGAATCTGCTTCGGTGACTCCTCGCTTCGGGCGCGGCACGGTCGCGCTCTGGACCGGCTGTCGCGATTGCCTGCGGTTCGCTTGCACTACTCTGATACCGAGTTGGCGGAACGCGCTCTGCGTTCGCTCCTGGCTGGTGGAGCTTAGAAATGCCGAGTGCCCTCTTGACGGTGCTGCAAAGCCTGCGCTTCTCGGGCGCGCAGCCGGACGGTCTTCAGAACGTCAATGACGCGGAATGGCGGAAACTGCTGCGGCTCACGGATCTTTCGCAGCTCACCCTTCCGCTCGGCGTGCGCTGCCGGGAGTTTTTGCCGGGATGGGTGCGAGCCCGGATTGACGGAAACCTGGCCAACAACGCAATCCGCCGAGAGCGGATCGTAGAGACGTACCTCACTCTTGCTGCGGCTCTTCGCGCTCGCGAAATTGAATTCGTGGTGCTCAAGGGATTTTCGCACTTCCCGCTGTATTGCGCCGATCTTCGGCACCGCCCGCAATATGACCTCGATTTTTACTGCCCGCCGGAGCACATCGAACGCGCTTACCGTGCGCTCATGGAACTCGGCTACGAACCGTTCGGGCGAGCCAGCGAAAATCTGATGGATCACCTGCCGCCGCTGATTCTAAAAACCGGATGGCGTCCCAAGGACGACTATTACGATCCCGATATCCCCATCACGATCGAGCTTCACTTCCGCTTCTGGGATCGCGCTACGGAGCGATTCTCCGTTTCAAATCCGGAGGGTTTCTGGGAGCGAAGGCAGGTGCGGCAAAGCAGTTCGTTCGCATATGAAACGCTACATCCGGCAGACGGCTTCTCCTATGCTGCGTGGCACCTGCTGCGCCATCTGCTGCGCGGAGACACTCGCGCGTATCACGTTTATGAAGTGGCCCATTTTCTCCACCGAACGGCGGAGGACGACGGTTTTTGGCGGGACTGGCGCGATCTCCGACCGTTGCCGCTCGCCGAAACCATCGTCGGCCGGTTGGCGGTGGAATGGTTCGGCTGCCGAGCGAATCCTGTAATGCGGGAGTTGATGAGCGCTTTGCCGGCGGAAGTGCAGCGCTGGTTCGAGCTCTTCTCGTTTTCACCCCTTGCGGCGCTGGAGCGTCCCAACAAAGACGAACTGTTCCTGCATCTGTGTTTACTCGATCGGTTCCACGACCGCTTTCAAGTTGTCTGGCGGCGCTTATTTCCGAGGCGCGTCCATCCCTACATCGCCGACGTGCACGTAGCGTCGCCGGACTTGCGGTTGCGTCTTAAGCGCCGCCTAGTAGGCGCCGCATTTCTCGTCAAGCGCGGGTGGCATCACGCGCGGGCGCTGGCGCCTCTCGCCCGGAACGGGATGCGTTGGGCGAGAGCACTGGCGCGCCTGCCTCGGCCTCGATCCGGTCGCACACTTCGCGCTGAAACCGCTCAACAGTGAAACGCGCTTCCCACTCCGCGCGCGCGTTGACGGTGAGCCGGGCACGCATTAGCGCGTCGTCGGCCAGCGTCTGAATCGCCTGGGCGAGTTCTACCGGGCCGCGCTTTGTGGTGAGCAGCCCCGTGCGTCCATCGCGAATCAGTTCCGGCAAACCTCCGGAAGGATAGGCCACCACGCAGACGCCCGCCGAGAAGGCCTCCGCAACGACCCGCGTGCTTGCCTCCTGGGCCCCCGAAGGCACCGCAAGAACGTCGAGACCGCCGAGAGCCTCGGCAATCTCGGCCGTCCATTCGCAAAACTCGACGCCTAAGCGCGAACCCACAGAGCGAACGGCGCGTTCATATCCGCGATCGGAAAACAGCGCTGCGCCGATGATTGACAACCGCAGATCCGGGCGGCCGGCGAGTAATCGCGCGGCTTGCAGAAAGTCCAGGTGGCCTTTCTCCGGGGCGATACGCCCGATCAGCCCGACGCGCACGGGGCCGGGACGAGGGGTTCGCGGCCGGAAACAATCCGCCACGCCGTTGTAAATCACGCGCACGCGATTCGCGGCGAACGCGGCCCGCACCGGACGCGCGGCAAACTCGGAACAAGCTAGCGCCGAGGCACGAGCTCGACGCAGACAGCACACGGCGATGGAGCGCGCCACGCGTGAAGTCAAGACGCTGTGGGCGTGGAACAGCACCGGCGCTCCGGCATCAGTCACCAGAGGAAGCACGCGCGGGCCGTTGACGTAGATCAGGTCTGCGGGGCGATCGCGCAAAGCCTGCCGAACCGCGCGGGCGCAACGGATGATTCCGATGCCGAAGCGCAAACCGTGGAGTACGGCGTTCCGGCTGGTCGCGTACCGGGCAATCGGAAGAGTGCGGGCGGCAAAGCCGCAATCACGGACGAATTCGAGCAGGGGCCCGTTGCCTGGCGCCATCACCTCCGCTTCCCACCCGCGACGGCGAGCTTCGAGCAGCACGTCGCGCAGACACAACTGCGCTCCGCCGAAATCACTGAACTGATCCAGGACCATCAGTCTCATGCCGGCTCCTGATTGTTATGCTGCGACGCGCGCGCAGCCACGCCCAACACCCAGAAGTACAGTGGCAGCGCTCGCCAATACGTGATGAGGTCGCCCGAAAACATTTGCACCAGCTCTCCGCACCAGAAGCAGAAGATCCACTCGCCGAAAAATGCTGCCGAGGGATTCGCAGAGCGCAGCGCGCGCCATCCGGTTCTCAAAATCACCGCGTTCAGGACCAGGAACGCCGCTGAACCCACGATTCCGGTTTCTACTAACAGGTCTAAATACGTGTTGTCGGCGATGACCGCCGCGCCGGTGAAGTTCGAATACGGCAGAGTCTTGTAGCCGGTGCCGAGGATCGCATGCCACGGTTCGCGAGCCAAAAACTCGAGCAGCGTTTGCCAGTGGCTGAGCCGGCCGGAGAGCACCGCGTCCGGCGATTGCCAGAAGAAACTGAACGAACCCAATAAGCGGCCCCAATAATTCGAGGAAAAGGACGGTAGCGCGATATTCACCATAACGCCGGCCGCGATGGCCGCAGCCAGCAACCATACGAAGGAGCGCCGGAAGCGGCGCAAGCGGATACAGGCCAACGCGCACATAGCCACGGCAAGGTTGAATGCCGACGCGCGCGAATAAGAAAACATCAGAGCCGCGGCGAAAAGGAGCCCTCCGAAAAACAGGGTCCCACGCGAACAAGGCGCTTGCTCGCGCTTGCGAAACAGCGCGACCACGATCATGACGAGGAAGAACGCGCACATATTCCCGAGAGTGCTTGCTTCATAGAACAGCCCTTGTGCGCGCCGCAGAACGCCGTCATCCAGCCACACGAACTGATCGCTATAGCCTGCCGGGGCGGGCAATTGCCAATAGAAATCGGCGCAGGCAAACGCCGCCGCCGCCACGCCGAAACAGAACAGGATCCTCACGGTGCGGAGATCGCTCGCGCCGTCTTGCCCCGGCCCCGCGAACGCGAAGACGAGAACGTACACACCGATGGCGAACAGTAGAACGCGCGCCGCGCTGCCGGCTCCGATCGCCAGGCCCGAATACAACGCGGCGAGCCCCGCCGATCCCAACAACACCGCTAGAAACACCGCGAAGGCCAAAGTCACCGGATGAGCGATGGATCGCCAGCCGCGCAGGAAGACGACGCCCGTGAGCACGCCGAAACCCGCAGCGAGCGGAGCCAGGTGAACCCCGGAATCGCCCAACGGGAGTGGCAGCGGCGGAGTCAGCAGCAAACAGAAGAAGAACAGCGCTATCCAGCGCGAGGGCTGCTGGATCATCCACCACAACGCTGCCGCCAGCAGGGGCACAACCGCCAGCGCGAGTTTCGGCGCCGGCCCCGGAACCAGCGCCGCGGCTGCGGCCCAGCCTCCCAAGGCAAGGGGCGCAAGCGCGGGCTTGAGGAGGGTTCGGGTCACTGCCGGAGACTGTAGACCGGATCGGCGTGCGCTCGCTCGATCCGCGCACACGCGAACCGCAGCGTGAGAAACCCCACGCTCGCGAACAGCGAAAACACGAACGCGACCACCAGATTCAGTGGAATGTTCGGGAAACTGGGGCGCTGCGGAACGATGCTCGGATCCAGCACCTTCAGGAGCACGCCGCGGAATGCGGACGAGGCTTCGATGTCGGCGAGCTTGGCTTGCGCGGCATCCTCGGCGGCGCGCGCGGCTTTGAGCTCCGCGTCCAGCGAATCGCGCGTGTGCTCCAGGCCCTCCAGCGCCAGCTCCTTCTGGCTCGCCTGTTGCTCCAACTGTTTGTCCTGCGCGTCCAGCTCCTGCACGCGTGCCCGCTCGGCCGCGATGTCGAGCTGAGTCCACCCTGCCTGACTGCCGGCTGCGGTCCCGGACGCGGGCGCCTGCTGGCGCGCCGAGTCTTCGGCGAGCTCCGCACGGGCTCGCGCGAGCTGCGTTTCGACTTCGGTGCGCAGGTCTTCGGAGGCCGTCGCGTCGTTCGAAATCGTTCCCAAGGAAGTACTGCGGGCGAATTCATCGCTGGCTTCTTCCGCGCGTGTGCGGCGAGCCACGGCCTCCTTGTAGATTCGGCGGGGCTCTCTCAAAATTTCTTGGTTCGATTGCTCATCCAGCTCCTCGTTGAGCTGCACGGTGTGTTCGGCGAGGTACTGTGCGAGGGCCTGCGCCTGGCGCGGATTGTCCAGGGTAGCGCTGATCTCAATAATGCTGGTGTTGGCCGGTTTGTTAAGCGAAAGAAAGCGTCGCTTGAGCGATTCCATGCTCGCTCCGGGATATTTTCGCCGCAGTTGCAAATCATCGAGCGCGTGCGCGAATAGCGAATCGCTGGAGGCCAGCAGCTCATAGGTCTTGAGCGACTCCAGATACACCGGGCTGACCGCGGTGGCAGCGCGCGGATCGTTGCCGCCGGGGGGCTCGATCAACACGCTGGCGGTCGCGGTGTAGCGGGAGGGCAACAAAGCGCTGACCACCCCTGTGATGGCAAGAGCCGCGGCGCAGGTTGCAGCCAACATCCACCGGCGGCTCCACAAATATTCGAGGAACTCCAAACCATCCAACCCGGCGTACATACTTAGCCCCTAATCGACTTTGACTGTTCTGCCAGGGCCACGGAACTCACGAACTGTTCCCCCTGCTTAAAGGGAGCGGTCTTAAGCACCAGATGGTATGGCTGGCCGCGGCCGCGGCATTCCTGGTTCCGCTGGTTCTGACGCCGCGCGCATTGTTCTACTACGACGTCACGCCAAAGGTTGTATTGATCCTGCTCGCCGCGGCCACGGCGTTGGCGGCGATCTTCTTCCAGTGGAACGGTTGGGCCGCATATGCCAGGACTCGCTGGGGGCGCTGGTATCTGGTTGCCGTGGCTGCGTCGGGATTGATCGCCGGATTCGCGGCATTGCGATCGGCTGAGCGCGGTCTGGCTTGGTACGGCTCGGACTGGCGGCGCATGGGCGCGCTTACCGAAGGCGCTACAATTCTTGCGGCTGCGTGGATTGCGCAGCTTGCCCTCCAGCGCAAGCGTAATCTCTTCATCCTGCTGCGCGCGATCTCGGTGGCGGGTCTGCTCGCCTCGCTCTATGGAATCGCGCAATATCTGAATTGGGATCCGATTCTGCCGCGCGACGCCTATGCAGTCGGGGAAGGCGTCTTTCAGATTGTCCGGCCTCCCGGTACGCTAGGCCATAGCGATTATTTTGCGGCGTATTTATTGTGGCCGGTATTCGCGGGGTGGGCTTTGAGCCTGGTGGAGAAAAGCTTCGCATGGCGTTGGCTGGGGCGAATTTCGGGTGGGGCGGCCTCGGCCGCGATCGTACTCAGCGGATCGCGCGGCGCTCTGCTCGGCTTGGTCGCGGGCGTGGCGGTTCGCCTGTTCCTGAAACGCGCCCGGTGGGGGCACGCGCTGAGGGTCACCCTGGCCGCGGCGGCAGTGTTCGCGGGATTCTATTTGTCACCAGCCGGTGAGCGAATGCGTGCGCGGGTGCACTGGATCGCGGAGGATCGCGTCGGCGGGGCGCGTCTGCTGCTGTGGCGCGATTCCTTGCGGATGGCGGCGCACAAACCTCTGACCGGCTTCGGACCGGAGGCGTTTGTGGCGGAGTTTCCGCGCTTTGAATCCGAAGCATTGGCGCGAGCTTATCCGGATTTCTTCCACGAGTCGCCGCACAACCTGTTACTCGATATGCTGACTAGCGAAGGCTTATTGGGATTGCTCGCGCTGGCTGCGGTTGTTGGAATCGCCGCCGGTGGCGGCCTGGACTCGCGAGGCAGCAATATTGCGGCGCTGGCGTTTCTGCCCGGACTCGCCGCGAGCCTGTTGGCGCACCAGTTCGCCGCGTGGATTGCCCCGTCCGCATTCTATTTCTACATGGGCACGGGTATTCTAGCGGGAGCGGGCGAAGAGAAACCCGCTGTAGATAAACCTCCGCTTACGCCTCTCTGGCGATCGGCAGTGGCGCTGGCGGGATGCGCTGGAGCGATTTTCTTCGCCGTGGCGGCGTACCGGCTGACCGCGGAAGACGGAATGCTCGCGCGCGTCGACAGGCGGCTGGACGCGGGCGATTTCCCGGGCGCTGCGATGGCGTATCGGGCGGCGCTGAACCGGCCGGACGCAGGCGTCACCGCGGACCTGTATTTTTCGCGGCGCTGGTCCAAGCTCGCCATGGCCACGACTAACGTGATGCCAAAGGTCTACTACAGCCAGATCGCCGCCGCAGCCGCCAGCCGCGCCACGCGCCAGCCCGAGCAAGCGCCGAATGCCTGGTACAATTTGTCGCTACTCGCCGCGGCGCGAAACGATCCGGCGGGAACCGGGTACGCCCTGCGAGCCGCGATCACTTGCGCGCCGGAGTGGTACAAGCCGCACTGGATTCTGGCGCAGTTGCTGGCCGTAGAGGGACGCTCCGCTGAAGCCGCCCCGGAAGCCGCACGCGCACTTCAACTCAATGGCGGAAAAGATTCGGAAGTTGCTTCAACACTGGCTCAGGTTTTGCGTTCCACCGAGCCTCGCCCTTGAGTCTGAATCAGCAGGAGCTACTACCGTGCGTTTTACCAAGTTTTCGTTCGTGGTCTCATTGCTTCTCGGCAGCCTGGGCGCACAGCCGACTGTATTTAACGGAGGCGTCATCAACGGCGCCAGCTTTATTCCGGGCCAATCCGTCGCCCCCGGAAGCCTAGTCGCGATCTACGGCTCCAATCTTTCCAGCGCCACGGTCCCCGGAGATACGGTTCCTCTATCCGACACGATCAACAACACGTCAGTGACGTTCAACGGCATCCCCGCGCCCTTGCTGTTTGTGTCGTCGGGGCAGATCAACGCGCAGATGCCATGGGAGACGATGAACCCCAACGCCAACTCTGCCACGGTCAACGTGGTAGTGACCAACGGAGGCCAGCAATCCCAGCCCGTGGCAGTGCAATTAGTGCCGATCGCCCCCGGAATTTACAGCATTCCCACCGGGGCTGGCTATGCGGTCGCGGTGAACAACGCGGACAGCTCGCTCGCCGCTCCCGCCGGCGCGATTCCAGGCATTTTTTCTCATCCGGCTAACGTGGGCGATGCGATCATCCTGTACGCCAACGGACTCGGGCCGCTGGACCTTCCCGACGGCGACGGACAGCCCTCGCCTGTAGTTCGCCGTACTCTGACCACGCCGACTCTGTTGCTCGGCGGAGTGCAGTGCAACGTGTTCTTCTCTGGACTTGCGCCGCAATTTCCAGGTGTGAACCAAGTCAACTTCTTTGTGCCGCAGGTTTCGGCCGGTAATTCCCTTCCGCTGCAGTTACAGGCCGGAGGGATCACCAGCACGGATCAAGTGGTTATGGCGGTTCAGTAGTTTCGCCAGCTTTTGAAAGGCCGGCGGTCGGCTGATCGGTGCCGCTCGGCTTTGGCCAAAGCCACTTACGATGCGGGCAATACGGGCGTGAAACCCGTACCACGGGTATTGCATCCACGTTCATCGTGAATCAGGATGGGACGATCTACCAGAAGGACATCGCTCCGCCACCAGCCGGCACTCCCGCGCCGGCCATCACGCGCCTACGATCCCGATCCTTCCTGGATGCCCGCGGAATAGATTGTCCCTCCGGGCCTTTCTTGGCGATAATCCGTTCACTTTTCTCACGATGGTCTTCGGCGGACATCATCATCGTCAGCGTCCTTGCGGTGCGAGGCATCCTCATGGCTTCGATCCCGCTCCCGGTTGTCGCCGCGTTGTTAGGCGCGGTGCTCGTGTATTTGTTCGCTCTCGGCTTCCTGAAGATTGTGATCTTCAGGCATTTCGATGTCGCTTGACTGCTTCCATCGGTAAAAGAAACTCCCACAACTGAAGCGGTTAGCCTTTAGAACTTCTTCAGCGTTTATCCAGGACATCCTTAGGCAGCCGGGCCTACTCTAAAATTGGCAGCGCCGGTAATTGTGCGCTGGGACTATGCAAAGCGACGATGGTTTAGTGTTGCCAACGCAGCCTAAACTGCAGCACCACGAGGCAGCGGTTTCCTTGATAGAAATAGCGTTGCCATGAGTGCCCCCAACACCCCTGACGAGCCCCCTCACGCCACGCGGCTCCGCGAGCAGTTTCGCCCGGCGATTCTCTGCGTGCTGGTGTTGACGATTCTCGCCGGTTGCGTTTTCCCTGTGGTGCTCTTCGCAATTGCGCGGCCTTTGTTCCCACGCCAGGCAAACGGAAGGTTAGTGACGCGCGGTGGGACGGTCGTCGGCTCGGCGCTCATTGGCCAGGAATTCACGCGGCCTGAATATTTTCACTCCCGTCCGTCGGCGGCCGGCAACGGCTACGATGCAACGTCTTCCGGAGGCACCAACCTCGGTCCCAACAATCCCAAGTTGACCAGCGGCGCCGCGGACTTCCCGGGCATCCGCCAACTGGCCCGGGAATATCGCGAGGGCAACGGCCTCGCACCGGATGCTCCGGTTCCCATCGACGCGGTCACCCGATCCGCCAGCGGCCTCGATCCGGATATCACACCCGAAAACGCCGAACTGCAGATTCCCCGCGTGGCCCGCGCGCGAGGGTTGAGCGAAGACGCCGTCCGCCGCCTAGTGGCCGGGCACACTCAAGGACCGCAGTTCGGATTTCTGGGCAGCCCACGGGTTAACGTTCTCGAGCTGAACCTTGCGTTGGATGAAATGCGATGACGTCTGCGCGATTGCTCGAATACTTCGTTTTCCTTGCCCTGGTGGTCGCGCTCGCGCGGCCCGTGGGCTTGTATCTGGCGCGAGTCTGTCAGCGCGAGCGCACCTTTCTGGATCCGCTGTTGCGTCCTCTCGAATCGGTGCTTTATCGCATCCTGGGCGTGCATCCGGAACAGGAAATGACCGCCGGCGTTTACAGCTTCTGCTTTTTGTTGTTTGGCGTGGGTTGCGCCCTGTTCTTGTTTCTCATCCTCATGCTGCAGCGCTGGCTGCCCGGCGGACCCGCGGACTCCTATTTGACCACCCCCATGACGCCAGACCTCGCCGCAAACACCGCAGTCAGCTTTGCGACCACCACAACTTGGCAGGCCTACGGCGGAGAGAATACGCTCCGCTATCTGGCGCAAGTCATTGGGCTTGTGGCGCAAGGGTTTCTGGCCGGAGCAGCCGGGCTCGCCGCTGGCTTCGCCTTTATGCGCGGCATCGCGCGCGAACGCTCCTCCACCATCGGCAACTTCTGGGTGGACCTGGTGCGGTCGCTGCTCTATGTGTTGCTCCCCTTAACTCTGATCGGCAGCTTAATCCTGGTCTGGCAAGGCGTCCCGCTCAACCTGGCGCCCTACACTATCGCCCACACTCTCGAAGGCAAGACCCAAATCATTGCGCAAGGCCCGGTAGCGGCGCTCGAATTCATCAAGAATCTCGGCACCAATGGCGGCGGATTCTTCAACGCCAACGGGGCGCATCCTTATGCGAACCCGACCCCGTTCACCAATTTCCTAGGAATGCTGGCGATCGCCGTGCTGCCGGCTTCCTTGATGATCACGTTGGGCCACATCACCCGCCGGCCGCGAGCCGGTTGGGTTCTGCTGATGGTTATGGTCGCCCTGTTCGTGCTCGGCCTTGCCGTGTGCGACAGGGCTGAAACCGCTCCTCCGCCGCAGCTTGCCGGCCTCCACATCACCGGCGGAAACATGGAAGGAAAGGAAGTACGATTCGGACTCGGCTCCTCCATCCTCACCGCCATCGTCACCTCGAATGGATCCACCGGCTCCTACAACTCCATGTATGACTCGTATCAGCCGATCGGCCTATTGGCGCTGGTGATTTTCCTGCTATTGGGAGAAGTGGTTTTCGGAGGCCTCGGAGCGGGAGTCTATAGCATGGTCATGGCGGCTCTGGTAGGCGTGTTTCTGGGAGGGCTAATGGTGGGGCGCACGCCGGAATACCTCGGAAAGAAGATCGGCTTCGCGGAGACGCGGTGGATCGCACTCTACGCGTTGCTCACGCCGGTGGTCGTGTTGGCGCTCACGGCGATCGCCGTTCTCGCGAATGCCGGCCGCGCCGGACTGGTCACCAACTCCGGCCCCCACGGTTTCACTGAAATCCTGTTCGCCTACGCTTCTTCGATGGCCAACAACGGGCAGGCGATGGCGGGCCTGAACGCCAACAGCGGCTTCTACAACATCACGACGGCGATCGCCATGCTGGCCGGGAGATTCGGATTGGCAGTGCTCGCGCTGGCTCTGGCCGGATGTTTCGCTGCGCAGCGCCGCCTGCCGGCAACCGCCGGGACGCTCCCCAACGACACGCCGACTTTCGGCGCGCTGGTCTTCGGCACCATTCTGCTCGGGGGAGCGTTGTGCTTTCTGCCTGCGCTGGCCCTCGGCCCAATCGTGGAATTTCTGCGGCACTAACTCGTGAAACTTCCACTCGCCGCATCCCTCATTCTCTTGTTCGGCTCCCGCCCCGCCTCCGCGGACGATCCGGCGCCACCCCCCATCGCCACCGACCGCCCCGCCGTCACCGATTCAAGCATCGTTGTTCCGTTTGGAACTCTGCAAGCCGAGAACGGCTTCGCCGAGACAGTCAGCCAGGGACAAAGCACTCTTGACGGTCCTGAAACCTGGCTGCGCTTGGGCGTAGCACCGAAAACAGAACTTCGTCTGATTGTTCCGGATTATTTCGGGCCCCTCGGATCGGGCCTCGGCGGCTCCGGCTTTGGGGACATGGCCATCGGGGTGAAGCAGCAGCTTGGACCCACTCCGGGCGGATTCGACGTTTCGTTTGTCGCCTCACTCAGCTTACCTACCGGCGCGCCCTCCGTCTCCAGCCACGGCTACGATCCCTTCGTTCAGCTTCCCTGGTCCCGCGCGTTGTCGTCCAACTGGACCGTAGCCGGAATGCTCTCGGTGTATTGGCTGACCGATCGAGGCCGCCGCAACACGACCGGCGAGGCCACGTTCCTCATCGACCGGCAATTGAGCCGCGCGTGGGATGCGTTCGTCGAATATGCGGGAGACTTTGCCGAGCGCGGCGGACCGCGCCATCTGCTTCACTTCGGCACGGCCTACAAGCTCACGCCATCACAGCAAGTGGACCTGCACGCCGGAGTGGGCCTTTCCTCGGCCACGGTGGATCATTTCATCGGATTGGGCTACTCGTTCCGCCTGCGCTTGTTCGGGCAATAGCCACTCCTGCGAAAGGCCCGCGGCCGGAATCTCCAGGGCAATAACACCAGCGAAACGCCGTCCCAATGCTTCTTACCGCTCGCTTCCGGCGGCGAATCCTCCAGCGGAATCTCGCCCGTCACCACCAGGTATTTGAAGGAGCCCGCGCCCATCGACTCCAGCGCGTCGATTTACCCGGTCACGCGCATGCCGGCCAACTCCGCACCGATGCCCGCGCCCACGCGTCCGGAGATCAGCAGGCCGCAAACCAGGGGCGCCATCTCACGAAACATCGCTATGGTCAGCAGCGCGGGAATCATCGCCGCGGCGCCGAAGCGCGTCACAGAGACGCGCGCGGGCAGCGACAACACTACACCCACGGCGAAGCCGCAGGCGACGATCAGCGGCACGGATCGCGAACCGACTTCAACAACCTGGCGCGCCGATTCCGCGCCTTCGAAGGGGCGCGGCATGCATTGCGAACGAAGGGCGCTCCTGGGCTGAAGGAATCTACGGCTCGGGCCGGTAAGAAGTACTCGCTTGGCGATGGCCGTCGCCGGCGGCGAATTCGGTCACATGGCGAAATCGCTCGTCGTTGCGGTTAGCCAGAATGACCGCCCGACGATAGACCGCGCCTTCAGTGTTCCGGATTTTCCCCTTGGTTCCGCCCTTTCATCGCGATTTTAGGCCCGCCACTTGCTAACAGCAGGTCGATGCCCTTTACATGCCATGGCCGAATGCTGATTCCATTGACCAAATCTTGAGGCAGATTTGACACTTTTTGCATGGTCTGCAAGGTAAAATGCAATTAATGCCATTCCGCCCGACCGAAGCGCCGACCGTCCTGGTGGTCGACGATGAGGAGCAGGATCGCTCCACCGTCGCTGGTATTGTGTCTTCGCTCGGTTATGCGGTGGAGACCGCGGCCGATGGCGGCGAAGCGCTGGCTAAGCTGGATGCGCTTCCCATCTCGACCATCGTCACGGATTTGAGGATGCCCGGGATGGACGGCGCCGAGCTGCTGCGCACGTTGAATGACCGCGGCCAGTTCACGCCCGCAATCGTGATGACCAGCTTCGGCGACATCGGCCAGGCGGTCACCATTGTGCATGAACTGCAGGCGTTCTGGTTTCTGGAAAAGCCCGCGCCCCCTGCCATGCTTTCTTCGCTGCTGGACCGCGCCATCAAGTATGGCGAGCTGTTCCGTGGCACGGCGCGGCTACAGCGCGAATTAAGCCACCAAGGCGTTTTGGGAGAAATGGTGGGCTCTTCGCGCGCCATGCAGCAGGTGTTCGCGCTGATTCAACGGGTCGCGCCCACGCAGGCTTCCGTCCTGATCACTGGCGAAAGCGGAACCGGCAAGGAGATGGTGGCGCGCGCCATCCATCGACTGAGCCATCGCAGCGCCGGCCCGTTCATCGGCATCAACTGCGCGGCTGTGCCGGGCGACCTGATCGAAAGCGAGCTGTTCGGGCATGAGAAAGGCGCCTTCACCGGCGCTACCGGCCGCCACCTTGGCTGCTTCGAGCAGGCTAACCGCGGAACTCTGCTGTTGGACGAGATCGGCGAAATGCCGCTGGGCATGCAGGCTCGTCTTTTGCGCGCGTTGGAGGAATCGAAAGTGCGGCGCGTGGGCGGCTCCGAGGAGATCCCCGTGGACGTCCGCATCCTGGCCGCCACCAACCGGCCGGTGGAAGGTTCGCTCCACGAAAAATCGCTGCGCGAGGATCTGTACTACCGGCTCAACGTCTTCCATATTCATCTGCCTCCCTTGCGCCAGCGCAAAGAAGACCTTCCGCAGATCGCCAAGGCGATCATCGACACGCTGAACCAGAAGCACGAATGCTCCGTAGCGGCGCTGCATCGCGACGCACTCCAGCGCTTGATGGCGCACTCCTGGCCCGGCAATATCCGTGAATTGCGCAATGTCCTGGAGTGGGCCGTGATCACCGCGCAGAAGGATCTTGTTCTTCCCCGCCATCTCCCGAAGCTCGGCGGCGAAGCCGTGCTGGAGCCCTCGCCAGCTCCACCTCAACGGGAAGATCACGCCGTGCGCATCGAACTGGGCCGCACTCTGGATGAGGTCGAGCGTGAGTACATGGCGGAAACGCTGCGCAGCGTCAACAATGACCGCAAGCGCGCCGCGCAAATCCTGGGAATCAGTCTGCGCACGCTGTACAACCGCCTGGCACAATCCAAAAGCGCCAACGCGGCTTCCTGACCCGTGACGCGCCGCTAGGAAAAACGCGTCACGCGCCACAGCATTCGCGCGCACCCTACCAGGACGGCGACGGATGCCGCGGCCAGCGCGATCAGCCATGGCATATCGATCGCCAGCGGCTGCCCTTTGGTTCCCATCGCCAGCCACACGAACATGCCAGCGGCTGCCGCGACCAGCACCCACTCCCTCCGGTGCCTCTGACTTGCTGCCCGGTCCATGAAGTCCTCGCCGTGCACCTGCGCCGCGACCCGTCTTACGTCCATGCCGTAGCGATCACACTCCCGCCCCATCGCCAGATCCCACGAGGCGCGCTCGGCTTCACCCGGCTCCGCGAAACCTATCGCCACGGCGCCGGCGATCATTAGCGCAGATCCGGCCACCACCAGCGCTTGCGCCTCGGCGCCTTTTCCCGCCAGTTCGCCGAACACCAGCGCACCCCATGCCAGACCCCACAGTTGATTCGTGTTGGAAAGCGGAATGCCTCGCCCGATGCCGAGATACTTCGCCGCGTACTGTTGGAACAGATCGCCCAGCACCCAGCAGAATCCTCCCAGAAACAGCCAGAACAGCACCGGCCGCGCCCGTGTGAGCTCGGCGCCCAGCTCTCGCGTTCCTCCGTCGAACGCCAGAGCCAGCGCCAGCACCGTCCCCAGTTCGCCGAACGTGAACACCGTGACGAAGGAAAGCGGATTCAACCCACTGATGTAAGCCTTGCGATACGGCACGTACATCGTGCCCCACAAAGCGGCCGCTCCCAGCGCCGCGCCGATCCCCTGCACTACCTGCCGCGCCGGAGCCTCGCTCTGTTGCGAAGTCGCGTACGCAAGCACGCAGGCTCCCGCGACGATCGCCGCCGTTCCTCCCAGCACTTTCAGCCAATTCCGCGCGCCCGCCCCGCGCAACTCGCCAAACAGCGCCCAGCCCCAAAACAATCCCACCAGGCTGTTCGCATTCCACAGAGGAAACGCGACGGAGAGCCCCACGTCGCGAATCGCAAAAACGGTCAGCGTGTTGGCCACCGCCCAGCACATCCCCGCCAGAATCGCCCAGACGATCAAATGCGGTTTTTCGGCAAGATCACGCCACACATAAGCGCTGCCCTTGACCAGCGGCGGCACGGTCCAGCGCGCGACAAACACGCCGGCCACCATCCCCAGCGAAATCAGGTACGGAGAGAAACCGGCGCTGACCAACTTCGCCGGAGCGTTCGCCATGCCCAGCCAAGCTCCGGCGGCAAGCCCGCAGGCCACTCCTAGCCGGTGCAGTGCGCGCGCCGAGCTCACTTCAAAATCGCCAGCAGCGCGATGCCGCCGGCCAGCACCGCTAGCGGCACCCAGAACTGCACGTCGGTGAGAATCGCGGCAAAGATAGGAGTGACTCGCATCAGCGCAAGAAGTCCTCCAACTGCACCCTCGAGTCCGTCTTGCTGTCACGATACTTCACGATCACCGGCGTGTATAGCGAGATCCCCCAGTCCTTCCCCGGTCCATGCGAGATCGCGCGCGAGCCCGCGACGACCACTGCCTCTTCCGGAATCACCAGCGGCTCGTCATCCGTGGCGCGATACACCTTGCCGCGGACGATATCGTAAACCGGAGTCGAGCGAGTGAGAATCGTTCCACTGCCCAGCACTGCGCGCCGCTTCACCACCGTGCCTTCGTACACTCCGCAGTTGCCGCCGACCACGGCTTCGTCTTCGACAATCACCGGCAGCAGCCCCACCGGCTCCAGCACGCCGCCAATCTGCGCCGCGGCCGAGATGTGGCAGTTGTCCCCGATCTGCGCGCAGCTCCCGATCAGCGCATGCGAATCGACCACCGTACTGTCGCCCACCCAACTCCCTGCGTTGATGTACATCGGAGGCATACAGATCACGCCTTTGCCGATAAAGCAGCCGTCGCGGACGCTCGACCCTCCCGGCACCATCCGGACTCCGTCGCCCGGCCCCAAGCGTTTGGTGGGGAACGTCGACTTGTCGAACATCGGAAGCCGCATCGGATCGGGCGACATGCTGACCATCGTCCCCATGCGCAATCCGGCCAGGATTCCTTTCTTTACCCAGGTGTTCACGCGCCATCCGCTGCGCGCCGAGGCATCCGGCTCCGCGGAGCGCACTTTGCCTGCGTTCAGCGCGGCTTTAAATTGCGCAAAAAGCTCGAAATCCTGTTCGGTAAATGTGCCCGCTTTCTTCTCGAACAACTGCTCGATCTCAGTCTGCATGCGTGCTCCGCGCCCCGGCGAGAAGGCCGCAGGCCTTCAGCACCGCCTCGATCTTCGCGCGATTGGCTTCTGATGGAGGCACCAGCGGCAAGCGCCACACCGGCTCCAGCAGTCCCATGATCGCCATCGCCGCCTTGACCGGAATCGGATTCGACTCGACGAAATTCACTTCCATCAGCGGCAGCCATTTCCGTTGCATCGCGCGCGCTCCCGCGAAATCACCCGCGAGCGCGAGCCGCGCGAGGTGCGTCATCTCCGCCGGAACCTGATTCGATACCACTGAAATCACCCCGCGCCCGCCGAGCGAAATCAGCGGAATGGTGATCGCATCGTCGCCGCACAAAATATTGATGCGCTCCGGAAGCTGGTGCGCCATCTGCGCCATCTGCCCGATGTTGCCGGAGGCTTCTTTGATGGCCACGATGTTATCGATCTCCGCCAGGCGCTTCATTGTCGCCGACTCCACGTTGCAGCCCGTGCGGCCCTGCACGCTGTAGACGATGACCGGCAGCGGCACCGCCTTCGCAATCGCTTTGTAGTGCTGGTACACACCCTCCTGCGTAGGCTTGTTGTAGTACGGCGTCACGGAAAGCAGGCCGTCGGCGCCCAACTTGAGCAGCTCCTGCGCCAGCTCGATCACCTCCGCCGTGTTGTACCCTCCGGCTCCTGCCGCTACCGGAACTTTGCCCTTGGCTTCTTCCAGCGTGATCTCCACCACACGCAGATGCTCCGCGCGCTTCAACGTCGGACTTTCGCCCGTGGTCCCGCACGGAGCAAGAAAAGTGATGCCGGCTTCGATCTGCCGCCGGACCAACTTACGCAGCGCCGCTTCATCCAGCGAGCCGTCGCTACGGAATGGAGTAACTAACGCAGTACCGCAACCCGTGAACATAAGTCTCTACTCCTTGCCGAACAAAACGTCTTCGAACTTGAACACTCCGAACTTGCCGGGAACCCACTGCGCGGCTTTCAATGCGCCCCGCGCAAAACCTTCGCGCGACCGGGCCGTATGCCGCAGCGTGATGGTGTCCGCGCTGGAATCGAAGCCGATTTCATGCGTGCCCGGATGCGCCCCGGCGCGATTTGCGCTGGTGTCAATCGGATGCGAATACCCGGCCGCCTCCATTTCATCCACCAGCTTCAACAGCGTTCCTGAAGGCGCGTCCTTCTTGGTGTGATGGTGAATTTCCCACGCCCATGCGCCGTATTGTGGCTCGCTTTCGAGTAGTCTCGCCGCTTCCCTCACCACGCGAATAAAAACGTTCACGCCGATCGAAAAATTCGGACTCCACACCACGCCGATGCGGTACCGTTGTGAGGCGGCGCGCACCCGTTCCATCTGTTCCGGCCAGCCCGTAGTGCCCACCACCACCGGCACTCCCAGCGCCGCGAGAGTCTCCACATTGCGCGCGACCGCGCCCGGCGCGGTAAATTCCACCGCGACCTCCGCGCCACCGGCTTTGCGCAAGTCGTCATTCAAATCGAGTTTGGCGTGAACTATGAACCCGTACTCCGGCGCAAGCTGTTCGATGAGGCGTCCCATCTTTCCGTACCCGACAATAGCCAGTTTCAAGTGAAGAACTCCCGCCTAAAAAAACTCACTGTGGAGCGATTCTACCGCGCGCACCAGGTCTGCGGCAGCCACTACCAGGCTGATGTTGAGCTGCGATGCCCCTTGCGAAACCATGCGCGTCTTGGTGCCGCCGAGCGCCGAGAACACGCGCGCCGAAACTTGCGGGCAGCCGCGAATGTTTTCGCCCACCAGGCACACAATCGCGTGATCTTTTTCAGCCGTCATCTCTGCGAAGCTTTCAATCTCGCTGCGAATCGCGTCCAGCGCGCGTGTGTTGTCCACGGTCAACGACACGCTGACTTCCGACGTCGCCAGCATGTCGACCGAGGTCTGGTGCCGGTCGAACACTTCAAAGATACGGCGCAAAAAACCGTGCGTCATCAGCATGCGCGAACTCACGATATTGACCAGCGTGATGTTGCGCTTGCACGCGATGGAACAGATCGGCTTGTCTGATGGAGGTGGGTTGGAAACGATCAGCGTGCCTGCGACCTCCGGCCGGCGCGAATTGAGAATCCGTACCGGGATATTCTTTTCGATCGCCGGAAGAACCGTGGCTGGATGCAGCACCTTCGCGCCGAAATACGCCAATTCCGCAGCCTCGGCGAAGGAGCACGTCTCCACGCGATGACCGCCGGGAAGAATGGTCGGGTCAGCCGTCAGCATGCCGTCGACGTCCGTCCAGATTTGAATTTCTTCCGCGCCGATGCCGGCTCCGACAATCGACGCCGAATAATCCGACCCTCCGCGGCCCAGCGTCGTGGTGACTCCGTCGAGCGTCGACCCGATAAATCCACCCATCACAGGGACTGAGCCGCTCTGGACCACTGATGGGACGCTAATCCGAAGCTGCTCGTATGTTTCCTTAAGTAACGGCGCCGCCTGCGTGTGACGAGCATCGGTCTTGATCACACTGCGAGCATCGAAATGAAGGGATGGCACGCCAAGCCGATTGAATGCTGCCGAAACGACTAGGCTCGAGAGTCGTTCGCCGTATGCGGAGATCGTGTCGATCAGGCGAGGCGTCAACTCCCGCATCACCACTAGAGCCTCAATGAGTTGCTTCAGCTCCTTGAACGTGGCCGTGATCCCGAATGGCACCTTGTTGAGGCTATCCTCAATGCCCAATGCCGCGGCTTGCTCCAGGTGAAAGTCCCGCAGCACTCCCAAGATGCCAAGCACACTCGTCCTGGCGTCGCCTCCAACCGCCATGTTGGCGATCTCAAGCAGCTTGTTCGTGGTCTTACCCATCGCCGAGACGACGACAACAGGTCGCTGCGCCAGCCGCTCCCGCACGATGCCCGCCACACGCCGGATCGCTTCCGCGGATTCAACGGACGTGCCGCCGAACTTCATCACGATCATCGGTCGAGATACCCCTCGGCTTTCATGACCTCCGCATTCAGCACGGCGGCGCCCGCCGCCCCGCGCACCGTGTTGTGGCCCAGCGCGACGAACTTGTAATCCAGCACCGGGCATTTGCGCAAGCGCCCCACAAACACGGCCATTCCGTTTTCCCGCTCGACATCTCTACGCGGCTGTGGACGGTCTTTTTCGTGCACGTAGATCACCGGGCACGGCGGAGCGCTCGGCAGTCCCTTGCGCTGCGGCTCCCCGCGCCAGGCTCGCCACGCAGCCAGAACCTCGGATTCCGATGGCTTCTTTTCCAGCTCCACCGAAACCGTAATCGTGTGCCCGTCCACCACCGGCACGCGATTGCAGTGCGCGCTCACCTTGGCCGCCAGCGGCTCGATCGCTGCGCCGGTAAAATCGCCCAGGATTTTCTGCGTTTCCTGCTGCATTTTCTCTTCCTCGCCGCCGATAAACGGAACCACGTTGGCATTGATGTCCATGGAAGCGACGCCGGGATACCCAGCGCCGGAGATCGCCTGCATGGTGGTCACGATCACGCGCTTGATGCCGAACGGCTTCAACGCCGCCAGAGCCATCACCAGCACGACGGTGGAACAGTTCGGATTGGTGACAATCTGCCCCTTCCAGCCGCGCTGCTTCTGTTGAACATCAATGAGCTTCAGATGATCCGCGTTGATCTCCGGCACCAGCAGCGGGACATCCGGGTCCATGCGATGGTTCCGTGAATTGGAAACGATAATGTGCCCCGCGGAAGCGAACGCCTGCTCGATTTCAGTCGCCACGGACGCGTCCATCGCCGAGAACACCAGTTTGAGCGCGTGCTTTGTTCCATGCGCCGGTTTGGACTCCGAAACCACGATGTCGCGCACGTAGGCCGGAGTCTCACCGCCCAGTCTCCACACGGTCGCCTCGTGATACGGCTTGCCGGCCGAGCGGTCGCTTGCGCCGAGCCAGGTCAAATCGAACCAGGGGTGGTCGCGCAAAAAGCTAACAAACTCCTGGCCAACCATTCCCGTGGCGCCCAGAATCCCAACCGGAATCCGTTCATTGCTCATTTTTTAATCAATTGCCTCGCTAAATTCTTATAAATTTCGATCGCCTCGATTAGTTCGGCCTTCGGCACGCGCTCTTCATCGGTGTGGGCAAAATGAATGCTGCCGGGACCGATCAAAAACGGCTCTCCCCACGCGCCGCCAAACGCCGGAATATCGGTGGTGAAGGAGACCACGCTGGTTTTGAACCCGTCTAGAGCTCCCAGGTGCACCGCCGGGATGCACAACACTTCCTGCGCGTCAGCCAAACCTTCAGCCGTCTGCGCTATCGCCGTGCGGAAGGAATCGCCGGAATCCACCAGCCGGACGAAGATCTCTGCCGAGGCGTGATCGGGAATCACATTCGGCGCGCGCCCGCCTTGAATTAAGCCGATGTTGAGCGTGCTCGCACCCAGCACCGGATCGCGAGCCAGAGGAATGCGCCGTACCCGTTCCAGAACGTCGAGTAATTTCTCGATCGCCGATTCGCCGAGATGCGGATACGCGGAATGCGCCATCCGTCCCTTGGCCGTGATTTCGAACCTCAGCGCGCCCTTCGAGCCCAGCGCCAGCCTGTTCTCCGTCGGCTCGCCATTGATGAGGAACCGGCTGCCGCGATGGTCGCGAGCCGCCGCTAGAGCCCCTGCGCTATTGCGCTCCTCGCCTACCACCAGCAGCAGTGCCAGCCCGCGCGTGCCCTCGGCCAGCAGACCTTCGATCGCGCAGATCATAGACGCGATGATGCCCTTGGTATCGCAGGCGCCGCGTCCCCAGATCCACTCATCGTCTTCGCACGACGCGAAAAAGGGAGGCACCGTGTCCATGTGCGTCGAAAATGTCACCACCGGCTGACCCCACGCCGCCAGTACGTTGTAGCGGTGCGGCTCCACTTCGATTCGCTCCACGCGTCCGCCGGTGCGACTCGCAAGAGCCGAGAGATGCTCGGCCAGATATACCCCGACCTGCTCCTCGTTCGGTGTGACCGAATCGATGTCCACCAGCGTGCGTGTCAGCTCAAAAACCTTCATACGCCATCGCAATATTACTGGAAGAGAACGAGGAGCGCAGTCCTTAGTAAGGACAGCCAGGGAGGGCCGAAGCTTCCCGATAGCGCTCCACTCAATCCACCAAGAATCGAGTGACAGTGAAAAGGTGTTAACCGTCTCCACCAACCGGTCGCTCAGCAAGCCGCGCGCCGGTTTCGGCGAGGATACCCCTTTCTCCCAGCGCTCCGCGCTTGCCGGAACCGCGCGCCGGGCTACTCATGGCCCTCGCTCCTCTACCAGAACTCCTCCAGAATAGCACGAGTGCGCCAAATTACCGCCGGCCGCACGACATAATGGAAGTGGCTGACAAGTTGTGACATCGATGGTCGCGCATGCGCACTTCCGACTGCACCTGATGGAGGAAAGCCACTGGATTCGCCTCTGGCGCCAGCTCCGCGCGGCCGTGCATGGAGCGTTTCTACACAATTGCTTCGGCATCGCCAAGGGAACCGCGTACTCCGCGCTGCTCTCCTTTTTTCCCGTGCTTACGTCGGTGGCGGCGATCCTGGTGCAAGTCAAGTCGGAGTCCGTGGCGCACACCATCGTGTCCTTTCTTTATGAAGTGGTGCCGCCAGGGACAGAGGATGTCGTGCGCGATCTGTTTTTTGTGCACGGCCAAAGGCCGAAATCGCTGCTGGTAGGCGCGATCGTGCTGGCGGCCTTCGCGGCCTCCGGCGCAATGGTCAGTCTCATGGAGGGTTTCGACGCCACGTACCAAATCACCGAGAAACGTCAGTTCCTTCACGAGCGTGGGATCGCGGTCCTGCTGGTTTTTACGACGGTGCTCCCGTTGTGGGGAGCGTCCGCCTTAATCGTTTTCGGCCAACGGGCCGAGCGCGCCGCCATCGCCGGCTTGAAGCTAATGCCACAGGGAGCCGAGCTGACAGGATGGGTTTCGCTTGCAGGTGTGACACTGCGTTACGCGATTGCCTTCGCCACGGTAGTTCTGATCACCGCCGTGGTGTACCTGTTGGGCGCGAATCGCAAGCTGACGTTCGCGACGGTGCTGCCGGGAGCCCTGCTGGCCACGGCGCTTTGGTTGCTCGCCACAATGGGTTTCGCGTGGTACGTGCGCCACCTGGTGAACTACAACGTGCTGTATGGAGGCGTTGGCGCGGGGCTCGCCCTGCTGGTATGGATGTACGTGCTCGCGGTCATCAACCTGTTCGGCTGCGAATTCAACGCCGCCCGCGAACGCGATTCGCGCAGCACCTAGCCGTGCCGGATCACCAGCACGTCGCCGTCCTTGACGATGTAGTCTTTTCCCTCCAACCGCAGCAAGCCCTTGTCGCGCACGCCCGGATATCCGCCCAGATCGATGAGCGTCTTCCAGTTCACCGTTTCGGCGCGGATGAGTTTCTTCTCGAAGTCGCTATGGATCGCGCCCGCGGCTTTGACCGCGGTGCTGTTGATCGGGATAGTCCAGGCGCGGACCTCGGTTTCGCCAGCCGTCAGGAAGCTCATCAGCCCCAGCACGGCATAGGTCGCCGAAATCATGCGCTCCAGCCCCGATTCGGTCAGCCCGTAGCTGGCCATGTACTCTTTGGCGTCTTCCGGCGAAAGGTCCGCCAGCTCGGCTTCGATTTTTCCGCAGATGGCCGTGGCGCCGGTATGGGCTCGGCCGGCAAGATGCTTTCCCCGGAACTGCTCCTCGATTTCACGCATGCGCCCGGCGTCGTTCTCGCCCAGGTTCAGCACACATAGCAGAGGCTTTTGCGAAAGAAACTGGAACCCCCGAATGCGCTTCTCATCCGCCTCGCTGAACTCCAGCCCGCGCAAAGGCCGGTTCCCTTCCAGCTCCGCTTTTAGTTGTTCCAGCAGCGCGAATTCCAGGTCGAGCTCCGGATTCTTCACCTTCTTGCGATCCTTGTCCAGGCGTTCCATGCGCTTCTCGATTACCACTAGATCGCTCAGGATCAGCTCCGTGTCCACGTCTTCCAAATCGCGCCCCGGATCTACCGAGCTCTTCTCATGCGGCACCGTATCGCTCTCGAACACGCGCAACACGTGCGCCAACGCGTCCACTACACGCAAGCTCGCCAGGTAGCTCGGGTCGCGCAGCGCCTCCTTGGAAATGGAAGGAAAGTCCAGGTACTCGACCGTGGCGTGCGTGATCTTCGGTGGGTTGAACAGTTGCGCCAGCGCGTCCAGCCGCGCATCGGGAACCTTGGCGACTCCCACGCGCGCCTCGAGCGAGCCCACCCGCGCGGCTTCATGCACACCCGTCAGGATCGTGAACAGACTGGTCTTGCCCACCATGGGCAGTCCGATAATGGCAGTTTTCATTTTGGATTCAGGAAGGTCCTACAACGGAACATCTACCATGGTGAGGATTTCGGTCAGCACCCGCTCGGCCGCTTCGGCTGGCTTCTGCGCCAGGATCATCCGCGAGTTCACGGACACACGATGCGCGAACACGGGCAGCGCCAGCCGCTTCACGTCGTCCGGCGTCGCGAAGTCGCGGCCTTCGACCGCCGCCAGAGCCTGCGTCGCGCGATACAGCATCTGCGCGCCACGAGGACTCACGCCCATCGCCAGCGATTCATTGGAGCGCGTTCGCTCCACGATCGCCAGCATGTAATCGAGGATCGCTCCGTCCACCGTCACCTGGCTGACTGCCTCCTGCAGAGCGGCTAGCTCGGAGGCTTCAATCGCCGGCCGCACAATTTCGCTGGTCTGAGCCAGGGGCCGCCGCACGATCTCCCGCTCCGAGGCCTGGTCCGGATACCCGATCCGGATGCGCATCAGAAAGCGGTCGAGCTGCGATTCCGGGAGCGGATAGGTCCCGTGGTGCTCCACCGGGTTCTGAGTCGCGATCACCATGAAGGGTTGCGGCAGAGGATACGAGCGGCCATCCACCGTTACCTGCAATTCGTTCATGGCTTCGAGCAAGGCCGATTGCGTCTTCGGCGTCGCGCGATTAATTTCGTCCGCCAGCAGGAATTTGGTGAAGATGGGACCTTGTTTGAACTCGAACTCCTGCGTGTGCGCGTTGTAGATGGTGACCCCGACCACGTCGCTGGGCAGCATGTCGGAGGTGAACTGGATGCGATGGAAGCTTGCGTCCACGCTACGGGCCAGAGCCTGGGCCAAAGTGGTCTTGCCCACTCCGGGCACGTCCTCGATCAGCAGATGCCCGCGCGCCAGCAGACACGCCAGCGACAGCCGGATCACATCCGGTTTCCCGCGGATCGCTTGCCCAAGTACCGCTTCGATTTCAGACAGCCGGGCTAGCGAAAAGGAGCCGTCCACGGCGTTCCGGTGGAGCATCAACTGTCATGATATCGAAAATCCTTCAATGCCCGAAAAAATGACCCCAGATACGAGGGTTTGCCTATTCGGCGTGTAAAGCTTCCACCGGATCCACCGCCGCGGCCCGTCGCGCCGGCAAGTAACTGGCCAGCGCCGCCGCCACGGCCAAAACCATCGGCACAGTCAGATACGTCAGCGGATCCAGCGGGCTGATCCCGAACAGCAGCGACTTCATCAGCCGCGTCAACACCATGGCCGCGCCTAACCCGATCGCCATGCCGATTCCCGCCAGCGCCAGAGCGCTTCTCACAAATGTGCGCTGGATGGTTCCCTGCTGCGCGCCCAGCGCCAGCCGGATTCCGATCTCGCGCCGCCTCTGCGAAACCGCGTACGCAATTACGCCGTAAATCCCGATGATCCCCAGCACCAACGCCATCGCACCCGCGATCGCCAGCATCGCCAGAGTGAACGATGTCCGCGCCATGGACCGGCTGTAGATATCCCGCATGGTACGCATCGTGGCGATGGGTAGGCCTGGGTTCACCGAGGAAATGGCTTGACGGATCTCGCGAAGCAAACCCTCCTCTCCCGCAAGGCTGCTTCGCACGACAAAGATCGAGTCCCGCGTAGCGCCTCCCTGGGCGGTATTGGACAGCGGAGGCCAATATACCGTCGCCGGCGCTGCCTGATCGACGCCGTTTGAGTGCACGTTCTCGACCACCCCGACGATTTCGAAGCCAGGCGTTCCGGACGGGAACGCCGGCGCGCCGGGTGCTCCCACCAGGTGTTTGCCGATGGCCGCGCTGGCCGAGCCCCAAAACTCACGCGCCAGGTTCTCGGACAGCATGGCGACCCGCCTTTGATTGAAGATCTCGGCCCAGGTGAAGTCGCGGCCGACGGCCAATCGCGTCCCGAGAGTTTGCAGCAGCCCGGGAGAAACGTACTGGAAATACCTCAGAGGTGGGACCTCGCCCGGCGGGTAGCTGTGGCCTTCGGCAAAGACAGCGTCCCAGTTTGGCGGCGTGCCTTCGAGCGGCACAGTCGCGGCGAACCCAGCGGAGCTGACTCCTGGAATCGCTGCCAGCTTGTCGGCGATTTCCTTTTGCATTCGGACGGCCCGCTCCGGTTGATTCATAGGCACAACATACGCCGGGAGCGGCACCCGCACGGTCTGAAGCTGGTCCGGGTTGGTGAAGCCGGGATCGATGGTTCGCAGCGCGGCGAAGGTGCGGATCATGAGGCCGGCGCTGACCATCAGTACCAGAGCCATGGAGACCTGCGCCACCACCAGCACATTGCGCGCCCGATTACGTTCCCGGCCGGCGCTGAAGGTGCGTCCGCCCAGGGCGATTCGCGGCCTCGCCTGCTTGAGCGCCGGAATCAAGCCGAATAAGACGCCAGAGGCGATCGAAATCGCCAGGCTGAAAACGAGGGCGCGTCCATCCAGAGAGATCTCATTCAACCGCGGCAGGTTCGCGGGGCCCGCCGCCACCAGCCAGCGCAAGCCCTCATACGCGAGTCCGATTCCGGTCACACCCCCAATCAAGGCCAGCACTAAGCTTTCCGCCATCAGCTCGCGCACGATCGTTCCCCATCCCGCGCCCAAAGCCGACCTTACGGAGAGTTCCTGTTGGCGCGCTTCGGCCCGCACCAGCAGCAAATTCGCCACGTTGGCGCAAGCAATCATCATCACCAGCCCGATGGTCCCCATGACAATCCAAAGTACGTTGCCGATGTTGCCGGTGAGGTCCTGCTTTAAGGGGCGCAGCGTGGGCGTGATGCGCCAGGTTTCGTAGATCCGGTAATCGTAGGGATAGGGCCAGGAGCGCATCCAGACCGGGATCAGCCGTGCAATGTCCGCGTCAGCTTCCTCGATTTTGACACCGGGCTTCAGCCGGGCCACGCTATTCAGGAAGAAGCCGGGCAGGCTGAGCTTGGACCGATCGAAGCCCGCGGGAATCAACAAATCGAAGTCCGTGTCTACCACGCGGAAGCCTGGCGGCATTACGCCCGCGATGTCAAGACTGCGGGAACCCACGGAAATCGTGCGGCCGGTGACGGAGCGATCTCCGCCGTAGTGCCGCTGCCAATAGCTATAGCTGAGCATCACGGTTTCGGGCAGAACTTTCTGGTCGGCGGCGGAAAGCCAGCGTCCCAACAGAGGTCTTACGGCAAGGCTTTCGAGCACGCCGCCGGTCACGGCAATCGCACGAACCCGTTCCGGATGAGAGCCGTCCGTCACCACGGCGTTACCGGGGTACCACGCCCCCAGCGCCTGAAACGTCTTGTTCTGCTCCGCATACGTGAAATACATGGACGCCGAAAGCGGCAGCCCGTTGGAAAAGCTCGCCAGACCCGCCGCACCCGGAGCAGACTGCCGCACGGCCACCAATTCCTGCGGCTGGGGATAATTCAGCGGCTTCAACAGCACGCTGTCCACTACACTGAATACCGCCGTGTTCGCGCCGATCCCCAACGCCAGCGTCAGCAGCGTAACGCAGGTAAACGTCGGATTCCGCCGCAGGCCGCGCAGCGCATAGCGAACATCGCGGCTGAGAGTGTCGAACCAGGCGATCGTGTTCATGCGGTAAATCTCCTCTCGAATGAGCGTACTGTTGCCGAGCTTTCTTCGCGCCGCAGCCCGGGCGTCGGATTCGCTCATGCCTCGCGCGATATTGTCTTCGGTCTCCGTCTGCAGGTACGCCTCCAGCTCTTCGCGCCGTTCGCGATCCCATTTCGTCCGCTTAAAATACCTTCGCCAGCTCATCCCGGCTCACTCCCACGGAACTCGGTAACCGAACCGCGCAGCCCGAGGCTGCTGGCTTCCACAAGTCGCCGCGGCTGCGAAACTAGGTGGAGCCTACTCATAACGGAGCGCTGTCATCGGATCTACTCGCGTAGCCCTCCGCACCGGCAGCGCGATCGCAATCGCCGCGGACGCGATCAGCACCCCGCAAACCGTCGCCAGCGTCGAAGGATCGGACGGGCTGATCTCATACAGCAACGATGCCAGAAATCGCGTCAGCCCGAGCGCCGCGGCCAGGCCCGCAATCGCGCCGATCCCGCACATCAGCGCGCCCTCCCGCAGAATCAGCTTGGCGATATCGCCTCGCGAGGCGCCAATGGCCACGCGGATTCCGATTTCATTGGTGCGTTGCGCCACCGAATACGACGCGACGCCGTAAACTCCAATCGAGGCCAGCAACAACGCTACGCCTGCAAAAACCAGCATCAGCGCGGATTGGAACCTGGGCCGCGCGACTGAATCGTCCACGACTTCTTTAAGCGTGCGGATTTTCGCTACGGCTTGATCCGGGTTGACCTTGTGAATCGCGGCCACGGCCGCCCGTTCGATTTGTGCAGGGTCGCCCTTGACCCGTACAATCAAGTTTCCAAAGGTGGGTGCTTGTAAATTGGCGACGAAGATCGTCGGCTCCGGTGCATCCGCCATGCTCTGGTGCCGCGCATCGCCCGCGACCCCCACAATCTCCGCCGGATTCGGCAGATTTGACGTCCAGCAGATCATCAGCTTCTTTCCCACCACGTTCTCGCCCGGATAAAACTTCTTGGCGAAAGCCGCATTGACCACGATCACCGTTGGCGAGCCCAGCCCGTCATGTCCGTCGAATTCGCGCCCGCGCTCGACCGGTATTCCCATCGTCTTGAAGTAGTCCGGACCGATCACCGAGAACATTGCACTCGGTTGGACGCTGACCGGCGGAAGCGGACCGTCCGTGGGCGGCGTAAAACAGGATCGCGATTCGCTCTCCATCGCCAGAAACTGAATTGTGCTGGCCGATTCGACTCCGGGAGCGCTTCTCACTTCGGAAACAATTCGCTCGAAGTAGCCAGCCACGGCTTGCGCGTTGGGATATCGTCCCGCCGGCGAGAGGCTCATCGCCACCACGCGCTCCGTGTCGAAGCCCGGATTCACCGCCGCCAGCCTCGCGAAACTCCGCGCCATCAAGCCCGCGCCCACCGACAGCACCAGCGCCATCGCCACTTGAACGCAGACGAACGCGCGGCGAATGCCTTTGCTCGCCGCACGAGAACGAACGCGCAAGCTCTGCTGCAACTCGCTCCGTCCCGCGCGGATTAACGGGACCAGCCCAAAGATCAGCGTCGTCAGTACGCACAGCGCCAGGGTGCATGCCAGCACTCGCGAATCCAGCACGATTGATTCACTGCGCGGCAGCGCCACAGATTGCGGCAACAGCGCGAGCACCGCCTTCAATCCCCACTCCCCCAAGCCCAGTCCGAGCGTCCCGGCCAGCACGCAAATCATCAGGCTCTCCGTCAGCAAGTGGCTGAAGATGCGCCGCCGCGAGGCGCCCAGAGCCTCGCGCAAAGAAATCTCGCGGTATCGCTCCGCGCCGCGCATCAAAAACAAATTCGCCACGTTGGAGCAAGCGATCAACAGTAGAAATCCCACCGCTCCCAGCAGAACCAGCAGCGCCGTGCGCACGTCTCCGGTTGTATCTGCGAGCATCGGCGCTGCTTCCGCGCTCCAGCCCTGGTCGAAGCCCGGACGTTCCTTCGATAATTGAGCCGCAACCCGCTTCAAGTCGGCATCGGCTTGTCCCACCGTCACTCCCGGCTTAAGCCGCGCCACTGCCGCCAGGAACCTTCCTCCTTCCCAGAGCGGGGAATGATCGATTGGCAGCGACAGCCAGATCCCGGCCGGAACTTTGGGAAACGAGAAGCCCGCCGGCATCACGCCGATCACCGACACCGGGCCTCCATTCAAAGTCAGTTTTCTTCCGATGACGCCCCGGTCTCCGCCAAAGCGCCGCTGCCACAGTTCATGGCTCAGAATCGCCACTTGGCCGCGCCCCAGAATTCCCTCCTCGGCCGTGAACGTCCGCCCAATCTCCGGACGGACTCCTAAAATGTCGAAGAAGTTGGTGGTGACCGCTGCGCCATCCACCGCCACCGGCTCGCCGCCGCCGCTCAGATTAATGGTTTGAGAAGTGGTAATCGCAGCCATGCCTTCGAACGCCTGCGCCCTCGACTGCCAGTCCAGAAAATTCCAGGCGTTGATCACATTGCGGTAAATCGAGCGTTTGGGCAGCGTCTCCCACAGCCGCACCAATCTCCGCGGCTGCGGATAAGAGAGCGGCCGCAGCAGCACGCCGTTGACTACCGTGAAGATCGCCGTACTCGCGCCGATGCCCAGCGCCAGCGTGAGCACCGCGACCAGCGTGAACGTGGGATTGCGCCGCAGCCCCCGCAGCGCATAGCGAATATCGCGGCACAGCGCGTCGAACCACGCGATCGTGTTCATGCGGTAAATCTCCTCTCGTATCTGAGTGCCGTTGCCCAGCTTCCTTTGCGCCGCCGCCCGCGCGTCAGAGTCACTCATGCCCCGCGCGAGGTTGTGCTCGCTCTCCATCTGGACGTACGCCTCCAGCTCCTCGCGCCGTTCGCGATCCCACTTCGCCCGACGGAAATATCTTCGCCAGCTCATCCCGACCTGCTCCCACGAAACTCATCGAACCGCGCAGCTCCGCGCCGCCAATTTCCCCAGCTCGCCGCGGCTACCGAAGGTAGGCGTAGCCTACTCGGCCGCCGGCTTGAGAATCCTTCCGATCGCCCGCACTACTTCTTCCCAGCGCGCGGTCTGCGCCGTCAACTGCTTGCGCCCCGCCGGCGTCAATCGGTAATACCGAGCCTTGCGATTGTTCTCCGAAGTTCCCCAAAACGACGCGATCCAGCCGCGGTCTTCCAAGCGATGGAGGGCAGGGTAGAGCGACCCATGCTCAATCTGCAGCACCTCCTCGGAGCCCCTTTCGATGGCGTGCGCGATGGTGTGCCCGTGCGCCGGGCCCAGTACCAGCGTCTGGAGGATCAACATGTCGAGAGTTCCCTGCAGCATCTCGCTTTGCAAGGGCGATTCGCGTCGTGGCATGCTGGTAGCATACTCCAGTCGATCATCGACTACAAGACGGCTGCCTGAATATACCGGTATTTGTGCGTGTGGTTACAGCGACCAGGAGATCAACGCGGCGAACCTCTAGTCGAGGCTCATGTTCACCACGTCGAAGTGAAACCGCTCCGGCGGAAGGGAACTGACCGGAGCCTTGCTCATTCCGGCCCAGGTCCGATACGCCGAGTTGGCTACTGGCGAGTTCAGGTAGATCAAAAACTGGTCGGAGAAGCATTTGAGCGGGGGCGGCTGGCGGAAGGTCAACCGCATCCCGACGGCTTTTTCGAGCGCAACTCCGCCGGTCTTGACGGCCTTATCTTCCAGGAGCAGCACGAAACTCGAACGGCCGGCGTGCGGCCATATATCCGCGCTCAACAGATTGCGCAATTCCAGCCGGGCTCCGAAGGTAATCTCGCATTGGCGGATCCATTCCAGGATGCTGTCGCCCCATTGCCAGTGCTCGACTAACTTCACGTACTGCTCCACCAGGTTCACCGCCAGGTCCATCCGGCGGCGATCCAGCTCCATCTGTACGGCTTCCCAGTGTTCTCCGGGCGGATCGACAGATGCAACGGGGATCATGTCCTCCTGCTCCACAAGATTGCTGGCCATGTTCATGACTTTGTCCAGCCGCTTCACGTCCGGACTCATGCGTACCAGCAAGGGCGGCAACTCGTGGGTTCTGGTCCCGGGAACCTCGACGAATCTTCGGTTGCCCAAGGTTTCCATACGGTCTCCTGACAGTATTATCGGCACTTCTGCCGATTACTAGCACAGTCAATAGTAGAGATGTTCGAAGGATTACACAAGTTACTTGGCGTCACTCGGCGGCCATGTGAACCTGCTATCCTGCTCTCGGCATGGGTCGATATTCGATTGGCGTGGACATGGGCGGCACCAACCTGCGCGCCGCGGCGATCACCGAGGACGGAAAGATGTTGGATAAAATCGCCGGCAGTACGCCCATCCAGGCCGGACCGGATGCCGTGGTCGCCGACATGGTCGCTTCGATTCAGGCGCTCGAAACGCGGCTAGGCGCGGCGGAGCTGGCGGGTGTCGGCATCGGCGTACCGGGATTCATCCGCATGGACACCGGAGTCATCGCCGGATGGGCTCAAAACCCGGGCTTCAACGGCTATCCCATGCGTGACCGCATCGAAAAAAGTCTGGGCACCAAGGTGATTCTGGAGAACGACGCCAATGCGGCCGCTATGGGCGAGTCTTGGATGGGCGCGGGGCGCGACGTCGAGGATCTGGTGCTGCTCACTCTCGGCACTGGAATCGGCGGCGGCATTATCGCCGGCGGACGAGTTCTCCATGGCGCGCAGGGCATGGCCGGAGAACTGGGTCACATCACTGTGTCTCCCAATGGCTACCCGTGCGGGTGTGGCAACCGCGGTTGCGTGGAAAAGCACGCCTCCGCCACCGCTATTGGCGCCATGGCGCGGCTGATGAAGCTGGGCGACAATCTGAGCTCCCAGGACGTGTTCGATTTTGCCGAGGCCGGCGATGATCGGGCTCTCGCCATCTTCGGCGCCATGGGCGAATCGCTGGGCATCGTCATCGCCAGCCTGATCAATATCTTCAATTTCCCGCTCTACCTGTTAAGCGGCGGGCCGCTCCCGGCGTGGAAGTTCTTTGCGCCGTCGTTGCTGGCCGAAGTTGAGCGTCGCAGCTTCACCTACCGGGCCACTTTGGGCTCGGCTCCCACGCGCATCGAACCCGCGCAACTCGGTAACCAGGCTGGGCTTTACGGGGCGGCTTACTTACCCCTCCAATCCGCCCCGCGTTAACCTCGCTATCAAGTCTTTCGGTATCTAAGCGATAAGTAAAGAGAATAAGGTACCTTGAAAGGATACCGGGGAATTGGTTGCGTCTCCCATGCGAATCCTAATCGCCGACGACAGTATAGTTTCGCGGCACCTGCTGGACGCCACGCTCCGCAAGTGGGGCTATGAGGTCGTGGTGGCCTGCGACGGGCTGGAAGCCTGGAACGCGTTGAAACAAGATGACGCGCCGCGGATTGCCATCCTGGATTGGGTGATGCCGGGTCTCACCGGGCCCGAAGTCTGCAAACGGCTGCGCGAGCATTCCAAGGGATCTCCCTCGGCGGCATATACCTACCTATTGCTGCTCAGCTCCAAGAGCCAACGGGAGGACTTGATCGAAGGGTTGGAATCCGGCGCGGACGACTATTTGACCAAGCCTTTCGATCAACATGAGCTCAAGGTGCGGCTGCGCGCTGGAACCCGCATTATCGACCTGCAGCGCGAGCTCCTGGCGGCCCGTGAGGAACTGCGTGAACAGGCCACCAAGGATTTTCTGACCCGGCTGTGGAACCGCTCCTCCATTCTCGACATCCTGCAGCGTGAGCTTACCCGCGCGGCGCGTGAGAACCGGCAAGTCGGGGTGGTGCTGGCGGATTTGGACCGTTTCAAGAACGTCAACGACACCTTCGGTCACTTCGCCGGCGACGCCGTGCTGCGCGAGTTCTCCCGCAGGATGCTCGCTTCCATGCGGCCCTATGATTCCATCGGCCGCTACGGAGGAGAAGAGTTCCTCATCATCCTGCCCGGCTGCGACGAAAGTTGCACCGCCAGCCAGGGTGAACGGATGCGCGCGGCTCTGGCCAATGAGCCGATGCTGATCAACGACGCACGGCACCTGGTCACCGGCAGCTTCGGAGGCACCAGTTGGCGTCCCGGAGTTCCCGCGCAAGCCGAGAACCTGATTCGCGTGGCCGATAATGCTCTCTACATGGCCAAGAACCAGGGCCGCAATCGGGTGGTGGTGCTACCGCCGGCCTGAGACCGTCGCCCGTCTAAACCGAGCGGCCCGTGAGCCCAAAGTGGGCCGCCGCCGCGAGCGTATGCCGGCCGTTCGCCCAGACCTCCTGTTCTCCGAATCCCTATGCCGCAAGTCAACGGCGCCATAGTCAAATGGACGGCGTCAGCGGCGCGCACGAAAATATCGGTAGGCGCGGGAGAATCCGCGCGCTCGTCCTTTGAGAAGTGCCTCGCTAAGCGGGATCAAATTTCACAGCCCGTCCCGCATCTCCCGTTGATCTCCGGTCTCAGGCCATGTCTCTGCTGGACCCCCGGGTAGTACCTTTAGGCGAGAGCCGCGTGGTGCAAAACCTAGAACTCGGCTATAATCGAAATGTCCTGTATACTTTTATGCTGATCAGGAGATCCCGGTGAAGCGTGCTGGCGCCGACGATTCGTTACGTTGTTCCTTCTGTCATAAGAGCCAAGACGTTGTTGGAAAGCTGATCTCCTCCCCCTCAGACTACCCTCGCGCCTATATTTGCGATGAATGCATTGCCGTCTGCAACTCGATCCTTGAAGACGACCGGCATGAGCAGCAGTACGGTGCCCCGCACAAGCTCCCTAAGCCATTGGAGCTAAAAGAGTACCTGGATCAATACGTGATCGGCCAGGAAGCTACCAAGAAGAAGCTGGCGGTCGCTGTCTACAACCACTACAAGCGCATCCAAATGAACAAGGCTCGCAGCGGGGAGGTCGAGCTTTCCAAATCCAACATCCTGCTGATTGGTCCCACCGGCACCGGCAAGACTCTGCTGGCCCAGACGCTGGCCCGCATCCTGGACGTGCCCTTCGCCATCGTCGATGCCACCACTTTGACTGAGGCTGGCTACGTCGGCGAAGATGTCGAAAATATTATCCTGCGCCTGCTCCAAAACGCCGATTGGGACGTGCAGCGCTGCCAACAGGGCATCATCTATATAGATGAGATCGATAAGATCGGGCGCAAGGACGAAAACCCATCCATCACGCGTGACGTGTCGGGTGAAGGCGTCCAGCAGGCCCTGCTCAAGATCCTGGAGGGAACCATCGCCAACGTGCCCCCGCAGGGCGGGCGCAAGCATCCGCACCAGGAGTTCACGCCGGTCGATACCACCAACATCCTGTTCATCTGCGGCGGGGCATTTATTGGTCTTGAAAAGACCATCTCGCGCCGGGTGGGCACGCGGACCATTGGGTTTTCGAACCCGGAAGAAGCCGCCCGGGAGGCCAGCCGGCGTCCGGGTAGCTCCGGCCGCCGCGACTTGGGGCTACTGGAACAGGTGCAACCCGTCGATCTCATTAAGGGCGGCTTTATTCCCGAGTTTATCGGGCGCCTCCCGGTGGTCGCGGTGCTGGAGGATTTGAGCAAGGAAGCTCTGGTGCAGATCCTGAGCAAGCCCAAGAACGCCATCATCCGCCAGTATCAGAAGCTGTTCGAGTTCGAGAATGTTAGACTGAAGTTTAGTGATGACGCGCTGGAAGCCATTGCGCAACTCGCCATGGAGCGCAAAGTAGGCGCGCGCGGTCTGCGCATGATCCTGGAAGACTTGATGTTGGACCTGATGTATTACCTCCCCTCTTACAAGAAGGTTCGCGAGTTTCTGGTCACCAAGGAAATGGTCATGACCCAGAAGATCAACATGGCCTTGCTGGAAAAGGCGGGGTAGTAGCGCCGGGCCAGGCTTGCGCTGGAACATGCCGCCCGGATTTCAGCAAGTGCTATTCGTCTAAGTCCCGCCAGGGTTCGTTCTTTTTTAATTACCATGCTCAGTTCCAAAGACAAGACCGAAACGCGGCGTTTGCCGATGATGCCCATCCGGGAAGTGGTCATCTTCCCGCACATGATGACCCCCTTTGTGGTCGGGCGGGAATCGAGCGTCCGCGCGCTCGAAGAGGCGTTGGAGCACGGCGACCGGTGCATTTTCCTCGCCGCGCAGCACGACGCCAGCGTGGATGAGCCGCGTCCCGACGAGATCTTTTCGGTCGGCACCGTCGCCAAGATCGTTCAGAGCGTCAAACAGTCCGACGGCAACATCAAGGTGCTGGTCGAGGGAATGGAGCGCGGCAAAATTCTTTCCGTGAGCGAGGAGGAGGGCTTCTTCCGCGCCACCATCAAGACCACAAGCTTCCGCGTGGAGCAGGGCCCGCAGCTCGATGCCCTCACCTCGCGCGTCACCAGCCTGTTCGAGCAGTACGTCAAGATCAGCCAGAACGTCAATTACGATTCGATGGTCGCGGCGATTCGCCCCGACGATCCCGGCAAGCTCGCCGACACCGTGGGCGCCAATCTGCAACTGGCGCTTGAAGAGAAGCAGGAGCTGCTCGAAATCTTCGACCCCATCGACCGTTTGACCCGCGTCGCGGAAATGCTGGACGTCGAGATCGAAAAACTCAACGTCGACCGCAGCATTCAGGGCCGCGTGAAACGCCAGATCGACAAGGCTCAAAAAGAGTACTACCTCAACGAGAAGATCAAGGCCATCCAAAAAGAGCTGGGCCGCGGCGAAAAGAGCGAATTCGACGAGCTCAAAAAGAAAATCGAATCCGCCGGCATGACCAAGGACGCCCAGGAAAAGGCCATGGCGGAGTTGAAGCGGCTGGAGCAGATGCCGCCCATGTCGGCCGAATCCACCGTGTCGCGCAACTACCTGGACTGGCTGCTGGCCGTGCCGTGGAAGAAAAAATCCAAAGAAATCCGCGATCTGCCGCACGCCCAGTCGGTACTCGAAAGCGACCACTACGGCTTGGAGAAGATTAAGGAGCGCATTCTCGAATTTCTGGCCGTGCGCCGCCTGGTTAAAGATCCCAAAGGCTCGATTCTATGCTTTGTCGGCCCTCCGGGCGTGGGCAAAACTTCGCTGGGCATGTCGATCGCCAAGGCCACCGGCCGCAAGTTCGTGCGCCTGTCCCTCGGCGGAGTTCGCGACGAAGCCGAAGTCCGTGGCCATCGCCGCACCTACATCGGCGCTCTTCCCGGCCAGATCCTGCAGATGATGAAGAAGGCTGGCGTGCGCAACCCGGTGTTCATGCTGGATGAAATCGACAAGATGTCCACTGACTTCCGCGGCGATCCGTCGGCGGCTCTTTTGGAAGTCCTCGATCCGGAGCAGAACTACATGTTCATGGACCACTACCTGGACGTCGAATACGATCTCAGCCAGGTGTTTTTCATCGCCACGGCTAACGTACTGCACACCATTCCGCCGGCCTTGCAGGACCGCATGGAAGTGATCCGGCTCTCCGGCTATACTGAGCTCGAAAAAATGGAGATCGCCAAGCGCTTCCTGGTGCCGAAGCAGACCAAGGAAACCGGCGTCAACAGTGGGGAGATCGAATTCCCCGACGAAGGCATCCAGGAGCTGACCCAGCACTACACTCGCGAAGCGGGCGTGCGCAACCTGGAGCGCGAGATCGGCAACGTGTGCCGCAAGGTCGCGCGCGCCGTGGTGAACGCACAATCGCCGGCCCCGGAAAAGGGCGGGGAAAAGCCGGTTGCGAAGAAAATCGACAAAGCCGTCATCACCGCCGCCAAGGTGGGCGAGCTGCTGGGACCGCAAAAATTCCGCGAGCAGCTCACCGACCGCAGGAACGAAGTCGGCGCGACGGTGGGTTTGGCTTGGACCGAAGTCGGCGGCTCAATTCTGACCACCGAGGCCGCAATCATGGAAGGCCGCGGAAGGCTGACCACCACCGGCAAGCTCGGCGACGTGATGCAGGAATCGGCGCAGGCGGCCATGAGCTACGTGCGCAGCCGCTCCCACCACATGGGACTGCCCCGCGATTTCTACCGGCACCTGGACATTCACCTGCACGTTCCTGAGGGCGCGATTCCCAAGGACGGACCCTCGGCCGGCATCACCATTGCCACCAGCATCACCAGCGCGCTGACCAGCATCCCGGTGCGCGCCGACATCGCCATGACCGGAGAAATCACCGTGCGAGGCCGCGTGCTGCCCATCGGTGGGCTGAAGGAAAAGCTTCTGGCGGCCCACCGCCAGGGCATCTTCGAAGTAGTCCTGCCCACGGACAATGAGAAGGATCTTCCGGATATTCCGGAGAACATCCGCAACGAAATGAAGTTGCACTTCGTCAATTCCATGGACGAAGTGTTGAAGATCGCGCTGGAGCGGGACCTGGAAATGGCCCCTCTCTCCGGCATGCTGACGGCTGCGGAGATCGTGGCGCGGAGCCGCGAGGAAAAAGTTACTCAGTAATTCGATCGTCACACGAAGAGGTTTTTCCAGCCCGGGTTCCCCACGGCGTCCGCGGCAAAGTAAGTTAGGCCATTTTTGAGCTTGCCTCACATTCCCACACATGTCGGCGCGGTTTATAATAAGTGCAGCCCGGCCGGATCAATTTCCGCCCGCTGCGGAGCCCGAGATCGCGTTCCTCGGCCGCAGCAACGTCGGGAAGTCCAGCCTGTTGAACGCGCTGATCGGATCGGGAGGCGCCGGGCCGAAGGCGGAGTTGGCCAGGGTCAGTTCGCGGCCAGGCTGTACGCAGTTGATCAATTTCTATCAGGTCGACGGCGGCTACCGCTTCGTCGACTTGCCCGGCTATGGATACGCCCGCGTCCGGCCGGAAATTAAGCGGCAATGGAAGGATTTGATCGAGAGCTATCTGGTGGGCCGCCATACTCTGGCGCTGGCGGTGGTTTTGATCGACGCGCGGCGCGGATGGATGGATCAGGATCTGGAGTTGCGCGAATGGCTGGAAGCCCACCAACGGCCCTACATGGTGGCCGTGACGAAATGTGACAAGCTCGGATCGCAGAGAGAGCAGCATCGGAGTAGACAAGCCCTGCGGGATGGATACGCGGGCCAGTTATTGGAGTGCTCGGCCATTACCGGCCGGGGAGTGAGGGAAATTTGGCAAGCAATCTCGAAAACCAAGAACAGATGAGTCCCGAAGCGGCAAAGGACCCGGTCATCAGCCCGGAGGCGAACGGGCAGCCGGAGGCTACGCCCGCGCCCAAGCCGGAGCACAAGTCGCGCTCCAAGGCCGACAGGTCCGAGGTCAAGGCGGCCGCGGAAGCGAAGCCGGCCGTGGAAACCAAGCCGTCTCCGGAAGTGAAATCGTCCGCAGAGGTCAAGCCCGCCGCCGAGGCCAAGCCTGTGACGGAAGCAAAGGGCGAACCCCGACCGGCGACTTCAGTCACGCCGGCTGCCGAACCCAAGCCGGTCGCGGAAAACAAGCCTCCCGTGCCCGAGGTCAAAACCGCTCCGGCGGAGACCAAGCCCGCCGAAGAAGCCGTTAAGGAAGGCGCTCCCAAGGACGCTGCGGCCGCCGTGCCGGAAACCACGGCTCCCCAGGGCCGCCTGTTCGACGCCAAGCGCCGCCACGCCGCCGGCCAACAGGGCAAGAACGGCGCGGCGCTCGATCTGGTCGAGCTCAAAGACATGAGCATCCAGAAACTCAATCAGATCGCCAAGGATCTGGGCGTGCAAGGCTTCGCCGGGTTCCGCAAGCAGGAGCTGATCTTCAAGATCCTGCAGGTGCAGGCGGAAAAGAGCGGGCTGATTTTCTCCGAGGGCGTGCTGGAGTGCCTGCCCGACGGCTTTGGCTTCCTGCGCGCGCCGGAGTACAACTACCTGCCCGGTCCCGACGACGTCTACGTCTCGCCCTCGCAGATCCGCCGCTTCGACTTGCGCACCGGCGATACCGTCAGCGGCCAGATCCGTCCTCCCAAGGAAGGCGAGCGCTATTTCGCACTGATTAAAGTCGACGCTATCAACTTCGAGCCGCCCGAGGAAGCGCGCAACAAAATCTTCTTCGACAATCTCACGCCGCTGTATCCGCAGGCGCGGCTCAAAATGGAAACCGTGCGCGACAACTTCTCCGGCCGCGTGATGGATCTGCTGACGCCCATCGGCAAGGGCCAGCGCGGATTGATCGTCGCTGCACCGCGGACCGGCAAAACCATGCTGCTTCAGTCCATCGCCAATTCGGTCACGGCGAATCATCCGGAAGTCACGCTCATTGTCCTGCTGATCGATGAGCGCCCGGAAGAAGTCACTGACATGCAGCGTTCGGTCAAGGGCGAAGTCATCAGCTCGACTTTCGACGAGCCCGCCTCGCGCCACGTGCAAGTGGCCGAGATGGTGATTGAGAAGGCCAAGCGCTTGGTCGAGCACAAGAGGGACGTCGTCATTCTGCTCGACTCTATCACTCGTCTGGCTCGCGCCTACAATACCGTCGTCCCTCCTTCGGGCAAGGTGCTTTCGGGCGGCGTCGACTCCAACGCCTTGCAGCGGCCGAAGCGCTTCTTCGGTGCGGCGCGCAATATCGAAGAGGGCGGATCGCTGACCATCGTGGCCTCGGCCCTGATCGACACCGGCAGCCGCATGGACGACGTGATCTTCGAAGAATTCAAAGGCACCGGCAACATGGAAATCCATCTGGACCGCAAATTGATGGACAAGCGCGTATTCCCGGCTATCGATATCACCCGTTCCGGCACCCGCAAAGAGGAACTGTTGCTGCCGCGCGAGGAGCTCAATCGCGTTTACGTGCTGCGCAAGGTGCTGAACCCGCTGTCGCCGGTGGAGAGCATGGAACTCCTGATCGACAAGCTGGCCAAGACGCGCAGCAACGGCGAATTCCTAGCTGCGATGAGCGCTTAAATCGCGCGCTGTACAATCGAGGCAGGAGTTCTCCGTGGCCACGACAACCAGCCAGCTAATGACCTTCGAGGAGTTCGCCAAGCTCCCCAACCATCCCGGCGGCCATTATGAGCTGCACCACGGTGAAGTCATTTTCGTGCCTCCGCCAAAACACAGACACCATCGTATCCAGCGCCGGCCGCTACGCCTTCTGGAGCGCGCCGCCGGCGATGCAGGCGAAACCAGCATGGAATTCGGTTTTCGCCCCCTGGGCGAACGGGAATATTGGGTGGCCGACGCGGTTTACCTCCCCAAGGGCCGCTGGGATGCGATTCCGCCAGAGGGCATCTTCACCGGCTCTCCGGATCTGGTGATCGAGGTCCTTTCTCCCTCCAATACAGCGGCAGAAATGCGTGACAAAAGAAAACTGTGCCTTGAAACAGGCCCGCCGCAATTTTGGCTTGTCGATCCGGACGCGCGCCAGGTCGACGTCTCGACACCTGACGGTCACTCCGTGACCTGCTCCTCTGGCCAACAGATCCCACTCTGCTTCGGCGGCAGCCTCGCCGTCGACGAGATTTTCGCCTAAGCCCATTACTCCACGATGGGCCGCATCCGCATTCTCTCCGACAATGTCGCCAACAAAATCGCCGCCGGCGAAGTGGTAGAGCGCCCTGCCAGCGTCGTCAAGGAGCTTCTCGAAAATTCGCTCGACGCCGGCGCGACCGAGTTCCGTCTCGAAGTCGAGGCCGGCGGCCGCCGGCTGATCCGCCTCGCCGACAACGGCTCGGGAATGATGCGCGACGACGCTCTGCTGGCCTTCGAGCGCCACGCCACCAGCAAGCTCTCCGACGTTAAGGATCTCCTCTCCATCGCTACCCTGGGTTTTCGCGGAGAAGCTTTGCCGTCCATCGCCTCGGTCTCGCGCCTGCTGCTCGAAACCCGTACCCGGGAAGACCAGGTGGGCACGGCCGTGGAGATCAACGGCGGGCGGTTGCTGCGCTGCGACGAAGCCGCGTTGGCGCAAGGCACCACCATCACCGTCCGCGACCTGTTCTACAATGTTCCGGCCCGCAAGAAATTCCTGCGCTCGGAGCAAACCGAAATCGCGCACGTCGCCTCGCTGGTGACGCATTACAGTCTGGCGCATCCCGGTAAATCCTTTTCGCTGCGCCACAACAACGCGGAACTCCTGGATGTGACGCCTGTGGCGTCACTCCGCGAGCGGGTATTTCAGGTGTTCGGCAGCGCCGTCCTCGAGGACCTGATCGATCTGGGCGAACGCTCGCGCGAGTTGGCCATGCCGCCGGAGCCGGACGAGGCTGCGGGGATGCGGCGCTTCCGCCTCCGCGGCTTTGTCAGCGGGCCGCAGGTGCAAAAGCTGAATCGCAATTCGGTTTACCTGTTCGTGAATGGCCGCCTGATCCGCGACCGGCTGCTGTTGCACGCCATCACCGCCGCTTATCACAACCTGATCCCGCCCGCGTGTTTCCCCTTCGCTTTGCTGTTCCTCGATTGCGACGCGGAAGAAGTCGACGTGAACGTGCACCCTTCCAAGACCGAGGTTCGCTTTCGGCACGGCTCCCTGGTGCACGACCTAGTGCGCGACACCATTCGCGAGGCGCTCATGGCCCAGCGGCCGGTTCCATCTTTGGCTTCGCAACCCACGGGTGTTCCGCTGCGCTCCCCCGCGCAGCCAGCGGCGGCTCTGCCCTATTCCGAGTTCAGCCAGCGCATGGAGAACATGGGCATTTCGGCTTCGATGACCGTTCCGCCGTCGCTGTCCGCGCCGGAGGCGCAGACCGCGGCCGAGACGCTGCCGGAGTTCACTTTACACCGGCCGGCTTCTCCCGTTCCGCGCTTCGAGTTCACGGATCTGCTGCACCGCGAGCCGGTTTCCTCCAGAGCGTCTTACTCCGAGACGCCTTACGCCGAGGCCGCGGCGCCGAGGCTGGCGGTTCCCGACACGCATGGCCCCTTCCTGGCTGACGGCGCGCTGCCGGAGCCCGCGAATCTCGATGCTCTGCGCGACCTGCGGCCGCTCGGCCAGATCCATGACAGCTTCATCGTCGCCGCCGGGCGCGACGGCCTGTGGATTATCGATCAGCACGTAGCGCACGAACGGATTCTGTTCGAGCAGGTCCTCGCGGCCCGCGCCCGGGGCTCGGCCGAATCCCAGCGTTTGTTGATTCCTGCCGTGATCGGCCTCACGGCGGCGCAGCAAATCGAGTACGCCCGCATCGCGGCAGAACTGGAGGGGCTGGGATTTGAAAGCGAACCTTTCGGAAACCGCACCATCGCCGTAAAATCCGCGCCGGCGGGATTGAATTCCTCCGATATTGAGCGAGTTCTGTTTGAACTTCTCGAAATTTCCGAACAGGAATTACGCAAAACGTCGGTTGAAGATCTCCGCCGGGCCATGGCAGCGTCTATCGCCTGCCGTGCGGCGATCAAGATCAATACCCGGCTCGAGCCGGAGAAAATCTCTTGGCTCCTGCGCGCCCTGGCCGCGACCTCCTGCCCCATGAGCTGCCCGCACGGCCGGCCCATTGCTCTGCGCTACTCCACCCGCGACATCCTCAAAAGTTTCCACCGCATATGAGGGATTTCTAGCGGTGGCTGGCGCGGGCAAGAGCGTTGGGATGGCCGTCGAAGTCGGGGTTCTCGAAGATCTCCACGGCCACGTCCCCGAACCTTCGGGAAGTCCGGTTGCCCCAGCCCTTCAATTCCGGCCTCGACGCGAAGAAATTACGCCACGTAAACACATTTCGATCCCCGCCATAAATAAAAAAGCGCGGATATTTCGCCAGCTTTGCCGCTAAAGTCGCGGCATAATGCTCGCTTTCCGGAGACCGCTGGAAGGGCAGGAGATACGGTTTGCCAATTAGCTTGTAAACCGGCAGGTAGGAGTAGAGAAATCCCGGGAGCGGATAATCGGGACGCCACACCGGAAACTTCGCTTCCACGAAAGGGCTGGGAAGCAGCACCGGCGTCGAGGCGTCCAGAGTCCATTCGTTGACGGTGCGGGCAGCGTCGCGCCAGTTCGAGTTGTGATGCACTGGCCAAACCTCGAGCCACTGCCCCAGGGCCGCCAGAACGCAGGCGCCCAAGACCGCCGCGCTGGGCCGCCACCAAGCTTCCGGCAGGAACAGCGCGGCCGCGATTGTCGCCGTCAGCGCGGCGCCCGGCAAAGCCAAAGAGAGATAGCGATCGACGAACAGGCTGTTTCCCGTAAGCTTGGAATACGCGAATAGCGTGAGAGGATGGCACAGCCACCAGCCCAGAATCAGGATCCACGAGGAAAACGCCGGGAGCGATGGGCGGGATTCCTTGCGCCAGCCGAACATCAGGCTCGCGATCAGCGCCCCGCCGCCGCACTGCGCCAGCAACAGAAACTTGAGCGTCCGGCGTAGGTCGCGAACCTGCGGAGGATCCGTGACCACGTGTGCCTGCGCGTCGCGAGCCAACCGCAGGGCCTCGGTTGCGACCGGGATCAGGAAGGCAGCCAACAGGGCACCGATCGCGGCGACTTGCTTCCAATGGACCGGGGTTTCGCCACGGAACAAGCGCGCCGCCACGTACAGCGCGTAGACCGCATAGAACGGCCAGAAGACCAGATGCACGCGCCACAGCAAAGCTGCGAACAGCGTGAACAGCAGCGCATCCGGCCAGTGCGCGTGGTCCATCCAGCGCACCAGAAAATACAAACTCGCCGCGGCGACGCAGGTTCCCAGGGCGTAAGGGCGGGCATCGGAGGCCTGGTAGTCGAATCCTTTCAGAGCCAGACACGCGAACGCGGCAAACCAGCCGGCTCGCGGATTAATCAGCCGCGACGCTAGCCTCGCGATCAGCCACAGCGCGATTCCCAGCACGATCAGCGAGGGCACGCGGTACACTACCTCGGAAAATCCGAAGATCGATTCCGCCGCGCGCGGCAGCCAGTAGTAGATGGTTTCGGTGACTTGCGGCGCGACCGCAAGGGAGGGATGCGAAGCGCCGAAATGGATCACAAACGCGCTCACCATCTCGTCGACCCAGAAACTGGAGGGCAGCGGCATCACCCATAGCCGCACCACGCACAACGCAAGCACCACGCTCAGCACGCCGGTCGAGCCGAGACGTTCCCGCAGCCGCAATGTTCCACGCACCTTTTTTGAGCCTACCTCACGCCCGAGCCATGCGGCATAGCCGGCCCTGCGTCCTTCAGCAGTCGCACAATCGTTCGATTACCGGTAAAATGATTCGATATGATTCGTGCAGTATACGTGTGCTCCTTCATTCTGCTGGGCGCGGGCGCGGTGCTCGCCCAGGTCCCCTCCGCCCCTCCTACTCCCGGCGCCGGCTCCTCGAACGTCGACACGAACGCGGGTTTTCAAAAGGGCTTTCTGGACGCAATTGCTAAGGGTCCCAAAGAGTGGACACCCCGTCTCTGGAATCCTTACACGCAGTGGTCGCTTTCGACTCCAGTGCTGACCAACTCTCCGCGCCTCAAGAGCCTCATTCATGAAGGAAGGCTCGAGTTGTCCCTCCGCGACGCCCTCGCGCTCACGCTTGAAAATAATTTGGACATCGTGGTACAGCGCTACGTGGTGCCGTTTGCGCAAACCGACATTCTTCGCACCAAGTCGGGCCAAGCCGCGCGCGGCTTCACCGGCGCGCTCTATCCCAGCGAACTGAACTCCGGCGCCATCGGAGCGGGCGTGACCAACGGCGGCGGCACCGGCGGCACCGGCAACGCCGGCGGTATCACCGGCGGCGGCGGAGCTGTCTCGATCGGACCGGCCGGAGCCTTTGACCCGACCGTCAGTTTTGCCACCAGCTACGATCACGTCACCAGTCCCTTGAACTCGGTGGTCGTCTCCGGCATTCCGACCACCACCAGTTCCGCGCTTGCCTACTCCTTGTCTTATGCCCAGATGTTTACAACCGGGGCCAGCTACTCGGTTTCGATGAGCACGCTGCGCCAGAACACGACGCAGGAAAACTTGATCTACAACCCGGACATCACCTCGCGCCTCTCCATCGGCTTCAACCAGCCGCTGTTGGCTGGATTCGGCCGGCCGGCCGAGATGCGTTTTATCTACGTCGCGCGCAACAACGTCGCGACCGCGGATCAGGTCTTCAAGCAGCAGGTGATCACAAGCGTGGCGCAGTTGGAGGATGCCTACTACGGCTTGGCCGCGTACCAGTTGAACGTTCAGGTGGCGACCGAGTCGCTGGCCGCCGTGCAGCGGCTGGTGGACGAGACCAAGAAGCAGGAAGAGGCCGGCGTCATGTCTCGTTTGGATGTGACCACCGCGGAGTCCCAACTGGCCGCCAGCCAGCGCGACTTGCTGGTGGCGCAGACCAACCTCCAGCAGCAGGAAACCACGCTGAAGCAGTTGCTGAGCAAGCGGGATGATCCGGACCTGGATGCCGCTGAAATCGTGGTGACGGACCTGCTGCCGGAACCGCGCGAATCGGACCTGCCGGAGCTGAAGACCGCCCTGGCAACCGCGACATCCAATCGGCCGGAGTTGAAGGAAGCCGATAACAATCTCAAGAATCAAAATATCGCCATCGGTTACGCAAGGAATAATTTGATGCCGTCGCTTGCGGCGTTCGGCCTGTACGCCAGCTCCGGGTCGAAGGGGAGCATTACGCCGTACGGCAGCGCCGCCGGTATCAGCGCCGGGGGTGCTTTGATATCGCTACAGCAGAGCCTAGGGGGAACGTTCCCGGAGGAGTCCGTGGGATTGAGCTTCGGTGCGGCCATCCGCAACCGCTCTGCGCAAGCGGATAACATCCGTTCGCAATTGGAGCGCAACCAGCTACAAATCAGCGAACAGAGCACTCGCAATCAGATCAATCTTCAAGTGCAGCAGGCGCGCATCGGCCTGATTCAGGGCCGCGTGCAGGTGGAGGCCGCGCGCGAGGCGGTGCGCCTGGCGCAGCAGTCGCGCGACGCGGAACAAGAGAAGCTGCGCGTGGGTCTCTCCACCGCCTACAACGTGATTCTCAAAGAACGCGACCTGGTGTCGTCGCAATACACCGCGGTACAGGTTCAAGGCGCCTACGCCAACGCCCTGGTCGCGATGGATCAAGCCACGGGAACCACGCTGGACAAGAATGGGATCCGGCTGGAGGATGCTTTGAGCGGAAACGTGACGGATATGCCCTCGCCACCCTATAAAGGGGGCCCGGCTCCAGCGGCCAATCACGCCCAGTGAGAGCAGCCATGCGATCAAGTAGAGTCAACATGAGGGCGATCTGCACGGCGTGGCTGCTGCTGGTGACATGCGGACTGACCCTTCCCGCGCAGCAAGCCCCCATGGCTGTTCCGGCAACTCCGGATTTTTCCAAGGCAGCTCCCGTTTTCCCGAAAATCTGGGACCCTTATCATAATCGCCCGGTTGCAGAGGGCGTGCTGGCCAACGCGCCCAACGATTTACTGGAGGTCCATGACGGCAAAATCCGTTTGTCGATGGCGCAAGTAGTCGCCCTGGTGGTCCAGAACAACTTGACCGTTGCTGCGGCGCGATACTACATTCCCGAAGCCAAGACCGACTTGCTGCGGGCCCGCTCCGGCGCCTCCCCGCGCGGCGTCGATCAGAGCACCATCCCTAGCGTGGTCTTCGCCGGAGCCGAAGGGGGCAGCATTCTGGGCACCGCGGGCGGCAGCGGAGGTGGCGCCTCCAACGCGGGCGGCATCACCGGCTCGGCGAGTTCCGTGTTCATCAGCCCCTCGGGTACCTTCGACCCGACCTTTCGCGTGAGCTTCAGCGTGGACCGAACGGAGAGTCCCCTGAATACTCTGGTGATCGCCGGAATTCCCAAGGTGACGACTAACACCGAAGCCGCCACGTTCAGTTACACGCAGGCGTTTCCCTCCGGCACCAGCATCACCGCTTCCTACGGCGTCCAGCGCCAGGGATCGACACAATTGCACCTGCTGTTCGATCCCGCCTATACGCCTGGCTTCACCGCCACCGTCAGCCAGCAGATGCTCAACGGATTCGGCTACAAAGTGAATCGCGCCCTGGTCGAGGTCGCGCAAAACGAACAGGGGATCGAGCGCCAGAGCTTCCGCCAGCAGCTCATCGCCTCCATTGCCGCCGCGCAGGACGCCTATTGGGACCTGATCAGCGCGCAGGAATCCGTGCGCACGGCGGAGCAGGCCGTGAATGTGTCGCAGCAACTTTACAACAACAACCAGAAAGCCTTCCAGGCCGGCGTCATGGCGAATCTGGACGTTCTCAACGCGCAATCGCAGTTGGCCTCCAGCCAGAGAGATCTGGTGATCGCGCAGACCAATCTCCAGTATGCCGAGTTGAATCTGAAGAGCATGATCAGCGAAAACCTGGATGAGCCGCTGGCCTCCGCCAGCATCGACACCGTCGACAAGTTTCCGGATGTGGAGGCCGATCAAATTCCCGCCCTCGATCCCTCGGTCTCCATCGCTGAGAAAAACCGGCCGGAAATCGCCATCGCGCAAGGAAATATCAAGAGCGAGCAAGATGTGATGCCATTTCTCAAGAACGCTCTGCTGCCCACTGTGAATTCGTTCGCCTTGCTGAACACCGCCGGCCTGTACGATTTCTTCGGCACGTCATTCTATGACAACGTGAGCTTCAAGTACCCGCAGTTTGCCATCGGTCTCACCATCGGCTTCCCGGTGCGCAACCGCCAGGCGCAGGCCGACGACATCCGCTCCCGGCTGGAGCTGCGCCAGATGAAGGACACCAGCGTGCGCAGCCAAAGCCAGGTCGAAATCGACGTGCAGAATGCACTGATTGCCTTGCGCCAAGGCAAGCAACAGGTGCGAGCCGCGCATGAGGCGGTCATCCTTGCGCAACAGCAGACCGAGGCTGAGCAGAAGAAGCTCGCCTCTGGCCTCTCTACTTCCTACAACGTGATCCTGGTGGAGCGCGACCTGTTCGCGGCGCAACTGGCGGAGGTGCAGGCCAAGGACACCTATGCCAAAGCCAAAGTCACTCTGGAACAGGCCATGGGCGTCACGCTCGACAAAAACCACATCGACTTGGACGACGCCATCAAAGGCGTCGTGCAGTAGCCGCGGCGCATTACACTTTTCAAGATGACGCGACTCGCGGACAAGACCGCCATCGTTACCGGCTCCAGCAAGGGCATCGGACGCGCTATTGCGCTCCGCCTCGCGACGGAAGGCGCGAATGCCGTGTTGTGCGCGCGCGACCGCAACACGCTGGCGGAGGCTGTCGCGGAAATCGAAGCCGCTGGCGGCTCCGCCGCGGCCATCGCTCTGGATCTGCGCGAGCCCCGCAATCCCGCTGCGTTGGCCGAATTCGCCGTGAGCCGGTTCGGAGGGATCGATATCGTCGTAAATAACGCCGGGGCCACCAAGCGCGGCGAATTCGGAGCCCTCACGGAAGACGATTGGGCCGATGGATTCGCGCTCAAATTCTTCGGCTCCGTACGGCTGACCCGCGCGGCGTGGCCGCACTTAAAACGGTCCGCGGGCTCGCTCCTGTTCATCTCCGGTATCGGGGGACGGACGCCGGGCAGACAGTTCACTATTGGAGGTTCCGTCAACGCCGCGATGCTCTCCTTCACCAAGGCCATGGCTGAGGCCGGCTTGCGCGACCACGTCCAGGTCAACGCGATCAGCCCCGGCACCGTGCGCACGGCTCGCTTTCAAAGGCGCTTGGAGGGATTCGCCGCGGAACGTAAAATCGATGTATCCCAAGCCGAGCAGCGTTACGTCGAAGAAGAAAACATCACCCGCGTTGGCGAACCCGCCGATATCGCGGCTCTGGCCGCGTTCATCGTGGGCCCGGAAGGCCGCTTTTTGCAGGGTTCGCTGATCGATATGGACGGGGGCTCCACGAAGACTATCTAGGCCGTTACGGCCCGGGACCATCTAATGCCGCTTGAACCATGCCACGGCGCCAGCTTATCCTCTAAGTTGCGAAACAAACTGGATCTTCCTCGCGCCGCGAGCCTGTGCCTCGTGTGCTATCTATACCTCGGCTTCACCGCCGCGCTTTTCGGCCAGCAACAACCCCAGCCGCCGGCGCAGATTCCGCCGCCCACGGAGCCGACCCCGCAGCAGACTCCGGCGCCTACTGCCGCACCGCCCGAAATCTCCCCCGACGATCCCGACAATGGCGAACCGGTCACTGCATACTTTTGGAAGACGTCGGGATCGACAGTCTTGCACCCCGGTGTCCAGACTTATACCAACACTGCAACGGGCATCAACTACGAGGCTGCTGTGGGCCCGACGCTGCCGTTGCCGAACTTTTCCTCGATATCCCCGGCCGGAATGGTTTCGATGCCGGCCGGGAAATTCAATCATCTCGAGCTCAGCTATTTTCAGGCCGACGGCAGCGGCGGCTACATCACGCCCGTCGCGCTGGACATATTCGGGGTCGCCTACGGGCCAAATACTTTGATGTCCAACACGTACCGCGTGCGCAACGCGAATCTAACCTGGAATTATCTGACTTGGCCGAGTCCGCCGGAAGACTCCAAGTTCCGCTTCCGCACCTTGTACGGCTTCAACTACACCCGCGTGGACGCGGTGCTGGATTCCCCGCTCAACACCAACCCCAACTTCACGCCCGGCACTGGCAACAAGCAGATTTTCTATCCCGACTTCGGCGTCGCCGGCGAATACATTCCTTCCAAACATTTGTTCATCGAAGGCCGCGCCTGGGGTTTCGCGTTGCCGCAGCACGCCGACATCGGAGATCTTGAGGCTAACGTCGTGGGACGCCTCGGGCATATCGAGATTTTCGCCGGATACAAAATGTTCCATTTCAAGACCTCGAAGCGCTCCGACCAGTATTTCCTGGGAACCATCAAAGGGCCCATGGCCGGCGTGCGCTGGGTATTCCGTTAGAGCCGCTGGCCGCTGGATGTGACAGAGCCGGCGAGTTGTGACACACTAAGAAAGCCCTCGGCTTAAAGCTCCCTTATGGTTGGCCGTACCGTTCTCCAATATCAGTTCCTGGAAAAACTCGGCGCGGGGGGCATGGGTGACATTCACAAGGCGCTGGACACGCGCCTCAACCGCTTTGTGGCGATCAAGGTGCTGACCACCGCGGCGGCCGGAGACCCGGAGCGCAGACGGCGCTTCATCCAGGAAGCGCAGGCGGCCTCTGCGCTGAATCATCCCAATATCATCACCATTCACGACATTGTCTCCGAGGGCAACACCGAGTTCATGGTGATGGAGTATGTCGCCGGCAAGACCCTGGTGGATCTGATCCCTAAGGGTGGCCTGCGCGCCGCGCAAGTGTTGAAGTACGCCGTGCAGATTGCAGATGCGCTGCAAGCGGCGCATGCCTCCGGCATCGTGCATCGCGACCTGAAGCCGGCCAACGTGATGGTGACGGATTCGGGATTGGTCAAGATTTTGGATTTCGGCTTGGCCAAGCTTACTGACCGCGGCCCCATCACGACCGTGAGTTCGCCCACAGACGTCACACAGACCATCGCCGATGCGCCTTTGACTGTAGAAGGCTCCATCATCGGCACGGTCAGCTACATGTCGCCGGAGCAGGCGCAGGGTAAAAAGGTCGACACCCGCAGTGACATCTTCTCGTTCGGCGTGGTTCTGTATGAAATGGTGACTGGCGTGCGAGCCTTCGAAGGCGATTCCGCCTTGACCACGCTTTCCGCCATTCTGCGGGATGAGCCCCGGCCGGTCGCCGAGTTCGCTCCTGACGCTCCGCCCCAGCTTGAGATGGTGATTCAGCGCTGCCTCCGCAAGCAGCCCGACGGCCGCTGGCAAACCATGCACGACGTGTTCATGGCGCTCTCGGCGCTCAAACACGAATCGGACTCGGGAGCGTTGTACCGCTCGCGCCTTTCTGTTAGCGGCGTGCAAACCGGGAAGACCGTTGCCGGGACGGACAAAGCCGGCCGAGGGCCGGTGCTTATCGGGGTCCTCAGCGGCGCTTTGGTTTTGGCTCTCATCGCCGGGGGAAGCGTCTGGTGGACCCACCATCACCGGCAGTCCGCCGCGGTAGCCGAGCAAGCGGCCGCGCCAGCCGAGCCCCCCGCGCCTCCCGAGCCTCAGCCTCCCGCCAGCCCCGCGCCGCCGGCGCCGAATCCCGACGAGCCCATGAGCAACGACGACGTCATCCAGATGGTCGATGCCAAGGTGCCGGTGAACGAGATCATCGCGCAGATCCGCGCGTCTAAATCCACTAAATTCGTGCTGGTTCCATCGGAGTTGATCCGCCTGTCCAAGGCGAGGGTCCCCGAAAACCTTATCGAAGTGATGCGCGACCCCCGGAAAGCTCTGGCGCAGGCCTCCGCGCTTACGCCCACCCCAGCCCATTCCACGCCCAAGCAGACTCCGCAAACGCAGCCTGCCGCACCTTCAAACGCGCAGGCGCCCAGTCCGCTGGCGCCTGCTCCTCCCTCATCTCCCGCGCCGCTCTCGCAACAACCGCCTGCCGCGCAGGCCGCTGGGCCGCAACCGGCTCCCGCGCCTGCCAGCACCGCTCCCAAGACTCCGGCCAAACCCAGTGGAATCGCCGTAACCATTGCCGACGGAACCGGGTTTCCCATCGCCTTGGCCGAAGACCTTCCGGCTAGCGCCAAGAAAGACGATTCGGTGCGCTTCAAGGTGCTGTCCGACTTTCTGGTGCTGGGCGACAAGGTTGCGATCGCCAAGGGAGCCATCGTTACCGGCGCCGTCGTGGATGAGAAGAAGAAGGGCGCCTTCGGCATCGGCGGCAAGAGCATGACCTACAAGCTGCTTCAGGTCGAGGCTGCGGACCGCAAGCTGCAAGTGCGGGCGGAGCCGACCAAGGGCGCGGATCACTCCGTCGATTCCAGCGTCAACGGTAAGCCGAAGTCCACCGATACCGTCGCTGCTCCAGCAGGGACCATCTACCTGGCCTACATCGACGGCGACCAGACCGTCACCGTCCACTAGAAGGGACGCCCGCAAGGGCTGCTGCGGCGCCCTCAACCCTTTCGAGCCTGCCGCACACGGAGCTCGCCCGCTGCGGGCTTAGCGGGCCGTTACTGAGCCCCGCTGGGCTTGTTGGCGCGCTGGATCTGCAATCGCTTCATCAGCGAGCGTAGGGTGCTGGGCGGAATGCTCAGCGCCGTGGCCGCCCCTCGCGGACCTTCAATCACCCAATTGCACATGGCCAGCGTCTGCAAGACGTGCTTGCGTTCGGCCTCCTGCAGCGTAACCGGCTCCGGCGCCTCGGAGGCGGTTGCATGGACCGGCAAATCCAGCTCCGTGTCCCCTTGAAGCGCGGCTCGCGACAAAAGCTGCTCCAGTTCGCGGATGTTGCCGGGCCAGTTATAAGTCATCATCTGGCTCATCATCCGTTCGGACGCGCGCAGGCCGGCTCGGCTTAGCCGCCGTTCCAGGATGTGCAGAACACGCTCCACCAGAAGAGGAATATCCTGGCGCCGGCGCCGCAACGGAGGCACATGCACGGAGTCCGTCAGCAGGCGCTGATGTAAGTCCGCGCGGAAGCGCTGCTCCTTGACCGCCTGCTCCAGGTCGCGGTTGGTGGTCATCAGCAGGCGAACATCAACTTTGGTTGTATGGGGAAAACCCAGCGGCCGGAACTCGCGTTGCTGGATCACGCGCAGCAGTTTGGCCTGGATGTCCAAAGGCAGCGCGCCCACTTCGTCGATGAGCAGCGTTCCGCCGTCGGCGAAATCCAGGCGCCCGATGCGCGGAGCGGCGTCCGAGCGTGGATCCCGCAACCCGCCAAACAACTCGACTTCCAGAGCCTCCGGAGGCGTCGCCACGCAGTCCAGCTTTACCAGCGGGCGGCTGCGGCGCGGGCTCTGATTGTGAATGGCTCGAGCCGCCAGCTCCTTGCCGGATCCGGTCTCGCCCTGAATCAGGACGATTCCAGAAGTGGCCGCAACGCGGCGGATGTTGTTCAACAAGGCGCGGAACTCCGGGCTGTTTCCGATGCCCGGCGTGTACGCCATACGGATCTCGTCACGCAGATAGGCGACGTCGCGCTCCAGGTGCGATTTCGAGCCGATTCCTTCTTCGGTGGCACGCCGGAACTCCGCGTTCTGGCGCTCCAGCAATCGAATCTGCTTGACGATTTCCAACTGCCTTGCCGCAAGCCCCGAAAAAATACGCACGACTTCCTCGGCCACCTTCGGATCCTCCAGGCGGTGGCGGGTCACCGCGCTGAGCACGCCGAGCAGGTTTCCGGAGGAGTCCATCAGCGGTGCGGCAACATAGCCGTCACCGGGCACGGTGCGCAAGATGGGATCGTTGGGGAATTGTTCGGCCGCGCCAGTGGGGCACGAGACCGTCTCCACACGTTCCGGCGTGGCGGTCCGAAATGGAGTGTCGGCGAGATCGAAGTCGTGCGGCGCTGCTTCGCCGTTTCCAAAGGAGGCGAGAGCTACGATCCGATTCTCCTCCGGCTCCAAAGCGCCGGCGAAAACAAAATCCGCCGGGAGCGCCCGCGCCAAATTGCGTACCAATGATTCGAAGAAGCGCGGCTCGCTTTCCTGGGCAAGGCCCTGAGCTACCTTAAAAACCAAGTGTTCAAGAACGGGTCCAGCCGGTTCGTCACTACCCATGAGCGGTCTCATTCTAGAGCAGGCGAAATTTAGGTGCAATATTTTGGCACTGGCCCCACGATTGCGCGCGGTTTCTGCGCAGGGGCCCTGGCAATACTGCGGATTTGCACCTTTGAGCCGGTCATATCCCTGCTTCCACAGCTTACGGCCTTGGGGAGTTCGCTATCCTGGGATAGATCGCTCCCGAACCTGCCCGCAATGTCCGAACACCGCCACGTCAACCCCTGGATCATCGCCATCTCGGTGATGTTCTGCACCTTCATGGAGGTGCTGGATACCACCGTGGTCAACGTGTCTTTGCCCCATATCGCCGGCAATCTCTCAGCCACGATCGACGAAGTCACCTGGGTGTTGACCTCCTATCTGGTGGCGAACGCGATCATTCTCCCGATCACCGGGTGGCTGTCCAACTACTTCGGACGCAAGCGCCTGCTTCTATTTTCAGTGATGGGGTTCACTCTGTCTTCGTTTCTGTGCGGAGCGGCTCCGAGTCTTCCCCTGCTGATCCTCTTCCGCTTGACCCAGGGAGCGTGCGGAGGAGCGCTGCAGCCGCTCTCGCAAGCGGTGCTGCTGGAGTCTTTCCCGCCGGAATCGCGCGGCAAGGCGATGGGCTTTTGGGGACTAGGTATTGTCGTGGCGCCGGTGCTAGGGCCTGTCCTGGGCGGCTGGCTCACCGACAGCTATAGCTGGCGCTGGGTGTTCTACATCAATCTGCCGGTGGGCCTGCTTTCGATCCTCATGGTGCAGATGTTCGTGTTCGATCCGCCCTACATCAAACGCGCGAAAGCCTCCATCGACTACTGGGGCATCGGAATGCTGACGGTGTGGATCGGAGCCTTGCAAATCGCCTTCGACAAGGGCGAAGAGCTGGACTGGTTCAGCTCGCACTTCATCACCATTCTCATTGTCACCTCCGTGACGTTCGCCATCGCGTTCCTGGTTCGTGAGCTCGTGGCGGAACATCCGGTGGTCAATTTGAAAGTCTTCCTGATACGCAGTTATTCGGCGGGGGTTTTTCTGATGACCGTATTGGGATTTGTGCTGTACGGCAGCATCGTGGTGATTCCCATTTGGCTGCAGACTCTGCTCGGCTACCCGGCCATGGCGACAGGTCTAACCATGGCCCCAAGAGGGTTGGGCTCCATGATCGGCATGCCTCTGATTGGAATGATCGTGGGACGCTTCGATGCGCGCAAGATTCTGGCCGTCGGCCTCTTTCTGGGAGCTCTCTCCACCTGGCAACTGTCGCAGTTGAATCTCAATGTCGGTTTCTGGGACCTGTTCTGGCCGCAAGCGATACAGGGGTTTGGATTGAGCATGGTGTTCGTTCCCTTGACCACCATCTCCATGAACCCCGTGCCGCGCGAAGCCATGGGCAATGCCACCAGCTTGTTCAACCTGATGCGCAACCTCGGCGGCAGCGTGGGAATCGCCGTGGTCACGCTGATGAACACCCGCTACCAGCAGAAATACACTTCGATTCTGGGCGAGCATGTGTCGAACGGGAGCACCCCTGCCGCACAGTGGTTCGGCTCACTCCGGTCGCTGTATCTATCGACCGGATCGGGCCCTGGGCTGTCGGATCAGCAGGCCTACGCGTCGATCTTCGGAATGGTGGAGCGCGAAGCCGCGATGCGCGCTTTTGTCGACGTGTTTCAAGTACTGACCATCGCGTTTGTTCTGATGATCCCCTTGACGCTGATCATGCGGCGGCCCAAGGACGGCCGAGGGCCGGCAGCGGGAGCGCACTAACGATAACTAGGCCTTGACTTGATCCGCCGCCAGCTCGCGAGCGCGCTCGAAGGCGAGCTTACTTTGATACTCCTGCCACAGCGTCGTGAACCCGGCCCAGAAGTATCCGCCGACAAACAGCAGTAGAAAGGGCACTGCCAGGTAGTTGTAAGAGTTGATGGCGTAGACGGTGATGGCGGTGAAGCAAGCCCCCGCCAGCAGCTCGGCGTAGGGCAGCCAGCCGCTGCGGCGGCGATACTTCGCATCGCGGCTTCGGAGCTTCTGCGCGCCGTACTTCGCTGTGCGCGCGAATTCGGTTTTGTATCCGATCAGCGCCTCGAACACGGCGCGCGAATTGATGATGGTCAGCGCCACGCCCGCCGCCAGCAGGGCCGGCAGGAAAAAGAACGACCGCTTCCAGGTCTCGGGGAACAGGGCGCGCTGCGCCGCCAGATAAAACGCGGCGACGGAAACGAACGATGCGATGATCAGCGGGAAATCGATCAGCAGCATCTCGAACCAGCCCATGTAGTAGCGCACGATCATCACCGGCAGCATCATCACGCTCATCACGATCATCAGCGGGTAGGAGATGTTAGGCGTAAGGTGGAAAATCGCTTCGGCTTTCACGCGCAGAGGAAGTTTGGCTCTCAAAATCGACGGCAGCAGCTTGATGGCCACCTGGGTCAGACCCTTGGCCCAGCGCGATTGCTGCACTTGGAAGCCGTAGGTTTCTTCCGGCAACTCCGACAGGCATTCGATCGAGGGCGCGTATACGAACCTCCAGCCCTTCAACTGCGCGCGATAGCTCAAGTCGGAATCTTCGGTCAGCGTGTCGTGCTGCCAGCCTCCCGCGTCTTCGATCATCTTCCTCCGCAGAACGCCGGCGGTTCCGTTGAAGTTGAAGAACAATCCGTTGCCCGCGCGAGCCACATGCTCCAGCACGAAGTGCCCGTCCAGCAGCATCGACTGGACCTCCGTCAGCACGCTCTGGTGGCGGTTCAGGTAGCCCCAGCGCGTCTGCACCATGCCGACGTTGGACTCCGCGAAATAATGCACCGTGCGCATCAGGAAGTCACGCGGCGGAACGAAGTCGGCGTCGAAAATGGCCACCAGTTCTCCGGTCGCCGTCTTCAATCCGTTCTCCAGGGCGCCGGCCTTGAAGCCATGGCGATTGGTGCGGTGGATATATTCGATCGGCAGGCCAGCTTCGCGATAATCTTCCACCAGCGCGCGGGTGAAAGGATGCGTATCGTCGGTGGAATCGTCCAATACCTGAATTTCGAGCAGCTCCCGGGGGTAATCGATCTTGGAGGTTTCCTCCAGCAGCCGCTCGACCACGTAACGCTCGTTGTAGATCGGAAGTTGGATGGTGATTCGCGGCAGGGCCGCGAATCGGCTGGGAGGCTCGCCCGTGAATTTGCCGTGGTGCTTGGAATACCCGCGGATCATCGCATAGCGATGCAGGCCGTAGATCGACAGGATGATGAGAACCGTAAAGTACGGGATCAGCATCGCCCAATCGAACGGCATCAGGCGATGCACGCCCTTGAAGGTATCGTCGGAAAGGGCGTCCAGCATTCGACCAGCCGTTAGACTGAGCCGGTTGGATGCAAACAGCGTTGCAGTTGAGGCGCTGTAAAGCATTGTTGACGCGGGCCAAACGCGATCTACTTATTATACCCGAATTGGAGTTGACACTTTCATTCGGTTCTTCCTTGCGTCGCGGTAGGGTATGGTGGACGGAGTCACTACCCCCCCTAACGAAGTAACGCCCTGAGGCGGTAGCGGGAACGGCATCCGATAGGGTAACCTGCATGGGATGCAGCCCAGCAGCCAGCTTGTCCTGCTTGCCGTAATGGCCGCCGCCCTGATCGCTCTGGGTGTCTGGATCGCGCTACGCGTGTCGCAGCGCAGTCCGGAAAAGCGCGAGCGCCGCCGCCGCCAGCACGTGAATCAAGTGGGCCGGCTGGGCGACGCCCTGATCACCGAGGCCAGCGGCGGCTTTTTCTACTACACCTATTCGGTGCATGGCGTCGAATACAGCGCCTCGCAAGACGTGAGCGCCTTGCGCGAGTTCCTGCCGGAGGAGCCGGAAAGGCTGGTCGGCGTGACGCATCTCAAATATTCGCCCAAGAATCCCGCCAACTCAATCCTTGTCTGCGAGGAGTGGAGCGGTCTCCGGCCAAAGACTGCTTCCGCGCCCTCTGCTTCCTCGCCGGCTCCCGCCGCGCGGCCTGTTACTTAACTCGCGTCAACGTGACGCGAGTTACTTGATGGTCAGCGTGAAGGGCATCAGCCGCATCACCCCGCCTTTAGCCAGCAACCGTAGCGGAACGTTCCCCAAGACTGCACGCAGCTCGGACTCCATTTCTGAATCGCCGGATCGGCTCCCGAATAGCAGATCGTACAAAGTGCGCCGCGGCGGATACTGGACCAGCACGACCTTCTCGGAAGCTCCGATTTTGGCCCGTTGCTTGACCAGCGCGACGGCTTCATCCAGCCCGCCGATGTCATCGATCAATCCGTTCTGCTTGGCCTGCGAGCCGAGCCATACCCGCCCTTGCGCCAGCGGCTCGATCTGATCGTAGCTCCGCTTGCGTCCATCTGCCACGCGCTGGACGAAGCCGCGATAAAATCCCTCGATTTCCGTGCGCAGCTTGGCGCGCTCATCCGGGGTCAGGGGCTGCGCTTCCGAGTCGATGTCCGCGTATTTGCCGCGTGACAGCAATTCCTTCTTGAAACCGATCTTCTTGTACAGCTCCGACAAGTCGACCTTGCCGTAGAACACACCGATGGACCCGGTGAGCGTATTCGGGTAAGCCACCACCGGATCGCCGGTCATGGCGATGAAGTAGCCGCCGGAAGCCGCGTCATCGGACATCGAGATCACCATCGGCTTCTTCTGGCTGAGGCGTCTGGCTTCATGCAGGATGTCGTCGGAGGCGATGCCGTCGCCGCCGGGCGAATCGATGCGCAGGATCACCCCTTGGATGGACGAATCCTGCTCCACTTCGCGCATGGTGCGGATCGCTTCCCCGGAGGCGATCCCATCTTCGGAAATCCCGTCGGTCGATTCCTCGCCGCGCGTAATGTCGCCCTCTTCGGTCACCAGCGCGATGCGCCTGCCGCGCTCCGCGCCGGCGGTAGCTTTGTCGTAGGAATGGCCGCTGATCTTATTCGGATTTCCGGCTTTGTCGTACATCTCGTCTTCGAACAGCAGCGCGTCCACCAACCCGTCCTTCAGCGCCTCCTGGCCGACGAAAGGACCCTGGTCAATGAGCGCGCGAATCGCATCCGGGGTTTTCTTGCGGCCCTGAGCCATAACGTCGATCAGATCGCCATAGTATTGATCCAAAATCTGGTTGACATACTCGAGCGTTTCCCGCGACGGCCCCGTGGCCGTGAACTGGTCCGGGTAGTCCTTGTATTTGCCGACGTGCTCGAACTCCATCGAGACGCCGAGTTTGTCCAGGGTGCCCTTCAGAAACATTAGCTCCGCCCGCAGCCCCTTCACGTCGAGCTCGTCTTCCGGGGACATGTAGATGCTGTCAGCCGCGGTAGCCAGATAGTATTCGTGCGTACCTCCGCCTTTGAGATACGCGTACACCGGTTTGCCCGATTTCTTGAACGCGACGACGTCGGCGCGCAGTTCTTCCAGCTTTGCCCATCCGGCGCTGAGATCTCGCGGCTCCAGCACCAGAGCCTTGATGCGGCTGTCGGTCGCGGCCTGCTGCAACACACGCCAGTAATCGGATACGGTGAGCGGCGGCTCTTCCTCGATAAAGGGCAGCGAGACATCCACCGGAGCCTGCTCCGGCACGTCGCCCTCCAGATGCAGCACCAGCGCGGAATTCGACGCGACCGCCGGTGTCCTTCCGCCCATGCGCATCACCGCGAAAACCAGAATCACGCCGAGCAATCCGACGAAGAGGATGCCAATGATGAAGCCTAGAACGAATTTCTTCATAGCCCGGCTTTAGGATAAACCAGATTCGGGAGAACGGTGTGGCGTTCGCGGCACGCCTCACGCGGGGCGCTCGTCCAGCCACCCTTTCCAGCGCCTGACGTCCGCCATTACACCGAGCTTCCCCTCGGCGATGACCTTCTTGAGCGCCGCGATCAGGACAAAAAGCGAACTCTCAACCACAAGAAGATCCTCCGTCCACTGTGCTAGGGGTAGGTGCGAAAGTTCGTGAGGGCCCCCGAGATCGAACGGAATGGGCCGAGTGTATTTCTCTAGAAGAGCTTTTCCATGGGCGATGAGACCACGCCATTCAAATATCTTTCCGGCCACGTCGCTTACGCGGAGCTTTGGCCGTCTCCCAGCCAGGTCCTCCGGAAGAACAAAGGCATCTTCGCCGAGAAGCCGAGTGAGTCGTGCTCCAAACAGGTCTCTGCTCTCAGCGGCAAGGAGTCCGTCTAGTCCGGCTATCCAGAGCAAGGCGGCTGCTCTCGGGTGGTTCGCCGCGGTCTGTAATCCAATCTCGAGGAACTGGAATGGATTGACAACCCGCGGTTTGCCTGACTCCAAGGCCGAGACAGTGCCTTCAACAAGGATGCGCAACTCTGCCGGATCGAGATTCCCGTGATTGACGATTCTGGACCAGTTGGTCCCGCCGTAAGGCTCGTCAAAAAACACGCGTTCGACCCGATGGCGTCCGTCCTGTGTGGACTCGCACAGAAGCGTGATGCCGTCCCATCCGATCGGGCACCACAATTGCAGGCCGACCGTGGCCCAACGCACCCTGTGAGCGAGCTTATCAAGCGTACCTTCCGGGTCGCGAGGATCATAGCCCGCCACAGCCGTCAGCCAGTGCTCTCTGTTCGGCACTTCCTTCTGCTCGCGCGGGCGCAAGTTCCAGAAGGCCCAATCCGTCTCATCGAAATCAGGCTTCGCGACTACCTCAACATTTGGTGCGATCAACTGGGCTCCGTGCGGCCACGGCACCCGGAGCGGTGTAAAGGCAGCCACCTGTGCGCGCATGCTTAAAGCATGATCCATTTGGTGGCGAGAGGTTGTACGGCGCTGTACCGTGAGGCTGACCACCCGACGCGAGGTAAGTAGAATGGAGCCGAATGGCGGGCAAGGTCAGTGTCGTGATCGAGCAGGACGAGCACGGCTGCTACGCCTGGTGCCCTGAATTGAAGGGTTGCCAATCGGAGGGCCGGACCGTCGAAGAAGCTCTGGCCAACATCCGCGAGGCGATCGAGCTCTTCCTCGAAACCCTGAGCGAGGATGAACGCGCGGGTGCGCTGAGCCGTGAAATCCTCACCACGGCCGTCGAAGTGCATGCCGAAGCCGCCCCGGCGGCGACGTCGGGAATGTGCTGGCTGCAGAGGACTCTGAGTCGAACGCGTCGCTGCTATTCGCGTGGATTCGCGGCTGATTCTGAAGCGCCGTTGCGTGGTCCAATGAGAAGAGTCCGATGAAAAAACTGATTCGAGGCATCCTCCACTTCCGCGAGACCAAGCGTGCGGCCCTCGCGCCTACCTTTGCCAAGCTGGCTTTGGGGCAAAAGCCGGACGCGCTGTTCATCGCCTGTTCCGACAGCCGCATGGCGGTGAACGTATTCGCCTCCAGCGATCCGGGGGATTTATTCGTGTTGCGCAACATCGGCAACCTGATTCCTCCCTTTGGCCATCCCGGGGGAACCAGCTCCGCGACGGCGGTCGATTACGCTGTGGATACGCTGAGCGTCCGCGACATCATTGTGTGCGGCCACAGCAACTGCGGCGCGATCGCAGCGTTGTGCCAGGGTCGCGACTCGCTCCCGGACAGTCCGCTCAAGACCTGGCTGGGGATTGCCGCTCACAACGAACCGGCGGGCTGCGATCCGGCCGAAGCCTCGCGCCGCAACGTTCTGCTGCAGATCGAGCATCTGAGGGGCTACCCCAGCGTTCAACGCGCCATCGCCGCGCGCGGCCTGCGCCTGCACGGCATGTGGTTCGATATCGGCCGCCTGGACGTCCTCTATTACGAGGAATCCGCGCGCAAGTGGACCGTGTTAGACGGAGCTGACGGCGAGCGAATTCTGGCGAGCCTTGTAAACTAAGTAACCGCCGCAAAACCCGCCGCGGGTGAACTAAGCGCGCGGGCAGGTTATTTAACCGAATTGAGGCGCCCGCGCGCCCTTTGCGGCGAGGCTCCGTGCTAAGCTGGCGGCCATGACGGTCAGGGAGGATCGGTCCGTAGCTGATCGCCGCTATCGCAGGAGCTGGTTGGTGTGGTCCGTGCTGGCGGCGGCCATCGGACTCTACTTGGCTGTAGCCCTGCTGGTCAAGCCCGCCGGGGCGGCGAACAACGCGAACGTGGAACGCGTGCTGATGATTCTTGCGGCGGCCTACGTGCTGCTCTCGATCCCCGCGCGGCGCCTGCTGCGCGCGCAAGCTGACGCCGCTGGCAGCGGGTTCATGAGGTGGCTCTCCGAGATTGTTCCTCTGGTATTGTGCCAAGCGGCTGGTGTGACGGGAGTATTACTGCGGCTGGCGTCCGGATCGCCCCACTACTACCTGTTCCTGCTGCTCGCCCTGGCGGGAATGCTGTTTAACGTTCCTCGGCGCTGAGGCACCGACGTCGAGGCCTCGACGCCGGAATCCGGGATCTGACTGCTGTCTTAGACCAGATTCGGGATCTTGATGATCTTCTTCTGAATCGCGTACTGCACCAGTTGCGCTTTGTTGTGGATGTCCAGTTTGCGCATCAAGTTGAACTTGTGCGCTTCCACGGTTTTCACGCTCAGGTTCAGGTCGCAGGCGATTTCCTTGACCGAGTTGCCTTCGGCCAGCATCTTCAGAACTTCCCGCTCGCGAGTGGTAAGCGTCGCAAAGCGCGGCAAGCGGTTAGCAGACTTGATGCGGCTGCGGAAATCATCCACCAGTTGGCTCAGCATGCGCGGGCTGAGATAGCTGCCGCCGCGGCACACGTCGCGAACCGCGGCCACCAGTTGCTGGCTCGGGCTATCCTTCAGCACGTAGCCGCTAGCGCCCACTTCCATGCCCTCCACCAGGTAATCTTCGTCATCGTACATGGTGAGAAACAGAACCTTCGTTTCCGGCCGGTTCTTTTTGATCTGCCGCGTCGCCTCAAAGCTGCTGAGACCGGGCATGCCGATGTCCATGAGCACGACGTCCGGGCGGACCTCGTTCGCCTTGTCGACGGCGTCGCCGCCGTTGGAGGCCTCTCCGATCACCTCCATGTCCGTTTCGGCTGAGATCAGCGTGCGGATACCTTGGCGGAACAGCGTGTGGTCATCCGCCAGCATGATTCTGATTTTGGCCATATGTGTTTGCCGACCTTCTTCTTAAGCTCTTTAAGCCCGTCTCACTAGCCGTTTCCTAAGCTCGTTTACTACGCGTCCTACTTGGCTATCGGCAGTTCTATGGAAATCTTTGCACCCCGTTTAGGGCCTTCCATCCTGCTCTCCACATAGAACTTGCCGCCCAATAGTGCTACACGTTCGCGCATACCGGACATTCCGAAGGAGTCCCGCTTAGCCAGGGCCTCCTCGACGCGAAAGCCCACGCCATTGTCCTCCACGGCAAGCTTTAACCATCCATCGGCGGAGGTTAGGGAAATATTTACGTGGGTCGCCCCGGAGTGTTTCCCGATGTTGTTAAAGCATTCTTGCACCAAGCGATAGGTGATAATCTCGATTTGCTGCGGTAAGGCCCCCATTTTCGATAGCTGGAGGCGGACACGGCAGGGATGCAGGCGCTGGAAGCGGTTCACCAGTTGCCGCAAGGCTGCTCCCAGTCCCAGTTGCTCCAGCACCGCGGGGCTCAAGGCGGCGATCAACCGCCGCATCTCCAGAATGGTGCGCTCCGTCAAATCGCGAGCCTCGCGCAGCTTCGCTCGGCCGCCGGCCGTTTCGGGCAGCTCCTGTTCGATCAGCTCCATCTGTAGGCGGATGCACAGCAAGCTCTGGCCGGCTTCGTCATGCAGCTCACGGCTGATGCGCCGGCGCTCGATTTCCTCCACGTGCAACATGTGCTCGGCCAACCGCCGCACCTGCTCTTCGCGCTGCGCCAGATCCTCCATCAGGCGTTGCTTCTCCGCGGCCATCAGGCAGCGTTCGGCGGCTGCGGCCAGCAGTTCCTGCTCTCGCGGGAGCCATTCATAACTCTTCGAAAAACCGAACTGCATGACGCCGGCGGTGCGTCCGTTGGCCGCCAGCGGAATGGACCAGCAGCTCTCGAAGCGGTCCTGCCAGGATTGGTCCAGGATCACGCCGCTCGCCTGGCTGTTGCCATTGCCGTGAGAATTACCGTTGCCATTTGTGTGGCCGTTGCCGTTCAAAAAACGCTGTTTCGAGAGCTTCTTGATCAGCCCCGGATGATTCGGCGCGGTGAACGGCTCGAGTTTCGGCGAGGCCGCTTTCAGCACCCACTCCGTCGAGTCCTCGTTCAGCATGTACAAGCGGCCCGCGCTGGCGCGGCAGACATGCACCAGGGATTCGGTGAAGCGGCGCAGCAGGTCCTCCAGGTTGGCCGCCTCCATCTCGATGCGGAACAGTTCATAGAAGGCTTGTGTTTCGGCCTCGCGCACTTGATAGTAGGCGTTGTTGAGCGTAAGGATCACGCAGAAGTGAAGCTGCTCGCGAACCCAGCGGAAATTGGCGTCCTCTTCCGGCAGCAGAGCCTGCAGCGTGGGTGTGAGCACCAGGTCGTACTCTTCCAGAGCCTCTAGAATCGCGCTGGGAGGCAGGTTCAGCTTGGCCAGACGGCGGCCGTTGTACTCCACTTGTTCAATAAACTCGAGAGCGGGCTGCCCTTTGGCCAGGATGGTGGCAGCGGCGCCGGGAGTGATGGCCGAAAGAGCCATCCGCTGTTTAGGCTCGAAGCCCAGGGCCCGCAAGCGGTTGAGGAACTTGCGCTCGATCTTTTGAGTGTGCGGCTCCAGCAGAACCGCCAAGCGCTGCAAGTGCACCCGTAGCTGGTCGCTCAGTACATCGGCGGCGTCCGCCAACTCGGGCGACAATTGACCTGTCTGCACGAGTTCTTATCGGCAGAGTAAGGCTTTCCCATTAGGCGCTTCCACGCCTTTTGGTTGCCGTCTAGAGTTTATTTCTTCGCGGACATCAACGCCTGTAGCGCTGCGGCGACGCCGCCCTTGGCCGCTAGGATCGTGCCCACCCGGCCGTCCGGCCAATCATCCACGATTCTCCCTTCCGGGTTGATGATGAATGCGTGCGGCGTATCGATCCGTGAGTTGCGGGGCGTGGCCTTGAAGTATCCGATCGCGACCTGACTCTGATCGAAGAGGACCGGCGAAGTGATCTTGTTTTCGGCGGAGAAGCGCGTGGCCGTGACCGCGGTCTCCGGCGGGCTGATCATCACGTTCAGCACGGCGACCTGCCTCTGAAGAGGCTCCAGAGCCTTTGCCAAAGGCCCGCAGCGGATGCAGTTGATGCTGGTGGTCCAGGTCAGCACCAGCCACTTGCCGCGATAGTCGAGAATATCGTGCTGTACCTGGTTGGAATCCGGCAGCGAGAAACTGGGCGCGCGCCGGCCGGACAGCGCTTGTCCGGAAGCCGCTAGGGACACTAACAGAAAAGTGAATAAAAAACGACGCATAAGGAATCAACGTAACATGTTTTTGAGCGATTCCTCATACGGCGGACCAGCCACTCCGCGCTCGCAAATGATCGCTGAGACGTAACGCGCCGGCGTCACGTCGAACGCCGGGTTGGCCACCGCGATATTCTCGGGTGCGATGGGCACGCCGAAGACGTGCGTAACTTCGGCCGCTGAGCGCTGCTCGATCGGAATCGCGTCGCCGGAAGGAAGGCTCAGATCGAAGGTGGACACCGGCGCGGCCACGTAGAACGGCACGCCATTTTCTTTCGCCAGCACCGCGACCGAATATGTGCCGATCTTGTTCGCGACGTCGCCGTTGGCCGCGATGCGGTCGGCTCCCACCACCACGCATCCGATGCGCCCGGAGCGCAAGAAATGCCCGGCCATGTTATCGGTGATGATGGTGGTCGGAATCCCGTCCTGTTGCAGCTCCCAGGCGGTCAGGCGCGAGCCTTGCAGAAACGGACGCGTCTCGTCGGCGAAAACATCGATGTGCTTGCCGGATTCCGCCGCCGCGCGGATCACGCCCAGAGCCGTTCCATAGCCGGCGGTCGCCAGAGCGCCCGCGTTGCAATGCGTCAGCACGGTCTTGTGGTCGGGCACCAGCGGCGCTCCGTTTTTCCCGATGGCGCGGCAGATGCCGATGTCCTCCTCGCGGATTCTCTGCGCCTCCGCGATGATCCGGTCCACCAGCTCGGAATGCGTCAACCCATTAAGGGAAGCGCGTAAGCGCCGCATTCGGTCGATCGCCCAGAACAGATTCACTGCCGTCGGCCGCGTCTCAGCGAGGGTCGCGCACACTGTCTCCAGATCCACTCCTTCTTGTACGCCCAGCGCCACGCCCATCGCGGCCGCGACGCCGATCGCCGGGGCTCCGCGAATGACCATCGAGCGAATGGCTTCCGCCACTTCCTGGTAACTCCGGCAGGTGACAAAAACTTGTTCGCGAGGCAGGCGCGTCTGATCGATCATCACCACACCGGCTTCGGTCCATTGAATGGTTTCAACCATGAACTACCAGGATAGACCCCGCTCCACCTTTAGCGAAGATCGGGAGTCTAACCAGTCCAGAAGTGGAGCGGTCATCACCGTCGTTACCAACGCCATCAGCACCAGCATTGAGAACACCGCCTGGGTCAGTATGTGCAGGTCGAGCCCGGCGTTCAGCACCACCAGTTCCACCAGGCCCCGCGTGTTCATCAGCACGCCGATGATCGCCGACTCGCGCCAAGCCATGCCCAACGTCCGGGAGCTAACCGCACTAACCAGGAACTTGCTGCCGACCGCTACCACAAGAATCAGCCCACACGATCGCCACGCGTCGCTGTTGCTGAGAAGGTCGATGCGGGTGCGCAGGCCCGTGTAGGCGAAGAACAGCGGAACGAATACCGACAGGGTCACTGTTTCCAGGCGCTCGCGAAATACCGATTCCAGCCTCCCGCCCTTGGGCATGACCACGCCGGCCAGGAATGCCCCGAACAAGGCATGCACCGAAAGCGCCTCCGTCGCCCAGGCCGAAGCCAGTACGAAGATCATGGCCGTTCCGAACCGGCCCAGCGCGGGCGTCTCGTCGGAGGGAAACAGCCGGCGCAAGAGAGGGCGAATCAGAAACACCATCGCCAGGCAGTACGCCGCCAGAGCGGCAAAGCGGATCGCCAGAGGCGCATACTCCGCGCCGGGTCGGGCAATCACGGTCGCGACCGCAAGCAAGCACCAGGCCGCAACGTCGTTGACGGCGGCGCAGGACATCGCGAACATCGCCACGTTCGGCTGCAGCGTTTTGCGTTCGGCCAGGATGCGGGCCAGCACCGGAAACGCCGTCACCGCCATGGCCGTGCCGACAAATAAGGCAAATCCCACCCGCGACGCTCCGCCGGCGCTTTGTGGATCGAGGCCCCAAGCCAGCCACGCGCCGCCCACAAACGGCACAACGATGCCGGCAAGACTCGTGCCGAGGACCGGTTTCGCGGTTCGGCGCAGGAGCGCAGGCCGGATATCGAGCCCCATCAGAAACATGAACAGCACCAGGCCCAGTTGGCTGGCTGCGTAGAGCGGTCCCAATCCGGCCACGGGGAAGAGTTGATTCATCGCCGCCGGAGAGATTCGTCCCAGCACCGAAGGCCCCAGTAGGATTCCGGCTGCCATTTCACCCACAACCGCTGGCTGGTGGATGCGTCGAAAAAATGCGGCCGCCAGCCGTGTCGCGGCTAGAATCGCCACGGCCTGCAGCAAAAGCAACTTCAGCTCCGGCATCGCGATTCCATTCCCGCGATCATACAATGAACGGCGGATGTCTTGAAGCCCGAAGCCGAACCGAGCAATTCGCTGAAAGTTGCTTTAAACTGGGACGCAGCGCTCAGGAAAGAGCCGGCGGCGACAATGGCATTCGAAGTGCTCGAATCGAGGCGAGAGGAGGAGATCAAATGCATAGCAGCAGTAATCCCCTCATCCATTCCTCAGGCGGGTCTTCTAGCGGGCGAGCAGACTCCAGTGCCGGAGTCATTAGTGGAATCAATAGGTTGCCCCAAACTCGCGAAGCTGAGGGCATAAATCTGGAAGAGCTGCCAATTGGCGCAGTGATCGAGGTTGAAACGGCACATACGACCTACCGCCTGGAAAATAAGGGCGAAGGAAACGCCTTACTCTCCGGGCACCCCAAGTATTGCCCGGAGCCGACAGCCTTACAGGTTCAAGGCTCGCTGAACCAAGCCGGGGAGCTCCAATGGCGATACCTCGGTAGGGGAATGAAGATGGTGTTCCTGCCACCCGACCACGGCATCGTGCACACTTCTTCCATCAAGGCAGTTCGCCGCGTGCCAGCGGACTCGAACTAATACCACTCCGGTTTTTCCCCTAATACCCTAACTTTCTTCCCATGCCCTGACGATAGATTCGCAGTAGGGTATGCCGATGCACCTGGACTCATTGATATGGCTATTCCTGCCCGTGTTTGTGGCAGGCGGCAGCGCGCTGCTCTCGTATTACATCATGCAGGCCAAGATGGAAGTGGCTCTGGCCCGGGAGAGGGAATCGCTGGCCGAGGCTCGTGCCACCATCACTTCGCAGAAAGTGACCATGGAGGAGCGCATCAAGGCCGCGGAAGAAAGCACCAAGCGACTGGCGATGGACGACTTCATGCAGGAGTTCCGCGTGGAGGAGCGTAGCTACGCGCGCGAAAGCCGCACCAGCAGCTCGATGAAAAAGAGCATGGTCATGCAGGAACGCCTGTTCTTCCGCAACATCCCGCTCTCCAATTGGATCGAACATGAAATGGTGGTGGAAGAAGGGCACGACTTAGATCAGTTGCCCTCGCAGTCCGTTTTTACCACCGGCAGTATCGGCGCGGGCGAAAGCCGGCTCCCGGCCACGGTACCGGACGGCCGCTCTCCCATTTCGATCGCTGAAGGACGTTTGCCGATCTCCAAAATGCTGGATGAATTTGACGCACCCTCTGCGCCCAAGCCCGCGCGCGATAAAGCCCCGCTGGTTCCGGCGCGCGTCGTGGCTTTCGGCGCCCAGTAGCCCTGGCCTCATTCTCAAGCCCTCAGGCGCCGCCCCCCCTCCCATTCGACGGGTGTAAACCGTTATAGAATAAAGTCGTCTTGAAGCATGTGATGGAGCAACTCGCGGTGCGCCTTCCGAATGCCGTCCCGGCGACGGCGGGTTTCGGCGTCTCCGACTTCAACACGTGGATGGCCTCCGAGCAGAGGCGCGTGTTTGCGCTATGCCTGCGGCTTCTTCAGGACACCGACGAAGCGGACTCCGCCACGCAGGACACGTTTCTGAAGGCCTACCAGGCGTTACGCAAACAGGACGCGCGGCAACTGGAGGACCCGGCGCGCTGGCTGACGCGCATCGCGGTGAATTCCTGCCTGGACCGGCTCCGCTCCCGCAAGTGGCAATTCTGGCGAAGGAAGCCCGCGGCGCCGGAGAGCAGCGCCATGTTGGCGCTTATTCAATCCACGGCCCCTGAGGCCGAGGATCGCTATTTCGCCGGGCAGATTTCTTCGCGGCTGGAACTCGCGCTGGAGCGGCTCTCCGCCCGCCAACGCGCGGTGTTCACGCTGCGGCATTACGACGACCTCAGTCTGGAGGAGATTGGCCAGCTCTTAGGTCTGGACGTGGGCACCGTGAAAGCGCACATGTTTCGGGCGGTTTCCAAATTGCGCGAAGAACTGCGGGACTTGTACGAGGGGGCAAGATGAACCTGCATCTCAGCCAGAACCAATTGCTCGAACAGGTTTACGGTGTGGGCTCGGGCGAGGCACACCTCCAGGAATGCGCGGAATGCTCGGCTCGCTTCGAGGCTCTTGTGCGGATCAAGGCCCGGCATGAGGCCGAGGCGCATACACGCGCGTGCGCATCCAGCGCCTTTCTTGCGGCGCAGCGGCGCGCCATCTATGCGCGGCTGGATCACGCAGCCGCGTCGTACGTGCGCTGGGCCCCGGCGGTAGCGGGCGCGGCTATCCTGGCCGTCAGTCTGGTGCTCATGCCGCACGCGCAGGTGCGCTCTCCTCGCGCGGTTGCTCCCGCCGCCCGCGTGGAGCTGAGCGACAACGAACAATTGTTCTCGGATTTGTATTCCATGGAGCAGTCGGTTGAGCCCAGCGCGGACGCGCCGATTCACGAATTGTTTGAGGACGATCCGGAGGGAGCCGGAGGGCAGTAGCAGCCGGGCAATGCGCAAGATCCTTTTGCCGTTGGCGTTGATGGCGGGCGCGGCGCTCGCGCAGATTCCGCGCGGATCCGTGGCGGCGATCCCTTGGTGGGACAATCGCATGACTGTGACCAGCCTCAACCTCACCGAGGTGCAGACCAAGCAGTTGAATCAGATTCAGCAAGCCTACGTGGGCCGCCTGCGCGATCTGCGCTCGGCCGTGATCGCCGCGGACCGCAATCTGGAGGAAGTTTTCAACGAACCCATGGTCGATGAGCTGAAGGCCGACGCGGCCGTGGATCAGTACGCCAACGCCCGCGACAATTTGACGCGGGAGCTCACCCACATGAGCCTGGCGATGCGCACTGTGCTGACGGCGGAGCAGTGGCAGCAATTGGTCAGCTTGCAGAACACCCGCGCGAACCGCGGTGGCCGCGGCGGCCGAGGGCGCGGGCGAGGATCTTCCGGCAGCGGCTTGCCCCCCGGCACAACCGGTAACAACTCGACCAGTAACAAGCCGGGTCCCTCGATTTCCCAGAAGTGAATCTGCCGAGCCTTCCGTTCAACGCGCGCCTGGCCTCGCGCAGCGTGGATGTGGTATCCATGAAGTATTCGGCTTGAAGTATCGGCACAGCTAAGGCGCGGTAGCCAAGTGGTAAGGCAGAGGTCTGCAAAACCTTTATTCGTCGGTTCGACTCCGATCCGCGCCTCCAACTTCCCCCAAGCGTCTAGCCCATAAGACCAGGCCCTCGGGTACTAACGATTGGCGCATTCGTACCAACCCTAAAATTGCACCAGCAGTCTATATGTGAACAACGAGGACCTCCCTAGAATTAAGCGCATGGACGTGCTCCAACTGCTACTGAACGTCATTGGGATCACCGGAGTCACCAGCCTGTCGTTGATCTGTTATCTGGTGAAGCGGGACAACCTGGCGCTAGCCACCGAAGTCCGTCTTCTTCGGGAACGGCAAGGCGGCGATGCGACAATTGCCGCACAGTCCTCCAGCGTTCGACCCGTGAAGCCGCCGGCAAAGGACGAAGATATCAGCCGGTACGTTGCCCAGCGGTCACGACGATGGGCGGCTCTCTCGGTACCGGCCGGGAACTGACTGTCTCGCTCGCGGCCCTGACACCGTTGTGAGGCTGCGCTATACTTCGGCCATGCGCGGACCTGTAGCGGTTTTGGTCCTGTTGAGCGGCGTTGCCCTCGCGCAGGGAGTCCAACCCCAGTATTCCGACGAAGCGAAGACCGCCGGCCTGGAAGGCCGCGTAGTCGTCTCGGCGGTCATCTCCCCAGACGGAACTCTGGCCGATTTTTCCATCGTGCAGCCATTGGGTCTCGGTCTGGATGAGCAAGCGATTGAGGCGCTGCGGCAGGTGCGCCTGCCCGATAGCTACCCTCCGGGTGTGAGGTCGGTGTTTCCGATTGACTTCACGCTTCCTTCCACAGGACCGCGTTGGCATTTGGTGCGGATCACATTTAAGGCGCCGCCGGGCGCATCGCGGCCCACCTTTGCCAGCGCCAATTACCCGCCGGGAGCGGGGCTGACCGTCGCCGCCTATGAGGAAGCCAGGATTCTATCCGCGATCAAGCGGGCGGCCTACGCGACTATCGCCTTCGATATCGGCGAGCAGGGCGAGCCAGGTAACTTTAGCGTGGTGGACGAATCCGCCAACATATGGGGTCCCGAAGCCGCCGCGCTGGTGAGAAATTGGCGTTTCCATCCGGGCATGCGAAATGGAGAGCCGATCAAGACTTCCTGCGAGGTCGCGCTGATATGGGGTTCAACGCTAGCCGCGCAACTCGGTTCCGTTTTGTCTCCATCGTCTCCGGGCACGCCGCGTCCACAACCTATCGTCGAGAATGTAACCCAGCCGCAACCCGAGTACACCGGTGCAGCCAGGAATGCGGGCATCGAAGGCGTGGTGTGGATTGATGTGATCGTGGATCAAACTGGAGTCCCGCGGAATCCGACGGTCACGCTGGGACTTGATGGCGCATCCGGAGCGGGTTTGACCCAGCAGGCGGTGAACGCGGTGCGGGCGTGGCGTTTCCCGCCGGCATTGCCCAGCGAAGCAGTCGCATCGCGCAAGGCGACGGTGCGAATTGAGTTCAAGTTGGCCGGCGTCAGATCGACCATTTTTTGGCAACGGAAATGAGGCGCTGAGGTGAGGAGTTGAGGTCCCTTGTTGCGTAGCCGCGCCGGGAGTATACTTGCGTCCGCTCGTCAACCCCGTCCGCGAAAGGAGTCCCTGCCATGTCCGAACAGGAAAATATTCGCCTCGCCGAACAACAGATCGCGCTCCTGAACGCCCGCGATCTTGACCGCTACCTGCAACGAATCGACGAATCCTACGTTGGAGAATCCGAAATCATGCCCGACCCGGTCCGCGGACCAGCGGGCGTGCGACGCATGCTCGACATGGTCCTCGGCGCATTTCCCGATGTACACCTCGAACCTGAAGAGATCATCGCTTCCGGAAACCATGTGGTCAGCCGCATCCGGATCACGGCTACTCACCAAGGAAGCTATTTAGGAATCGCCCCGACGAACCGGCGCGTTAGCTGGCGAGCCTGCAATGTGGTCGAGTTGCGCGACGGCAAAGCCATCCGCGGCAGGCTGTACGCCGACAATGCCTCTCTGCTTCAGCAGCTCGGGGCGATTTCGCTTCCTCGGGCAACGTCAGCTTAAGCGCGAGAGGAACTTGCCATGCTCTACATCGGGACACTTGCATTTGGACTCGTGTTCGTCGCCGCAAGCATTGCTTATGTGGCAACGGGAAATCGTTCACCCACCCGGCGTTAGCCCTGCTGGACAACTTGGACGTTCGCCTGCTTTCTGCAACTGGTGAGAGGGCGGCGCGGCTTCGCGCCGGCTCCGGCTGACCGGCCCGGAACCACGCAGGCCAACACCGCCGCTCTCACGATGGATCTTAAGGGCGGCTTGAGACGCGGCTCAATCCGACGAAAGTACGGATTGTACTGGGGGGCCTGGGCAAAACCTAGCGGCACGGTCACGTGCAAGCGCTGGTACGTCCGCGCTCTGGAGTTCTAATGCAAAGCCTTTACGCAGTTCCCGATGGTTCCCGTCGAAATATCGTGGGTGGATACGTTTGTCGCCCGCCAGCCCATCTTCGATCGCCGGAAGGAAGTCTACGGCTATGAGTTGCTGTATCGCTCCGCAAAGGACCAGACCAGTTTTCCGGGCGGCGACGGAACGGAAGCTACAAAACAGGTTGTCGCGAACACGCTTATCTCCATCGGCGCGGAGAAGGTCCTTTGTGGAAGGCGCGCTTTCATAAATCTCGATCATACGCTCTTGATCGACAGCCTTTACGGGAGCTTCTCGCCCGACAAAGTCGTAATAGAGGTCTTAGAGACAACCGAAGTCGGCGAAACCGTGATCGCCGCGTGTCGAAAGCTTCACGAAAGCGGGTTCACAATTGCACTCGACGACTTCGCGCCGGGCAGCTCCGCCGAAGCGCTGCTTCCTTTCGCCCGGATCATCAAGATCGATGTCCGCGCAACATCACGACGCGTCCAGCAATCCGTTCTGCGCCGCACCTTTCCCGGCGAATGCCTGATGCTCGCGGAAAAGGTTGAAACCCGCGAAGAGTATGAGTGGGTTCGCGAGGCCGGCTACGACTTGTTCCAGGGGCATTTTTTTGAGAAGCCGGAAATCATAACAGGCCGTGACATTCCCCCAACCAAGTTGACCTGCCTTCAATTGCTTCGCTACATAAGCGAGCCTGAAATCGATTGCAAAAAAACCGCTGCCCTGATCAAGAGCGATGTCGGATTCAGTTTCAAGCTTCTTCGTTATGTAAACTCCGCGTGGTTCAACCGCCGGAAGGGGATCGAGTCGATTGACCACGCAGTTGTCTTGTTGGGATTGTCCGGCCTGCGCCAGTGGGCGGCCGTGGCAGCTCTCCCGATCTTGGCTTTGGACAAGGCTAGCGAATTAACCGTTAGCGCGCTTGTGCGAGCTCAATTCTGTGACCGCGTGTCGGCATTGAGCGCAGCTTCCGCGAACGGCTCAGCCTTTCTGGTCGGTCTTTTTTCCCATCTCGACGCCATGCTCGACCTGCCGCTTCAAGATGCGTTGACCCTGGTGGGCTTGAGCGTCCCGCTTGTAGATGTGCTGCTGGAGCGCGACACGGCCATCGATCCGTTGCGCACGGTCTACCGCCTGGTCCGGGACTACGAGGCCGGAGCGTGGGAAGCGGTCATGGACGGCTTGGCGCGATTGAACATCAACCCCGAAGATGTGGGACATTCCTATGCGGAATCCACGTTCTGGACTTCCCAGGTAATCGGAAGCACCCATCGAAAGAAAGATACCCGCTCAAAACGCCGTTATCTGCTAACGGGAACGTTGTCGATCGAGTGGGATGATGGAAGCGGGCAATCGCGCAGCTCCATGGCAAAACTTCAAAATATCTCTGAAACGGGCATGCAAATCTGCCTTGCGGACAAGGTGCCCGTGCGAGCTACGGTTGTATGCCGCGATTCCAAACTGCACATCGGCGGCCGCGGAATCGTCCGTTACTGTAACTTTGTCCGCGGCAAATACGTGATCGGCGTCGATTTTGGCAATGGTAACGGCTGGCGTGAGCCTTTAGGGAAACGAAAAGTCTCGGCCGACGTGTGCGTAGGTTCCTGACCTTTGGCCGCGGCCACGGTTATGGGTCGAAAAAAACACTACCCTTGGAATTGTTTTTCCTTTAATATCAATGCCATGCATGGTTTTAAGGTTTTTTGGGCCATGGAGAGTTTTTAGGATCACGCCGATGCAATACTCCGAAAGGCCTAGAAAAGGAGCAACTCGATTATGCGGATGTGCAAACTACTCGAAGAGCTGATTACGTTCTCGGCAGCTTTTGGACTAACCGGTCTCGCCGCCTTCTTCACGTTTCTTTACGACCACGAAGGTTGCGAAGCCTCCTCTTCATCCTCTAACCCAACCTAAGGCAAATCGGGGACCCTCGCCCAGGTCTGCGACACTGGCCGTTCCGGCACAACCGGGGAGCGCTAAAATGGGTTCGCCATGCGCTACCTGGTCCGCGCCCGCATGAAGCCCGGCCGTGAGCGGGCCTTGCTCGCCGCGATTCAAGGTCGCAGCCTGGGCCGGGGTTCCGTGGCGGAGGGCGAATACCTTCGCAACATGCGCGAGGCCCGCCTCGGTGAAGACGCCACAGCCCGCTGGGTCGAGGTGTGTTACTGCCCGTCTCCTCTTCAGGAGGAGCGCCCGTACTGGGAGGAATATTTCGACCTGATCCGGGTGCAGGACGCGCATGACCGCCGCCAATGCCGCGACCACAACGGCTCCGAGCCCTGGGCCTGCGAGAATTGCGATTGCACTGCGCGGCTGGAACAGAAATTGGCCGGAATGGGCGCTTCGTTTTTGGACAGTCTTCGCTCGGTGTGCGACCGCAGCACGAACATCAAAAGATAAACTTTCGGTACCATCCGCTTGGGACCGGGGTTCTAAGTGGAAAACCCACCCCTAGTCTCATGGCTGCGTCTGGGGTAGGTGGAATAATGTAGCCATGAAGGTTAGGACTTGCCCCGAATGCAAGAGCACATCGCCGAAGACGGTTGCCTTCTGCAATGCCTGTTTGTACCGGTTCACTGAGGCCGACGAGAAGCAAGCGGCTCACTGGGGATATCTCCTCACTTCAGCCGCGATTGCCCTGGCCGTTGCCATCACTCAGCATCTGCTGGCCTCTTAAACTAATCGCCCCCCTATGCTTTTGCGGCCTTCGAGCCGCCTGGCGCTCGATAGCTGAGCTTCATGGCGAGCGCCTTGTCCGTCTCCGCGACGGTCAGCAGAGAGATTGTCCGCGTCTTAACCAGGCCCGTTGCTGATACGGCGAGTGACAGCGCCGCCGCAGTGACATGGTCAGGGCAATCGCACAGCGCGTAGACATCGGCTTCGCCCAGTGCGAAATACACGCCCTCCAGCTTGCCGCCAACTCCGGCCAGAGCATCCTTGATCGCAGCTTCACGCCCGGAAGCACGATCATGGGCCAGCCCGCGCAGTCCTTCGGGGGAATAAGAGGCTTCAATGAGAAATTTCGGCATGGCATCCTCCTTACTGCGAAAGATCATACGCCCGCCGGCTCCCGTGAGCAAGCGGCTTAAAGACCATCTGTCGGCTTAAAGACCATCGCCGCGACGGTCGTCACCAGGCTCTTCAAGGCCGCAATCCCACGCCCCCTACTGTTCCGGCTGGATTTTGTGCGGCGAAACCAGCGGGGATAATGCCAAGTAGCGTTTTTCGGCTAAGGAGATCAAACGATGAAATATGGTTTTCTGTTCCTCACGGTCGTTAGTGCGGTCACCTGTCTGGCGGCGTCGGTCGATGGCAAGTGGACAGCGGAAGTCCAGGGAAGAAACGGCACTCAGACCCAGACGCTGACGCTCAAGTCCAGCGGCACGACGCTCACCGGGAGCCTGGACGCGGGACGCGGTGGCGCCACCGACATTGCGGAAGGGAAAATCGATGGCTCCAACGTGAGCTTCAAGGTGACCCGTCAGGGACGAAACGGAAATGTCACGACTTCCTATTCGGGCATGCTGAGCGGCGACGATCTGAAGCTGACCGCCACTCGCGAAGGCGGCGGTGGCAGGGGTCCGCAGGAACTCGACTTCAAACGGGCCAAGTGAAGACGCCGCTGAAAGCGGTCAGGTGACTGGTGCTTCAGGAGCCAGCGGCCAGCGCCGCGGGGGCAGGGGCTGCCGCACGCGGAGGACGAGGAACCAGGGCGTGACCACTCATCGCGTCCCGGACTTGTCCATGGCGTCGAAGCAGACGCGACAGTCTTGCCACAGCCTCGCAAAGGCGCCCGGTTGGCTCTGGGCCGAGGAACTGGCGAGTTTATACTGCGCCTCCATCAGACCTTGGATCGCGTCAAAACTCCTGTTGAAGCGGTGCGCACCCGTTGCACAGGGAGTTTGCTTCACGGCGGCCGTCGGAGGCCGTGCCGGAAAGGACCACGCCGACGGCGCGAGGTCCCCGGCTCTGGGCCAGGGACGTGACGAAATAGTCGATGGGCTCCAGGTGCTGCACCAACACGAACGCCATGCCGGTGTCGGCCGGCAGGGTGCTGAGGAGTTGGGTGAACGCTTCGAAACCTCCGGCGGACGCGCCGATCCCCACCACAACCGGGACGGCTTCTTACTCACGGATGCAACGCCACATCGAAATAAGGACGATGGAGCGGCACGCTTTCTAACGAAGATTATCACACGGCGGTGCGTCTCCCGCAGTCTGCGCTTTTGAAGGCCTGCGCGGCTCGAAGGGCCCGCGACGGAATCAGGCGTCGAGCGCTTCGACGGCCGCCAGATCGGATGGTTGATCTTCTTCGGAAGTGACCTTGGAGATTTGGACTCCGGCGGTGAAGGAGTCCTCGTCGTGGCGCTCGCAATGGCGGATGGAACCGAAAATGATTACCGAGTGGAGAGTGACGATGACTTCGGTTCCGACTTCGAGCTGCACTCCCGAAAGTAGCCGGTAGCCGGAACGGGAGATATCCACGACCGTCGCAGGCCAGTATGCCCGTTCCTCGCCAAGCACCGTGAGAACCACTGATTCCCAGACGGAGTAGCGTTGCTCGCAACGCCGCTGCATGCCGCAATTGTATTAGAGAAGCCCAGGCTGTTTCGACCGGCGGTTCCTCTTAAAACAGATCCTTCATCCAACCTAATTGCGATCGAGTGCGACGCTAGCCAAGATTAGGGCAACAAATCACTTGACTCACAAATAGGTTGGTGCTATCCTTGAAGTATGGAATCGGTTAACTTCAACGCTAAGAGTGGTTTGATGGAAGCCATCCGGTACTTTTCGGACCCGATGGTGTGTCTTGAAACCGTGGCGGCGGCGAAGTGGCCAAACGGCCCGGAATGCCCCCGCTGCCAAGGCAAACGGCTGTCCTTCCTGAAGACGCGTCTCATGTGGACGTGCCTTGCTTGCCGGAAGCAATTCTCCGTCAAGGTCGGGACGATTTTTGAGGACAGCGCCGTGCCACTGGACAAGTGGCTTACCGCCATGTGGATGGTTGGGAACTGCAAAAATGGCATCAGCAGTTACGAAGTCGCCAAGGACCTTGGCGTAATGCAGCGAACCGCATGGTTCATGCTCCATCGCATCCGTTACGCGATGCACACAGGAAGCATCAACAAAATGACCGGCACGGTCGAAGCCGATGAAACCTTCATCGGTGGCAAGGCACGGAACATGCACTCCAACAAAGTGGCCGAGAAAATCCACGGACGGAGCGAGAAGGGCAAGACGGTTGTGTTCGGGTTGCTTGAGCGCGAGACTGGCGAAGTCCGCACCAAGATACTGGCGACGCGACGCCGTCACGAGATTCGCGATGTCATCCGCAAGAACGTGGAGTTTGGCTCGGAACTTAACACGGACGCCTTGGAGTCGTACACGGGCCTTCAGGGCTACGTCCACAAGGTCGTGGACCACGCTGAGAAGTATGTCGATGGCACAGTCCACACGAACCGGCTCGAAAACTTCTGGAGCCTGTTGAAGCGGGCGATCAAGGGCACGTATGTGAGTATCGAACCGTTTCATCTCTTCAGGTACCTTGACGAACAATCATTCCGTTACAACGAGCGGAAGGCCACGGATCAGGAGCGCTTTCACAAGGTGCTCTGCTCGGTTTCCGGGAAGCGCCTTGCTTGGAAGACGCTAACCAGTCAGGAGGTGGGGTGATGTCAGAACCCCGCGCGAACGAGAGCGAGAAGATAGAGGAAAACGCAAAGCCAACAAAGCGCAAGAAACCGCCAGGGTGGCGCAACTTCCAAAAGGTGCTTAAGCAAGTAATCAAGGCTCCTCCGTTGCGTAGACAATCTAAGAGTTAACTGCAATCTGGACGGTCAGACCATTTTGCTTTCGACGGAAACATAGTTCCGAACATGATCTTACCGATAGAACTCGGCGGCGCGCCGCGCAGTGGGACATCTTGTGGATCTTCGGTATCTAATAATTTGGCGTTTGCCATGTTTGGCATGACCACTGAGGCTGTGGCTGGGCATTGATTGACAAAATAAATAACAACGGGTTGCGAACCTAGCAATGGGAACTTAAGTGTGTACGTTATCCGTTTGTTACTGTTTCCAGCAACGACATCCAACGGGATAGATACCTCTTCAAGCGCTTGGTTCAGGCTAGCTATGGCGCACTTAGAGATCAGGCCTGCGTCGTCCTTGGGGATCGTGGTCAGTTCTCTTGGTGGCCAGTGAAATATGTGGTCTTCGTGGTTCTGCTGAGTGATACTGCGAGGATTGTCGTTCAAAAGTAGTATCGTTATCTCTCCGCTAGGGAATACGGCTATCGGGAAATAACTGACTTCGCATTGCATAACGAGGGCAGTTACCGGAACCGAGGGTGCGGTTGTAGATGGAGACGCCGATGGCGCGTTCTGGATCTCGGCGAATAGTCGATCACATCCAGCGCTAACACCAGACCAGATTAGCAGTGCGGTGAATAACGCTAGACCACAAATCATGAGCAATCCACAGCAACCTAATCGAATCAAAATGGGAGGCCTGTTCCGCCTCAGCTGGAAATGGAGAGAGCGTTCCGCCGTTAAGATAACGGAGAGAACGCATGAAGAAGCAACGCAAGCACTACACCGCAGAAGAGAAGGTCGCCATCCTGAGGCGCCATTTGTTGGAAGGAGCAGCGGTCTCGGC
>JASHNT010000063.1 GCA_030041495.1 Bryobacteraceae bacterium | reverse complement strand
AAGGCGCCTTCCGTGGCATGGAGCTGGAGGATATCGAGGCCCGCGTCGCAGAACTGGAACGGGCCGCCGAGACGGCAAAAAACCGATGATCCCGCCGCGGCAAGAAAGTGGCGGCATTTCTCGGTTCAGTGAGAAGAGCGGGCTGGCCCCCTTCGTCTCTTGCGACACCTCTTTTATGATGAACCGACTCTCGAACCCTTCAGCCGATTGAGTTTGTCACCTTCCTCTAAAGAAGCTTCCTGGTCCTCCTGAGCCAGTTTGCGCTCCGCTTCCTTCGTGCGGGCCCTATCGCAGCTCGCGCAGATGGGCTCGCCGAACGATATCAATTCGGTCTCGGCTCCGCAATATCGGCAGTTCGCCACGGGCCTCAACAGTACACCACGATTCTGCGCGGGTCAATGAGCGAGAAGCGTGAAGCTTGCGCTTGACTTATGGCTGCTGCCAGAGCCACCCATTGTAGTGGCACGGGAGGCCACCGCATGAAACTAGAGCTGCCAGACGAGCACATTCCTCTCCTGATCCGGGCGCTGGAACATTACTACGCCTACACGCGCGCGGTTCAGCGCGATGATTCTCGCTACCAGCAGATTGCCGATTCCTTCAAACGCAAGCCGCCACTCGCCTCAAAACTTGACCCTAAGTCATTGAAACGCAAGCGAGTGTAGAGGATTTGCGGCGCATCCAAGCTGAGTCCGCTGCCGCTGACAAAACTCCAAACACCTTACATTTCCTTTCATTTCCTTTCATCCTGCCCCAGGATCTCGCCCCGCAAGCCCGAACCGTGGATGCTGATGGTCGTTGCGTCAACGCTGGGCTTTTTGGCATCGCACGGGCGTTTTGGATGCCAGGGGCCTTCGAACATTCAGATAGCATGAATTGCGCCATGTTTGCTCCAGAAGCCGGACGCCGCGGTCAGAGTGCTAGGGGGCGATTTCGCCGGACCAGTTCAAAATCACATTGAGTTGGTTTGGGACCGAGGGGTCCGTGACGTCACGGTTACTTCGCCTCAAGCGGACATATAGGCGAGCGTTCCCAGAATCTGCCCCGCTTCGGTCGCCCGCGCCCGCGATACGCGCCTGCAGCGCGAAGTCGCGATCAAGGTTTCCGCTGAGCGTTTCAGCGAACGCTTCGAGCGCGAAGCCCGAGTGGTCGCTTCACTGAATCATCCCAATATCTGCACGCTCTACGACGTCGGCCGGGTGAAAGCGGAACGTCAAAATCGCGAAGCCCCAGGCCGTGATATTCATGGTGAGCAACAGGACGTAGATGCCAATGACCCTCTGGCGCGTATCGCCAGCGGCGTCGTCGAGCAGGGCCCCGAAGAAGTGCTGCCTTCGGGCAGGTTCTGTTGCTTGGCCGGTTCCCCTGATCGTCAAAAGGTTCTTCTCAACCCGAAACGCACCTGAAGTGGTTCGACGGGATGGAAAACATCGGTGAACGCCGGATCGGCGGCGGTTTCTGACGGCTGCGCGCGCCTTTTTTAACACCCCGACAAAATCAAACGGCAGTCGGTGTGTGGGCAAATCACTTTGCCGTAAAGTCGCTATGCTGAGATTGACCATAGACGGCGTTCTGGGAAGTTACTCCTCGGAAGTCGCCATCCATTCAACTTCGCCGCCCGACGCGGGGCCGAGACGGACGGCCGGACGTGAGTGGTGTATCTCGGGAGTTGAACCTTCCGTTGAGATAGAATCGTTCAATCGCTATGGCTCTCTCTGCCGGGACTCGGTTGGGACCGTATGAGATTCTTGCGCCCATAGGTGAAGGCGGCATGGGCCAGGTGTGGAAAGCACGCGACACGCGACTGAATCGCTTCGTCGCGATCAAGACCAGCCAGAAGCGCTTCAGTGAACGCTTCGAGCGTGAAGCGCAGGCTATTGCCGCGCTCAATCATCCCAACATCTGCTCGCTTTACGACGTCGCGACATCGCCTGATGGTTTTGGCTACCTGGTGATGGAGTATGTCGAGGGCAAGCCCATCAGCGGGCCCGTTCCGGTACCCGAAGCGGGCACGCTCGCTGGCCAGATTCTCGACGCGCTGGACGCCGCACATCGCAAAGGCATCACCCATCGCGATCTAAAGCCTGGAAACATCCTGCTGGGTCAGAACGGCATCAAAGTGCTCGACTTCGGCCTCGCGAAGATCGAGCACGCCCCCACTCCCGGTGGTGCTACGTCCGCGGCAACCCAGACCATCCCCCTCACCGGCGAAGGCTCCATCCTGGGCACGCTCCAATACATGTCGCCGGAGCAGATCGAAGGACAGGAAGCCGACGCGCGCAGCGACATCTTCGCATTCGGTCTGGTGTTTTATGAGCTGATCACTGGCAAGCGTCCCTTCAACGGCAAGAGCCAGGCGAGCCTCATCGCCTCCATCCTCAAGGAGCAGCCGGCTCCACTTCACGAGTTGCAGCCGTTGACGCCCCCGGGACTTGAACGGGTGCTCCAAACCTGCCTCGAAAAGGACCCCGACAAACGCTGGCAATCGGCGCGCGAAGTCAAGCACGCGCTGGAATGGACGATGGAAAATGCCGCGCCCGCCCCCGGTCAGGCGATGGTGCAGATCTCTGCGCCGGCAGCCAAAAGCTCCAAGCTTGCCTGGACCGCGGCGTTGGTGGCTGTCTTGATCGCTCTCGGCTTGGGCTGGATGGTTTGGTCCAAGACTCAGCAGCCGGCCCAAACCAGCCGATTCGAAGTTGCCATTCCCGAAAATGTGATCTTCTCCCAATACGTGTCCGTATCCCCGGACGGCCGCAAACTGGCCTTCAACGCCACCGGAGAAAAGGGCGGATTGTGGATTCGCGATCTGGACGCGCTCGAATGGCGGCCGCTGCCCGGTACCGAAGGCGCCGTCAGCCCCTTCTGGTCTCCGGACAGCAAATTCTTGGCGTTCGGTGTGCGAAACCAGCTCAAGAAGATCGATGTTGCCGGTGGCCCCGCACAGACGCTTTGCGAAGTGTCTGGAATTCCGGTGGGGTCGGGCGCCTGGAATCGCGATGGTGTTATCATCTTCGGCGGCCGCGGCACAGGCCCCTTGTGGAAAGTCTCGCAGGCCGGCGGAGTCGCCGCGCCAGTTACTTCCCTGGACACGGCTCGGGGTGAAGCTTTCCATGCGCTCCCAACCTTCCTACCGGATGGGAAGCATTTTCTTTATCTGCGCAACGGGTCCGCGGAAACGATAGGAATTTACGCCGCCTCGCTCGATACCAAGCCTGCCGAGCAACCTACGGGACGGATTCTGGCCACTTCGTTCGCGGCGTCTTACGTGAACGGCTACCTCTTCTTCATGCGCGACAACACGCTGATGGCGCAACCCTTCGATGCCGGCAAGCTGCAATTGACCGGTGAGCCCGCGCCCGTTGCTGAACACGTCGGGACCACCCAGTCCATCGGTGTCTTCTCCGTTTCTCCCAGCGGCACTTTGGCCTATCGCGCGGAAGCTGGCACCGGCAGTTACCAGCTCACTTGGTTCGATCGGGAAGGAAAGATCCTGAGCACTTTCGGTCAAGTCCGTCCGGACCAGTTTGTCTACCTCTCGCCGGACGGAACGCGCGGGGTGGTCCGCGATGCCGGCACATCCGCAAACGGCGATCTGTGGACCCTCGACTTTGCGCGCGGCGTGCGCACCCGTTTCACGTTTCGCCAAACCCCCGGCACTTGGGGCGTCTGGTCACCTGACAGCCGCCTCATCGCGTTCTCGGCGGGTACTCTGTATGACACGATCTACGAAAAAGACTCCTCCGGAGCGGCCGATGCGAAGGAGCTACTGAAGGAGCCCGGCAAGTTTCACGCCCCCACCAGTTGGTCGCAAGACGGCCGGTTCCTGCTGTACTACATCGCAAACGCGCCCAAAACCGGCGACGATCTGTGGGTGTTGCCGCTCCAGGGCGATCGCAAACCAACGCTTCTGCTGGGCACCGAGTTTAACGAACTCTCGGCGAGCTTCTCACCTGATATGCGCTGGGTCGCCTATACTTCTACTGAGTCCGGACGGCCCGAAGTTTATGTCCGCCCGTTTGTGGCTTCAGGCCCCGGTGGCGTGCCTGGGTTCGGCGAAGGAAAGTGGCAAGTCTCCAAGGACGGCGGGAACGGGCCAAAGTGGCGCGCGGACGGCAAGGAGATCATCTTCCAGGCTCCTCCCAACGGAACCAGGAAAATGGCTGTGGAAGTGAAGGAGAATGGCCCCGCGTTAGAGATTGGAGTTCCCCAACTGCTGTTCCAGGCTCCCGTAGATTACGGTTGGGATATCACATCCGACGGAAAGCGCTTCCTGATGGCGGTAATGCCGCAAGGTCAACAGGCCGCCCAAGTCCCCATCACCGTGGTGCTCAACTGGCCCGCGCAGTTGAAGAAGTGAACGGCTCACAAGAAACGCAACGTGGTGGATCACCTTCCGGAGGAATACAAGGCT
>JASHNT010000062.1 GCA_030041495.1 Bryobacteraceae bacterium | reverse complement strand
CTTGAAGATCCCGCTGCCGACGAACACCGCTTCTGCGCCAAGCTGCATCACCAGCGCAGCATCCGCCGGAGTCGCAATCCCTCCGGCCGAAAAATTCGGCACCGGGAGCTTGCCGTGCTCCGCCACCCACTCCACTAATTCCAATGGCGCGCCCAGATTCTTGGCCTCGTGCACCAACTCCTCTTTGCCGAGTACGGTGAGCTGCTTCATCTCCTTCACGATGGTCCGAATGTGCCGCACCGCCTCGACAATGTTGCCCGACCCGGCCTCGCCCTTGGTCCGGATCATCGCCGCGCCCTCCGCAATGCGCCGCAGAGCCTCGCCCAGATTGCGCGCCCCGCACACGAACGGGACCTTGAAGCCTTTCTTATCGATGTGGTGCTCTTCGTCGGCGGGCGTGAGGACTTCGCTCTCGTCGATGTAATCCACGCCCAGCGCTTCCAGCACCCGCGCTTCGGTGAAGTGGCCGATGCGCGCCTTGGCCATCACCGGGATCGACACCGCGTCCATGATCTCGCGAATGATGCGGATAGAGGCCATGCGCGCCACGCCGCCTTCTTTGCGAATGTCCGCCGGTACGCGCTCCAAAGCCATCACGGACGCCGCACCAGCTTTTTCGGCGATCTTGGCCTGCTCCACGTTGGTGACGTCCATGATGACGCCGCCTTTCAACATCTCCGCCAATCCGGTCTTTAATCGAAATTCCTCAGACAAGTACATGTGTATCTCCGTTCCTTTCTCGTGCGTGATCCAGGCTATTCCGCGCAACTTTTCCTAAAATCGACAATCCCGAACGAATCTGCTCCGGATCGAGGCCGGCAAAGCTCAAACGCAGAGAGTGCGAATGCGGCCGCGAGACCGCGAAGTGGCTCCCCGCGACGAAGCTCACGCCTTCGCGAGAAGCGCGCGCGGCCAGTTCCCCCGCATCCACAGGCTCCGGCAATCGGATCCATATGTTCATGCCCCCTTCTGGCCGCGTGAACCGGCTGCCCGGCGGCAAATGCGCCGCGCAGGCCTCGATCGTCGCCTCCAGCCGTTCCCTACCCCGAGCCAACATCTTCTGGTGATGCGTCGCCAGGCGTCCGGAAGCCGCGAAGCGCAGCAGCACCGCCTGCGAAAGCTGATCCGAATGCAGATCGCTCAGTTGCTTGGCCTCGGTCAGCCGCGCGATGAAGTGCCGCGGGCCGATGGCCCAGCCCACGCGCAATCCCGGAAACGCGATCTTGGAAAAACTGGACAGGTAGATCGCATCGCCGGAGGGATCCAGCCGCTTAAGCGATGGGATTTCGCCGCCGCGATAGCGCAGCTCTCCGTACAGATCGTTCTCCGCCACCACAACTCCAGCCCTGCGCGCGAGTGCGAGCACATTGCGCCGGGCGATTTCGGGAATCGTCGTGCCAGTCGGGTTCTGAAAATTCGGCGTCAGCACCATCAGCCGCGGACGCTCCTTTTCAATTGCGCGAGCCAGAGGCTCGACTTCGATGCCGTGCTCGCCCACCGGAACTCCGGTCACGCGCGCGCCTCCGCGCAAAAACACGTTGCGCAGTCCCGGATATACCGGATCCTCCAGCAGCACAGTTTCGCCATGCGCCGCCAGCACGCGCTGCAACAGATCGAAGGCCTGCTGGCAACCGCTGGTAATCAGAATGTCGTCAGCCTCCCCGGCGGTGCCCCGCCTTCGAGCTTGCCTAAGCAGATAGCGTCGCAGCGGACCGTAGCCCGCTGCCGGACCGAGCTGCAGAATCTGCGCGGCTTCGTCCGAATCGACTACTTCCCGGCAGGTTGCGCGAAACTCATCCAAAGGAAACAATGCCTCCGACGGACGCGACGACGCGAAGGAGATCGGCGCGGAGTCGAGCGTGTGTCCGGCGGGCGCGGTGTCCGCGGGCTGCATCAGAGCTGGCCAATCCAGCCTTTCCTCCGGTCCTTCCACATAACTGCCCCGCCCCACGTGACCGCGGATCAACCCCTCCGATTCGAGCAGTTCATAAGCCGCAGAAACAGTGGTCCGGTTCAGTCCAAGAAGGCCAGCCAATTCGCGAGTTGGTGGGAGTCTATCGCCCCGTCCAATTTCACCGCCCAGAATGGCAGATTTTATTTTCTCATGCAGTTGCCGGTATAGAGGCATGTCCGCGTCGGAATCAAGATGGATCACTGGAAGCATACCAATTCATCAGAAGCATACCATATTGGATGGCATTTCGTCCAGAAGTTTCCGGCGTGGCCCTGTTCCTAATCCGTGCGAGAATAATCCGTAGCGGAATTCACTTACAGCATGGTGACCAACCAACAGCTCTATCTCGCCATCGGCATTCCGCTATTGTTCAACGCATCGTTGATCGCGCTGTTGATCGCCTTGATGAATTCAAAGCTGGATGCGTTCCGGGCGGAGATTAACGCCCAGTTCTCCGCCATGGATGCCCGCTTCGAAAGACGCTTCGTCGCGATCGAGATACGCTTCGCTGCAATCGACACCCGCCTTGGAATCATGGAAGCCAAGTTCGACGCGATCAATGCCCGTCTGGACGCCGTAGACGACCGCTTCGATGCCGTGGACCAGCAGCTCACGGACATGCGCGAGTTGTGGCGTTCCGAACTCCGCCGCGTGGAGGACATCCTCGACGCCCGCCTCAAACACATCGAGTCGCACTGATTCCGCGCCCGCGCTAGACTGGTTTGGAACGACGAACTCCAAGAGGAGATCGCATGCGAAAACATTTCTGGAGCGCTCTGTTGCCCGCCGCCGCGTTGCTGGCCGGCTTTCTTCCCTTTGTGCCCGCCAAGGGACAGTTCCCGGCGGAGAGCACCATCCCGCGCAACCAGCGCAAGAGCCGCAAGATCAAGATGGGCCCTTCCGGGCCAGTGCCGCGTACCGCCGACGGCAAGGTGGATCTAAGCGGCGTGTGGGGCTACGCCAACTACACTTCGGATATCGCCAAAAACTACGACCCCGATCATCCCGTACCCTTCACCACCCTGGGCGAGAAATTATTCAAAGAGCGCCAGGCCAACGAAGGCGTCGAGGACCCTGAGGCTCGTTGCCTGCCCACCGGCGTTCCCCGCCGCGACCCCTATCCTTCTAAAATCATCCAGACTCCTAACGAGGTCGTGATCCTATTCGAAGGCAACCTGCACAGCTTCCGTCAGATCTTCCTGGATCGCAAGGAACATCCCAAGGATCTGAATCCGACCTGGTGGGGCGATTCGATCGGGCACTGGGAAGGTAACGACACTCTGGTGGTCGACACCGTGGGCTTCAACGGTCTCACTTGGCTGGACCTGGCGGGCCATCCCACCTCGGACCAGTTGCATGTGACGGAGCGTTACAGCCGGCCGGATTACGGAACGCTCAAATGGGACATCACGATCGAAGATCCAGTGATGTACACACGGCCGTGGTCGGTCACCGAGATGACCCCGCTAATGACCACCGGCGACCTGATGGAGTACATCTGCACTGAGGATGAGAAGGACGCCCAGCACCTCGACAACATCCTCAAGCAGTACAACGAGAGCAAGAAGAGGTAGCGACCCTCAAGCGGCAGTCAAAGGCTTGACGCCGAATCGTGACCAGGTTGCCATCAAGCGCTCCGGCGTTCCCAGGTCGCTCCATCCCACGTTGTCCAGTCGCAGAACCGCAAGCCGGTCCGGAAGCGCCGAGAGCACTTGCTTGGAGAAATCGCCTGCGGGAAGCGCCGCATAAGCCGGGCCGATTACGTCCTGTCCGGTAGCACGGCCCGCAGCGTGTATTTGTTCAAAGACGCGAAACACTACGGGAACCGAGGCCTTTAGCGCGTTAAGAAAAGTCCGCACAGGTCCGATCATCACGAACGTGTTCCACAGGCACCCTCGATCTAGGAGGCCGCTCGCGACCTCGACGGAGGGCTTTTCCCAAAAACGTCTTACCCGAAAAACTGGCTTTCGCAGCCAATATCCGCCATGGGAGCCGAGTGCCGGCCCCGGTTCGATCCAGCCATATTCGACTTCCGGGTGTTCTGGCTGCGCACCCAGTAGCAGCAGCGAGTCGGTGTACAAAGCCGCCAGGCGGTAGGCTCCGTCCAAGGTGTGAGCGAACGCGTCCTCGTCGGTGAAGTAATGGTCGGCTGGAAAGAAACCGGTGATTGCGTCGGGATCAGTCGCCGCAATGCTCGCTAAAGCATAGGCGACCGCCGCAGTGGTTCCGCGGTCCTCAGGTTGCACCAGGAGGCGCTCCGCAGGCACGTCCGCCAGAACCTCCTTGTAATAGGGCGCATGCGCCTCGACGACTACGTAAGCCGTACGCTCTGCCGGAATCACGGGAGCGATGCGCGCCTGGGTGTGACCCAAAAGCGTATCGCCGCCCGGCGTATTACCTCCCGGCCTATTGCCTCGCAACAGGGCGCAAAACTGCTTTGGCCTGCCTTCCCCGGAGATCCCTTCACCGAATAGCCTCCGCGTCAGAGGCTCGAGCCGCTTGCCACTGCCGCCCGCCAGAATCACCGCCCATCGCCGCGCCATAAGGTATCCGGTAATTCCGACACAGCCGGGATAGGAGCCGCGGATTGTCTCGCGCAGCTTATCCGAACGCCAGATCGAGGAATACCGGGTCTCTGGTATCCCAGCCGAGAAGTGGGCGTCATAAGCTCAAGGATAGTGTTGAAGCATTCCATGCTGATGACGTTTGTCCGAGGTCTGGCAAAATTCGTCCGGTCCATCCGCTTTCGGTCCACCAAAGCCTGGCGGCGAAAGACAAACGGAGCCGGCGTTTTCACCCAGCGCGGCCTCCCTTTAGTCGCCGTGCTCAGTGGGAACATGGTCGGATGCGGCGACCGCGCCACTCTTAGTGCGGCCGCCGAGGGCGCCCGCTGGGATCTCCAGATCGTAAATTCTTGCGAGCAGGCCTGGCACTTGGCGGACCAGTTTGGCGCCGCCGTAATTCTGTATGACCGTGACATTTAGGAAACAGAGTGGCGCGAGGCGCTGGGAATTCTCTCGGCATTGGCGCATCGCCCGATGGTTATTCTCATTTCCCGCGTCGCCGACGAATATCTGTGGAACGAGCTGTTCCGGATCGGCGGATTCGACGTCCTACGCAAGCCCTTGCGCGCGGACGAAGTCGAGCGCGCTCACCCAGGCCCTCTCTTACTGGCGCAGCGAGTGTGCCCGCGTGGAAAAACACGACCATAAAAAGCGCGAAACCGAAAAGCGCGAGAACGTGAGCCAGGCCCGGTGAATCACTTCCGCCCCGGATCCACGGATAGATCTAAAGTTTTGAAATCATTGGATGGGATGGCCACGAAAGAAGGGATGACCAAGGATCTGCCGCGCCAGACCTTGCCAAGCCGCGCGCTGGACACCTCCACGGTCTCCTAACGCCATCGAGCGGCTCCACGTGCGGATGCACAATGAAGGCTTTATTTAGGCGCAGTCCACTGCCGCTTCCCGCAGCAACCGCACATCGGGCTCGCTCTGAAATGCGTGGGCTGTGTCACCAACGGCGCTGTTCGCGACCTGCTTCACGGCGATCGCCACGGGGTGCTGAGCTTTCCCGCTTCTATCGCTTGCGAAATCCCCGCCGAAGCGGCCAAGCTTCTGGCCGAAGAGGGCGACCTGATCGCGTTCTGCCGGTCACCGCAGTTCACCTTGGAAGAGCTGGGCGAACGGAGACAGCGGATGAGCGCGCTTTGCGACTTGCCCTGGCCCCGCCGCGGACAATGAGCGCACCCACCTGCGAAAGTCGCTCAATCTATGCCGGTTTGTCGTGATTTTGGCGTGCAAGCCGGCAGTTGGTCGCAGCCGTCAACCGCGTTTCTACCAAACCGACCACCCCGGAATTACCAGCCAAACGGTATGGGCCAACAGAACCCCGCGCCCTATACTGAGTTCAAGTAAGACCCCACGCAACAGGCGGGTTCCCTCCAATCCCTCGCACAGACAGCTCCCGCCTGTTGCTCCCTCCGAGCTTTCAGCTAGCAGCTCTGAGCTTTCAGGAAATGATGCGCTTGCGGACCGCGTACAAGATCAGCTCCGCGAAGCTGTGCAGATTGAGCTTATCCTGCAGATTTCGCCGGTGGGTTTCGACCGTGTGCGGGCTGACGTTCAGCCGCGCCGCGATGTCTTTATTCGAATTGCCTTCCACCAACAATTGCAGGATCTCGCGTTCCCGGCTGGTGAGCAGCTCATAGCTGTCCTCCACGCCGCGTGTGCGGATTTCGCGAATATAATCCTCCACCAGCATCTTGCTGATTTCGGAGCTGAAGAAAGTCCTGCCCTGGCTGACCGCGCGAATCGCCTCGATCAAGTCCCCCTCCGCGGCATCCTTCAAGAGGTAGCCGCGAGCGCCCGCCTTCAGCGCCCGCAGGACGTAGCCTTCGTCCGAATGCATGCTCAAAATGATGATCGCGACGTTGGGAGATTGCGCGGCGATGCGCTGGGCTGCCTCGATGCCGCTCAAGTTGGGCATGGCCACGTCCATCACGGCCACGTCCGGATGAGCGGTTTCGGCCTGTTGCACTGCTTCGCGGCCGTCGGAGGCTTCCGCGACCACCGTTAAATCAGGCTGGCTCTCCAGCAGAAAGCGCAAGCCACGGCGCATGACGGTATGATCGTCCGCCAGCAGAATCCGGATCCGGCTCACGTGTAGACCGCCTGCGATTCATGCGCTCCGGCGGGTGCCGGCAGCTCCACCGTCAGAACGGTTCCCCGTCCCGGAGAAGAATGCACGCGGCAAACGCCGCCCAGACGGCTCACCCGCTCCTGGATCCCCAGCAGGCCCAGACCCTTCATTTGCGTCGTGTCGAAACCCAGTCCGTCGTCTTGAATGGTCAGCGTGATGCGCTCCCCGCTTTGTTGCACCCTCACGCGAACCGTGCCGGCGCGGGAGTGGCGCGCACAATTGTGCAGCGCCTCCTGAACCACGCGGTAGATGCAGGTCTTGTAGTCGTCCGGAAGATCGTCCGAGCTCAGCTCCGCGGCCACAATCACGTCCATCGAAGTACGCTTGGAAACTTCGCGCGCCTGCCATTTCAGCGCCGGAACCAGGCCCAGATCGTCGAGCATCGACGGCCGCAGCAGTAGCGCCATGTTGCGCACCACCCTCACCGTGCTCTCCACCAGGCTCTTGATCTCCTCAACCTGCCCGCGCGACTCCTCGGGGGTTCTTGAACCCAGCCCCGCGGAGAGATTGCGCAACTCCACCAGCACCGCGGAGAGCGATTGGCCGACCTCGTCATGCAGCTCTCGCGACAGCGCCCGCCGCTCGGTTTCCTGGGCCTGCACCAGCTTGGCGGAAAGATCGGTCAGTTGCGCCCGCGCCCCCGCCACTTCCTCAAACCGCGCCCGTTCCCGGGCCTCCAGCTTCAAAATCTGATGGATGCTGAACGCCGCCATGCCTAGCCCCAGAGCCAGCGCCGCCAGCAGCGTGACCGCCAGACGGTCCTGAAAGCCCGCCAGCAGCTCCGCGATTTGCGCATTGCCGGCGTTCAACTGCTGCTCATTGATCGCGGCGATGCGATCGGCAATGGTCAGCATGTTCTGGCGCCGCGGATACACCTGGTCGCGCAGAAACGGATAACCCAGACGGCCGCGCTGATCCGGGTTCCATTCGAACACCGGCGCGAGCGTATTCCAGTACCCCGCCAACTCCGTTCGCAGAGCGGCAAAATTGGATACCGCTTCCGGGCCAATTTGCTGCCCGTAGGATTCCAGCGCTGCGTCCATCTTGCGGCGGATATCTTCGAGCGACGCGCGGTAGGTTTCCGCGCGCGCCGGTTCCGGCTCCAGCAGGTAGTCGCGGACCAGAGTCCCGGAGAGGTAAACTTCCGAGCGAATGTCGTTGAGAACGTGGTTGCGCGACAGAAACTTGCTGCGGATCATTTCGTCTTTGACCCGCACGTTGGCCAGAACGCGCAAGGCTCCGGCGCCCGCTACGGCCATGATGGCCAACAGGCTTCCCAGACCCACGATCAGGGCCGAACGGCTGCGAACACGCTCCCCCACATCTTCAAGACTAACTGAGAAAATACGCTTTAGCGCACCGCTACCGGACATTCGGCACAAAAATACCGGAGTTCCGGGATGGGTGGGGGCGGATGGGGCTGCTTATAGTGGAGGAACGGATCATGCCGTCGTCGAGAATCGCTATCCTCAGTTTATTCGCAGGTGTGGGACTGGTCGCGGACTTGGGGTTAGTCTCTTGCGGCGGCGGCAAACAGGTGAACGCCACCAACTCGGCCGCGGCCGCCACTCCCGTTTCGGTCGCCGTTACCAAAGCTACCCGCAAGCCTATGCAGCAGCACCTGACCGTCTCTTCCGAATTGGTGCCCTATCAGGAGATCGACGTTTACGCCAAGGAATCCGGCTACGTCACCAAGCTCAACGTCGATTACGGCACGCACGTCAAGAAGGGCGATATCATGGCGGTGCTCGAAATCCCGGAGATGGCGCAGACCATCAACGCCGATAAGGCCGCGATCCAAGCCGCCGATGAACAAGTGGGCCGGCTCGCCAAGCTGTCCGACAGCGTGAAAGCTCGCCTGGTTCCATTGCAGGAATATTACAAACGCCTGGACACCGTTTCCCGGCAAAACCCGGGCTTGGTGGTGCAACAGGAAGTGGACGATGCGCAGGGCAGGGCTCTCACCGCGCAAGCCGACGTGGACGCCGCCGAAGTCAACGTGGAAGCCGCCAAAAGCCAGGCCGAGCAGGCTCGCGCCAAACTTGCGCGCGACGAAGTGCTGTACGATTACCGTAACGTCAAAGCCGAATTCGACGGCGTGGTCACCCAGCGCTACGCCAACTACGGCACGCTCATGCAGGCCGGCACCAGCTCCAGCACTAACGTCCTGCCTTTGGTGCGGCTGTCAGAAGACGATGTATTCCGTTTGGTGATTCCGGTGGAGGAGTCCTACGTGAGATTTATTCATGTGGGCGATCCGGTGAGCGTCGAAATCCCCTCGCTGAGCCGCTCCTTCGCCGGCAAGATCGCTCGCTTCTCGGAGGAAGTCGCCGAAGCTACGCGCACTATGCACACCGAAGTTCAGGTGATGAACGATAAGGAGCGTGATCTCAAACCGGGACTCTACGCCAACGCCACCATCGGTCTCCAGCAGAAAAACGACGCTCTCGCCATTCCTCTGCAGGCTGTGGACCGGGCCGGCGACCGGGTCTCAGTCGATGTTGTGGATTCCTCCGGCGAGATCGAAACCCGCAATCTCACCACCGGAATCGAGACCGCGGATGACGTTGAGGTACTCACCGGCGTGAAGGAGGGCGACATGGTGATAGTGGGAGATCGCAGCGGCTTGAAACCCGGCCAAACAGTGACACCCAAGGTGGTTGCGGTAAGCGAGTATAAAGACCAACCGTAGCTATGTCCAGCTTCTCCATTCGAAATCCCTACTTCATCGTGGTTTTGTGTCTGGCTCTGGCGGTGCTGGGCGGCACCGCGATCGTGCGCTCACCCATCGACCTTTTCCCGCCGATCAATATTCCTGTCGTGGTGGTGGCGACGTTCTATAACGGCATGCCTCCGGTGGACATCGAAACCGACATTACCAATCCTCTGGAGCGATTTTTCACCCAAGCCAGCGGCCTGGATCATATGGAATCGCGCTCTCTTTTGGGCGTCAGCATCATCAAGGCCATCTTTCAGCCCGGCACCAACGCGGACGCGGATGTAACGCAGCTATCCAATCTCTCCTTGGCCGATTTGAAGCGTCTGCCTCCGGGCACTCTTCCGCCGGTGGTGATGAAGTTCGACGCCTCCAGTCTTCCCGTCACCCTGGTCACGGTCAAGGGCCAAGGGATGACCGAGACGCAGCTTAACGATTTGGCGCGATTTCAGATCCGCAATCAAATCGCAGTGGTTAACGGCGCGGAAATTCCCGCAGTGTTCGGAGGCAAGTCCCGCGAAGCGATGGTCTACGTCGATCCCTTCAAGCTGCTTTCGCGCCAGTTGAGCGTGATGGACGTCGTGAAGGCGGTCAATGACAGCAACCTGATTCTGCCTGCGGGCGACGTCAAAATCGGCAACACCGATTTCTACGTCTACTCCAACAGCTTGGTCGAAAACGTCTCGGATCTGAACAATCTCCCGGTCAAGACCGTGGGTTCGAGCTGGGTGACCGTAGGCGACGTGGGCGAAGCCAAGGACGCCAGCCAGCTCCAATACAACATTGTCCGCATCGACGGCCAAAAATCCGCCTACATCCCCATCATGAAGTCCGGCGGCGACAGCAACACCATCCAGGTGGTGAACGACGTTCGCAAACTCCGCGCGCACCTGTTCGATCTACCCAAAGAGCTGGTCACCGACGTGGTTTTCGATCAGTCTGCCTTCGTCAAAGAAGCCATCCACACGGTGTTTCGCGAGGGCGCTACCGGGCTCGCTCTGATCGCGGTGATCATTCTGGTGTTTCTGGGAAGCGGGCGCGCCACCGGAGCCGTGTTGCTGTCGATTCCGATTTCCACCATGGCTACCTTCGTGGTGCTTTCGCTACTGGGCAGCAACGTCAACACCATGATTCTGGCCGGACTGGCGCTGGCTTTTTCGCGCGTCATCGACAACTCGGTGATCTCGCTCGAAAACATTTACCGTCATCTGGAAATGGGGGCGACTCCCATCGTCGCAGCCACCATGGGAGGTTCCGAAGTGAACCTGGCCGTCCTGGCGGCCACCCTGGTCGACGTGGTCGACTTTTTCCCCGTCACACTTCTGTTCGGCGTCAGTAAATTCTTGTTTTCTGCTCTCGCTCTGTCGTTTGTGCTGGCGATGCTGGCTTCTTATATCGTCGCGATGACGGTGATCCCGCTGTTCTGTGCGAATTTCCTCAAGGCCGCGCCGGGCCATGGCGGACATGGAGAGCACGGCGGCGCGGACGCCGTTGCGGAACCGCAGCGTCTGTCTCTGTTCGGCCGCTTTAACCGGGGCTTCAATCGCGGTTTCACTCACATTCTCGACGCGTACGAATTCGCCGTGCGCAAGGCGCTACGCGTGCCGAAGCTGACCATGTTCGTGATTGTTTGCATCTTCGGCGCAAGCCTGCTGATCTATCCGTTCGTGGGGCGGGCATTCTTCCCGCAGACCGACGCCGGCCAGTTCACCATGAATGTCAAGGTACCCACAGGTACGCGCATTGAAGTGACCAACGATTACGTCGCCCGCATCGAAAACATGATCCGCCAGGTGGTCGCCCCTTCGGATCTCAAAATGATCCTGTCCAACATCGGGGTGGTCAACGACATCTCTTCGCTATACACCACCAACTCCGGCGAATACACCGCGACGATTCAAGTGGCTTTGAGCGAGGACCATAAAGTCAGCAGCCTGGAGTACATGAATCGGGTCCGCGAACGCCTCAACGCGGATTTCCCCGACGTGCGGTCCTTTTTTTCTAGCGGCGCGTTGCAGGACGCGATTCTCAATCAGGGCATGGCCGCTCCCATCGACGTGCAAGTTAACACGCGCGACCTCGACATCACCTATCACACCGCGCAGACCATTGCCGCAGGCATCCGGCAGCTTCCAGGCGTCGGGCAGATCTACATTCCCCAGGACATGAACTATCCCTCGGTGCGGCTGGATGTCGATCGTGTCCACGCCGGCGAGCTGGGTCTTTCGCAGAAAGACGTCATCAACAACGTCATCACCGCGCTCAATTCAAATATCATGATCGCGCCGAACTATTGGGTTGACTACAAAACCTTCAATGACTACTTCCTCTCCGTGCAGTATGCCGAGCAAGGCAAGGGCGCGATTCATGATTTGATCGACCTGAGGCAAATCCCCTTGCGCGCGCCCAACCTGAAAGAACCCACTACGCTCGATTCCGTGGTCAAGCTGGTGCGTGAACAATCGCCCACGGAAGTGGATCATTACCAGATCCAGCGCGTCGCCGACGTCTATGTCACTCCGGTGGGCGAGGATTTGGCCAAGCTGACCAGCGCCATCCAGAACTCCATCGCCGATATGTGCGGGCCGGACGCCGCCTGCCGTGAGCAGACTCTGTCCAATTTGAGCTCCGGCGATACGGCCACCATCCCCGGCAACATCCGCGTCACTTTGCGCGGCATGGTCGACGGCATGAACCAGTCCTTCAAGAGCTTCGGAATCGGATTCGGACTTTCCTTCATCTTGCTGTTCCTGATCCTGGTGGCGCAATTCCGCTCCTGGATCGATCCGTTCCTCATCATGCTCGCGATCCCCATGGGCTTCATCGGCGTGCTGATCATTCTGCCGCTCACCCACACCACCTTGAACGTGATGAGTCTGGTGGGCGTACTGATGCTGATCGGCATCGCGGATTCCAACAGCATCTTGATCGTCGATTTCGCGCACAAGCTGGAAGAGCAGGGCCATTCGGTGACAGACGCCGTGATCACCGCCTGCCGCGTTCGCTTGCGCCCCATCCTGATGACATCGCTGGCGACCATCATCGGACTCGCGCCCATGGCCCTCAAGCTCGGTGAGGGCGGCGAGCAGTATACTCCGATGGCCCGCGCCATCATTGGCGGATTGACTTCGTCGGTCCTGCTCACGATCTTCATCGTTCCGGCCGCCTATCTATTGGTTTATGGAAGGAAGAAGAACCATGCCCCGACACCCAACGCCCCGGCGCCTGCGCCGGAGCATTCCTAGCCTCGTTCTTGGATCGTTTGCCGCCGCATTCCTCTGCGCGCAAAACCAGCCCGTGCTCACGCTCCAGCAAGCCGAACAGATGGCGCTGGCCAATCACCCGCAAATTCAAGCGGCGCAGCACGAAGCTAATTATTCGAATCAGCAGATCACCATCAACCGCTCTGCTTATTATCCTCAGATCACCGGCGACGCCACCGGATCGCAGGGCAACGATAACGCGCGCATCGGCGCAGGCACTCTGGCGGCCTCGCGCCTGTTCGACCGCGTCTCTCCCGGCGTCATCGCGACGCAACTGATCACCGACTCCGGCCGCACTCCCAGTCTGGTCGCCAGCGCGAAGCTCCAAGCCCAAGCCAGCCAGCAGGACGTCGAGACCTCCCGCTACGACGTGCTCCTGGCAGTGAATCGCGCCTACTTCGGCGTCCTGCGCGCGCAGGAACTGGTGAAGGTTGCGGAGAAAACGGTGGAGGCGCGCCAGAGCCTCGACGATCAGGTCACGCAAATGGCCCGCAATCAACTGCGGTCGCAACTGGACGTCTCTGAGGCCGACGTCACTGTGTTGCAGGCCAAGCAACTCTTACTCGCCGCGCGGCAGGCCGTTCAAGAAGCGCAAGCCGAACTGGGCCGCGCACTCGGTTCCGACCAGCCCGCCGCGTATCAGCTTGCCGATGTGCCTCTGCCTCCGAGCCCCCCCGCCATCGTGGACGCTCTCTTGACGCAGGCCATCGCGAGCCGGCCCGAACTCGCCAGCCTCCGCTTCAGCAGTGACGCCGCGAAAAAATTCGCCGAAGCGGAGAAAGATTTGTCCAAGCCGACGCTGAGCGCCGTCGCCGTCGGCGGATTTATTCCGGCGATCAAGTCTGAGGGCAGCACGCCCGTTCCCGCCGAATATGAAGGCGTCGCAGCCAACCTGAGCATTCCGGTATTCAACGGGCACCTGTTCGCCGCGCGGCGCGTAGCGGCGCAGGAACGCGCACTCGAAGCTGACCAAAAGCTGCGCGATGAGCAGGAGCGCATCTTCCGCGATGTGCGCCAGGTCTGGGCTGCCGCCATCACCGCCTATCAGGAAATCGACGTTACAGCACAGCTCCAGCGCGCCGCCGATCTCGCCCTGACCCTCGCTGACGGCCGCTACCGGCTGCAGTTGGCCTCCATCGTCGAAGTGACCACTTCGCAATTGAACGCCACCACGGCGCAGATCCAAAACCTCAATGCGAAATACGACTACGCAGCGCAATACGCGGTGCTCCAATACACCACCGGGCAGTTGCGGTAAGGCGTGTGACGCCGGGTGAAAGGGGAAGCTGGGGTCGACAACGTGGCCCTCGCGCGCGGGTTGTCCAAAATCGCCGCCCGCAGCAAACTGAACCAGGAAGGCCTCTATCGCATGTTGTCGAAGCGCGGCAATCCCAGCCTTCGCAGCCTCGGGGCATTACTTAGCAGTCTCAGTTTTCAGCTCACAGTAAAGCCGAAGGACGCGGCCTAGGGGCCACCGCGCCCTTGTTACCATGGCAGGTAACCGGGCATGACCATCCCCAACAAGCGCACGGCGCTGACAGGCGTCACGATGGTGCTTCTGCTGGGCTGCTACGCGTCCACTCTGCATGGCATGTTCCAGCAGTGGATCAGCGATGAGGACATGGGCCACGGCTTGGCGGTGCCGTTCGTCGTCCTCTGGATCGTCTGGCGCGAGCGCAAGCGTTGGCGTAGCCACGCGCTCCAGCCCAGCGCATGGGGACTCGTGCTCCTGGCCGCCGGCGCGGCGATGCATGTCGCAGGAACCCTCGGCGTCGGATTATTCGCAAGCTCCGTCGCGTTTCTTGTCAGCGTCGCCGGACTCGTCGTGTGTTTCGGCGGCTGGCGTCTCCTGCGTTCCTGGAGCTTTCCCCTCCTACTCGCGCTGTTCATGCTCCCCAAGCTCGCTATCGTCTACAACCAGGTCACTCTGCCTCTCCAACTGGCTGCGAGCAAGCTGGCCACCGGCATCCTGACCACGGCCGGCATCGGAGTGGTTCGCGAGGGCAACATCCTCGACGTGCACGGTCACCGCGTGGCAGTCGCCGAGGCATGCAACGGCATTCGCTACCTGCTGCCGCTGGGCTTCGTCGCCGTCCTGTTCGCGTACCTCGCCGATCCCAAGCCGTGGATGCGCGCGGCCGTGCTCGCCGCGACCATCCCACTCGCGATCCTCGCCAATGCCTTTCGCGTCGCTGCGTCGGCCTGGGTCCCGGCGTTCGATTCCGGAGCGCCGCACGAGTTGTTGGGAGTCGCGATCTTCGCTCTGTCTCTCGCGCTACTGCTTCCCTTGCGCGGCGCATTCAACGCGCTCCACGGGGCGCTACAAGCGAGGCCGCATGCTTAGCCGCGTCGCCATCCTCGCTCCGCTGGTGCTGGCCGCGCAGACCGGTGTGACCGTCTGGGTCGCCCGCGCCGAGAAGCCTCCCGCGCCTCCGCGCTTTTCCAGCTTTCCAACCACGTTGGGCAACTGGACCAAGACCGGCGACGATCCCGTGCCGCCCGAGACGCTGCAGCAACTCGGCGCGGACAGCACCCTCGGCTCGATCTATGCCTCGAAAGATGGTTGGCTGGGAAGTCTGTTCGTAGCGTGGTTCCAATCCCAGCGCGGCGGCGCGAGCCAACCGCATTCTCCTCAGGTTTGCCTGCCCGCAGCCGGCTGGGTGCCGACCGTCTCGGACCGCATCGAGATGAACGCGGCCGGCGGACCCGTCGCCGTGAACCGTTACATCGCGAATCTCGGCCAGGACAAAGTCGTCGTTCTGTACTGGTATCAGACGCGCGCCCGCGTGATCGCCAGCGAGTGGGCGGCCAAATGGTGGGTCATCGTCGACCGGTTGAAGGAGCAGCGCACCGATACCTCGCTGGTTCGAGTGGTAGTGTGGAACTCCGGCCGCAGCGATCAGGCGACTACTGCAGCCGCGTTAACGCTCGCACAGCAGAGCTACCCGGTCTTGAGCCGCCTGTTCGCCCGCTAAGCGGTCAGCCTACTGAATAATGTTCGGATTGCTCGGCCTCAGCGCCTTCGACCTCCACGCCGCGGCCTGCACTTCCAGTTTGGTGATGTCATCCTTGCTGAGCTTCTTGATCAGCTCGTTGCGCTGCCGCTCCGCGCCGCGCAAGTTCTGCTTGGTGGCCAGCGTTAACCAGAAATAGGCCTTCTGGTTGTCCTGCGGCAAAGCTTTGCCCTCCAGATACAATGCACCCACGTGGGCCTCTGCGGGAGCGTAGCCCTGATCGGCCGCCGCGAAGTACCACCGGATCGCCTCCATCTGGTCCTTGGAGGTTCCTTGCCCGCGCTCGGTCAGCAGAGCCAACCGGAATTCGGCGTCGGCCAAGCCTTTCTCGGCTGCGCGCCGGTACCACTCCACCGCACGCTTCGGATCCTTGTCCACTCCGTAGCCTTCTTCGTAGAGCTGCCCCAAGCCCTCCTCGGCATCGGGATCGCCGCCCTCCGCCGCCATCTGGTACCAGCGCTGGGCCTCAGCGAAACTGGGCGCTGCACCCCAGCCTTTTTCGCGCATCTCACCGACGCGAAACTCCGCCTGCACGTGGCCCTGATCCGCCGCAGCCCGGAACAGGCGAAATGCCTCGTCTTGGTCGCGATCCGTTCCCTGCCCCTTGAAGTACATCACGCCGAGATTATAGGTCGCGTCCAGGTCGCCGCTGTCGGCCGCGGCCTTAAAATCACGAAATGCCGTGACGTAGTCGCCCTTCTGGTAAGCAACCAAGCCCGGCGACACGGAACCGCCCGCCGCGAACGCATTCGAAGCGAACATACCCATCGCCAAGGCACCCATCCCCAGCGAGGATCTGACAAGTTGCAATTTCATGAAATCCCCTTTGGGCCGACTATACCCCATTTTTCGCCTAAAGGGAAGTAAAATCACGGCATGAGAATCATCGCTTGTGACACTCCGGGTACCGCTAGCGCACCGCCAAGTTCCTAACTAAACTGGGGTCAGCGCCGACGGTTCAACGGAGCGGGCCGTACAGATTCTTATTTTATTCGCGGATCATCTCCAGCCGACAACGGATCGGCGCCGTCCAGCCCCCCTCAGCTCATCGCGCAACACGGAGCTCAACGTCTCCGCCATTGAATTCCCGCCAAGTGCCCTTCTGCCCGAAAGCACGTGGTAGAGCACTCGCGCCGAAGCTGAACACGCCGGACCGCTGATCCGCCTGCCCGCCCTTGGTCTGCTCCGGACTCACGCACGCCGCAGTGCCGGCAAACATTCCTTCCATGGTCTCGGGCGCGTCGCCGTCCGATTCTACGGTGAACTTCGCCCGCCCGAAGTCGAGTAGCGAGGCTCCCTTCAACGTGATCAGAATGTGTGCCGGTTTCAAAATCGCAGTGCAACATCCTGCCGTAAGTGCGCCCCTTCGAGCGCGCTCGCGATTTGCGCCGCTAACCTGAGCGCCTCCTCGCGCATCCAGGGTCCTTTTGAGCGACTCGCCCTCCACGTACTTCATCACCAGGTAGTCCGGCCCGATGTCGTACGGGGTGCAGATGTGCGGATGATTCAGCGCCGCAATCGCCCGGGCCTCCTGCTGGAAGCGCGCCGAATGCGGACCTCTTCAACTGCCTGATCGCCACCGTCCGCCCCAGCCACGTGTCGCGAGCCTTGTACACTGTGGTTGGGAAGGTGCGGGATTCTGGAGCTGAATGAATCGCTCGCCGGGGACCGGTCGAGAAGCGGGCACGGGCTGATCGCTGCTTTGGCTGTGGCGGCAGACGTCGACCCGATGGAGACGCGTTTAAGAGAACCTCCCTTCGAACACCGACTCGCTGACGGGCCGGCGGCCGCTGGGAGCTTCGCGGGCGCGATTCTTTTCGTCCAGATTCTCAAGCCTGCCGTGGTGGCCGACGGCGATCATGGCTTCGACATCGAAACCTTCCGGCACGCCGAGCTCGGCGCGAGCGCGGTCGCGATCGAAACCCGCCATACCGTGCACCGCAAGATCCATCTTCGAGCCTTGCAGGGCGAGGCTCATCCAGGCGGCTCCGGTATCGAAGGAATGGGTGCGGGCCGAGCGGCCATCGTCGAAGGCGGTTTTGGACAGCACCACAATCAAGGCTCCGGCGTGTGCGCACCAAGTCCGGTTGCCTTCGCTGAGGAGACCGAACAGGCGATCAAAGTGCGGCGTCCCGGCGCGGGCGTAGACGAATCGCCAGGGCTGGAAATTGCCTGAAGAGGGAGCCCAGCGGGCGGCTTCGAACAAGCGCATCAGGTCCGCGGTGCTGACGGGCTGGCCGGTCATGGCGCGGGGGGACCAACGATTGACAAATTGGGAATCGATTGCATAGTCAGGAACTCTGTTCATTCGATCAATCGTACCGTGATACCCTGATGGTTTCGCCCCGCCAATGTCAGTTCAAATTTTTCTCGAAGGCAAACTGCTCGGCATCGACGAGTTTCTGCTCTCACCGGCCGGTGAAGGCGGCGCAGCGAATCCAGACCAGGTGTTTTTGGGACGCTCACACTGGATCAGCCTGCTGAGCGAGGTGCTGCCGAGGGCGCTGCTGGCCGAGTTGGGGCTCGCCAAGATTCTGCTGGGATCGAGTGGCGGAGGGCAGTTCCTGCTGGTTCTGCCGGACGAATTTCGTCCCTCGGCGCAGGCATTTCTGGAAGCCGCGGCGGCGGAGATCGGCTCGATGAGCGCGGGCGTGCTGAAACTGGTGTGGAGCATCACCGAGAACCTTGGCGATTGGAGCGACGTGCGGCGCAGGCTGCAGCAGGAGATGGACCGGCGGCGCGGGGCTCCGGCGGACCAGGCCGGTTTGACGGCTTTCGATGCGCCTGCGGCTCCAGTGGCCGATGCCGATGCGTACTTCATCGAACTCGCGGCGCGGCTGCGGGAAGCGGGAGCAGTGGCGTGGTTGGCGGAGCATCCGGGGCGCGTTTCGATCAGCCAAGGGAAACATTTCTGGAGCCTGGCGGGGTCGGCGGAGGCTTTGCCGCTGGCTCGTGCGGCGGCGTTGAGCGATGACGGAGCGGAGCCGGCGGCGACGAGCGCATTGGCGGCCCGGTCGGCGGGACTGGAAACTTGGGGCGTGCTGCGCGGAGACGTGGATAATTTCGGAATCCGAATGCGGCGCACGCAGACCATCGAAGAACATATCCAGCTTTCCGTGTTGTACAAGCAGTTCTTCGCGGGCGAGCTGGAAGTGCTGTGCTCGATGCCGGAGTTCTGGCGCAAGGTCACGGTGATTTACGCCGGCGGGGACGATTTTGCGGTGTATGGCGCATGGGATGCGCTACTCGGCACGGCGGCTGAGATGGAGCGGCTGTTTCATCGCTTCGCGGAGCAGAATCTCAAGGATCATCCCGGAGCGGAGGGCAAAACCATCAGCATGAGTCTGGCTCTGGCGCCCGCGGTGGATGCGTCGTTGGGCGCGGTGTTCGAAGAGGCGGGGCAAAGGCTGGAAGCGGCGAAATCCGCGGATAAGGATTGCATCTGGCTGCTGGGGCGGACGCTTGAATGGAAGCAGTTCACCGAGGCGTCGCAGCTCAAAGATAATCTGGTGAGGATGGTTTCGGATTTTGGATGCTCTCCGCAGTATTTGCGGGATTTGTGCGGGATCTACCGGGAGTCGCAATCGCGGGTGTCGCGGAGGCAGGCTCGAAGGACGGGAGGCGAGCGGCCGTGGCGTTATCACCGGCGCATCCGCAGGATATTAAGTGCCGCTCGGCCGCACGATCCGGCGCGGCAACGGGCGGAGTTTCAGAAGGCTCGGACATCGTTGATCGCGGATTTGATCGGCCGCAGCGCGGTGACCGTGAAGTTGCGCCCCGCGGGCCGGGTAGCGTTAGAATGGGCCAGATTGTCGGCCGAAGCGTAAGCTGATATAGCGCGGCGTGTCCGCGCCATGGTGAGGACTGATTTGGCGCGGCGTGTCCGCGCCATGGTGACTAAGGATGCCAATGGAAGAAGAAGTTCAAGCCGAGACAACAACCAGCGAGCCGGCCGCACCCGCGGACACTGCGGCAGTGGAAGTTTCTGCGCCCACCGAAGCTCCGGCGCCGGCTGAAGCTAAGCCAGCGGAAGCCGCGGCGGCCGAGTCGAAACCTCAAGAAGCCAAGCCACAGGGAGCCAGACCCGAACGGCCGCCGCGTGGCGAGCGACCGCCTCGGGAAGGCGGACAGCAGCAGGGGCAAGGAAGAGGGCCGCGTCCGGAGGGTCAGGGTCGCGGCGGAGAACGGCGCCCGGAAGGCGGCCGGGAGGGTAGTCGCGAAGGCGGTCGCGATGAGCGCAGAGGTGACCGGCGCGAAGGCGGGCGTCCGGGTGGAGGCGAGCGGCGTCCGTTCGAGAGCCCGGAGATCGAGATCGAGAAGCTGATTTCCGACAGCCTGTATCTCGATAACCAGGCGCACGCCGTTGTCGCTCGCATGCGCGATATGGACAGCGGCACCAAGAGCCAGCTTCGGCGCTTGTACAACGCGGTGCGGCGGGCGGTGCGGGCTCCGGAAAGCGAGCGGCAACATCAGTTTGTGATGCTGCGCGCGAGGCTGGCCTATACCATCGCCCGGCATTCGCTGCGTAGCCTGGACGCTTTGGAGAGGTTGCTGCTACAAGTGACGCGCAAGAACGATCCGCGCGGGTACGAGCGTTTTAAAGATCTGTTTGAAGCCATCGTTGCTTACAACGAGTAACCATAATTCTATGAGCACACATACCGCTCAGACACAACTGAAGCTGGTGGGGAAATTGATTTTTTCGGGCGATCTGCATTGCGAAACCGGTTTGCACATTGGAGCCGGCAAGGGGTCGCTGGAAATTGGCGGCGCGGACAATCCGGTGGTGAAGGACGCCTTCGGACTGCCCTACATTCCGGGGAGTTCGCTGCGGGGCAAGATCCGATCGCTGCTCGAAAACGCGCTGGGACTAACTGCGCCGGCGGAGCTGGTGTATTTGTCGAAGCGGCGGGGCCAGGAGGTTCGCATTCACCAGAGCGACCGTCCAGACGACGAAATCTGCTTGCTGTTCGGGCGCAATCCGGGCCGGATGGAACGGGTGGAAGGCGAGGCGGTGGAATCGAAGACGGCCAGCCCGGCGCGGCTGACGGTGTACGACGCACCGCTCGATCCGGAGAGCATCACGGCGCAGATGCGCGAGAATCTGGATGACGAGATCACGGAGGTCAAGAGCGAAAACGCGATTGACCGGATCACTTCACAGGCTAATCCGCGGACTCTGGAGCGGGTTCCGGCGGGCGCTCGATTCCGCGTCCGGATGGTCCTGGACATTCTGTGCGACGAGGACAAGGCTCTTGCGCCGAGGGTGATCGAAGGCTTGCGGCTGCTGGAAGACGACGCGCTGGGCGGCGGAGGCTCGCGCGGGAGCGGGCGCGTGCGCTTCTCGAATCTGAAAATTGCGTGGCGCAATCGCGCCTTTTATTCGGGCGGCGAAGAAGCAGAGCTGGCTTCCGGGGCGGATCTCGCGAAGGTTCAGGCCGCGGCGAACGCGGCGGACTTCTCCGAGAAGCTTTCGTAACGAATTCATGCAGGGATTGCTCATTCGCCTGCGCCCCAACGGACCGTGGCGCATCGGCCCGGATTCGGGTGATCGTGATCGCGTGGAGCGGGTGTATCACAGCGACGCTTTGTACTCCGCTGTCACAGGTGCGATGGCGCGACTGGGAAGGTTGGAAGACTGGCTGGAGGCGACGGTTCGCGCAACCGAGCCAGCGGTGCGGTTCAGTTCCTGCTTTCCGTTTCATGGCGAGACTTTGTATGTAATTCCGCCTCGCAGCGTGTGGCCTCCGCCGGCGTCTTCGAAAGTGCGATGGAAGGGCGCGCGGTTCGTGCCGCTTTCTACGGTTCAATCCATGCTGCAGGGCAAGGGTGTAAATGAAGAAGGATGGGCGGTGGACGGGGCCAGCGAAACGTTGATCGCGATGGGCACGCAAGGCCCGTTCCGCGTCTCGGTGCGCTCCAGCGCGGCAGTGGATCGCGGAGGAGCGGGCGTGAGTCCGCATTCGAGTGCTTGCCTGGAATTTGCGCCTAACGCCGGCCTCTGGCTGGCTGCGGCGTTCGCGGGTGACGAGGCTCAGGAGCAGTGGCAAGGACCCGTGACCGCGGCTCTGAGGTTGCTGGCCGATTCGGGATTCGGTGGCGAGCGGTCGCGCGGATGGGGACGCGCAGAGTTGAGCGTAAGCGAGGAGAGGAACATTCTGGGCGGCAAGGGGGAAGCCGCGGAAGCGGCCTGGTGGATGCTATCGCTCTATCATCCGGCTGCCGGTGATGCCGTGGATTGGACTCGCGGGAATTATTCCGTGGTGACGCGCAGCGGGCGGATCGAAAGCGATGCCGGTTGGGGCGGCCTCAAGCGGCCGACGAGAATGATCACGGAAGGATCCGTGGTGCTGGTGTCCGCGGAGCCGCGCGGGTCGGTCGTGGACGTTGCGCCAGAGAGATTCGCGCATCCGGTGTACCGGGCCGGCTATGCGCTGGCGATTCCGATTCCCGTGCGGCCTGTGGCTCGGGAAATGCCGGTGGAGCTGCCGCAATTTCCTCCCAAGGAAACGGTCGAGCCGGAACCGGAGCGGGTTGAGCCGGCGGAGGAAGACGCCGCATGAATTATCGCGTCATGTGCCTAACTCCGACGCTGGTGGGCGACGGCCAGAAACTTTCGCCGATCGACTACATGGTGTGGCGCGATCATGTGAACGTGCTGGACCAGCGGCGGATTTTCAAGCTGCTGGCCAAGGGTCCGCGCTTGGATGGATACTTGGCACAGCTCAAGAAGGCCGATCGGCTGGATTTCGCGAGCTGGGGCGGATTCGCGCAGAATTTCGCGGGACGGCGGATTCCGTTCGAGAGTCCGGCAGCGATTCCGGTGTGGCAGCGCGCGCAGGCTGAGCATCTTTTTATTCCGACGTTCGCGGCTTCGCTCAACGGTCCGTATCTTCCCGCGACCTCGCTCAAGGGGGCCCTGCGCACGGGGCTGGTGCATGAGCGCTGGAGCACGAAGACGTTCGAGGATTTCGCGCAGAGGATAGAGGGCGAGCGTGCGCCGCGCAACCCGGCGGTCAAGATCGAAGACGTTCCGCGAGCCAAGCGCGTCTCGGCCGGCGATTCGCGCGAGGGCTCGTATGCGGCGATGAAGGTCTACCTGCTGCGCGTGGCGACCCTGGTGGCTCGCGGGGCGGGCAAACTGGAGTTGGGATGGAAATCGGTGCGCGGGTCGGCGGATTCACGGAGGATCGAAGAGAGCACGCCGGTTTTCGCGGAGATGGCCACGCCCGGAACGTTGTTCGAGGGCGTGTGGACGGAGCGCTCCGCGCAGGATCGCACGCGGCTGTTTCAAGCGGCGAATAAGTACGCAGGCGATCAGCTCGCCAAGCACAAGCGTTATGCGCAGACGGCGGGCCTGAGTCGCGTGAGCGCGCTGGTGCAGGCTCTGGAGGAGCGGCTGAAGGAGGTCAGCGCGTCGCCGCAGTATTGCATGCTCTCGATCGGCTGGGGCGGAGGCTTGCATTCGAAGGTTCCGTACCTGGAGACGGAAGACACGGCCTACCGGTCGGTGATGAAGCATTACCCGATGTATGAGCGCACGCTGCAAACCGGGCTTCCCTTCCCCAAGACTCGTCGAGTGATTTTCGAAGGCGGCCAGCCGACGAGTTTGCCGGGGTGGGTGGTGCTGGAGATTGGGTAGGCCCCAACTCTATTGCCGACGGCCCAGCTTGCGCTGCTAGGCTGGGTGAATGGACGTCTCCAAGATCCCGGCCGGGCGGAATCCGCCGTCCGACCTGCACGCGGTGATTGAGATACCGGTCGGGGGCGCGCCAGTGAAGTATGAGCTCGACAAAGCCTCCGGGGCGATGTTTGTCGACCGGTTCCTGCACACCGCGATGTTCTACCCGGGGAATTACGGGTTCATTCCGCAGACGCTGGCCCGCGACGGCGACCCGTGCGACGTGCTGGTAATCGCGCCGGTTGCGGTGGTCTCCGGGTGCGTGGTCCGGTGCCGGCCCGTGGGAGCACTGCTGATGGAAGATCAGGCTGGTGTGGATGAGAAGATCATCGCGGTTCCGGTGGATAGCCTGCACGGATTCTATGCGAACGTCGATTCCTACCTCGATCTGCCGGAAATCCTGCGGCAACAGATTGCGCATTTTTTCCAGCATTACAAGGACTTAGAGGAAGGCAAGTGGACACGGATCGGCAAGTGGCTGGACGTAGCCGCGTCCGAACGCCTGATCATGGAATCGATCGAGCGCGTGGCTCAAAGCAACCACTAGAACGCCGTGGCAAACCAGCATCCCGCCAAGGGCCGCAGCATCCAGGTTTCGAGCGCGGTGCTGGATGCTGCACGCAAAAACGGCGACGAGCTGCTACGGGAGCTGAAAACTTCGCCGCTCGGGCTCACGCACGAAGAGGCTGAACAGCGGACGGAGACCGCTGGGCCGAATGAGGTCGCGCGGGAGAAGCCGCAGAGCGGGCTGATGCGCCTGGTGAAGATCGTCCGCAATCCGCTGGTGGTACTGCTGGCAGCGCTCTCGACGGTCTCTTACCTCACGGGCGATGCGCGCGCCGGGACAGTGATGGCGATTATGGTGGCGCTGGGAGCGGGGCTGCGCTTCGTGCAGGAGGCTCGAGCGGATGCCGCGGCGGCCAAGCTGAAGGCCATGATTCACGTCACCGCAACGGTGGTGCGCGAAGGCAAAGAGCGGGAGATCCCACTGCGCGATTTGGTCCCGGGCGACATCGTTCGCCTTGCCGCGGGCGACATGATTCCAGGCGATGTACGCCTGCTGGGGTCCAAAGATCTCTTCGTCACGCAGGGAAGTCTCACAGGCGAATCACTGCCGGTGGAAAAATTTCACGACGCCGATACCAGCGGCGCGGCTTCGCCGATCGAGCTCAAGAACATTTGCTTCATGGGCACCAGCGTGGAGAGCGGATCGGCGACGGCCGCGGTAGTGGTGACGGGGCCGCGCACGTACTTCGGCACGATGGCCAGCTCGATTGTAGGAGAACCTCCGCCGACCAGCTTCGACATCGGCTTGAGCAAGTTCACCTGGCTGATGATTCACCTGATGAGCGTGATGGTGCCGACGGTATTCCTCATTAACGGCTTCACCAAACACGATTGGACCAGCGCGTTCTTCTTTGCTCTGGCGGTCGCGGTGGGACTGACGCCGGAGATGCTGCCGATGATCGTGTCGGTGTGTTTGTCCAGGGGCGCGCTGACGATGGGCCGTCGGAAGGTGATTGTGAAACGGCTCAACGCGATTCAGAATTTCGGCGGAATGGATTTGTTGTGCACCGACAAGACCGGCACTTTGACCGAAGACCGCGTGGTGCTGATGCGCCACTGCGATGTGACGGGCGAAGAAAGCGAAGACGTGCTGCTGGATGGGTATCTCATCAGTTTCTTCCAGACCGGCCTCAAGAATCTGCTGGACCGGGCGATCCTGGAGAGCCCGGATTTTCGCGAAAAGTCCGTGCTGGAGCGGTACAAAAAGCTGGACGAGATTCCGTTCGACTTCACGCGGCGGATGATGAGCGTGCTGGTGGAGGCTCCGGAAGGCAAGGCGACTCTGCTGACCAAGGGGGCTCCAGAGGAGGTTTTCCGGCACTGCTCGCACTTTGAGCGTGACGGGCAAATCTCTCCAATGGACCCGGGTCTCATCACGGATCTCAAGCAGGAATATGAGAGCCTCAGTGAAGACGGGTTCCGCGTTCTGGCGGTAGCCAACAAGGATCTGACGGGCAAGCAAGTGTGCTCCAAAGCCGATGAGACGGGCTTGGTGCTGCGGGGCTACGTGGCATTCCTCGACCCTCCCAAGGAGACGGCAAACAGCGCGCTGGAGGCGCTGCGGAAGAATGGAGTCGGCGTGAAGATTCTCACGGGCGATAATCCGCTGATCAGCCGCAAGGTTTGCCGGGAAGTGAATTTGCCGCCCGAGCCGATTCTGCTGGGTGAGGACGTGGAGAGGATGGCGGAGGCGGAGCTGGCGGACGCGGCGGAGAAGGCCACGCTGTTCGCGCGCCTCTCGCCGGCGCACAAGGAGCGGGTGATCCAAGCGCTGCGCGGCAAAGGTCACGTGGTGGGGTTCATGGGCGACGGAATCAATGACGCTCCGGCTCTGCGCTCGGCGGACGTGGGCATTTCAGTGGATACGGCGACGGATATCGCCAAGGAGTCCGCGGATTTGATTCTGCTCGAAAAGGATCTGATGGTGTTGAACGGCGGAGTAACGGAAGGGCGCAAGGTGTTCGCCAACATCGTCAAGTACATCCGCATGGGCGCGAGCTCAAATTTCGGGAACATGTTCAGCGTGCTGGGCGCGAGCGCGTTTCTGCCGTTTCTGCCGATGGCGCCGATTCAGGTGCTGACCAACAATCTGCTGTACGATTTTTCGCAAGTGCCCATCCCGGCCGACGCAGTGGATGAGGAGCAGGTGGCGCGTCCCCGGCCCTGGAACATTTTGGAAATCCGGCGTTTTATTCTGTTCCTCGGCCCGGTGAGCTCGATTTTCGACTACACCACGTTTTTCATAATGCTGTGGGTGTTCCATTGTTGGGACCCGTCACGAGCATCTCTGTTCCAGACCGGATGGTTCGTCGAGTCGCTGATGACGCAGACGCTGATCATCCACGTGATCCGCACCAACAAGATTCCATTCCTGCAGAGCCGCGCGAGCCGGCCGCTAATGTTGACCACGGCGGGGATCATGGCTGTAGGCGCGCTGCTGCCGGTCTCTCCGGTGGCGTCCGCGCTGGGATTCACTCCCCTGCCCTGGCTGTACTGGCCGATTCTGGCTCTGACGCTGCTCGCATACATGGCGCTGACGCAGGTGATCAAGGGCTGGCTGCTCAAAAAAAAGTGGATTTGAAGTGCAACCATGCCGCGGAAACCTGCGTAATAGGCCGGTATGGGATCCCTGAAACAGGTCTTCCGGCGGCTGGCCTTGGCACCGATGTTTTCCACAGTCGCACTGCTGACGCTGGCTTTGGGCATCGGCGCCAACACCGCGATCTTCAGCGTGATCGAGAGCGTGCTGATCAAGCCCCTGCCGTATCCGCAGGCGGCGTCTCTGGTGAGCCTATGGCACACCGCGCCGGGGATCACAGGAGTCGGCGACAAGATCAATATCTGCCCGACGATGTACTTCACCTATCGCGAGCAGAGCCGGACGTTTGAGCAGCTCGGGATCTGGTCCGCCGGCGGCGGCACGGTCACCGGCGCGGGCGAACCGGATGAGGCTCGAGCGTTGATGGTGACTTACGGCGCCTTGGACGCGTTAGGTGTGAAGCCGGTGCTGGGGCGGTGGTTTTCACCAGCGGACGATACGCCGGGTACGCCGGAAACCGTGATGCTGGGCTACGGTTATTGGCAGACCAAATTCGGGGGCGACCGGAACATCATCGGACGAAGCATCACGGTCGATTCGCAGCCGCGCACGGTGATCGGAGTAATGCCGGCCAGTTTTCGCTTCCGCAACTTCGACGAGCAACTGATCATGCCGATGCGCCTCGATCGCGCGAAGTTGTTCCTGGGGATGTTCAACGCGCAGGGGGTTGCCAGACTAAAGCCGGGGGTGACGCTGGAGCAGGCCAACGCCGACGTCGGCCGGATGCTCCCCATCTGGCTGAACTCGTGGCCGACGCCGCCGGGCTTCAGCAAGACCTTGTTCGAGCAGGCGCACTTCGGGCCCAAAGTCCTACCCTTGAAGCAAGACGCAGTGGGCGATATCGGGCCGACGTTGTGGGTAATCATGGGGACTCTGGGCCTGGTGCTGTTGATCGCCTGCGCAAATGTCGCGAACCTGCTGCTGGTGCGCGCAGAGAGGCGGCAGCATGAGCTGGCGATTCGCGCAGCGCTGGGCGCGGGGTGGCGCAGGATCGCGGGGGAATTGCTGCTGGAAAGCGTGACACTGGGCGTGCTCGGCGGCGCACTGGGATTCGGCCTGGCTTACGCCGCAACCCGGATATTGGTAGCCAAAGGGCCGCAGGCGCTGCCGCGCATCAGCGATATCGGGATCGATCCTCTGGTGCTGGCCTTCGCCGTGGGGATTTCTTTGCTCGCCGGAGTGCTGTTCGGCCTCATTCCGGTGGCCAAATACGCGGGGCCGCATGTGGCGATATCGCTGCGCGGAGTAGGGCGATCCTTCAGCCAGAGCCGGGAGCGGCATCGCGCGCGGAACACGCTGGTGGTGGCACAGGTGGGTCTGGCGCTGGTGCTATTAGTCGGGTCCGGGCTCATGATTCGCACCTTCCAGGCTCTTCGATCGGTGCACGCGGGATTCTCGAAGCCGGAAGCACTGCAGATTCTACGAATCGTGATTCCCGATACTGTGGTGAAAGGGAATGAACGGGTGATGCGGATGGAGAATGATATGCTGGACAAGCTGGCAGAGATTCCGGGGGTGCAGTCGGCAACCTTAGCAAGCTCTGCGCCGCTTGAAAGCGTTTTCTTCTCCAACGACGTTCTGAGCGCCGAGGGCCACGACTACGCTGCGGAGGGCAAAGTGCCGCCGGTGCGGCGATACCGCTCCGTGAGTCCCGGATTTTTCAAGACTACCGGCACGGCCTTAATCGCGGGCCACGATTTCACTTGGAGCGACGTCTATCAAACAATCCCGACAGCGATCATTTCTGAAAATCTTGCCCGCGAGTTGTGGGGCAATGCGCGCGCTGCCCTGGGCAAGCACGTTCGGGAGAGTGCAAAGGATCCGTGGAGCGAGGTCATCGGCGTGGCCGGCGACGTTTACGACAACGGGATGCAAGAGGCAGCACCGCCCATCGTTTACTGGCCGCCGATGAGGCGGAGCCCCTTCGGCGAGGACGGCGTGTCGATCATACGAGGTCCGGCGCTGATATTGCGCAGCAGCCGGGCAGGCACGGAGAGCTTACTCGCGGACGCGCGGCAGGCCATCTGGTCGGTGGGCCGCAATTTTCCGGTGTTCCTGACGGAAACCGAGAAGGACCTCTACGATTCATCCATGCAGCGGACTTCCTTCACGCTGGTGCTGCTGGCGATCGCGGGAGCGATGGCCCTGCTGCTGGGAGTGGTGGGGATTTACGGAGTGATCGCTTACGCGGTGTCGCAGAGGACGCGCGAAATCGGCATCCGCATGGCGCTGGGCGCGCGGCCGGGCGCGTTGGGTGGGATGTTCGTGCGGCAGGCGCTGCTGCTGGCCGGGCTGGGCACGGCGCTGGGGCTCGGCGCCGCGTTCGGGTTGACGCGGCTGATGGGCGCGCTGCTGTTCGGGGTGAAGGCGCTGGATCCGCTGACCTACGCGACGGTGGCGGTATTACTGCTCGCCGCAGCCGCGTTGGCCAGCTTCGTTCCGGCGCGCAGGGCCACGGCGGTCGATCCAGTCGAGGCTCTGCGGGCCGAATAGTTAGAACCGGTCTCCACAGAAACCGCCCCCCGGTGGACCGTCATTCTCCGGACGATCGCAATTAAGGCTTTCGAATCTCGCCGTTTAGGTGCTTGTCTAAGGCTGAAAAGGCAGAACAAAACATCGCAAGCCGCCGTTGTAAAGGGTGAGGCCATCATGAAGCATCTGAAATTTCTGATTGTGGGTTCGCTCGTCTTTCTTATGGTCGCGGCGCTTATGGCAGCGGCGGCGATCGGCCAGCAGTTTCCATTGTGGGAGCGGGTGCTACAGCACTACGGCGGTAAGTCGGACCAGACGCAGGTGCCCACGATGATCATGGGACACATGCAGATGTCGCTGCGGGGAAAGACGCAAGCAGGAGATGAAGAGCGCGGTCAGCAGATCGTGGCCAGGGCCCGCAGAGTGCTGGAACATTATGCCGACGTCAACACGGCGCTGAGGGATGGATACAAACCGTTTCATCCAACGGGCAGAATGGGCGAAGAGGTGCACTACACGAATTACCGGTACGCACGGCTGGAACAGCGTCGCGTAGATTATGACCGTCCGGGATCCATCCTGTATGAGCGCACTCCGGAGGGAATGAAGGCGGTCGGCGTCATGTACACGGCGCCGCAGGACTCAACTTCGGAGCAACTGAACGGGGTAGCTCCGATCAGTATCGCGACGTGGCACCGGCATGTGGACTTTTGCGGCGGGCCGCGGAGCCTATCCCTGGCAGAGCAGTTCGGAGCCCACGCCGAGTTTGGCCCAGAGGGGAGCATTCACGACGAGGAGTCCTGTAAGCAGGCGGGCGGGCTTTGGATTCCCGTGGTGTTCGGCTGGATGACGCATGTGTATCCGAACGCAAGCTCGCCCGACAAAGTATGGGCTGGCATGGACATGCACATGGACGCTGCCACGGATGACAAGGAGATGAACAGATAGTGGGCGGGGCGGGCCGCGCCTGCCGGGTTTTTCGCCATGTGCCGAGACGCAGCATGCACAGGATTCAGCACCTGGAAAGCATCTTGGACCGGCGTTCTAGCGAATCCGCGCGAGCGCAGTGACCTCGCGGGAAACGACGTCCTGGGAAAGAGGCAGGTAGCCGAGCGCCGCAGCTTGCTGCTGGCCCGGTCCGAGCATCCAGCGTAAGAACAGAGTGATGGCGTTGCGCTTGGCGTCGTCGGCCACATGTGAGGGAACGACCAGCCAGGTGAATGAAGCGATGGGATAGGAACCTGGGCCGGGCGCATCCACGAGCGATACGGTGAGATCGTCGCTGATGTCCATCGCGTGGCTGACGGCTGCGCCGATGCTCGCCAGGCTGGCTTCCACGAATTCTCCGTTTTGGTTGCGGACTTTGCCGTAGCTCAAGTGATTCTGAAGAGCGTAAATGAACTCGACGTAGCCGATGGAACCTCCCAATTCCTTTACCTCGGCAGCGACGCCTTCGTTGCCCGAGGCTCCGCGGCCCACCGGCCACTTGGGCTCGAATCTTGCGCCCACTTGCGACTTCCATTCGGGGCTGACTTGGGAAAGATAGCTGGCGAAGGCGTAGCTGGTGCCGCTCCCATCCGAACGGTGGATGACGGTGATGGGAAGGTCCGGGAGAGCTACGCCGCGGTTGGCTTGTTTGAGGATCGGATCATTCCATTTTGTGATTTTTCCGAGATAGATTCCAGCGAGCGCCTCTGGCGCGAATTTGATTCCGTCCGGGACTCCAGGCAGGTTGACGATAGGGACGACTGCGCCCACCACGGAGGGGAAGAAGAGGTAGTTGCTTTCTTGACCGGGGGCGATCTCATGGATGCCTGCGGGGTCATCGGAGGCGCCGAAATCGGCTTCGCCCGAGAGAAGCTTGCGAATGCCGGCCTCGGAGCCGATGGCGTCGTAGGCGATCTGTATGCCCGGATTCCCGGCTTCGTAGTTGGTGAACCACTTTTGGTAGACCGGCTCCGGGAAGGTCGCGCCGGCTCCATGAAGTGAAACAGCGGGAGCGCGGTCCGGAGCAGCGGAGGGCGGGATTTCGGGGCGAAGCAAACCCTCTGCAAGATGCTTGGCGATGCGCCTGGCCAGATCCTTGGAGACGTCATTCGACGCTTCACCGGGGGTGACCAGATCGGACCAGATGGTTACGCCTTGCTTGTTCTTGAGTTCGACGGACATGAAGCCGCCGTAGACCGGTGTTCCGTTGGTAGAGAGCTTGAGTTCGGAGCGCGGGCTGAAGCTGCGATAGCCTCTGATCCAAATTTCACCGCCGCCGTCGAGGATCAAATCAGCGTTCGCGGGATTGGAAACCAGGATCACGGAACTCAATTTGCGAAGTTCCGCGGTCAGGTCCTGGCGGAGCTCTTCCTCGCCAGCCTTGGTGGTGAATCCGTCGATGTAAAGGCGTTTGCCGCCGTTCGCCGTGGCCTGCGCGGCGAGGAGAGGCGCGGCCAGGCAGCAATAACACGCGACTTGGATGAGCGATCTCACTCACGCGATTATACGCTACCGCCGCATTGCCACCCGTAATCGAAATGAAACACAAGACTTGAGGCCGCGACGCTACACTGGACCGAGGTTTTCCTTCCGCCCTATGCGGACTTCACAGCCACGATGAGGGCTCTCAAAATATCTTTGGCAATCTGGATGATCTTGACCGCGTGCGTAAGGGCGCGTGCAGAAGACGCTCCGGCTGACGACGCCTCACCATCGGCCGCCGATCCAGCCGCGTCCGGTACAGAAGTTAGCTCCGAACGTTGGAACTTGTACTATCAGGCAACCTCGATCGGCGACTATCACGGGACCTTTACTTCACCCTATGAGAGTCCCGAGAGCCTTCAGGATTACCAGGAACGCGATGTGTCCCTCACGACGACTCTGTTTTTTACGGGGCGATTGGAACAGAACACATTTCTGATTTTCGACCCGGAAATCGCGGGAGGAAGAGGATTCAGCGGCGTCAACGGCATTGCGGATCAGCCCAACGGAGAGATCCCGCGCGTGGCCAGTGCCGAGCCGAAGCCCTACATCGCGCGGCTGCTGGTGCAGCACGATTTTGCCTTCGGTTCCGAAAAGGAGCACCAGGAAAGCGACGAAAACCAGCTCGCCGGGGATCGTCCGGTGAACCGTTATTCTGTTTATGCGGGTCGCTTCACCATAACCGATTACTTCGATAACAACAATTACACGCACGACCCGCGCACGCAGTTCATGGCGTGGGGAGTGATGTACAACGGGGCGTGGGATTATCCAGCCGATACGCGCGGCTACACATGGGGGATTGTGCAGGAGGCCAACACTCGCGACTGGAGCTTCCGGTACGGAATCGTGGCGGAGCCGAAAGTCGCCAACGGGCAACAATTCGACCGGCGCTTGTTCCGCGATCACGGGCAGGTGTGGGAACTCGAGCGGCGTTATTCGTGGCGCAGGCGCACCGGAGCACTTCGTTTGCTGGCTTACGATAATCGCGAGCAGGGCGGCAATTACGCGGAGGCGCTGAAGCTGGCGGCAGCGACCGGTGCGACGCCCAACGTCTCGCTTACGGACCGGGTTGGCGCGCTCAAGTACGGCACGGGGATCAGCTTCGACCAGGCGGTGACCAGCGATGTGGGCATGTTCATTCGCCTGGGGTGGAATGACGGCAAGACGCAAAGCTTCGCCTTTACGGCGATCGACCGGCTGGCGAGCGGCGGTGTTTCAGTCACGGGGAAGCGCTGGCACAGAAAGTACGACGTGGTGGGCACGTCGCTGACCGCCGGCGGATTATCGGCGGTTCATCGCCAGTATCTGGCCGCGGGCGGATTCGATTTTCTCATCGGCGACGGGCGCTTAAATTACGCGCCGGAGTATGTGTGGGAAAGCTTTTACTCAGCGCGGGTTTATAACGGACTGTTCGCGAGCTTCGATGTGCAGCGCGACACTGACCCGGCCTACAATCAGGATCGCGGCCCGGTGATGATTTACAGCGTGCGGCTGCACGTGGAACTCGGAGTGAAGCCGTGGGGGGCGCGGTAGAGCGGATTTAGCCGCGCAGATACTCGTCCACGGCTTCAGCGGCCTTGCGGCCTTCGGCGATGGCCCAGACCACGAGCGATTGGCCGCGGCGGGCGTCGCCGGCGGCGAAGACTCCGGGCATCGAGGTCTGATAATTTTCGGTGGCGAGGTTGCCGCGCAGGTCGAGCTTGAGTTTGGCCTCTTCGATCAGGCCCTGCTTTACCGGTCCGGTGAATCCCATCGCGAGCAGGATCAGATCTACGTCGAGCGTGTACTCGGAGCCGGGAATCGCCTCGAACTTCGGCGGAGGGCCGACATGGACGGCGTGAAGCTTCTCGACATTGCCGTGAACGTCGCCGCTGAAGTGAGTGGTGGCAACGGCCCATTCCCGCTTTCCGCCTTCTTCATGCGAGCTCTCCGAGCGCAGTTGCAGAGGCCACAGAGGCCACGGGGTGAGCGGAGAGCGCTCCACCGGAGGCATGGGCATGATCTCAAATTGATGGACCGAGGCAGGCTTCTGGCGGTGCGAGGTGCCGAGGCAGTCCGCCCCTGTGTCGCCGCCGCCGATGATGACCACTCGCCTGCCGGTGGCGAGAATCGCGCCGTGATCGGGCACATGATCGCCGGCCACGCGCTTGTTCTGCTGCGGCAGAAAATCCATGGCGTAGTGGATGCCTTTGAGCTCGCGCCCGGGGATGGTCAAGTCGCGGGGATGCTCGGCACCCATCGCCAGAACCACAGCTTGATAGGCCGGCC
>JASHNT010000061.1 GCA_030041495.1 Bryobacteraceae bacterium | reverse complement strand
TATGGATGGCGCCGGCGGCGGCTTCGGTGACGCGAGGGTCGGTGATCAGGCCCAGGTAGTCATTCGACCCGAACATCAGGACGTTCTTGCCGTCCGAGCCCAGACGAACTTCGCCGGGGGCGCACCCTTCGCGGTCGCCGAAGGTCTCGAAATACATGTACAGGCCGGCCTGCTGCAGATCGTGCGGGCGCGTGAAGACGCGGCACTTCTCGAAAATATCGTTGCAGGCGCTCTTCTGCGGGGCGATGGCCGTCTGGGATGGGTCTAGTGCCATTCGTAGATCCGGTACGTCTTATAGTGCTTGGCGCCCATCGCTTCGAGCGACCGGTTCATCAAAACATTATTTTCCAAGATCCACGACATCTCACAATTCCCGTCGTAGCCCAATTTCTTGGCGGTCCGCACCAGCGTAGCGTAAAACGCGGGCGCGACGCCAGAGGTACGGTACTCTTCCACCACGCCCAGGGCCAGTACCCTCACACTTTTGATCAATCGTTGATAATACAGAATTTTGAGGAGGCCCGTGGGGAGCAGCTTGCCGCCGGCCGGTTTGAGGGCGACATTGACATCAGGAAGGGCCAGGGCGAAGCCGATAGTTTTGCCTTGCTTTTCGCCGATCAGCACCAACTCCGGCTTGAGAATCTGCTTCATCTCCTTGCCCATCAGGAAGAATTCCTCGCGGGTCATGGGCACAAATCCCCAATTGCGCTCCCACGCCGAGTTGTAGACCTCCCAGACGCGGGCGACGTCGCCATCGAAATCCTTCATGTTAATGGGGCGGACGGTGATGCCGCTTTTGGAAAGTTTGTGGTCTGCCACGCGGGCGATCCGGTCGATCTGGGTCGCTCCAGCCGTGTTGACCCAGGCGTAAAGATCCTTGACCTTGGTGAGACCGGCCTGCTCCATGAGCTTGGGATAGTAGCGCGGATTGTAGGTCATCATGATCATCGGGCTGGATTCGAAGCCGTCGATGAGCATGGCGCATTCATAATTGGTGGAGGGGTTCATGGGCCCGCGCAGGAACTTCGCACCTTTGGCAAAGACCCATTCTCGCGCGCGCTGGAGCAGAGCCCTGGCCACTTCGGCGTGGTCAATCGATTCGAAGAAACCGAAGAATCCGGCGTTCTCTTCGTGAAACTTGTTGTGGTTGCGGTCCACGATGGCGGCGATGCGGCCCACCACGCGGCCATCGCGCTTAGCGAGGAAGAACTCGGCATCGGCGTTGGCGTAGAAGGGATGCTTCTTGCGGTCGAGCAGTTCCTTGACGGCGATCCGCAGAGGCGGGACCCAGTGCGGGTCGCCGCGATAGAGCGAATAGGGAAACTCGACGAAATCCTTCAGCGCTTGCTTGCCTTCCGCTGTAATGACTTCAAGTGCCAACTGGTTCCTCTCTTCCTGCCAGCCTCGATCCGCTTTCGGCCAGCTCCGAACCGCCTAATCGCCGATAGAACCCGGGCGCACTGCGAATTAAGAACGCAGCGGCCAGAGCTCCGGCGGCAAGGTCGACCGTATAGTGGTATCGAAGGTAAACTGTAGCAAAAATAATGCAAAGAGTATAGATGAAATAGGTCCGACCGAGCCATTTTGAGATTTGACGGCTCAGCCACCACGCCAGGATGGTGAGCTCGACGTGGCCACTGGGGAAACAGTCGTAGTGGGCGGACTCCAGGCGGTCCAAAGTGGAGCGCATCCAGTGAAAGAACCAGCGGCCTTCAAGGGCGTGGTGCTGGAGGGGGGCCAGCAAGAATCGCGGACCGCGCGCCGGGACAATCATATAGCCGACGTAGGAGACCAGGAATCCCAAGGCGGTGAGGAAAGCGGCATAGCGGAAATCCTTGTAGCGGCGCTGGGCCCACAGGATGATGGGGATCAGAAGAACAGCGGGAACGAACAGAGCGTAGACGATCTCCAGGAACTCCGTAAAGTTGGGAGTCTGGATCCGCTCCAGCCAAACCGTGGGGTTGACACGCCAGATGGCGAAGTCGAGGTCGGCGAGCAGGCCATCGAAGCTGCGGCCCCAGACCACAGGGATCAGGATCGCCATTTCGCGGTAGCAGAAGGAGACCAAGGGGAGCGGATACCAATGGCGGAAGAGATAGACCAGGCGGCTGTGCTTTAGAGGGCGCCCGCGAGAGGCCAGGAGAATCAGGGCTACGGAGACAATGTGGATGGCGAGGAGCGTGGGGGCGTCAGGGAGATCCCTCGAGTAGGCGATGAGGAAGGCGCCGAGAACGGTGAGGAAGGCGAGATGAATCTTGTCGACGGCCCATAAACCTGGGCGAAGCGTGGATGCGTCAAGCCCGCTCATTTCAACCATCCGGCCTCCTTGTACCAGGCGAGGGTCGCGGCGAGGCCGGTCTCGAGATTGGTCTGCGCGTGGAAGCCGAGCTCGGCTGCGGCGCGGCCGGTATCGCAGGTCCATGCGGGGCAGAGGGCTTCGCGGATTTTATCGCGCGAGATGATGCCGGGCTTGCGGGTAAGCTTGGACCAAAGCTCGGCGCAGGCGGCGACGGCGAAGGCCAGGCTCGACGGGATTTTGAGCACGCGGGGCTGCTTGCCGATGATACGCGCGGCGGTAGAACGGAGCTCGGCCCAGGAAACTGCTAGGGGGTGGGCGAGAAAATAGGCTCTGCCACAGGCTTGGGGTGAGCGGGCGGCAGCGAGCATTCCTTCGACGAGATCCTTGACGTAGATCACCTGTGCCCAGCGTTCGGGGCCGGCAATTTCGACGGCGAAACCCTGGTTGACGGATTTTAGCAACTGCAAGACATCGGTATCGCGGGGCCCGTAGACCACAGGCGGCCGGACGATGACGGCCTGGGGCAGCAGCGCGTGCACGATTTTCTCGCCTTCCAGTTTCGACTTCCCATAATACGAGACGGGGTGAGGTTCGGTATCTTCCGTGACGGGCGCGCCGTTGAGGCCGGGTCCGATGGCGGCGAGCGAGCTGACGTGGACCAGGCGGATTTCGCGGCGGGCTTGGAGAATCGCTTTGACCAGGTTCTCGGTGGCGCGGGCGTTTCCCGCGTAGTACTCATCGCGCGAAAGCGCTTTGGTGACGCCGGCGAGATGGATCACCGTATCGACGTCTTCGAGGGCCGCTTCGATGCTAGCGCCTGAGACGAGATCGCCGTGGCAGGCTAGCGCGCCTGAGGGAAGCTTGCGGCCGTTGCGGATCAGACATCGAACCGGCTCGCGGCGGTTGCACAGAGCTTCCACCAGATGGCTTCCGATGAAGCCGGTTCCTCCGGTGATGAGAATCATTATTGCGGCGTGCTGTGGAATTCCACGTCCGTGAAGTAGCTCTCCGCGGAAGTGCCGGTGTGCTGGGAATTGATCTGGAGGCGCAGGCCTTTGACATGGGGCGCGGGCTTGCCGTACGCCTTGAGATAGTCCGCGGCGACGTTGTGAGTTTCCCCCAGCCAGCGGTTTTCGTCGGTCGCGCCGGAGCGGCAGACGATGACAAAGATGTGCACGAGCGGCAGCGCAGTCTGGCTCTGCGTGGTTCCTTGGGGAGCTGTGGTATCCCAGATGTAGCTGAGCACACGACGGTCGTCGAAGGCGATCATGACTTGCGCAGCCTGATCGTCCTTGGTGAAGTGGCGGAAGTCGCCGCCGGCGGGTAGCTGGGTAACCTTCCAGCGCCAAGCCAGGTAGGGCATTTTGGAGGGATCGACGTCGACGGGGCGTTCGAGCGCGAACGACGACTTGACGCTCTTGAGATGCAGCACGGGTGCGCCGCTGTCATCGGCGATCGCGGCGTCCGGCTTTCCGGCGTTCACCTTTAGCTCCCACCCGTTGGGGAGCTTTCCGGCAGGCGTTTTAGCGGTGTCCAGAACCACAAATGCCAACGGCGAATCCAAAGCTTCAAAAGCAAAAACAGCGCTACAGCATAGGAAAAGAAGCGTCTTCAATACCCTGTCTCCACTCCCGGACCTTGTTCCACTATCGCACGACGGGCGTGCGGATTAGGATTTGACTTTTCGGATCTCGGCGGCCAGTGCGGGGACTACTTCGAAAAGGTCGCCGACGATGCCGTAATCTGCAACTTCAAAGATGGGCGCGTTGGCGTCCTTGTTAATAGCCACGATGGTTTTGGAGCCTTTCATGCCGACCAGGTGCTGGATGGCGCCGGAGATGCCGACCGCGAGATAGAGCTTGGGCGAAACGGTTTGGCCGGAGCTGCCGACCTGGCGCTCCATGGGAAGCCAACCGGCGTCGCAGATGGGGCGGGAGGCTGCGAGCTCCGCGCCGAGCGCCTTAGCGAGGTCTTCGACCACGGGGATTCTGTCTTTTTCGCCGATGCCGCGGCCGACCGAGACGATCAGCTCCGCGGCAGTGAGATCGACGGCGCGCTCGGCTTCGCGGAAGGGGGCTTCGGGCGTCTGACGGATTTGTGCGGCGTCCAATTGCGGCGCAAACCTTTCGATGGTTGCCGAGCCGGCGGCGAGCGCATCAGTTCGCCATGCACCCGCTTGGAGCGAGGCGAAGTGTGGGCCAGGGCCGGCAGCACGGACGTCGCCGCTGAGCTTGCCCTGGAAGAATTGACGGACGAAGGTGACGGAGCCAGATTCGGGGCCCGCGGCGATGGCGTCGCTGATGAGGGCTCGGCCGAAGCGGGTTGCCAGCTTGGGCGCGAAGTCGCGGGTTTGGTAGGTGTGCGGAAGCAGGACCAGATCGGGGGTGGTCTTGCGAAGCAGTTGTTCGAGGGCCGCAGTATAGCCGTCGGCGGTGTAGTTTTCGAGAAGCGGGTGTTCGACGGCCCAGACACGGGCGGCCTGCTTGGCCGCGGCTTCCCGAGCAAGCTCGGCGATACTGGAGCCGACGAGCGCGGCTTCGGCTTCGGATGCCAACTGCTGGACGGCGGCGAGGCACTCCCAGGACATGCGGTGCAGGCGTCCGGCGTTGTGTTCGAGAATGGCGAGGACTTTCATAGCACGCGCGCCTCGAACTTCAGTTTTTCGACCAGAGCGGCGGCGGCGGTCTTGGGGTCGCCGGAGAAGATTTGCGCCTGCTTGGCCTTTTGGGGCGCGTAGATCTTTTCGATGCGCACGGTGGGCTCCGCGGGCGCGGCGGCTGAGACGCGGCGAATCTCCTTGGTCTTGGCTTTCTTGATGCCCATCAGCGTGGCGTAGCGCAGCTTATTGATGCCGCTCTGGATGGTGAGCACGGCAGGCAGAGGCATCGAGATGTGCTGGAACCAGCCGTCTTCGAGCTCGCGCTTGACGCGAATGGCGGAGCCCTTCACTTCCACCTGCATGATGATCGTCGAGTGCGGAAGGCCCATGAGCTCGGCCAGGACCACTCCGGTTTGGCCGTAGCCCAGATCGTCGGACTGGAGGCCGGTGAGGATCAGATCGGGGCTCTCCGAGCCTGCTTCTGCCGCGAGAAGCTTGGCGATCCCAAGCGTGTCGAAGGCCGCCAGGTTTCCGGTTTCGATGTGAATGGCGCGGTCGGCGCCTTTGGCGAGAGCCTCGCGGATGGTCTGCTGCGCGCGAGCCGGGCCGGCGCAGATGGCGATCACCTCGCCGGAGTGTTTTTCCTTGAGTTGCAATGCTTCTTCGAGCGCATAGGCGTCCGGCTCATTGATTTCGAAGCTGAGATCGTCTTCGGCGATCCAGTTGCCGGCGGCGTTGACTCGCAGGGGCGAATCGCGCACGGGCACTTGCTTGATGGCCACGAGGATTTTCATGGCAAAATCTTCATGAATCGAATTTCTTGAAGATGAGGCAGCCGTTAGGACCACCGAAGCCGAAAGAGTTGGTCAGAGCGTAATTGATCTTGATCGGCCGCGCGTGATTGGGAACGTAATCGAGGTCGCACTCGGGATCGGGGATTTCGTAGTTGATGGTGGGGGGCGCGATCTGATCGCGGATAGCCAGGACGCAGATGCCGGCCTCGATTCCGCCTGCCCCACCAAGCAGATGCCCAGTCATGGATTTGGTGGAGCTGACCGCGACCTTTTTCGCGTGCTCACCGAAAGCGCGCTTGATGGCAATGGTTTCGATGCGGTCACCCACTGGAGTGGAGGTGCCGTGGGCGTTGATGTAATCGATCTGACTCGGCTGGAGCCCTGCATCTTTAAGCGCCAGCTTCATCACGCGATAGGCTCCGTCGCCATCGTCGGGCGGAGAAGTGATGTGGAACGCATCGCCGGTGGTCGCGTAACCGGCCACTTCCGCCAGGATGGGAGCGCCGCGCTTGCGGGCGTGCTCCAGTTCCTCTAAAACCAGGATACCCGCGCCTTCGCCGACGATGAAGCCGTCGCGGCCGGCATCCCAGGGACGCGAAGCACGGGCGGGCTCATCGTTGCGATGGCTCAGCGCACGCAAGGCCGCGAATCCGCCGATGCTCATGGGCGTGACGGCGGCTTCGGCGCCTCCGCAGATCATCAGGTCGGCATCGTCGCGCTGGATGATGCGGTAAGAATCGCCAATGCTGTGAGCGCTGCTGGTGCAAGCGGTCGCCGTGGCGGAATTGGGACCCTTCGCGCCGGCGCGGATGGAGACCCAGCCTGACGCCAGATTGACGATAGTCGCGGGAATGAAAAACGGGGAGATGCGGCCGGGGCCACCCTCCAGAAGCTTCTTGTGCTCGCGCTCGATCACTTCGAATCCGCCGATGCCGCTGCCGATATAAACGCCGGCCCGTTCGGCGGCGTCAGTATCGCTCGGATCGATCTTGAGACCGGCTCCGGCGACGGCGAAATCGGAGGCGGCAATGGCGAACTGAATGAACCGCCCCATTTTCTTGATTTCTTTTTTTTCGATGTAGGCCGCTGGATCGAAGTCTTTCACTTCGCCGGCGATGCGGCAACTGAAATGGGTGGCGTCAAAAGACGTAATGGGGCTGATGCCGCTGGTGCCTCGCTTGATCGCTTCCCAAGTGGCTTCGGTGCCGATTCCGACCGAAGTCAACAGTCCGGCCCCGGTCACTACGACTCTACGTTGCAATAGGGGAACTCCGTGACGGCGGATTACTTCTTCTTGGACTCGATGTAATCGATCGCGTTTTTGACCGTGACGATCTTCTCGGCGTCCTCATCGGGAATGTCGAGGTCGAACGCTTCCTCGAACGCCATCACGAGCTCGACGATGTCGAGGGAGTCGGCGCCAAGGTCATCGACGAAACTCGCTGTGGGGTCGACTTGGGCCTCATCCACGCCGAGTTGCTCGACGATGATTTGTTTGACCTTCTGCTCAACGGACATGCATCCTCCAGAATTTTGCCTACAAACTCATTGATTCTACCCATGAAGGGTAGGATGCCGCAAGTTGTAAAGGGTCGCAGAAAAAACGGACTTGCGCAAGGCCCCCCGTTTGCGAGACACTAGCAAGTTTTCCCGGATACGTTTTCCATCATGCGGGTCAGAATTCTTTATCACGACCATTGCTTCGACGGAGCGGCCTCGGCCGCCTTCTTCAGCCGGTTTGTGGAAGCGAGGTTCTACCCGGATGCCCAATTCTGTTACACGGGGCTGGCGCATAAGGCGTCACAATTGTTCGAGCCGGAGGATTTTGACGGCGACGTGAACGCGATCGTGGATTTCAAATATTCCACGGATCCAAGGCTTACGTGGTGGTTCGACCATCATCAGAGCGCGTTTCTGACTCCGGAAGACGCCGAGCATTTCCGGCATGACACCAGCGGGCGCAAGATGTACGACCCGAGCTTCCGCTCCTGCACCATGTACATTGCCACGGTAGCACGGGAGCGGTTCGGTTTCGACGCGCCGGACCTGGCAGAGCTGGTGGAATGGGCCGACATCGTGGATGGGGCGCGATACGCTTCGGCCGAGGAAGCCGTGAACCTGGTGGCTCCGGCGATGCGGCTGACGCTGGTGATCGAGGGCGCGAAGGGGTCGGAGATCGTGCAGACGATTATCGGCATGATGCGGCACCGTAAGTTGGCCGAGATCGTGGAGGACCCGCAGATTCAGGCGGTGTACCAGCCGCTGTACCGGCGCCATCTACAGTCGATCGACATCATCGGCAAGCAGGCGCAGGCCATCGACGGCGTGGTGTACTTCGATCTGGTGGGGCATGACTTGGAAGGCTACAACAAGTTCATCCCCTACTATCTGTTCCCCGATTCGGTTTATACGGTTTCGGTGAGCACGTCGAGCTTCCGCACCAAGGTTTCGGTGGGCTCGAATCCGTGGGCCAAGAAGCCGATCACCTTTAATCTTGCTTCCATCTGCGAGCGCTACGGCGGAGGCGGACATCCCAAGGTCGGCGCGATCAGCTTCGAGAAAGGCGCGGTGGAGGCAGCACGGAAGGCCGCCGGAGAAATCGCCGCCGAACTGCGCACTTACCACCCTACGGCTGCTTTTAGTAGCCGCAACGAATCGTGAAGCTTAGCAGGGCTTGGCCTGCGCGGTTCGATTACGCGTTTCCCGTATCGCCGTCCGCTGACTCCGGAGCGTTGTGCGGCGCTGGGCAAAGGTGCTACACATTTTAATTGGCCAAGTTTAAGCCCATCGGTGCGAAAAAGCCCAAAACGGAGGCGTCCAAGAAGGGCCTGATTCCGTGCCTCGTGCTTCTGGGAATAGGATTCCTTCTGGTCGCGCTGCTGCTGTTCGAGGTCATGAAGTCCGGATGAACATGCGCATCGACCAACGCCAACCCGACCAGCTCCGTCCCCTGAAAGTCACACCGGGCTATCTGCTCACCGCCGAAGGATCGGTATTGATCGAGGCCGGAAACACGCGCGTGTTGTGCGCGGCTTCGCTGGAAGAGACAGTGCCGGGCTTTTTGCGTGGGACCGGAAAAGGATGGGTGACGGCGGAGTACTCCATGCTGCCTCGCGCTACCGCCACTCGCACGCCGCGTGAAGTCGTCAAGGGGCGGCCTTCCGGCAGGACGATGGAGATCCAGAGGCTGATCGGGCGCGCATTGCGCAGCGTGGTTGATTTGGCCGCGCTGGGCGAGCGCAGCATCGTGCTCGATTGCGACGTGTTGCAGGCCGACGGAGGGACGCGCTGCGCGGCGATCACGGGAGCCTACATCGCTCTGTCAATCGCTCTGCGGCAGATGGTGAAGTTCGGGACGCTCAAGAAATCGCCTCTGCTGGATCATGTCGCCGCGGTCAGCGTAGGGATCCTGGGAGGAACGCCGCTGCTCGACCTGTGCTATCAGGAGGACTCGCAGGCCGACGTCGACATGAACATCGTGATGACCGGCTTCGGGCGATTCGTGGAGGTGCAGGCGACGGCGGAGAAGACTCCGTTTGACGACGCGCAGCTCGGTACGCTGCTCGAGCTGGGGCGAAAGGGAATCCGGGAGCTGATCGTTTTGCAAAGGACCTGCGAGGATTGACGATCTACTGCGCGACATCGAATCCCGGGAAGCTGCGCGAGTTCCAGCTCGCCGCGCCGGATTTCGATGTGCGGCCGCTTCCCAAGAAAGTTGCACCGCCGGAAGAGCGCGGCTCGACGTTTGAAGAGAACGCGATCGCCAAGGCAGAATATTACGGGCGGTTCGTCGACGGCTATTTGTTCGCGGACGATTCGGGGCTTGAGGTGGACGCGTTGGGCGGCGCTCCGGGAGTGTATTCGGCGCGGTACGCGGGGGAAGACGCCACGGATGAGCAGAACAACGCGCTGCTGCTCGAACGCTTGAAACATGCTGAGGATCGCGCGGCGCGGTTTGTGTGCGCGATTGCGCTAGTCAAAGACGGGATACTGGTGCGGGCGTTTTGCGGGTCGGTGGAAGGCAGAATTCTCCACGCCGCGCGAGGCTCCGGAGGCTTCGGCTACGATCCGTTGTTCTTCCACGAGCCTTTCGGCTGCACGTTCGGCGAGGCGGCAATCGAAGACAAGATGAAGGTCAGCCACCGGGCGCAGGCTTTAAACGCTATGTTCACTTACCTCCGAAGTAGCGCTGCCACTTCATGAATCCGATCTGGGTTTTGGCGTCGACAATCTTGTAGGACTGGATCAGCGCGTCGATTTCCTTAGGGGTGAACCAGCGGGTTTCGATGCGTTCATCTTCCATCGGTTTCTTTTCACCCTCGGTCAAGTCCCGGGCCAGGAAGATGGTCATTTTTTCGGCGAGGAATCCCGGGCTGGGATAGAAAACCGCCAGCTTCTCCCACTTTTTGGCGCGATAGCCGGTTTCTTCGATGAGCTCGCGCTTGGCAGCCTGCAGCGGAGTTTCGCCTTCATCCAAGCGGCCGGCGGGCAGCTCCCACAAGTATTTTTGAGTGGGCAAGCGGTATTGGCGGACCAGAAGAACGCGCTTCTTATCGTCCACCGGCATCATGACGGCCGATCCGCCGTGCTGCACGATGGCGCGCTTGATCTCGAACCCGTCGGGGTCGAGGGCGTGATCCATGGTTACGTGAAAAATCGGAGTACGAATGAGTTCTTTGGAAGAAATGGTTTTCATTTGGCGTGAATTGCGCGCGCGAATTGGACCGCGGGGAGGGTGTTCAGAATATCGGAGGCCTCCAGCCATCCGCGACGCGCCATGGAAACACCATAGCGCATGTTGGCGAGGTGCTTGGGATGATGCGCGTCGGTGTCGATGGCGAACTTGCAACCTTTTGCCTTGGCGGCGCGAATCAGAAAGGCTGTCAAGTCGAGCCGCTCCGGGCTGGCGTTGATCTCGAGATAGACGTTTTTGCGCGCGGCTTCCGCGGCGACGGCGTCGAAATCGAACGGAAAAGGATCGCGATGGAGCAGCACCCTTCCGGTGGGATGGCCCAGGACGCGCAGATGGGGGCATTCCAGCGCGCGCAGCAGACGATCCGTCATTTCGCCCGATTCCTGGTTCATGTAGCTGTGGACGCTGCCGATGACCAGGTCGAGCTCGCCGAGGGCGTCGTTTTCCAGGTCCATGACGCCGTCGCGGCGGATGTCGCATTCGACACCGGAGAACACGCGCAAGCCGAGACCGCGCTGATCCATCGCACGGACGCGATGGGCGAAATCGACCGCGCGCTTCTCATCCATGCCGTTGGCCATGGCGAGAGCCTTGGAATGATCGGTGATGGCGACGTATTCGTAGCCCAGCGCGCGGGCGGCCTCCGCCATTTCCTCCAGAGTGGCGCGGCCATCGCTATCGCGGGTGTGCATGTGGAGGTCGCCGCGAATATCGCGGAGCCCGACCAGCTTGGGCAGCTTGCCGGCTTCGGCGGCTTCAATCTCGCCCTGATTTTCGCGCAGCTCCGGAGGGATCCAGGGAAGGCCGAGGGCCTGATAGATCTCCTTTTCGGTTTCGCGCGCCACCGGCTCTTTCGAGTCGATGCGCGCGAGCGCGTATTCGTTCAGAGTGAGACCCATCTTCTGCGCGCGAGCTCGCAGGGCCACACTATGCTCCTTGCTGCCCGTGAAATATTGCAAGCCCGCGCCGTAGCTCTCGCGAGGTAAAGCGCGCAGGTCAACCTGCAAGCCTTCCATGCCGAACTTCACGCTGGCCTTGTTGACGCCGCGGCCGAGCACCTCATGCACCTTGGGATGCTTCACGAAGCGATCGAGGGCGGCTTCCGAGCCCGGGCCGGTGACCAGCAGGTCTAAATCGCCGACGGTTTCCTTGCCACGGCGTAGGCTGCCGGCGGGAGTGACTTTTTCGACGCCATCGACGGCCGCGAGATACTCCGTGAGCTCGTCGGCGACACCTTGCGCGAAGCTCAACAAGAAGCGGCCCGCACGCTGGCGATAACCGGCGATGGAGCGCAGCACTTTTTCTTCGAGCTTGGCGCCCATGCGCGGCAGCTCCTGAAGTTTGTGCTCCTGGCAGAGCTTCTCCAGCCCATCGATGGTGGAGACGCGATAGACGTCCCAGATGGTGCGGATGCTTTTCGGCCCGAGGCCTTGGATCTTCAGCAGCTCAAGCGCGGTAGGCGGATATTTCTCGAGCATCTCTTCGCGGCGCTCGAAGGTGCCGCGCTGCTCGATTTCCGCGAGCACGGCGGCGATGCCTTTGCCGATGCCGGGAATATCTGTGATTTGTTTTTCAGGGTCTTTCAGAATGGCCGAGACGGATTCGGGATAGCTCTCGATGGTGGAAGCGGCGTTGCGGTAACTGCGGATGCGGAAGGAATCCTCGCCGGCGATCTCCATAAGGTCGGCGGTTTCAGAAAGAAGAACGGCGATCTCGCGATTTTCCATCTATGCAATGAGTGTAGCGGTCAACGCTGGCTTCCGGCAGGGTTAGCCCCCGGCGGGGCGCTTCAGTTTGGCGGGGGGCCGCGCCTCGGGCAAGCGGGCTCCGTGGGGTTCGACATGCACCAAAACGTCGGCGACCCAACCCAGATCGGTCTTCACGCGGAGCTGAACTTCGTGGGCGATCTGGTGCGATTCGAGCACGGTCAAATAGGGATCGACCTCGAGATGCAGGTCCACGTGATAGCGAAGACCGGTTTTGCGGGCGAAGCATTTTTCAATCGCCAGCGCGCCGGGGACACGCATGGCGGAGGACCGGATCTGCTGCATCTGCTCGTCGTCAGGCATCTGATCGGTCAACTGTAGGGCGGTTTCACGCGCTACCCTCACGCCCAAGAAGATGACGATCAAGCCGATGACGAAGCCTCCGTAGTGATCCGCCGCGCTCATTCCGGACACAAAAACGGCGAGGAACACGGCACTGATCGCGACGCACCCGGATAGTACGTCCACGGCGTCGTGCCAGGCGTCCGCGGTGAGCGCCGTGCTCTGGACGCGCCTGCCAACGCGCATCTTTACTGCGGCGAACATGCCGTGCACGGCAATGGAGAGGCCTGACGCATAAGCCGCGAACAGATCCGGCACGTGCTTATCGTTAAGCTGCACTACTGAGCCGACACAGATGCCCGCTCCCACGGCGGCGAGCAGCGTGCCGACGCCAAGACCTGCAAGGATTTCAAAGCGGCCGTGGCCATAGGGGTGGTCACGATCGGCCGGCTTGGAGGCGATCCACAATCCGAGCCACACGAGGCTGGAGGTAACGATGTCCGCAGCGGACTCCATTCCGTCCGAAACCACCGCAACCGAGTTGCCGGCCAAACCGACGGCGACCTTGATGACCGCAAGAGCTACACTGGCCGCCACTCCAATCAAGGCGACTCGCGCAGCCAGCCTTTCGGTAGCGGCCATGCTTTGAGGGTACAACGCCGGTGCATCGGGCGAGCTTCCATCAAACGGCAGACGAACGGTGGCCCGAAATCAGTGACACGGATTCCTGTTACACAACTTTGCTGCGAATTTAACCGGCGGTTCCGCGACTTGCAACACGGGGCTGGTAAGAAGATTAGTCTGCGTTGATCGAAGACACGCGGCACAAGGAGGAGCATGTCACTTGCAAAAGTTGCCTCACGCGCTTTCCGGTGGTCTTTTCCGAACCCGGTCAGTGATTTTGCCAACCCTTACGTGCCGCTGAACAGTCCGGCGATCAGCGATCTCTTCGATCTGTTCAACTTCGCTCCCGGACAGGTAAAAGATTACCGCTAAGCACGCTGCTCATCGGGGCCGGGACGATTCCGGCCCCGGTGTTTCAACCGGAACATTCATGAGCAAATTTGTTTGGGCCGGCCTGGCCGGCTTGGTTCTATCGCAATGGCATGGCAGCGTCGCCGCGGAAAAACCGGGCGCGGAGCAGCAGACCGCCGGCAAGCAGAGTCCTGAAAGGCAGAGCAAAGACCCGTGACTTCGGCCGCGGACCGGAAGCGCGGTTCCCGAGCCGGTGGACTTGCGGAGCCGCGATGGAGTGCTCAAGGTCGACCTTACGGTCCGCAGTTATGCCGAGCCGGATGGCTCGACTCGTTACTGCTACCTCGACTCGAGCGGCCACGAATCTCCCAATTTGCGTCTGGACCCCGGCGATCTCTTAATCCTGCACTTGAAGAATGAGTTGACGGGCAGCGCCGGAGGCGCACCGGCCATGGGCCACGAGCAGATACACGCGGGAAAAACCGGCCACGCATGCACGAGCGGCGCGATGACGCTGGCTTCCACCAATCTGCACGTTCACGGGCTGACGGTTCCCCCGGTCTGTCATCAAGACGACAGTCCTCAGCACATTGATCGACCCGGGAGATCGCCCGTTCGAGTACCGCTTCAAGATTTCTGAGAATCAACCGCCGGGTTTGTATTGGTACCACCTCCACATTCATGGATTCACGAAGGCCCAGGTTTTAGGCGGAGCTTCCGGCGCTCTGATTGTGGCAGGGATTGAGCGCTGACTCGGCCGTGGCGGGACTGCCGGAGCGAGTGCTGGTGGTTCGCGACCAGAACCTGCTGAACCCGAACGCGCCGCCATCGAAGTTCGAACCGGTGCTGCCGAAGATGCTGATCGGCCGCGACGGGGACGCCGCCAACAACGGCATCGGATTCGGCAAGCCGGCCAAGGATCTTCCGATCAACTTCGTTCCGGTACCGTACCCCGACTATCCGCCGGAGCGAATCCAGGTGAGGCCGGGCGAGAGGCAACTATGGAGGGTGCTGAACGCGTCGGCGATCACGTACCTGAATCCGGCGGTGCTGTTCGATCGCGCGCCGCAGCCACTCGGCTTACTCGGGCTGGACGGAATACCGCTGAACACGGACGGGGCGCCGAGGGATTTCGTTAGTGGGCAGGACCACCTGGGAGTGCCGCCGGACGCTCGCGTCGAGTTCATTGTGAACGGACCGCCGAAAGGAATTACAGGATTATTAGTGACTCGCACCGTCGACACAGGACCGGGCGGCGAAAACGACCCCAATCGCACGACGGCGGCGATCACGGCTTCGGAGGATGCAGCGGAGCCACGGTCGAGACTAACTTCGTCGCCGAAGCCGTTGCCAGCGTCCAGTCTGCCGTGGCTGGGCAACGTGACTCCGGTGCGCACGCGCCGGCTGTACTTCTCCGAAAGGTGCTGAATCCCGGCGATCCCAATAGTCCGGCTGAGTTCTACCTCATGGTGGAGGGCCAGAAGCCGCGGGTATTCGATCCCCACTCCGGCGTTCCCAACATCGTTGCCTAGCAGGGCACGGTGGAAGACTGGATCGTCGAAAACCCTTCCTCGTCGAAAACCCTTCCAATGAGCTGCACGCGTTTCACATCCACCAGCTCCATTTCATGCTGCTGGATTACATGGGAGTGAAGGTGAACGAACCGTTCCTTCGCGACACGGTCGACGTTCCCTACCTTACGGACAGAGCTTTGCAGTATCCGAGCGTCCGGCTGCGCATGAATTTTCGCGATCCGAATACAATCGGCACATTCGTCTATCATTGCCATCTGCTCGAGCACGAGGATGGGGGAATGATGGGACTGATCCGGGTGGACCCTTAGGAGGAATAAAAACCTGGGGCGAAGGCCGCACTGCCGCGGCCCGGCCCCAGAAGTCACACGATCGAGCTATTGCTTACTTCGCCGGTTATTTCGCCGGAGCCTTGCTCGAACTGGAATTGCTGCTAGCAGACTTGGTCGCCGCGGCCGTCTTGCTGGACTTTTTGGTATGCCGCTTGACCTGCGCTTTGGACTTGGTCGCGGAAGTGCCGGACTTGGCGTTGGAGTTCGAGGACGCAGTGCTGCTCGACTGAGCGAAAATAACTCCTGCCGCCACGATCGCGCCCAATATAATCTTTTTCATGTGTACTCCTTCTAAGGCTGTGAGGACTGTCTCTTCCCGAACCTCACAAATCCATCATGCAGCGCGCGGCCGTAAACTGACGATCCCGTCCCGAAGTGAGTAGATACCACTTTCGTGGGCTATTGCTCGTGTGCATTTATTCATGAAAAACCATTAGTGTGGAGGTAGAAGGCACATGCGAGCTCTGATCCGGGTACTGGCGATCGGCTTTACCGCGGTGATCGTGTTGCTGTTCGCGGCGGCGTTCATTGGCGCCAACAACGTGCGCTCCACCGCGCATTTCGCCTCCGAGGTGGTGACCGATCAACTGGTGATCACGCATCTGCTGGATGAGGTGGAACAAGAGCAGCGGGTGCTTGACGCCAGCTATACCGGGCTTTCGACCGATGGGCAACCGGTGGATAGGGTGCAGGTACTGACTGACCTGGATCAAACCGGCCACGAGATTCAGCGCCTGGTGGACAAATCGGCGTCTGGACCGGATTACCAGTTGTGGCAAGGCCTGGGGCGCGCCACGGACGATTTTGCGGCGGAAGCCCGGCGCGTGCTGGCCTTTCCTCAGGGTCAGAGGCCGGAGGCACAGGAAGCATCCTCACGGGACCTGTTCCTGCGGCACGAAGCCGTAACCGGAAAGGTGGCGACGCTGGTGGACCTGACCTACGACAGAGTTTGGGACGCTGAGCAGCGAGTCAGCCGTCAATCCGACCGGCTGGCGGCGGAATCTTCCGCTCTCGTGGCGATTTCTCTAGGCCTGGCGCTGGCCTGCGCCTTCTTCACGGTGCGGATCGCGGCGCGAGTTTTTCGCCAGATGCAAGCGCAGACGGGCGAGCTGAGCCGGGTTTCGTTCCGCATGCTGCAGGTGCAGGAGGAGGTGGCGCGGAGGTTCGCCCACGAGCTGCACGACGAGCTAGGCGGATCGCTGACGGCGATCAAGAGCGACTTGGCCGCGCTGGCTGCCGATCCGTCCGACAAGGCGCGGCTGGACGATTCGGTCAAGCTGGTTGAGCAATCGATTTCCAACGTGCGGGAGCTGTCGCAGCTTCTGCGGCCGACCATCCTGGACGACTTTGGGCTCGACGCCAGCCTGCGCTGGTTGGCGGGACGGTTCCGGGAGCGCACTCGGATCGAGGTGGACTATACGTCGTCTTTTGACGCCCGCCTGCCGGATCAGACCGAAACGCATCTGTTCCGCATCGTGCAGGAGGCTCTGACCAATATTGCAAGGCACGCGCAGGCCACGCGGGTCGCGATTCATTTACGGCCGGAGAACGGAACGTTGCGTTTGACGATTTCCGATAACGGGCGCGGCTTCGCGGTGGCGTCGCGAAACGGCAATGAGGCGCGCAAGGGAGGGATGGGGATCTCGGGCATGCGAGCCAGAGCCGCCAGCGCCGGTGGCGGGCTCAAGATCGACTCGAAGCCCGGCGCCGGAGTGACGATCGAAGTTTGGGCGCCGCTCGCCGAGCCGCAGCCAGCCGAGCCCGAAAAGGAGTTCGCTTGATCCGCATTCTGTTGGCCGACGACCACGCCCTGGTGCGCCAGGGCTTCAGCATGATCCTGGAGGCTCAGCCGGACATGGAGATCGTAGGGCAGGCAGGCAATGGCAACGAAGCCGTGGAGCTTGCCGAAAAACTCAAGCCCGACGTGGTGGTGATGGATGTGGCGATGCCGGATTTGAATGGGATCGAGGCGACGCGGAGGCTCGCCACTTCCCTGCCCCGCACGCGGGTGCTGGCGCTGAGCATGCACAAGGACTCGGTCTACGTGCGCGAGATTTTGCGTGCCGGGGCTCGCGGGTACCTGCTGAAAGATTCGGGCGACGCGGACCTGGTGGCCGCGGTGAGGGCGATCGCGAAGGGCGACGGCTACATCAGTCCTTCGGTGTCCGATGCAGTGCTTTCGGATTATCGCAAGCACGTGACCGATCCCCTGGATCTGCTGACCAGCCGGGAGCGCGAGGTGCTGCAACACATCGCCGAAGGCAAGACGAATAAAGAGATCGCCACGGCGCTGAACTTGAGCGTGTACACGGTGGAAGCGCACCGGGGGCGGATCATGGAGAAGCTTAATCTGCATTCGACGGGGGAACTGGTGAGGTTCGCGTTGAGGAATGGGTTAATCGATTAGAAAAGCTTTCGCCCTGAATACCCTCGAATAAAGCAGATAATTTGAGAGGGTTAATGATTGACGGGAGCACATGCACCGCGGACGGCGGAAGCGCTCATTGGCTCATTCTACTTCCAGCTTGCCCCGGCAGAGCGGGCAATGCTGCTTCCCGAACGCCCTTCAACGGCCGGTCGAGAGGAGGCGCGCGAACGCCGCTGCGTCCTTCACATTCTCGAAATCGTGAATCGTCTTAAGTGTTTGTTGCAGGCGCGAAGCAGGAAGCCCGGATTGCGGCGCAAGTGCGTGATATTTCGCGTCGATATCGTCCCACTCAATCCCCCGCGGCGCGGAGCCTCGCGGAGCTTGCACCGTGCTCGAATATCTCTCGCCCGATTTCGCAACGATCGTGACTGTCGCGCTCCAGCCCCATTCGTACCGAATCGAGCCCGGCTGCGGGTCCTTATCCACTAACGCGATCAGGCGCGCAATCCCCGGCCGCTCGATCATCTTGGCGTCCGCGCTCGACCAGGTGAAGTTGCGGTCGGCAACCGCTGAGGCGAGATAGTAAGGCAGGCTGTGGATGGCCTGGTCTACGTTCTTGGGCACACTGCCGGAAGCCGCAAGCTCGCTTTGCGGACCCGCGACCAATATCTTTGCTACGTCATCCGCGGTCCCGGGCATTTCCTTCGCCGCGTTGATTGCCGCTTCCACCGCACAATGCAGAGCGTGCGCGCCGGGCACCAACTTGATCGCCAGGTAGCGCGAGATCTGGTAATCGCCGCCAATCTCCCCCTCCAGGCTCTTGGCATTCGGAATCCCGCCCGCGAACACATTCAGAAAGCCCCCCGGCGCTTCGATCATGTCGGGATTGACGATATAGCCTCGCGCGGCCGCCAGCACTGCGTTCACCGCGGTGATCACCGCGTTCCCGGCTTGATATTCCCGCGCCGCGGTCTTCGAGCTGATCGAGATCCCGCCCACCGTGGTCGCCGTGATCCCCAGCGCATTGGCGAGCTGCTCCTGAGTCAGGCGAAGCAGCTTCGCTGCTGCCACCGTTCCGCCGAATGCGACGATCGCGGATGCATGAAACCCACGCCCGATGCTTCCGTCGATCGCCCCGCTTGCCTGCCTGGGATCCGAGCTCGCCAGGATCGCTTCCCCGATGCGCCCCGCGGCTTCATAACCCGCCACGATCGCCGCCAGCAGCTCCTGCCCCGATGCGCCCGTGCTCTCCGCGGCCGCCAGTCCCACTGCCGTGACCGACGTTCCGATGTGAGCCACGTTGCGCAGGTCGCTGTCATCCGACGCCGCCGCGTCGCTCGCCATCGCATTCGCCCGCGCGGCTTCTAAGACGGGCAGCCGCGCATTGTCGAACCAGACGCTAGAACTGCGCTTGCCCGATTTCTCTTTCACCAGCTCGCGGATGATTCGCACCGAATCCAGATTTCGACCCGCCGACGCGCTCGCGAGCGTGCTCGCCAAAATCATCTTCGAGTATTTGACGGCCACCGGCGTGAGATTCCCGAAGCCGATTCCATCCACCACGCGAGCCAGCTTGAGCGCAGCCCCCTCCGCCGCTGATTCCTGCGCCATAGCCGGAAGATCGCGAAGATTCGCCGCGGTGATCGCGCTGACTAAGAGCTGCCGCCGGGTCATCGCCCGCGATCATAGCACGCAAGCGGTTGAGCCAAGGCGTATACTCGGTGCTAATGACTTCCCGACGCCGATTCGTTCAATCCGTCGCGGCTGCCACGCTGGCGGCGCCGCTCGCGTCCGCCGCGGAGCCTGTCCTGGGCATGATCTTTCCGCCGGCCAACTACCCGGTCCCGCCGGAAGCCACGCTGCTCTACCCGCATGGCGTCGACTTTCTCGCCGAGGGCCTAGACTTCAAGGGAATGACCATCGCGAGCTACGACGAAGCCGTGCCTCGCATCGTGCCCGCGGCCCTCAAGCTTAAAGAACGTGGCGCGACCGCCATCTCCATCATGGGAACCTCCCTCACCTTCTATAAAGGCGCGGCGTTCAACCAGGAGCTGATCGACCGCGTGCATCATGCCACCGGCCTTCCCTCGACTTCGATGTCCAATGGAATCGTGGATGGCCTGAAAGTCGCGGGAGCCAAACGCGTCGCCGTGGCCACGGCTTACACCGACGTCGTCAACGCCACGCTGGAACGCTTCCTCAAGGAAAGCGGCTTCGAAGTAGTGGTCATCAAGGGACTGAACTTGATCCGCGCCACCGGCGCAGTTACCCAAGAACAGCTCTACGATTTCTCTGTAGCCTCATTCTCGACTGCTCATCAAGCGGATGCGTTGCTGGTTTCCTGCGGCGGATTGAAGACCATCGACCTGCTGGTCCCGCTCGAGACCAAATGCAAAGTGCCCGTGGTCTCCAGCACTCCGCACGCCCTGATGAACGCGGTCCGCCTGGTCGGGATCAACCCGCGCGTAAAAGGCTACGGCAGCGTGCTCGCGAAGGCCTGAGCCCGGCTCAGACCTGATGAATTCTCCTCAGTCCCGGCCACCGGTCGAAATCGGCATCGAAGCTGAGGATCGACGAAATGCGGTGGCGCTCCATGATGGCCACGTGAAGCGCATCCCGCGCGGATAGAATCGATCCAGGGCGCAAGATCTCAGCCGCCCGCAGTACATCCCGCTTTTCCACGGCGAGAACCTCGTCGACGATGCTCAAAACAGCCCGGATCGCCGGCTCTATCGCTTCTCGCTGGTTGATGGCCGCATATCGATGCAGAAGCTCCTGAAGCACCTCGGCGTCAGTCGCCAGACGTTCCCCCGCGGCAATCAGACGCTCCAACAAGAGCTGTGAGTCAGCCTTGTGGGGATGCGCCGCCCCGACCAGGTACATCGGGACGTTCGAATCGATGAAGATCAAGCGTTGTAGCCCCGCTCGATCTCGCTCAGCATCTGCTCAATATCCGGCGTGGGAAATGCGAACTCGGCGGCCCGCCGCACCGCCCGCAGCTTGGTCTCCGGGTCGGTAGCCGGCTTCCGCTTGCGAGCCTCGCGGAGCGTCCGCCTAACCCATTCACCCACCGGGATCTGCTCGCCCTTGGCAAGCCGCCGGATTTCCAGCATCTCCTGATCCGGGAGGACGACCTGTAACCGCTTGCTCATATGCTGAGTATAGCCTACTACTCTAATGAGTATGCCGCCGGTTCCACAAGGTAACCGCCTGCGCTCCTGCCCCAGGGTGAGTCCATTGGCCGATCTTACACGCCCGCGATGGTGCCGGTGCTGTCGCCGAACTTGTCCCGCTCCACGCCGACTTTTTGCAGTAGGGTCAAATGCAGGTTAGCGATGGGCGTGCGTTCCGGCAGCACGATATGCTGGCCGCCGAGCTTCATCTTGCCGTTGCCGCCGCCGACCAAAATATTCGGCTCCGGATAATTGTTGTGCAGGTCGCTGTTGCTCATGTTCGATCCATACATCAGAATCGAATGATCCAGCAGCGTTCCCTCGCCCTCCGGCGTCGATGCCAGCTTCGCGACAAATTGGGTGAACTGCTCCAGGTGCCAGGTCTGGATCTTGACCAGTTTGTTGATTCTCTCGATATCGTTGGCGTGGTGCGATACCGGATGGAAAGAATCCGGAATGCCGATGTGGTTGTAAGTCCGGTTGGTGCCCTCCGCGACCATGATGTAAGACGCCACGCGAGTCAAATCGGCCTGATAGGCGAGCGCCAACAAATCGAACATCAACTTCACCTGCTCCGGAAAGGAATCCAGTTCGCCCACCGGAGCTTCCGGAATCTTGAGCGCGGAAAGATCCTGCGCCGCTGCTCTCTCGGTGCGCCGCTCGATCTCGCGGACGCTATCGAGGTACCCGTCGAGCACCGCTTTGTCCTGGCTTCCTAGATCGCGTTGCATGCTCTTGGTGCCGTCCAGGATCAGATCCAGAAGGCTGCCGGTTTGATGATAGATCGACGCCCGCTCTTGCGGCGTGTCGCCCTCGCCGAACAACTGAAGAAAAACCTTGCGCGGATTCGGCTCCATCGGCAGTGGCGATTCCGCGTCGCGGAAGGATAACGTGGTATACGATCCGCCTCCGCCGGCCGCCGATTGAACAATCGTCTCCGACGCGATCTCAAGCGATGGCAACCTGGTCTCCTGCCCGATAATCTTCGCGATCACCTGGTCCAGAGTCGTGGCCATATGCGCGTGCGGAGCGCCGGTGTCCGGACGCGTCGCGCTCAGCCAGGTCGCTGGAGTGAAGGTGTGAACAGACCCCGCGGTCGCCTTATTTTCCAGATTCCCGAACGACGAAACGTATTTCTTGTAGGGCTCGAGCGAAGCCAGAATTGTGTTGAGCTTGAAACTCTCACCCGCGCCCGACGGCGTCCACTTGTCCATCGCCGGACCATGCGACGTGTTGTACATGATCGCGCCGTGAGGCAGATAGAAAAAGCCCATCCTCAACTTGGGAGCCGCGGCGGTTTGCGCAAAAGCCCTGCCCGCCGGCACCATCGCGTCCAGAAACGGCAACCCCAACGACACTCCCGCAGCCTTCAACACCCTTCTGCGAGGAATGTGCTTCTTGGTGATGAACATGCAATCTCCTATCGGGCCGCCACTTTCGTTACGGCCGCCTTCGCGGGCTCTTCCGCACCCTGCTTGCGGAAAGCGTCGCTATTCACAATTCCCAGTATGATCGAAGACAGCTTGTAGTTATCCTTCGCCGCGCCGCGAACAATGGCGCGAACCTGAGGCATATCGAAATATTCGAGCTGCCGGTTGACCGCGTACATCAGCAGTTTCTCGGTCACGGTCTGCGCGAAAACTTCGGGTCGCGCCACAAGCTGGTTCCTCAGTTCCCCCTCGCCATTGATCGCGACTCCCGTTGGCAGCACCGTGCTCGCATCGATCGGAGCATGCGCCTGGCTGTCCATCGTCCGCCATTCGCCGATCGCATCGTAATTCTCCAGAGCCAATCCGATCGGATCGATCACCCCGTGACACATCCTGCAGCTCGCCTTGGAGCGATGCTGCTCCAGCCTCGCCCGCACGGTCTTCGGTTGCTCGCCGGCCTTCTGCGAAAGGTCCGTCGCCGTATCCGGCGGAGGCGGAGTCGGCGGAGTCCCGAGCAGTTTATCCAGCACCCACGCTCCGCGCAGCACGGGCGAGGTACGATCGCCGTACGATGTCCGCAGCAGAATGGCGCCCTTGCCCAGCAATCCCCGGCGCACGTCCGGAATCGCCGAGACCCTCCGGAACTGCGAGCCCGTGACGCCGGAAATACCGTAATGGCGGGCCAGCCGGTCATTCACGTAGGTATAGTCAGCAGTCAATAGATCCACCACGCTGCGGTCATCGGAAAAGGCGCTGCCGACGAAATCTTCAACTTCCGTCAGGAAATCGCGCCGCAGTGCGTCGGTGAATCCGGGGAACAACTTCGGATCGGGAATCACTTGATCGAGATCGGTCAGATTCAGCCACTTCATCGCAAAGCTGGTGACCAGGCTGGAGGCCTTCGGGTCGGCCAGCATCCGTTTCACCTGCTGGTTCAACACTCCCGGCTTGCTCAACCCGTTCGCCTCAGCCAGCTTCAACAATTGGTCGTCTGGTCCCGTGTTCCACAAGAAGAAGGACAGTCGCGAAGCCAGCTCCAGATCGGTGAGCGCAAACTCCGTGTCCGGCGACGTGCCTTTCGGTCCCCGAATCGCGCGATATAGAAACTGCGGGCTGGCCAGCACCGCGGCCACCACCTGCTCGATTCCCTGGTCGAATGTTCCGCCGTCTTTGCGGCCCGCCTCATAAAACGGCATCAGCCGGTTCATATCTTCCGCGCTAACCGGTCTTCGGAACGCCCGCCGAGCCAGATTCTCCGTAATCTGCCTCGCACACGCGGATTCTCCCGTTGAATTCGCCGGCACAACGGAGCCTGGCGCGGCTCGATAGGGCGAAGTTCCTTGCTGTTGCGACGGCCGCACCGGCCCTGCGCCGGCTCCTACTGTCTTGGGATCGCACACAAAAATTAACGCCCGGCTGGGCGTTCTCGAAATGCCCGTCGGATTGTACGGCCCCGCGACCACCACGCCGTCGACAAGATGGGCTCTGTTGTCAGTGGGAGCCTGGCTGCCGGTCAAGCCGTTGTAGCCTTCCAGGTTCTCCACGTTCTCGTCCGTCTCCACATGGGATCGGTCCACGAACGCCACCACCACGTCGTGCTCCCCGGCTTTCACCTGCACGGGAATCTTCGAAAACCGAGCCATGATCTCCGCGCGTCCGGTTCCGGCTTGCCGATCCGCCAGCGCCAGATCCGCCGCCCCGCCGATTGACTTGCGAAACACCACCTTGTTGTCGATCAGAATCACCACCGTGCTCTCATTCTCCAGAGCGTTGCTGTACGGACCCACGGCCAGGTTGTCGAGCGTGATGCGATACTCGCCATCGGCCGTGAAATTGTGCCTGAACCGGATGCCTTCCCGAGTGCCGGGAGGCGGAGGATTTTCGGGATTCCGGTTGGCATCGATCCCATACGTCGTGCTGGAAACGCGAGGATCGGGATTACCAACCGCAAGCTGTGCAACGTGCCGCGCCGCCGCCACAAATTGATCCAGAAACGCGGGCGACACGCTCAGCGCAGCCGCGATGTTATCGAACCCCTCCACCTGGATGTCCTGCGGCAGAACTTCCTTCGGGTTCACATCCACGCCCACCAGAGCTCTCACTTCCGCGGCGTACTCCGTCCGGTTCAATCGTTGGATCGGCACGTAGCCCGCGGTCGGACCCTTGGCATGTGTGTCGAGCGTGTTGGCCAGCCACGTGGAGAACGAATCGACATCCCTCAGCGGCGGTTGTGGACTGCCCGGCGGAGGCATCTGATGCCCCCGCAGCTTGCGCAACACCCTTTCCCAGATTTGCGCGTTATCCGCCGGCGATTCGAGGTTCAGACCCTCCAGCGCCAGACCGCCCGTTTTCAGGCGTGTGCTGTGGCAAGTGAAACAATACGTCGAAATCAGCGCGCGGTAGGAATCCGTCGATTGGCTCGCCGCGAGAGGAGCACCGATCGCAACCACAACAGCAACCGGAAAAAGGAAGCGCTTCATGGACGCAATCTCTGCTCCTCAAAGGATACAAGATTCCACACCAGTCCAGAGAAAGCGCTTTTAGCGTCCGTACAGCGGCAACTGCCTCCCGTCGGCCAGCACCACGCGCTCCAGCCTGAGGATCTTTTCGCCGTCGGCGAACTGATAGCCGATGCCGGTGATCACGTCGCCGCGCTTCACCGTCGTCTTGGTCCAGCCGTTGGCCTCCATCCGATTGATGGCGGGCCCGCCCATCACCCATTTCTCCGTCCGGCCGTTTGCACCAAGAGCTTCCAGAGTCATCATCGGGTGCGGATTGGTCCACACGAATTCGGTCACGGTGCCCTTCACGGTCACCAGTTGGTTGAAATTCACCGGCCATGAGTGATGCGCCGCGAGCGGCGCAACAACCGAGCCCAGCGCGAGGACGATAAATGCGGGAACACACAGAGCTTTCATCGTTTGCTCCTCTCCTCGCAGCCATTCTAGAACACAATCGCGAACTCCGGGTCTCGTCCTTGATAGACTTCATCGTATGGCGCCTCAAGAAACACAAGACGTCGCCGGGCAACTCGAAAGCGCCCGCGCGGAGTTGATTGCCGCAGTCAGCGGTCTGACCGAAGAGCAGGCACGCACCCGGCCTGCCCCGGATCGTTGGTCGGTTCTCGAGTGTCTCGAGCATCTCACCCACGTCGAGCGCCGCTTTCTCGGCATGCTGAAAGCGTCCGAGCCCGGAACTCCCGCAACCCGCGATGCTGCAAAAGAAGCCGCTCTCGCGGAACGCGTGGTGAACCGAAGCACCCGCAGAACCGCGCCTGAAGCCACCCATCCTGCCGGCAAGTACGCGAGCATTTCCGAAGCCCTTGCGGATTTCAATGCCGCCCGCGACGAAACCCTTCGATTTGCGTCCGAGCAAGGCCCGAACCTGCTTTCGCGCAGCGCCGTCCATCAGGCGCTCGGACCCCTTAATGGCGCCGAGGCTCTTCTTTTAATTGCAGGTCATGGCAGGCGTCATACCGAGCAAATCCGCGAAGCCTCGCAAGGCCGCTAACCGGCCGTCAACGCCAACGGTGCAGGTCGATTCCGATACCCCTACCTGACATTCCGATCGGGATCGAGGCGACTGCCGGCCATTGGTCCCGCTTTGTACGGTCGACAATGCCAGACCGTAGCTCCGCCGGGCGCGTCGGATTTATCCTAGAGAGTTCGCGGCGGGAACCCAGGTGAAATCGCGGCATCCTCATGATAATCTTTATGCTAAGCCCAAACAGCTCAAGACGTGTTGCGGAATTGCCACGCTTAGCGTGTGCGATGAGCCACCATCTGGGCGTTTAGCGCGCTGCGCTTGGCTCTTAACAGCTTTAGGAAGGAGTGAACTTGGTCCGAGCAAACGTTGTGGTACAACCAATGATTTTTCGTTTTCTGAAGCTCCTGCTTCTGCAACTCACTTGCTGTGGAGGCTTGAGTCTTCTGGTGGCGGCGCCACCGTCGTGGACTGCGGCGGGACCGGGAGACTCAGGCGCGGGCCCCAACGGCGTCAATATCGGGTTTGACTTCAACTGGAACAACGGTCCGGCGGGGTATACTGCCTCCTTCATCGAGTTCGCTAGCGGCTCTGGCGCGACGCTCGACGATTGCGCCATCGGATCATTGACGGCCACTACCTCGGCATGCGATTTCGCCATTGCTTATAGCATTGGCGGCGTGCCGCAGACTGCTGTAGTGCCGGGCGGCGTCTATTCGACCTGGAATGGCATGTGCGATATCCCGACGGAGACGGCGCCCTTGACTTTGTTCAACTGTTTCAACAGCGATTCCTTTGGCCAACTATTCCTAGCCAGTGCGACCGGCACCCTGAGCGGGCTCAGCATGCCGATGACTTGTCTGAACCCGTCGGGATCGCCTCCCACCGGCCTATTTGCGGTAATTTACCAGGTCAACAGCGGCGGGCACACGATCCCCGCAACGCCTTTGGCGCAAACCCCGGTCGACCTCAGTACATGCCCAACGCTTACAAGCTGGACCGGCCACACTTTCTCGGGGGCTGATTTCGCCCCGATCCCCATCAATTTCTCCAACGTGACCCTCACTTCCGGGAACTTTTACGGGATCTTCTTCGGCGGCTTGACACCCGGCACCCAACCGCCCGGTCTCAGCCTACCGGTCCCGACGCTGTCTGAGTGGGGCATGATTCTCCTGACGGCGATGCTGGCTGGGTTCGGAAGCTGGAAGCTACGCCACCGAGCGACAGCGTAGCCGGCGCACTAGCAGCAACCCCAACCGCAATCGGGTTAGCGCGCGGCAGTCTGTGCGGAGATCGCGGCGTCCCCTCGTTTTAACGGGGCCTCACTGCTTTCGCCGGTTAGTTGCGCCCACCAGGCCGGATGAATCACCAGCAGGAGCAAGAACGGGCCCGCATAAGGAATCACAAGGTAATCGATATGGTACGCGTATTTCAGCAACCATTCATAGAAGGGGGCCGGCGCCGCGTGGAGGCTGGCTAGGATTCCCAGCGCGTTCACCTCGGCATAAACAAACAGAGCCAGCACACTGACGGCGGTCTGGATCGCGATGCCGATTAGCGTCCGCCGTAGATGGGCTTTCGTAAACGGAAGACTCAGCGCCAAGCCGAGATAGACGAACCAGCCCGTCGTGAACGGCGCCACGTTCTCAGGTGGAGCGGCAAAATCGATGGAGCCGACCTGCCTTGGGCCCGATCCCTCCTTCGGATCGTTCACCACCGTGTTCACCGGAATGCTGAAATTCCAATCGCCCTTGGCATCCAGTTGGAGCGGCGGCGGCGATTGCTGGCTTAGCAGAAAGGTAAAGGGTACCTCCACCGCAACACGCAGAAGCATCAGCGATGGTTGATAAAGAACAAGCCACCAGGTTCCAAGCGCGACGATCTGGAGACCAATCGCCCGCAGCAGGAGGTTGCGAGCTGGACTATTTTGCAGCAAGCAGACCCTTGAAGCTCCGCGAGGAGTACTTCACCCATAGCCCGAAAAAGACCAGGCCGTCGAGCAGGATCAAAGTCTCCCAAAGGTACAGATGGGCGAACTCGAACCAGGAGTAACTATACTGGCCGAGGTAGAACAAGGAAATAAAGCGCACGAAATTGAGGCTCTGAACGGCTAAGGCCCCGGCGAGCAATCCGGCCGCTTTCCATTGGACTGATCCGGGGAAGGCAAGAACCGCCGACCAGAGAAGGATCACGACGTTCACTCCATTGCAACCGTCCTTCATTTCCACACCGAATCCGTTCACCGACGACACCAGCGACGCTCCTCTGGCGAGCGCGTGTCCCCCCAACAGGTTGATCGTTGCGGAGGACATGCGGACCGCAAAAAAAGAAAGGGAGTTTATCGCCGGCCGAAACCATGGAGTCAGCAGGAGTCCAAATTGCACTAGCGCGGCCAGAGCGAAGACCACTACGAACCGTCTCGACGAGGTTTTCGCGACGGTAGGCCTGTTACGATCAGGCCGAACCTTACCTATTCTGGACACTTTAGGGCTTCAGAATAACATGGCCCGCTCGTGAGGAGAAGGCGTGACTGATTCCTTGAACCAGCCAATAGCAAGAGGGGCCGTTAACTCCGCCGCTGCCGGGCTGCTCAAGCTGGCCTTTGGTTTGGGTTCCATCCGAAACTGGCATCGAGATCCTCGACTTAGTTCGAGAGGCTTCGATCCAAAACGGTCTCCACCTCGGAACTGTCGTGAATGATGTAAACTCTTCCTGTCGTCCCAGGATAGGACGAGGAGGGAAACCACGATGGTAAGTTGCAGGAACTCACGGCGCACAGGCAGAACCAGGCGATGGCTCAAGCTTGCTCCGCGGTTTGCCCCACCAATTGCGGGTGCGGCCGCGTTTCTCCTCATGTTGACGCTTCCCGCCCAAACCCAGCAGGGCGCAGCGGACGGCAATTGGACCTCCTACGGCGGCGATTCCGGCAACACGCGCTATTCGCCGCTCAGCCAGATTGACGCGAGCAATTTCTCCAAGCTCGAAGTCGCCTGGACCTTCACCACCGCTAACCTCGGTCCGACGCCGGAGACCAATCTCGAATCGACTCCGCTGGTGATCGACGGCGTGCTTTACTCCACCGCCGGCGAACGTCGCGACGTGATCGCGCTCAACGCCGCCAACGGCGAGCTGCTGTGGACCCATCGCGAAGATGAAGGCAAGCGCGCCGATGTCTCGCCCCGCCGTCTCTCCGGCCGTGGCCTCGCGTATTGGGCCGACGGTAACGACAAGCGCATCGTCTACTTCACCACCGGCTATCGTATGGTTGAGCTCGAGGCGAAAACCGGCAACCGCATCCCCACCTTCGGCGTCGACGGCGTCGTCGATCTCAAAACCGATGACGATCAGGAAATCGATCCGATGAGCAGTGAGATCGGCATCCACGCCACTCCCATGATCGGCCGCGACACCATCGTGGTCGGCGCAGCGCACAAACCCGGCGGCGTGCCCACCAGCAAGACGAACGTAAAGGGATACGTCCGCGGCTACGACGTCCGCACCGGCAAGCGTAAGTGGATCTTCCACACCGTCCCGAAACCCGGCGAACCCGGATTCGATACCTGGTTGCAGGACTCCTGGTCCTACACCGGCAACACCGGCTCCTGGGGACAATCCTCGATCGACGAAAAAGCCGGCGTGGTCTACGTCGGCGTCGAGGAGCCAACCGGCGACTTCTACGGCGGCCCGCGTCCGGGAAAAAATCTGTTCGGTGAAAGCCTCGTCGCGTTGGATCTCGAAACCGGCAAGATGCGCTGGTATTATCAGTTCGTCCATCACGGCATCTGGGATCATGACAACCCCTCCCCGCCGATCCTCGCCGATGTCGAGATCAAGGGCAAGCGAACACCCGTGGTGGCGCAGCCCAGCAAACAAGCGTTCCTGTATGTGTTCAATCGCGAGACCGGCAAGCCCATTTGGCCCATCGATGAGCGTCCCGTGGAAAAGGGCGACGTTCCAGGCGAGTGGTACTCGCCCACGCAGCCTTTCCCCACCGCTCCGCCGCCTTACGAGAACCAGGGTGTCGATGAAAGCGTGCTGATCGACTTCACTCCGGAGCTGCACCAGAAGGCTCTGGACCTCGTGAAGCATTACAAAATGGGTCCCATCTTCACGCCTCCGGTGGTGAGCAAGGCCGAGGGTCCTTGGGCCACTCTGGTCGCGTCGCTGTCCGGCTCCAACTGGATGGGAGGCTCGCTCGACCCAGAGACTGGCGTCGTCTACGTCGGCTCCGCCCGCGGCGCGATTGGTATCGGACTGGTACCCTCAGGAACGCGTTCCGATGTCGGCTATATTTCCGGACGCGCTCCCGGCGCACAAGGCGCACTGACCGTGGACGGACTGCCCTTGTTGAAGCCTCCCTACGCGCAGATTTCGGCGATCGACCTGAAGACCGGCACCATCCTCTGGCACGTCCCGCACGGTGAAACTGCCGACAACATTCGCAACAACCCGGCCCTGAAGGGTCTGAATGTTGGGCGCCTTGGGCGCGGCCCCGCTGCGATCACTCTGGTGACCAAGACCCTGGTCATCGCCGGAGAAAAAGGCACCGTGACCATGGATGACGGGCGCAAGGGCGCGATGCTCGACGCTTACAATAAAGCCACCGGCCAACTTGTCGGCTCCGTCTACATGCCCGCCCAAGCCACCGGCGGCCCCATGACCTACACGGTGGACGGTGTGCAATACATCGTGATTCCCGTTGGCGGCAACATCGACGGAAAACCCCAAGCCGAATTCATGGCTTTCCGCATTCCCCCCGCCCGGCCCGCAAAGGGGCGTGGAGGACGCGGGGGTCGCGGAGCCCCGCAACCCGATCCGGAGAACTGATATGGCGCGGCGTGTCCGCGCCATTGTGACTGATATGGCGCGACGTAATCGTCGGTGCGGGAGGACTCGTCCCCTTCTTCAGTGGCCAAACTGGATAGACTGCTCCGGGCGTTGATCGTGGCCGGAGCCATAATGCCGCCTGTGGCAAAGGCTCAAGAAACCCCGCACACGTTTGACGCCGTGTCCATTAAGCCGGATAAGTCCGCGGACCCCCGTGGCGCAGATGTTTTTTATTTCTCGACTGGCAGGGCCGTGGGAACAAAGGTCACCGCCAGGCGGATCGTTCTCCAGGCGTACCATCTGACAGACGGTCAACTCTCTGGAGGACCAGCTTGGTTCGACACTGATAGATTCGATCTGGAGGCGAGGACCGAAAAACCCGTCAGCGCGCCGGAACTCAGACGAATGCTCCAGACCATGCTGGCAGACCGATCCCAACTGGCGGTACGCCACCAAACCAGGGAAATGCAGGTGTATCTGCTGACAGTGGGCAAGAACGGGCCGAAATCGAAACTTCTCGAATGGAAGCCCGGAGAGCCTGCTCCCCGGCTAATCCCACCGCCGCCGGGTGCAGCCGGCAATTTAGTCTACCGAGGGAGCATGCAGGACTTCGCGGAGACAACGCTGTCCCTGGGCGACCCCAGCGCGAGCATTGGCCGTCCCGTGCTGGACAGGACTGGCCTCAAGGGGAACTACTTCTTTGCCTTATCTTGGGCGGAAGGTGAGACCTTCATGACTGCGGTGGAAGACCAGCTCGGGTTGAAGTTCGACTCCGGGAAGGCCCCAATGGACACGTTAATCGTCGACCGCATTGAGAAGCCGCCTGCGGACTAGAGCCCGGCAAGTGACCAAGGAACCGCGAGCCTCAAGCCCGAAGACGCAACCCCCGCGCCAAATCACCCAGCTCCGGACGTGACCCGCCCGGCTTCTCCCTCGCTGCGCGTAGCGGGTCTTTCTAGCTCAATAACTTACGATTCAGTTCCCCGAGCCTCAGGAATGTCTTCAACGTGCTCCATTCACCAGTGACAGAAAGTGACCCGGTCTTCCACCGGGAAAGGAGCCAACATGAAACTGACTGCAGCCGAGTTCAGAAACCTCGCCCTAACCCACAAGACCGGCGACGACCATATTAAACTCGCCACGCATTTCGCCGCGCACGCCGCCGAGCATGAGGAGGACGCCAAAATTCACGAAGAGTTGGCGGCTCCGTATGAGAAGACCCATCCTCAACTCGCCGGAGAAGCGCGGCACTACGCAGCTCACTCCCGTGAAGCCGCTGAGGCGCTGCGGAGCCTGGCCAGAATCCATCAGGAGCTTGCGAAGCATCACCGGCACGCGGCCTAGGATCTCGACCGGACCACAGCAGCGGGTACTCATCGTGCCAACCCATTTAGCGGAAGCTGACAAACCGCCGGCCGGAGCGGGCTCTGAGCCGCCCGGCCCTCTTCACACGCTCCCTCAAGAGCAAAACGGTGCGGATCACCAGGGGCATCGCGAGGACTGGATTCGGGTCGGTTTCGTCGCGCTGGTCATCGCCGTGGTTTGGTGGGGCTTTGTGCCCGGCTATCGTGGGGTGGACTTCGTTGCGCTGGCGGGAATCCTGATCGGCGGGTTTCCCATCTTCAAAGAGGCTCTCGCGGACCTGGTCAAGGGCCGTATGACCATGGAACTCTCCATGACCATCGCCCTTGTCGCCGCCTCCGCCATCCGCGAATTCATCACCGCCCTCCTCATCACTGTCTTCGTGCTGATCGCCGAAATCGTCGAAGGAATGACGGTCGGCCGAGGCCGGGGCGCGATCCGCCAGTTGCTGGACTTGTTGCCGGCCACTGCGGAAATTCGGTACGGGGGCCAAGTGGCCCCGCGGACGCTGGCGGACCTCCGGACCGGAGACGTCGTACTGGTTAGACCGGGCGCCCGTATTCCGGTGGACGGCCTGGTGGCCGGCGGTCACTCCTTCGTCGATCAGGCGGCTATCACCGGAGAGTCGATGCCGGTTGAAAAAATCCCAGGGTCCCGTGTGTTCGCGGGCACGATCAATCAATCCGGCGTACTGGAGGTTCAGACCGAGAAGATCGGACATGAGACCGCGTTCGGACGCATCATCGAATTGGTGGAGCGGGCCGAGCATTCCCGCGCTCCGATCGAAAAAATCGCGGACCGGCTGGCCGGCTATCTGGTGTATTTTGCCTTGGCCTGCGCGGCTTTCACATTTGTGGTGACGCGCGACGCTCGTTCTACGATCTCCGTCATTCTTGTGTGCGGAGCTTGCGGGGTTGCCGCCGGAACCCCTCTGGCGATCCTCGGCGCGATCGGCCGCGCGGCTCAGAAGGGCGTCATCATCAAGGGCGGCCGGTATCTGGAAGGGTTGAGCAACGCCGATGTCGTGGTCCTGGACAAAACCGGCACGCTGACGCTTGGCGTGCCGCAAGTAGTCGGAGTCCACGCTGCCGGGAATGTCGACCCCAGGCATGTGGTCGCCGTCGCGGCTTCCGCCGATCGCTTCTCCGAACATCCCGTCGCCAAAGCCATTGCCGCGAAAGCCCAGGAATGGTCGGTGCCGGCCGGAGAGCCGCGCGATTTTCAGTACTTCCCCGGCAAAGGCATTGTGTGCTACGTGGACGGCGTCCGCACCGTCATCGGCACCCACGCCTTTCTGGCCGCGGAACAGATTTCCGTGCCCGGGGGTTCAACCTCGGCCCCGAGAAGTTCCCAGGTCCTGGTAGCCGCTGGCGGAAAGTATCTGGGCTCGCTCGAGGTCCTTGACGCCGTTCGAGACGAAGCCGCCGCCGCCATGACCGAGTTAAAAGCCATGGGCTGCCGCACCGTCCTGCTTACCGGCGATCACCGTGAGATCGGTGAAGCCATCGGCAAACAACTCGCCGTCGACGAGGTTCATTCCAAATTGCTTCCCGAGCACAAAGTGGAGTGGGTTAGAGACCTGCGTCTTACCGGGAAGTACGTGGTCATGTTGGGCGACGGCATCAACGACGCTCCGGCCTTGTTGGAGGCGGATACAGGCGTTGCGATGGGCTCGGGGACTGAGGTCGCGCGCGAAAGCGCCGATGTAGTGCTGCTCGGCAATGACCTCCTGCGGTTTACTCAGGTGCTGAAAATCGCGCGCCGCTGCCGCAACATTATTTACGCCAATTTCGCCGGAACCCTGATCGTCGATGGCGTTGGCGTGCTGCTGGCCGCGTGCGGCATGCTGAACCCCGTGCTCGCGGCTCTGATCCATGTGACTTCGGAGTTGCTCTTCATCGGCAACTCGGCTCGATTGCTGCCGAGCCTGGCGCGAGGGCAGGATTGACCCATGCATATCTCCGAGGGCTTCCTTCCCATTTCGCACTGCATCGGCTGGGGGCTTGCCTCACTTCCTCCAGCCGTTCTAAGTGTGCGCGCGGTTGCTCGCAACCTGGAGATCAAGCGCGAGAACCGCGTGCTGCTGGCCGCTTCCGCAGCGTTTTTGTTCACCTTGAGCTCCTTACGGCTGCCCTCGATCACCGGCAGTTCCTCCCACCCTACCGGAACCGCGGTCGGAGTCTATCTGTTTGGGCCGGAGGCCATGCCGGCGCTGGCATTGATCACCCTGGTGTTTCAAGCTCTGCTGCTGGCGCATGGCGGATTGACCACACTCGGAGCGAATCTATTCTCGCTCGGCATCGTGGGGCCATGGGTCACCTGGCTGGTGTTGCGCTTCGGATCCCGCGAGCACGGGAAGAACGCGCGCGCCATCTTCTCCGCTACCGTCGCCGGCGATCTCGCCACTTACGTCACCACGGCGGCTCAGTTGGGCCTGGCCTACCCGTCCCCGCAGGGCGGGTTCCTGGCTTCCTTCCTCAAGTTCTCGGGGATCTTCTTCATCACTCAAATCCCCATCTCGATCGCCGAAGGAATGTTGACCGTGGCTTTGCTCGGGGCGCTCGCGGCCAGCCGGATGCCGGACTTCGACGAACACAATGAGCCGCGGTCAAGGCAACATAGAATCGGCTTGCGCGCCACGGCCGCGCTAGGCTTGCTTGCGTCTCTGGTCATCGCCATGTTCTTCGCGAATCGCAATACAACCCGTTTGGGCAGCGACGACCGGGCCGAGGGCGCCGTTCAGGCTCTCCGGCCTGGCTTCCGCCCCATCGCGACCTCGCTGTACGTTCCCGGCCCTCTCGCCGAGGGGATCTTGTTCGGATTGCAGGGAGCGTTGGGCGTCGCCATTCTGTGGTGGGCGATTCGCAAATTGCGCGCGCGCCGGGGCATCGAACGCGTTAAAGGCGGGGAGCGGGTCAAGCGTCACATGCACCTCCATCCGCACTTGAGCGACATCGCATTCACCAACCGTTGGCGCGGCCGCAGTCCGTGGGAAAAGGTGCTCTTCGGCGGAGGCTTTCTCCTCATCGCCCTCCTGATTCCGCCCGTCCCCGGATGCGTCGTCATCGCGTTGATTGTGTCCCTGGCCGCCGTCGCCGGCGCTCAAATTCCGCTCGCAAGCTGGCTCACCGTTTTGTCTGTTCCGGTCTCGTTTGCCGTGCTGACCGCATTGGGCATCCTGATCCAGATCGGCGGACCTGCGCCCGTGTCGATCGCCTGGAGCAGCCTGCCCCTCGCGCTGGGCTTGCTCTTGCGGTCCATCGCCGCGATCTCCTGCCTCGCTTTTATCGGATGGACCACGCCACTGATGGAACTCATT
>JASHNT010000060.1 GCA_030041495.1 Bryobacteraceae bacterium | reverse complement strand
TATGGATGGCGCCGGCGGCGGCTTCGGTGACGCGAGGGTCGGTGATCAGGCCCAGGTAGTCATTCGACCCGAACATCAGGACGTTCTTGCCGTCCGAGCCCAGACGAACTTCGCCGGGGGCGCACCCTTCGCGGTCGCCGAAGGTCTCGAAATACATGTACAGGCCGGCCTGCTGCAGATCGTGCGGGCGCGTGAAGGCGCGGCACTTCTCGAAAATATCGTTGCAGGCGCTCTTCTGCGGGGCGATGGCCGTCTGGGATGGGTCTAGTGCCATTCGTATTCAGGCGTTACAAACAGCAGACGCGACCAACAGCTTCCTGCATTCCACAACAACGCGAGACACGGCATTGCAGTAAGAGCACGAGCTTCCCTGGAAGACCTCCTCGAAACGACTTGGTTCTATTCACTATCGCATTCTTTGGGGCTGCAATTCACGGCGTTGTCACAGAGGGCGGCACACAGGCCGCCACGGCCGCTAGAGTTCCAGGCGCCCGTCGACGACCATGTCCTCGGTGAAGAAGAATTGGGAGACGAAGAGGCGCCCGATCTGGGCGACGAAGCGCAGGGTGCGGTCCTTGCGAGTGATCTCCTGAGTGCGGCGGAACAGGTAGACCACCGTGGCCTTGCCGCCGGTGTGGCGCTCAATCAGGACACGCGCCGGGTGAAGATCCTTTTTCTTGTCGCGCCGGAGGAACGCGATGCCCTTCAGCTCATTCGCGGTGTTCCAACGCGTCGGTGTGGGGATGTCGTAGACGGCGATCGCGTAGTAATCGTCGGTGTTTTGAGCTGCGCTGGGCAGACCCAGCTTGCTCTGGGCGGAGCGAACGACCAGCGAGCTTTCCCAGCGGACCATAACGCTGCCCAAATTTTGGCGTTGATGGGCGCGGGCAAGGGCTTCGGCCTGTTCCTCGGGACCCAAAATGCCGGTGCCGGCGAGGCCAACGCCGGGGCCGATGCCGGCATCCCAGTCTCCACCCTCACGCCGCTCATCGGGGCTTAGGTTGCGTACCTGCTGAACGGTGACGCACTTCACCCATGGCGAGGAGTCGAGCACCTCCCGCGCGTCATCATCGGTCCACTCCGAGATCGGTTTGGTGCTCCAGGACGGGGCGTCTGCCGCCGCCAGCAGGGTCGCGAAAACCGGGAGCAAAAAGCGTAGCCGTCCCATAACCCCTCCGCTGCCGATTGACTCTATCACAGCGCTATGAGCTCGGCACTACACATTTTTTCAGAATCTTTTTACGAGGACGGCAACGCGTCGAACCAGGGGGATATAATGACCGGACATGAAGGCAGCTTCCACTGCGTTTACGGCGGCAATCGCAATGCTGCTTGCCAGCGCGACGCTTGACGCGCGAATCACGCGCATCGTGATCGAGCAGAAGGAATCGCCCGCGTTCAACGGGCAGACGTTCGGCCGAGCCGGGACGTATGAAACGCTCCGCGGGCGCTTCTACGGCGAGCTGGACCCGAAGGACCCGCACAACGCGATCATCACGGATCTCCAATTCGCGCCAAAGAACTCGCACGGGATGGTGGAGTATTCGGGGACGTTCGCAATCTCGATGCCAGTGGATGCGGCGAAATCGAATCACGTGCTGCTATATAGCGTAGTAAATCGGGGCAGGGGTAACACGGCTGGGTCGGCGGAGGGGCAGCTCAGCGTGGTCAGCGGATGGCAGGGCGACCTTCTTCCTAACGCGAATTCGCAGACGCTGAACGTTCCCGTGGCGGAGAATGCCGCCAATAGTGGAGGAAGCCCGCGGATGACGGGTCCGGTGTTGGCGCGCTTCATGAATATGCCGGCGAACACGACGACCCTCGCGCTGACGGCGGCGATCGGAGGCGGGTTGACCTATCAACGTCCGGTGAGCCTGAGTACGAGCATGGCATCCCTGGCGACGCTGGCGTCGGAAGAAGCGAAGCCCGTGCCGATTCCCGCGAGCGAATGGGCATTCGCCGACTGCGCATCCACGCCGTTTCCGGGAACGCCCGATGCGTCGAAGATTTGCGTCAAAGGCGGATTCGATCCGAAATACCTCTATGAGCTGGTGTTCACGGCCAAGGATCCGCTGGTGCTGGGCATCGGCTACGCGGCAACGCGCGATCTGAATTCGTTCTTGCGCTACGCGGAAAAGGACGACGCAGGGAACGCGAATCCCATCGCCGGCCAAGTGAAGTGGGCGATCAGTCAGGGCAATTCGCAATCCGGCAATTTCATCCGTAGCTTCATCCATCTGGGATTCAATCAGGACGAAGCCGGCAGAATCGTGTGGGACGGAGCGAATGCGAACATCGCGGGACGGCAACTGGCGATGAATTTCCGCTTCGCGAACGCGAGCGGAGCAGCGAATCCGGATGAGCCGGGCAGCGATGCGGTGCTGTGGTGGAGCAAATACGCGGACAAAACGCGCGGCCGCCAGACGGCGAGCCTGCTCGACCGCTGCTCTGCCACTAAGACGTGCCCGAAGATTTTTGAGACCTTCGGCGGATCCGAATTTTGGGATTTGCGGATGTCGCCGAATCTGGTCGGCACGGATGCGAAGGCGGATATTGCGCTGCCCGCTAACGTCCGGCGCTATTTTTCGCCGGGAACAACGCATGGAGGCGGGCGGGGAGGGTTCAACGCGGCGGCTGCGAATCCTCCCAATGGCTGTGTGCTGGCGGCGAATCCGAATCCGGAATCCGATACGCTGCGCGCACTGATGGTGGATTTGACGGAGTGGGTGACGCAGGGAACGGAGCCGCCTGCGAGCCAATATCCACGCCTCGCGGCCGGGGAATTGGTGAAGCCCACGCCAGCGGCAATGGGGTTTCCAAAAATTCCAGGCGCTCCCGAGCCGGTGATCAATTCGCTGCCGGATTACGATTTCGGCCCCGGCTTCCATTACAACGATCTCTCCGGAGTGATCTCGATCGAGCCGCCGCGGGTCAAGCAGAACATCACGCTGCTGGTTCCGAGGGTCAACGCGGACGGGTCGGACGTGGGAGGGGTGCCGTCGGTATTGCGGCAAGCCCCGCTGGGAACATATTTAGGTTGGAATGTCACCGCGCGCGGTTTCGACCAGGGGCAGATCTGCGGGCTGAACGGCGGCTACATTCCTTTCGCCGAGACCAAAGCCGAGCGAACGAGGACAGGCGACTCCAGGCTGTCGCTGGAGGAGCGTTACAAGAACCACGACGGTTACGTCGCGGCGGTCAAGTCGGCCGCGGAGAAGCTGGTGACCGAGCGATTCCTGCTGCGTGAGGATGCGGACAAACTCATCGCCCAAGCCGAGGCCAGCCCGGTCCTCACCGGGAAGTGACACGCGCCTGGAGGCTCCATCTGCGGCGCACTGAAGTACACACGAACAGTGTGTAACCTATGGCTATGAGCAGGCGATTGAACATTCTGCGTCCGGATGCGACCGTCCGGATTCTGGACCGCCTAGCACCCAAGGGCGAGCGCAGCCGCTTCATCTCGCGGGCCGTGCATCACTATGTGCGGACTCGTGCGGCGGAGCAACTGCGTGAATGCCTCAAGAAGGGGGCTCTGGCGAACACCGAGCTGGACCTGGAGATCGCAGAAGAGTGGTTCCCAGCGGAGCAGGAAGCATGGCAGAGTCTGGAAAGAGAAGAACAGATCCCAAGGACTACCCCCGGCGCGGGGAAATTTACCTCACGGCGCTCGACCCGACGGTAGGCCACGAGATAAAGAAAACTCGTCCGGCCCTAGTCATTCAAAATGACATTACGAATCGCTATGCCCTGACGACGATTGTGGCTGCGATAACCAGCCGAGTTTCGACCCCGCCCTATCCGAACGAGGTTGTCGTCTCGCCCGGTCGCGCCGGCCTGGCGGCCATGTCAACCATCCGGCTCGATCAAGCCCGCACCGTGGACCGGCAACGTCTGATCAAGCGGCTCGGGCAGGTCGATACTGCGGCGATGCGGCGATCAAGATCAGCCTGGGATTGATTCCCCTGTAAAGCCGCGTTACTGGCTTTGCGCCGCCGGGACCTCGATGTTGAAGCTGTAGCCGAAGCCGCGGACGCTGCGGATGTAGGAGACGCCTTCGGTGGTCTCGATCTTCTGGCGCAGCCGGAGCACGTAGACGTCGACGGTCCGGTCGGTGACGGCGCGATCGTGGCCCCACACCGCGTCGAGCAGTTGCTCGCGGCTGAAGACCACGCCAGGACGGGTCATCAAAAACTCAAGTAGACGGAATTCGGTGGCGGTGAGCGCGACTTCCACGCCTGCCAGGCGCACCTGGCAGCGCGGACGGTCCAACTCCAGCTCCCCGGCCTTGAGCAGCTTGGTGGTGGCGCCCTGCTGGCCGCGGAAATGGATCTTGATGCGCGCGATCAGCTCACGCACGAAGAACGGCTTGACGATGTAGTCGTTCGCGCCCAGCTCCAGGCCGACGATGCGGTCGGTTTCCGAGGCTCGGGCGGTGAGGAAGATAACCGGGATGTGCTGCAGCTCGGGATGGGCGCGGATGCCCTTGCAAATGTCCAGCCCGTCGGAATCCGGGAGCATGATGTCCAGAATAATGAGGTCGGGACGCTCGCGGCGGCACAACTCGATTGCGCCTTTGCCGGTTTGCGAGCCCACCATGGTGAAACCTTCCTTCTCCAAGTTGTACTGGATCAAGGAATACAGGTCGGCGTCGTCTTCGATGAGTACAATCTTCTTCATCTACCCACAAGATTAACCGAGTAATCATTACGTCTGCATTACAATTACGTGAACTCCGATTGACGGCGGGGAAGTCACTGAAAATGTAATGGATTGGTTGCAGAGGGATGGTAGGATGATGGTGATTTCCGAGAGAGTGTTCGTGCGGCCCAACTTTCGCAGCACCATCTTTCAGCGGCTATTCTGGTGCGCCTTTCTGGCGGAGGCGGCTGTTGCAGCGGTCCTGGCGGCGGGCGGCGGGCTACGCGGGCTGACGCCGGGCGTTTGGGTAGTGGCCGTCGCAGGCGCTCTGGCCATTGCTCTGGCGTTGGCGTTTGCGCTGTCCCGCGCCCTGGACCGCAGGATCGAACGCATGCGCGTCTTCGCCGAAGGTCTCCTGGAGGCCAGCGAAGGAGCCGGTAGCACCGTGCTGACCTACCTGGGCGTGGATCAGTTGGCGGCTCTAGACCGGTCGCTGCTGCGAATGGCCGGACAAACCCGAGTGCTGGTGGAGCGGGCGAAAGTCGAGGCGGCGCGGCGCGAGGCCATTCTGGCCTCGATGGCCGAAGGCGTTCTCGCGGTGGACGAAAACCTGCGCGTGACTTTTTGTAACGCAGCACTGGCGCGGCTGGCCGGCACGCGCACGCCTTCAAGCGGCATGCCTTTGATGGAACTGGTGCGCGACACAATGCTTCAAGACACGCTCAGTCAGGTGATTAAATCGGGGGAACCCGTAAAACTGAATCTTCAGATACCGGCCGGCGGCGGAAGGAGCTTTGAGTTGCTGGCCGCTCCGTTGGTTTCCGGCGACCGTCCCGGCGCGATCGCGATCCTGCACGATATCACGGACTTAGAGAGGCTCGAAAACGTCCGCAAGGATTTCGTGGCCAACGTCTCGCACGAATTCCGCACACCGCTGGCGGCCATCGCCGGCTATGCGGAAACGCTGCTGGATGGGGCCATCGAGGATCAGGTCAACAACAGGCGATTTCTCGAGATCATCCGCTCCAACGCGATCCGCCTGAACAGCATCGCGGCCGACCTGCTGACCCTTTCTGAGCTCCAGACCCGGGAACAGGTGCAGAACACGGAGCCCGTGCCACTGTCGGAGGCCATCGACAGCGCGCTGTCTACCGTCGCGGCGGAGGCGGCTCTGCGCGGCGTTTCTCTCGAACGTGGGCCGGTCGACGACCTGGTGGTGATGGGCTCGCGCTACCGGCTGGAGCAGGCTCTGGTGAATCTACTGGCCAACGCCGTCAAGTTCAACCGTCCAGATGGCAAGGTGCGGGTGGAAGCCAAGCGTAATGGCGCCAGCGTCGGGATTATGGTTTCCGACACCGGCGTTGGTATCCCATCGCGCGATCTTCCTCGGATTTTCGAGCGCTTCTACCGGGTAGACAAAGCGCGCTCGCGCCAAGTCGGAGGCACGGGACTGGGTTTGTCGATCGTCAAGCACATCGTAGAGCGCATGAACGGCGGCGTATCAGCCACCAGCCAGGTCGGAAAAGGCTCTGTGTTTACAATCACTTTGCCGCTGACCTAAGCGTTGTAATCAATTCTTGACACAACTGTCACGATTGACTCACCAGTACAGGGTATTCTCTGCTTCCGGCTTTAAAAACACACCAACGAGGAGTAAACCCTACCCATGAGGCTAAGAGCCGACCGGTATATCCGGCGAACAATCAGCGTAATCGCAGTGCTTGGCATGGCTGTTGCGACGTACGGCGCGGATGACAACAGCGCCACTAATAGCCAGAACCAGACAGGTGCCCAGCAGCAGAGCGCAACCCCGGGCGATGCCCAGCAGATTCAGGATCTGAAACAGCAGGTGAACGATCAGCAAAAGCAGCTCGAAGAGTTGCGGCAGTTGTTGCTCGATCAGAAGAAGCAGATTGACGGCGTATCCGCCGCGCAGTCAAGCACTCCTGTCGTTCAGACACCAGTTTCTGAGGCGCCCGCTAAGTCCAATGTGGGGGACGTTGCGACGGTCGCGCCGATCGTGCCGCCGCTGCCGGCCGCACCTGCGCCCAGCGCGGTAGTCCCTCCGCCGCCGGCACCCGCCCCGCTTCCCGGTCCGCAAGGCTCCGCTCAGGCGACGCTTCCGGATTCCCCGCTGCAACTCAAAGTTGGAGGCACTACGATTACACCGATTGGATTCATGGATGCCACGAATACTTGGCGGAGCACGGCGGACGGCGATAGCTTGAAGACCAACTTTGGAAAGTTTCCCTACAACAACAGCCTTCCGTTGGCGCGGGATTCGGAAGACAAAATGAGCTTGCAGAACTCACGCATCGGCGCCCGTTTAGACGGCTCCTACAAGGATTGGCACTACCTGGGCTACTGGGAGTCTGACTTTGTCGGAGATTTTGCGGGCAACAACACGCAGGTCACCAGCAACTCAGTTCTGATGCGCTTGCGCTTGTACTGGGTGGACTTGCGCAACAAGCATTTTGAGGTGCTCGCTGGACAGTCCTGGAGCTTGCTGACGCCCAATCGCAACGGCCTTTCGGCATTGCCGGGCGACCTGTTCTACGGGCAAGAGTTCGACGTGAACTACCTGAACGGCCTTACTTGGGGCCGCATCCCTGGATACCGTTTCCTGTATCACTCCGACGGCGACAAGTTCAACATCGGCATCTCGTTTGAGAATGCGGACCAGTATTTCGGCGGATCCGGTGGTGCCGGTTCGCCGCAGTTGCCCTCCGCTTCGGTGTTTTCGAGCGATTACGGTAATCAGTTGGACGACAGCCAAACCAACGACGTCAATATTCCCCAGCTCCGCCCAGACATCATCGCGAAGATGGCGTTCCAGCCCAACTCCCGGGTGCATGTCGAAATAGGCGGCGTGAGCAGCCAATTCAAGGTTTTCAATTCGTCAACCAACCAATCTTTCACCACCACTGGGGAGGGCGGATCGATCAACGCCAATTTCGGATTGACCAAGAGTTTGCGTCTGGTTACCAATAATTTCTGGAGCGACGGCGAAGGCCGGTATCTGTTCGGCGAAGTGCCGGATGTGATTGTCCGCTCCGACGGCAGCCTGTCGGCGATCCACGCCGGATCGACTGTGAACGGATTCGAGTGGACCTTGGGCAAATTCCAGTTCTATACCTACTACGGCGGCATTGCGAGCGGAAAGAATATCGCTTTAGACTCGAACGCCGCGCACTCGCCGATCGGCTGGGGCTATGTCGGTTCGCCCAACTCCGAAAACAAGGCCATCCAGGAGTTTACGATCGGCTGGGTTCACACCATGTGGCGCGATGCCAAGTATGGAGCTCTGCAGGAGATGGTGCAGTACGCCTACTTCACTCGGGACCCGTTCTATGTGGCCTCGAACGCTCCCAAGAATGCGCATCAGGACGCCATCTGGTTCGACTTGCGTTACGTATTGCCGGGCACGGCCCCGAGCATCCAGTACTAAACGACAATTGAAGCAAGGAGGACACATCATGAAGCAGTTACGGAACGTGCTGGCCGGGTTAGGGATGGTGGTTCTGGGCGCGTTCGCCCAGAACCTCATCAACGGCGGCGGCGCCACCTTCCCTTATCCGGTCTACTCGAAGTGGTTCAATGAGTACGGTAAAAAGACCGGCGTCATGATCAATTACCAGTCCAAAGGGTCCGGGTTCGGCGTGCAACAGATCACCGCGGGGACCGTTGACTTCGGCGCCAGCGATTACGCGCTGACAGACATGCAATTGAAGGATTTCCGTGACAAACGCGGGATGGCCGTGCTGGAATTCCCCACGGTGTTGGGCGCGGACGTTCCGGCGTACAACCTCAAGAGTGTCACCGCGCCCTTGAACTTCACGCCGGAGGCGTTGGCCGGAATCTTCTTGGGCAAGATCACGAAGTGGAATGACCCTGAGTTGACCAAGGCCAATCCGGGAGTGAACCTTCCCAAGACCGACATCGTCGTGGTGCATCGCGCCGAAGGTAGCGGCACCACGTTCATCTGGGTCGACTACCTGTCCAAGATCAGCAAGGAGTGGGAGACCAAAGTGGGGCGCGGCGCTTCGGTGGCGTGGCCGGTCGGCCTAGGCGGCCAGGGTAACGAGGGCGTGGCCGGCCAGATCAAGCAGACTCCGAATTCGATCGGTTATGTTGAACTGACCTATGTGCTCCAGAACAAGATGCAGATGGGTAAGGTGAAGAACCTCAACGGTGAGTTCGTCGAAGCCAGCCTTGCCAGCGTCACGGCTGCAGCGGCCGGGGCGGCAAAGACCATGCCGGACGACTTCCGGGTTTCTATCACCAACGCTCCGGGCAAGGGAGCTTACCCGATCTCAAGCTTCACCTGGCTCCTGGTTCCCGAGAAGATCTCTGACCCAGGGAAGAAGAAGGCGATCACCGATTTTCTGAACTGGATGCTTAAGGACGGGCAGACAATGACCTCCGCGCTGAGCTATGCTCCGCTGCCCAAGGAGGTCGTCGCGAAGGAGCAGAAGGCAATCGCTAGAATAAAGTAATGGCTAGCGCCGTCACCATACCGCCGACGGCCCGCCCGAAAGGGCGGGCTTCGTTTCTCTCTCGAGTCTTCAGCGGCGACAGCATGGCGCAGGCTCTCGCCCTGAGTTGCGCCACGTTGATTCTGGTGATCACGGCACTGCTGGTAGGGGAGCTGTGGGTTCATTCGGCCCTGGCGCGAGAAAAGTTCGGACTCCGTTTTCTGATCACCTCGGTCTGGAATCCGGTCACGGGGGAGTTCGGAGCGCTGCCGTTCATCTACGGAACGGTAGTGACCTCGGTGCTGGCGCTGCTCCTTGCCGTGCCGTTCGGCGTGGGAGCGGCAATTTTCCTTGCCGAACTGGCTCCGCCCAAGCTTTCCGACGCGATGACGTTCCTGATCGAGCTGCTGGCTGCAGTGCCCAGTGTGATCATCGGATTGATCGGCATCCTGGTGCTGGTGCCGATGCTGTTGATCGTCGTTCCGCCCATCAAGGACGCATTCGGGGATCATCCGCCGTTTTTCTTTTCCGGCCCGTTTTACGGCCCCAGTTTGCTGGCTGCCGGATTCGTGCTCGCGGTGATGATCGCGCCGTTCATTATTTCGGTCTCGCGCGAAGTGCTGCTGGCGGTGCCGCGCGACATGCGCGAAGCGGCGCTGGCTTTGGGCGCCACCCGCTGGGAGACCACCTGGCAGGTCGTGGTGCCGTTTGCGCGCCGCGGCGTTCTCGGTTCCGTATTCCTGGCTCTGGCGCGCGCGCTCGGCGAGACCATGGCCGTGACCATGGTAGTGGGCAATACGCCTAAAATTGCGACCTCTCTGCTCTCGCAGGGCTACTCCATGGCCTCCGTGATCGCCAATGAGTTCTCCGAAGCGATCGGCAACCTGTACCCCAGCGCGCTGATTGAAGTGGGCCTGGCGCTGTTCGGCCTAACCATTGTCTTGAACGCACTGGCCCGGCTGCTGATAGTGGCTACCTCGGGGCAGGAGGCTAAATGAAGCTCTCCTTCCGGCGCAAAGCGGTGAACGCGGTGATGTTGGCGCTGACGGGCGTGTGCACCGTGTTGGCAGTCGGCATGCTGTTTTTCATCCTGGGATACCTTTTCGTCGAAGGCGGCTTTTCGCTGAATTGGAACTTCTTCACTAAGCTTCCGGTTCCGGTGGGCGAGGTAGGCGGCGGCATGGCTAACGCGGTAATCGGCAGCGCGAAGGTTTTGCTGCTGGCCACGTGCTTGGGCGTTCCGGTCGGCTTTCTCGCCGGGATTTACCTGGCTGAATACGCCGGCGGCGCCTTCGCGAACACGATTCGATTCGTGACCGACCTGCTGAATGGCGTACCGTCCATCGTAATCGGGATTTTCGTTTATACTGTCCTGGTGGCCAAGGAGGGCTTCTCCACGTACTCCGGCGGGGTGGCCCTGGGAATCATGATGATTCCCATTGCGCTGCGGTCTACCGAGGAATTCCTCAAGACCGTGCCGGTTCCCTTGCGCGAGGGCGCGATGGCGCTGGGCGCGACCAAGTCCCGCACCATCGCCACGGTGGTGGTCCCTGCGGCGATCCGGGGATTGATCTCGGGCATGATGCTGAATCTGGCGCGCGTGTCGGGTGAAACCGCTCCGCTGTTGTTCACGGCCTTCGGCAACCAGTTCTGGAGCCCGGGCTGGAAGCAACCCACAGCTACCCTTCCGGTGATGATCTTTAATTATGCAATTGCGCCCTATCCGGACTGGCATCGGCAAGCTTATGCGGCCGGATTCGTGCTGCTCACCTTTGTTCTGATGATAAATATCGCCGCCCGCTCCATCGTCGCGAGCGGGTTTGCCCATAAGACGAGATGATTCCGTGACACCTCAAATGAGTTCGACTCGCGCCAATGACGCACCCAAAGAGACCGGCGAAGCGGCCAAGCCCGCCGTGCCGGATCCAGGCCTGAAACTTCGCTCCACCAACCTGAATTTTTTCTATTCGTCGTTTCAAGCGCTGCATGGAATCAGCCTGGACGTGAACACTCATAGGGTAACTGCGTTCATTGGGCCGTCCGGGTGCGGAAAATCGACGTTCCTCCGGACGCTGAACCGGATGAACGAGACCATCAAAGGCAGCAGGGTAGAGGGTGAGATTCTGCTGGACAACGAAAACATTCTGGGAATGGAAGTATCGCACCTGCGGCGGAGAGTGGGCATGGTGTTTCAGCGCCCCAATCCGTTCCCCAAATCGATCTTCGACAACATCGCCTACGGCCCGCGCATCAACGGCATGGGCAGGCGCGGCGAAATGGCGGAGCGCGTGGAGCGCAGCCTGCGCCGCGCGGCTCTCTGGGACGAGGTCAAAGACAAGCTGCACAAAAGCGCGTTTGACCTTTCCGGCGGCCAGCAGCAGCGCCTGTGCATTGCGCGCGCCCTGGCGGTGGACCCGGAAGTGCTGCTGCTGGATGAGCCCTGCTCCGCGCTCGATCCCATCGCGACCGCGAAAATCGAGGAACTGCTGTTCCATCTGAAGGACAACTGCACGGTGGTGATCGTCACCCACAACATGCAGCAGGCCGCGCGTATCGCCGATTACACCGGCTTCTTCCTGATGGGCAAACTGATGGAGTTCGACACCGCCGAAGTTATCTTCAAGAATCCGAAAGTGAAGGCGACCGAAGATTACATCACCGGCCGCTTCGGTTGATTCACGAGCGGCACGAAGAGAGGAATATCATGGGAGCGCCCGTGCCAACACAACTGCGTCATTTCGACCAAGAGCTGGAGCAGCTCAAAAGCAAGCTGCTCGCCATGAGCGCCCTGGTGGAATCCGCCGTGTACCGCAGCATCACTGCAGTCGTGCAGAAGGATCGCAAACTAGCCGAGGAAGTATTGCAGAATGAGTCACGCGTGAACCAGATGGAGCTGGAGATCGATGACCAGGCCATCAGCTTGCTGGCCCTCCAGCAACCGATGGCCGGGGATTTGCGGCTAATCACCTCCGCGCTGAAGATCAACAACGACCTGGAGCGCATGGGAGACCTGGCGGTGAACATTGCGCAACGCGCCCTGGCTCTGATGGAAGAGCCCATGGTGCAGCCGATGATCGACATCCCCTACATTGGCGGGCTGGTGCAGTCCATGGTGCGCAAGGCTTTGGATTCGTTCGTCGCCCGCGACGCCGAACTGGCGCAGAGCGTGCTGGCTTCCGACGACGCCGTCGACAGCCTGCGCACGGCGTTCTTCCATGAGCTGATCAGCTTCATGCAGCGGGAGCCAAGCCATATTCCGCAGGCGCTGAACCTCCTCTCCATCGTACGCAACCTGGAGCGGATCGCGGACCATTCCACCAACATCGCGGAGGATGTCCTGTACTACGTGAAGGGCATCGACGTGCGCCATCACTCGGAAGGCGGAGTCGGCGCAGGGGCAAAGGAGCCGCGGGGCTGAGCGGAGTTTTCGCGAAGGCGGGTCTCTAAGCCGCCGCGCCGAGTGTTTTTTCGGCTTCGGCGATGGTGGGGTAAGTCCGGAAGAGCTGGTCGACGCCGCTGACCGTCATCACCATCTTGACCCGGTCGTTGACGCCCACCAGGGCCATCTTGCGTGCTTCCCGTTCCCGGCTGACGTAGGCCGAAATCATCGAGCCCAGCCCGGCCGAATCGATGTACGGCACACCGCTCAGATCCACGATCAAGGCTTCCGACTGGTCCTTGTGGGTGAACTCCTGAAAGGCGAATAAAGTGGAAATCGTAAGGACGCCGGTTAGTACGAGCACACGCTGGCCGGGCGCGGCGCCGTTCTTGGCCTCTAAATGAAGCTGATCGTTAGGCACGGTGAACGTAGATGTTATCACTCTCGTGTTAAAGGCGCGTTACGAAAGCGCGCCTGAAAGTGAGAATATCTCCGCGGCGGCGCGACTAGTGTGTTGTGACGCGACTGTTGGTGATTTTGGCGTGTGCCGGCGGAGCGATTCTGGGACAGCTTCAGATGCCTCCGCAAACGATCCAGGGGCAGACCAAAACGCCGTCCCCGAAGTCCAACCACGGCGTTCCCGCCAAGCGAACCACGGGCGGGCAGGGTACGACCTCGCAGCAGGACCAGCAGACGGAGGCCGCCATCCGGGCGAAACTCGCCAAATCCAAGATCGGCAAGGACGGTTTCACGGTGCGGGTGCAAGGGGGCGTGGCTTACTGGGAAGGCTCGACCAGCGTGGTCCAGCATAAAGGCTCCGCCACCAGGATGGCGAAAGCGGCTGGGGCGAAGTCCGTGGTCAACAACATCAAGGTGACCGATGCGGCCAAGGAAAAGGCCGCCGCGAATCTGGATCAGGGACGCCGCCGCGCCCAGGTCAAGCGCAGCGACCCGCGCACGCAGCAGTAACGCGCGGCGACAATATAATTGGGTTTTGAGCCATACTCGCGGACTGCTCAAGGGATCCAAGTTCAACGGACGGCACTCGACGGTGATTCCGGACGCCATCCCGGTGGTCGAGGCCGCGCGCGATTGCCCTCACGTCACCAAGATCGCGCTGGGCGTGATCACGCCGCTCAAGTCCGGCGCGGAGCACTTGAAATTCATGCCGGTTAGCGGCGGATTGAAGATGCAGGTCCGCGGCAGCGCCGCCGTGCAGATCTTCTGGTTGTATACCACCAAGCCGGAGGAGACCATCGCCGAGATCACCAAGAAGTGGGAGATGCGCTAGGGCCTTCCAGGCTGCCTCCCTCAAAGCGTGCCCTCTCCAAATGGCCCCATCGCGCCGGTCTTTGATAGACTGAGTCCGTCAGCGCACCTGCGCAAGGGGGGTTTCATGGCCACAATCCTGGTTAACGGAATGAAGCGCGAAGTTCAGGCGTCCGGGGATACGCCTCTGCTTTACGTTCTCAGAAACGATCTGCAATTGACCGGTCCGCAATTTGGCTGCGGGCTGGCACAGTGCGGAGCCTGCTCCGTGCTGCTGGACGGCAAGGAAATCCGCTCGTGCACCACGACGCTGACCGCGGTCGGCACGAAAGAGGTGACCACGCTCGAAGGACTGCCTGCGCGGTGGGCGCACCAAAAGGGACTTCCCGCCGCGGAGTCCGAGAAAACGCTGCATCCGGTGCAACAGGCCTGGATCGAAGAACAGGTGCCTCTGTGCGGCTTTTGCCAGAACGGCATGATGATCAAGGCGACGGAGCTGCTGGAGCGCAACGCCTCGCCCAGTGTCGCGGACATCAAGACGGCTTTCAGCACAGGAGTCTCGGCGCACCTGTGCCGCTGCGGAAGCTACACGGCAATCATCGCGGCCGTGCAATTTGCCGCGATGCAGATGAAAGGAGCCGCGCGATGAACAGCCAGAATCACACCAGCGTTTACGGGGCAGCTCTTTCGCGCCGCGGATTCGTCAAGACCGGCGGAGCTCTACTGGTCGGCTTCGGCATGGCCGGAACCGGTGTCTTGGAAAAGACCGCAAAGGCGGCCACGACCATGCGCAACACGCTCGATGCCAGTCTGCCCGAGTCGTGGATCGAGATTCATCCCGACAACACTATCCTGATCCGCACCGGCAAGAGCGACTTCGGCCAGAGCACCACCTTCACCGCTTATCGCCAGATTGTCGCCGAGGAGCTGAACGCATCCTTCGACGCGATCACCACGGTGGTGATGGGCGACACCGATCGCACTCCCGACGGCAGCGGTGCGTTCGATTTTTTGGGCAGCGGAACTCCGAATATCCGCAAGGCCGCGGCGTACACATATCAGGCTCTGCTGGATCTCGCCTCGCAACGTCTCAATGTCCCTAAGAACGCCATTTCCGTTAAAGACGGCGTGGTCTCCGGCGGCGGCAAGAGCATGACCTATGGCGAGCTGATTAAGGGCCAGCAATTGAAGCTGACTATACCCGTGAAGGGCGACCTGACCAGCCCCATGGGGCTGACCGTGGACGGCAATCCGCCCATGAAGGCGGTGAAGGATTACACGGTGATCGGCAAATCCTTCCGCAACTCGGTGACGGCGTTGAAGGTTGCGGCGAAGGAGCAATGGGCCACCGACGTGCGGCTTCCGGACATGCTGCACGGGCGCATGGTGCATCCGAAGTCGCTGGGCTCGACGCTGGTGCAAGTGGGAACGCTCGACAAGTCGAAGTTCCCGAACGCGCAGGTGGTGGTGAAAGCCAACCTGGTGGGCGTGGTTGCGCCCACGGAATGGGAAGCCATCAAGGCGGCCGAGCAGGTTTCGGCGTCCACCAAATGGAAAGACTGGAAAGGACTGCCCGGCCACGCTCGCCTCTTCGATTTCCTCCGCCGCGACGCGGACTGGACGACGACAAAGGTCACCCAGAGCCAAAAATCGAAGGACGACGTTTCCTCCGCCATGTCCGGCGCGGCTAAGAAGCTCACCGCAACGTATCAGATGCCGTTCATCAAGCACGCGCCGCTGGGGCCGACAATGGCCATGGCCGACGTGCGCAAGGACGGCACGGTGTACATTTACACGCACAACCAGAATCCGCAGGCTCTGCGCGGCGAGATCGCGATGATGCTCTCGACTCAGCCTGACAATATCATCGTGCGTACGTTCTCCGGTCCTGGCCACTACGGCCGCTCCAACGGCGGAAACGCCGGAGCCGAGGACGAAGCCGTGATTCTATCGAAGGCCGTCGGCCGTCCGGTGCGCGTGCAGTGGATGCGCCCGGACGATTTCCAGTGGTCGACGCAATCGCCGGCCTCGATGTCCGATGTCGAAATCGGCCTGGATGCGAACGGCAAGATTGCGGCCTACCAGATCGATCACTACATGCCTGCCATGCAGGATGACCGTCCCATCGGCGCCGTGCTCGCCGGCCTTCCCACCATGGCCGCGCCGAATGAAAAAGGCGTGTTCATCGGTTCCACGGTCAACGATATTCAAGATCCGTGGGTCTACGACGGCGCTGTCAACATCGCGGAGCGTGGCCACGGCACTTATCAGGTGGGCGAACACAGTTCTCCGCTGACGGTCGGCTTGCGCGATCACAGCCTGCGCACGCCGGGTCAATTCCAGCAAAATTATCCACGCGAGCTGGCCATCACGGAAGCAGCCGCGCTGGCCGGCGCCGACGCGATTCAGTTCCGCATCGATCACGCCAAAGCCGGTAGTACCGATGGCGAACGCGCGATCAATGTCCTCAAATCCGTGCGCGACGCTTCCGGCTGGGAGACGCGCAGCACGCGAGCCAGCGACAGCGGGACAGTCCTCCGTGGGCAAGGCGTGTCGCTGATGTTCCGCTCGGCGACCTATTGGGCTTGTGTCGCCCAAATCTCCGTGACGCCGGCGACCGGCGCGATCACGGTGGAGAAAGTCACCGTGGCCGTGGATCCGGGCATCGTGGTCAATCCAATGCAGTTGAAGCGTCAGGTGGAAGGCGGCACGGTGATGGGCGTGAGCATCACTCTTTTCGAGGAGCTGCAATTCGACGAAAGCGGCATCATTACGCGCGACTGGCGAACGTATCCGATCCTGAAGATGTCCGAGATTCCGGAGATCAAGGTGGTCCTGCTGAACCGGCCGGAGGTCGGGACCTATGGCGGAGGGTCCGAAGCGGCGAACGCTCTGGCTGCCCCGGCGATCGCCGGCGCGCTTTTCGACGCCACCGGCAAAATCCTGCGCCGGCTTCCCCTGAAGCCCGAGTACGTGCAGGCCGCGCTCAAAGCGTGAAGTGTTCGTTCCGGGACAGGAGTTGCACTTTTCGGCTGAAAAGCGCCGCTCCGGGCCTAAATGAGAGAAACAAAAGGGTTGAGTGGCGGGGACGACGGGGCTCGAACCCGCGACCTCCGACGTGACAGGCCGGCGTTCTAACCAACTGAACTACGTCCCCGCATGTCAACGTGCGGTACCTAGTAGAATACCACAGCGGCTGCCAACTTCTTACACGTTACCGTCGGCCCTAATTTAGGCGCGCGAGCCAGTGAATCTGGCGTACAACCACGTCTCGGTCGGGTGCTGAGGGACTCATAGCGAGATAGGTTTCGAAGTCGCGCCGGGCGGCCTCCCAGCGGTCGAGTTCCATCAGCAGGACGGCGCGGGCGTGATACCACGCGGCAGTTTCCGGTGCACCGGAGATCATCAGGTCGAGAGTCGCCACGGCGCGCGTGTAATCCTTGCTGCGAACATAGACGCGGTGCAGGTTTTGCAACATGCGCACCACGATTTGTTTTTTGCTGACTCGCTGGAGGAGAGCCGGATCGGCCACTTCGGCTCCGGCCAGCGCGTAACATTCTCTGGCGGTAATCACGCGACCGCCGTGGAACGGGTCGACATAGGCGGCGTAGTTGCCATCGTCGAATTGCAACACGAAGTGACGCGGCAGTCCGATGCCGAACACCGGCATCTGCAAGCGCCGGGCGATTTCCATGTACATCACGGAAAGAGTGATGGGTAGGCCGGTGCGGCGCTCCAGCACCTGATTGAGGCAACTGTTGCAGGGGTCGAAGAAATCTTCCTGATTTCCGTGGAAGCCGAGCTCGCCGAAGAGAAATCGCTGGGCGGCCTCCACGAAGTCGCGGCCGTCGTTGAAATTACGCAGCCGGTCGCCCAGGCGCGAAGCCAGTTCGTTCAACTGGTCCAGCACCGGCTCGGGGTCGAGACCGGGGAAGTGGATGGTGGCAAGGTCCAGGGCGGCGCGGTCCAGCCGGCCGGGTCTTCCTTCATCCTCCAGCAACTGGCGAAGATGGAGCACTACTCCCACTTTACCCCGGCTAGCGCCAACCAGCCACGTTAACCTGCTAAGCCAGAGACGCGGAAGCCGGCGCGGCTCAGGCGCGTACGGTCCAACACCAGCCGTCCATCCAGGACGAAGGCAGAGCGCATGGACTTCGCCAGGCTTTCCCAATCCAACTCTCGATATTCCGGCCATTCCGTCACCAAAACCAGAGCGTCGCAGCCTTCGGCGACCTCTTCGGCCGAAGCGCACAAGAGCACTTCGCAGTTGGAATGCTCCTGGCGGAAGCGGTCCATGGCGACGGGATCGTGGGCCTTGACCCGCGCGCCGCGCTCGATCAGGCGTTTGGCGATATCCACGGCGGGGGCATCGCGCAGGTCATCGGTATTGGGTTTGAATGCCAAGCCTAGCAGGCCGATGGTGCGGCCTTTGAGAATTTTCAGCTCGCCCAGGAGTTTGTCCACCACGCGCTCGCGCTGCTTTTTGTTGACTTCGCGCGCGGCCATCACGATAGGCATGTGAAGGCCGTATTCGGCGGCAGTCGCGACCAAGGCCGCGGTATCCTTGCCGAAGCAGGACCCACCCCAGCCGATGCCGGCTTGCAGGAAGCGAGTGCCGATGCGCGCGTCGAGGCCCATACCTTTGGCCACTTGTGCGATATCCGCGCCCACTTTTTCGGCCAATAGACCAATTTCATTGATGTAGCTGATCTTGAGCGAGAGAAACGCGTTGGCGGCGTATTTGATCAACTCCGCCGAGGCTAAGTCGGTGGAGATGAGCGGCGCGGCCTCGATGGCTTCCGGACGGGGCAAGTAAGCGGGAGCGGTGAAGGTCTGCTCCAGAATGGGCCGGTAAAGCGTGTACAGCACCTCCGCTGTCGGCTCTTCATCCGCGCCCACCACGACGCGATCCGGATAGAGCGTATCGCCGAGCGCCGAGCCTTCGCGCAGAAATTCGGGATTGGAGGCGACCGCAAAGCTACCTCCGGCGCGCGAGCCGCCGCGTTTTTGGAACGCGTCGCGCACCAGCGAATCCACCCAGTTGCCGCTGCCGATGGGCACCGTGGATTTGTTGACGATCACGGTGAAGTGCGGGCCCAGATACTCGCCGATGCCGCGCGCTGCGGCTTCCAGGTAGCGCAGGTCGGGAGCGCCGCCGGGGCCGGGCGGAGTGCCGACCGCAATAAAGATCACCTGCGCGGCGGGGATCGCCTGGGCATATTCGGTGGTGAAGCGCAGGTTCTCTTTAGCATCCGCCACCACGTCGGCCAGGTGCGGCTCGAAAAAGGGCATTTCGCCGCGTTCCAATGCTTCGATCTTCTTGGGATCGGCGTCGACGCAATAAACCTGGTGTCCCAGGTAGGCGAGGCACGCTCCTGTAGTCAAACCGACATAACCAGTTCCCAAAATCGCAACATTCATATAAGTCTTTTTATCTTACGACGGGCAGTACCGGCTCTATTTGAAACCGCAGGTGAGAGTGAGCCTGGCGCAATGCTGTTTCAGCCTGAGCTGCATGGGGCGCGCGCGAGAAAAGAAATCCCAGGTAGCTTGCGCCTTCCGGTAGAGTTTCCAGGACCTGCCCTTGTTTCGCCGTGATCTCTACGGACTCCATATCGGCAGTGGCGCGGGCTTGCTCCACCCCGTCCGCACGAAAAAAAACGCCGGCTTGAGGGATGGGAATCATCATCACGGCATGCGCGCCAGTCGCGAGCTTTGCCTGCGAAACATCTTCACCGGCCGCGTGACGCAACAGTAGGTCCTCCAAACCACCGTCCCGGTCGAAGCGCAGCACGCGCGAGCATAGGCCGCCGATGGGCCGTCCCGCGGCTTCCAGCATCCACACGCCGCGCTCATTGACGCGCATCTCGGCGTGCACCGGTCCTTGGCGCAAACCGAGCGCCGCCACAGCCCGCTGCGCGGCGTCTTCGATGGCGCGCTGCACCTCCGCCGGCTCGCGCGAGGGCGTGACGTAAATGGTCTCTTCGAAGAACGGACCGTTGAGAGGATCGGGTTTGTCGAAGATCGCGAGTACCTGAAGTTTGCCTGAGTTGACCAGACCTTCCAATGCGAACTCGCGCCCGGGGATGAAATCTTCCGCCAGCAACGCCTCGTTCGGCCCGGTCATTTTGCGGATGCGGGCTTCGGCCGCAAGAAATTCTTCGAGCGAATCGGCGCGGATGACGCCCCGGCTGGCGGAAAAGCGCAGAGGTTTCAGCACACACGGAAACCGCGACTGCGCTCGACTCTGGCCGGGAGCGAGCAGTTCAAAAGCCGGGACATTCAGGCCGGCGGAGCGAAAGCGCTCGCGCGTCTGGTATTTGTCTCCGGCCGAGGCGACCGCAGCGCTGGGATGAAAGGAAACGCCGAGGCGCTCAGCGCAATAGGCGGCGATGAATGCCGGACGATCGCCCACAGCGAGGACCCCTTCAAAGGGTCCGCGGGCGCGCAGTGCGTCAATATCGCGATCTTCAGGAATCATCTCGAAGCGCAGAGGCGTGGCGCGATCGCCCCAGGGATCGTCGAGGATTTGGCAGCGGTCGGTGGCCAGGACCAGATCGACATCGAGCCGCTGCGCGGCTCCGTAAAACTCGGCCACCTGGTAGCCGAGTTTGGATGCGACGAATAAGACGCGGCGCTTCACACCGGCAGGGGCTCCGCGCAGCAATACCAGGGCTCGTCCATGTAAGGCGACGGGTAAGGAGATGGCGAAGCAGCCGAGACACTCAGGGGGGCGGCTCCGGCAAGATCCGCGACGCCGGAAAAAATTTCCGCGCGCGGGAGCTTGCGGGTTTGCGCCTGACTCACGTAGCGGAACACTTCGCGCGCGAGCTGGTCGACCGCTGCGTCCGGGTGCTTCCAGGGATAAACCAGAGCCTCGGAATCGAATTCGCGGGCGACGGCGCGGATGTCGTCCAGCTCCAGCAGGCGTGAGCCCGCGGTGATCAGCAAGCGCAGCGCGAGCTGCACGGGCGCGACCTGCTGTACCAGATTGAGCGCGGCGAGACTCCGCAGCAAGTCGCGATAAGTTTCGGGCGTGGTCCAGGGAGTGAACGCAATGAAAGTCGGTTGCAACGCCAGGCCCGCGCCGCGCATCGCTGCCACAGCCTCTTCAAAATCGCGGCGGGTGTGATTCTTTTCGAGCTTGGCCAACACCGCGTCGTCGAGCGACTCTACAGCGCTGGTTACGAACAGGCATCCGGTTTTCCTGAGTAGAGGGAGAAACTCGCGATGTTTCTGAAGATGTTCGATCTTGATCGTGGCATCGTAGGTGACCGCGGGGAATTCGGAGTGCAGGGCTTCAACGATGGCTAGAGCGTGCTTGGGGCCGTTGAAGAAATCGGGGTCGCCGAAAGTCACGTGGGCCGCACCGGCGGCGATCTGTTGGCGCAAATCCGCGAGTACAATCTCGCGCCCGACGATTCGAAAAGCCCCGTTATAGACGGGCGTAACCGGACAGTGCCGGCACACGTGCTTGCAGCCGCGGCTCGACTCCGTGTAGGCGACCAGCTTGGCGTCGCCGTTCTGGCGTAGCTTGGCATAGCGGTTGAGCACGGGCAGAGAATCGCGCTGCGGAGTCAGGAAGTCCTGGCGCTCAAGGGAAATGGGTTGTGGATCGCGGTCTCCGGCCAGTTGCACCAATCCGGACTCGAACTCGCCGCCCACGATCGCCTCTACGCCGATGGCTCGTAGCAGATCCGTATTGATGGGCGCGTACAATCCATAGCAGGCGAGACGAGCGTTCGGGTTGAGCTGCCTCACGCGCTCAATCACCGGCACGGCCAGACGCGTCGCCGTGTGCATGGGCAGGTAGAAGGCGACCAAGTCGGCTTGGCGCGCCGCGTCCTCCGGCAGCGGGTCGACCGCGAGGTCCACACAGGTGACATTGTGGCCAGCGCGATCGAGCCACGCCGCCGGCGATGCGAGACCGAACGGCTGGTGGCCGAGCTCGTAGGTGGAAATCAGCAGGACTTTTTTCCCTGGTTCTGGCTTTCCTGGATCGAGCATCCCTGGTCCCAGTCTAGCGTACGCTATACTCAAATCCTTTCCGCGAAAGGGGACGATGGCGCAGTTGCAGTTGGGGATGCCGGAGTACGATGGACCGGTCACGAAGCTGTTTCGGGCGATCGCCCCTACCTTCCGGTATTGGATGCAGACGGAGGTGCACGTTTACGCGTTCTCCATCGCCGCCAATGTTCTACTTTCCTTTTTTCCTTTCCTGATCGTCTGCGTAACGGTGTCGCGCATCCATTTCAACTACTCCACCACGGTGGCGGCCATCGATTTCGCGCTGCACGATTACTTTCCCAACGTCTTCAGCGACTTTCTCCAACGCAATCTGCCGCAGTTGCCCCACCAAAGGTCGCCGGAGGTTTTGTCGGTGGTGCTGCTGCTGATCACCGCCAACGGGATTTTTGAGCCGCTCGAGGTTGCGCTGAACCGGGCGTGGGGCATCGCCCGGAACCGCAGCTTTTTGCGGAATCAACTGGTGAGCCTGGCGTTGATCTTCGTGTGCGGCGGGCTGGAGCTTCTCTCTCTGTGGCTGACGGCGTTGAACCGCCAGAATCTGAGCGGCAATGTGGTGGAAAGGCTGGTCTCGGGGCTGTTTCTGAAGCTGGCGGCGGTACCGCTGACGGCGCTGATTCTGTTCCTGGTATACCGCTTCCTGCCGAACGGAAAGCCTCCGCTGAAGCGGGTGATTCCGGCGGCGATCGGCGCGGGATTGTTGCTAGAGGCGCTGAAATATGTGGTCGCGCTGGCGTGGCCCTGGTTCGACTTGAAGCTCCAGAGGGAATATGGGGTGTTCCGTTACTCGGCTACGTTGATCTTCATCGCGTTTTTCGCATCGATGGTGGTACTGGCTGGGGCGGAGTGGGCGGCGCGGGGGCACCGCTTCGACGCTCCCCAGCCTGCGGTCCAGGAAGGAGCGGATTGACGTGCTGGCGGTGATCACGGGAGCCTCCAGCGGGATTGGCGCGGCGTTCGCACGAAGGCTGGCTGCGCGGGGCTACGACTTGCTCTTAGTTGCCCGGCGCGAAGACCGGCTGCGCTCCGTTACAAGCGAGGTGCAGGAACTGCATCACGTCACGGCCGGGTATTTGTGCGCCGACCTGACGGATTTGGGGGATCGCGAGTGCGTGGCTGCGCGGCTGCGCCAAGCCGAGGATCTCGGGCTGCTGGTGAATAACGCGGGCTTCGGCACCATGGGCTATTTTTTCGAGGCCGATCCCGCAGGTCAAGAGCGCATGCATCAGTTGCACGTGGTCGCGACCATGGTACTGACGCAGGCCGCGCTTGGGAATCTGTTCGCTCGCGGAGCCGCGGGGACCGGCGTGATCAACGTGAGCTCCGTGGCGGCGTTCGGGTCGAGCCCGCAGAACGTGAGTTACTGCGCGACCAAAGCGTGGATGAACGCGTTCACCGAAGGCCTGGCCACGGAGCTGGCTGGAAGAGGCTCGCCCGTAACGGTGCAGGCTCTGTGCCCCGGCTTCACGCTCTCCGAATTCCACGACGTTTTGGGGATGAATCGCGGCACGATCCCAAAATCGTTGTGGATGACGGCGGATTTCGTGGTGGAGGAGAGTCTGCGTGGCTTCGATCGCCGGAAGCTGATCGTGATCCCGGGCTGGCGCTACCGCTTGCTGGTGAGGTCGATGAAATGGATTCCGCCTTCCCTCCTGCACAAAATGTCCATTGCCGCGGTAAGGCGTTACCGGCGGCGCAAGCAAGCTTGAAAGACAACATGCAGGACCGCGCAGGGGCTTATGATCCATTCGGCTCGGGACCGTTCGCAGTGCGAACCGAGAGTTTCGAGGCTCGCGACGAGACGCGTGGGCGGTTGTTTCCGTGCGAGCTTTGGCGTCCCGATCAGGCCGGCGACTGGCCGCTGATCGTCTTTTCTCATCAGAGCTTCGGAAGCCGGCGGGCGGCCACTTTTCTTACCACGCATCTGGCTAGCCATGGTTATTTGGTCGGTGCGTTGGATCACTCGGAAGTGGCCGCGCCGGAAATTGCGGGCAACTTGGACCAGATTATTGCCAGCCGCGTCCCGGATGTAGAGTTTTTGATCGAATGTTTGCTCGGCAACTCGCCGGCGGCTGACGCCAGGCGCATCGGCATCGTCGGGCACAGCTTTGGCGGATGGACTGCGCTGGCCTTGCCCGAAAGCGACGAGAGAATCGTGGCCGTGGTCGCGATGGCGCCGGGCGGGGCGTCGAATCCGAAGCCGGGAATCATTCCGGCCACACTGAGCTTCCGTTGGCAACATCCACCGCCTACGCTGTATCTGGTCGCTCAGGACGACGTATTTTTGCCGATTGCGGGAATGTACGAGCTGTATGAGCGCACGCCAGGGGCGAAACAGCCAGGGGCGAAACAGATGGTGATCCTGCGCCGCGCGGACCATCTCCACTTTCTCGACAACGTGGAGGAGCGGCACGAGCAGATGCGCGCGATGAGTTTTCCGCCGGCGGCTGCGTGGATTCCGCGCGAGATGCGGCCCATCGGCGAGCTGTCGAGCGGGGAGGAAGCCCGCCGTTTTGCCCGCGGCCTCACGCTCGCTCATCTGGACGCGACGGTGAAGGCCCATCCGCAAGCCCGCCGGCTGCTGCATGACGATCTCGCTCAAACACTGGCCGCGAATGCGATCGACGGTTACGAGCACGGCGCGGCGGGTAGCGGCTCCCGATGAGTGGTTGCCGGCGCGAGGACGCCTGCGCCGACGAATGGACGTAAAATGGAGTCATGGCGCGGCTGGTAAGCGATCGGGCGGAGCGGACGGCCGGCGTTACCGTGCTGCCGGCTTCCCTGGACGATCCCACCAAGGCGCCTGCCGGACTGTACCGCGTCGGGCTGCTTTCCATCTGCGGATCGATCTTCGCTTTTTTCACGGCGCTGATCATCGCGTATTTGTGGCGCGCGCGCACCGCGCCGTTCTGGGATCCGATCACGCTGCCGCCCACGCTGTGGCTTTCCACCGTCATCATCCTCGTCAGCAGCGGCGTGTTTGAGGCGGCGCGGCGCATGTTCGGGCGAGGGAACCATCGCGGCGCCTCGCGCCTCTTCGTGGTCACCGGGTGCCTGGGCGCGGCGTTTCTATCCTCGCAGATCACCGCCTGGCGCGAACTGGTGCGGGCCGGCGCGTACCTGTCGCAGAATCCACACAGCTCCTTTTTCTACCTGTTCACCGGCCTGCATGCGCTACATCTGGTGGGAGGCGTGATCGCTCTACTCGTGCTGTTGCTCCGCAAGAATCCGCGGCGCGAACTGGTGGACATGGTCACCTACTACTGGCATTTTCTGGGTGTGCTGTGGGTGGTTCTGTTCGGCACCTTACACTTGAGCTCGTGAGGCATCTGATATCCTGAGCAGTTCCGCCCGCCATGCCCATCGACCCCTCGGCTAGAATTGCGCCTACCGCGCGCGTCGATCCAGAAGCCACGATCGGCGCGGGCGTAGTGGTGGGCGAATTTGCGATCGTCGAGCGCGACGTGACGATCGGCGCGGAAACGGCGCTGGAGCCGTACGTGTGGGTGAAGCGCTGGACCACCCTCGGCGAACGCAACCAGATTTCCGCGGGAACGGTGCTGGGCACCGATCCCTTGGACAAGAATTTCACGGGTGAGCGCAGCTACCTGCGCATCGGCGCCGGCAACATCATCCGCGAACACTACACCATTTCGCGCGGGACCGCGCCGGAATCCGAGACGGTGGTGGGCGACGGGAATTACATCATGACCTCGGGGCACATCGCGCACAACTGCCGGGTTGGCAACCGCACGGTGATCGCGAGCTGTGCGCTGGTGGCCGGGCATGCCGAGATCGAAGACGAGGCGTTCATTTCCGGGGGTGTGGTGATTCATCAGTACTCGAAGATCGGCCGGCTGGCGATGGTCGCGGGCAATACGCGGGTGAATACCGATCTGCCGCCGTATTTTCTGTACGCGGGCTACAACGCTGAAGCCAGGGGACTCAACCTAGTAGGCCTGAAGCGCGCCGAATTTAGCGCCGCGGAGGTTCAAGAGATCAAGAACGCGTACCGGATCCTATACCGCTCAGGCTTGAAGTTGGAAGAAGCTCTCCAGAAGATCGAAGCTGAGGCGCCGGGCGAACACGCGCGGCGCCTGGCCGAATTCATCCGTTCCTCGAAGCGCGGCATCTGCCGGCCGTGACTAGTCACCCGGAGCGGACCCGCCGCTCCCTATCAGTCACCATGGAGCGGACCCGCCGCTCCCTATTAATTCTGCGGAGAAGCCGGCTGGGCCGGCAGGGGCCTGCGAGGCGCGGTCATTCTTGTCGGCGTGTGCACCGGGCCATGCCATTGCGGGGACTTGCGAGAAAGCTGAGGGGGCAGCGGAATCATGACCTCGCTGACGCCCGGACCGGAGGTTCTTTGCGCTCCGGTGCGCGCCGCCTTGGCGGAAGTCGAGCTGGTGGACCCCGCCACGGGGATGGACACCTCGGTCACGTCGGCCTGGGGCGTAACCACATCAATGAACACCTGGTCGCTGGGCCCCACGCTGGTGGGAACCGTGACGTTCATTTGGTATTCACCCGGGAATCCGGGGTACAAGCCAGCGAACTGCACAGTGCCGGTTTGAAAGTAGGCATTGTTATCGAAGTCGTCAAAATACACCGCCAACTCGCCGTAGTTGTAATTGTTCGCGTAATTGAGCGTGGAGTAAGTGGGGATCGCGCCGTCGGCGATGGCAGGCGTCACGCTGCCCAAGCCGCCCATGCCGAGCACGATGGTTTCGCCCTGCTGCGCGGGGCTGTCCGGAGTGACGAGGCTCCCGTCGGCGTGTTCAGCGATGGCGAAGCCGATGCCGTCCGAAGCGCCATTGCCTTGTGGTCCGTAAGAAAAGATGCCGGGCTCGGCGTCGATGCCTGCCAGCTCCGGGTAGTCCAGCAGATACATGGAGACTGTGTTGGAAAGGAGCCCGTTGTTATTCACTTGAATCTGGACCTGGGCGGGGGGCGTAATATCGGCAAGTTCGTACGGCGTAATTACATTGATCTGGGTCGGGCTCACGAAGTAGATGGGAGCCAGGACCCCGTTAATGGTCACTTGAACCTGACTGAGGACCTCAGGAAACGGTCCAGCCGGAGCGGTGACTCCGCCGGCTGGTATGCCGGAGCCGAAATTTCCGAACAGAGCGATAAACTCGCCTGGAGCCAAACTAGTGGTGGGCGGTGCGAAACTGGCGCCGTTGACCACGCCAATGGGGCTCAGATAGATACCGGAGCCGCTTAGGCTGGGAGCATGAATTCCGATGGTCAATCCCATGACCCCGGAGGTGTTGGAAATCGAGACAAAGCCGCACGTGGCGTTGGCCATGGACGGCACACAGTTACCGGTAACGTCGCCGAAACCATAACTGTATCCGTCGGAGAGAGCGATGGCTAACGGGTCGTCCAACCCGCTGCCATCGGGATTCATGGCAATTTCGTTCCAGCTTGTGTAGTCGTAAGCCAGCGGGTACCCGTCAGCATCGGGGGAGTTGGCGCAGGCCCAGTACAAACGCTGATGCACCCATTCATTCTCCGCGCCATCCCCGTTTTGGGAACCCCAGAACGAGAACGGACCGCAGGCTTCCATGCCCGCATACACGGGTTGGTCGCCAATGCCGGACAGGTAGAACAGGCCAGTATTGAGGGCATCGGCGCCTGCCACGCCGGAGGGTAACGCCTTAACGCCAAACATAATGTCGTAACCGTTGGCAGTCCAGCCGAGAAGAAAATTCCCGTCGACTGAGACATACACGGTCCGGCTGCCGCTCACCAGAACTTGGGGCGTGGCGACCCCTTGAGGCGCGGGGATGGAGAATTGGGCGTTTCCATCGCTGGCGAAATTATACGTCGCGCCGGTCACATTCTGCATAAGAAGACAAGCAGGTCCATTGCCGCAACTGGCAGTGTTGCTGTTGGCCTGGCCCTGGATGCTGAGGGAGCCGAGGTCGCCCTTTCCATCCGGCGAGATCTCGAATAAGGCGTTCTTCACGTCGGAATCCGTGCCCTCCGCGAAGTCGAGTGCACCGATCCAGTAGGGGCTAGTGAAAGTGGAGTTGGTCGGTATGGGTCCGACGGCTACCGCGACCAGCAGATCATTGACGGCGGGAATCGTATCGCCGTATTCGTCCTGGCTCTCCTCAGTGGTAGAGGCGGTGAATACGCCCTGCGAAAACGTTCCATACATGGGGAGGCCGGGCAGGTTCGGATTCGGATTCGGATTGGTGATGAGGCCAATGCCGGCCGCATTGATGGCGTATTGGCCCGTGGATGATCCCTGCGGAATGAGTTGTCCCTTACCGCTATTCTGGGTGTTGTCGATCCATCCGCTGTCCGTGGCAATGGTGTAGTTCCCGTTGCCGTCAAAAGTGAGGACGCCTTCCGCAGCGGTGGTCTCGATGACGACGCCGGACTCATTGGTGGCCACGGTTGCGACGTAGCGAAAACGAAAAGCCCCGGTGAGCATGCTATTGCCGCTCGAATCCTGGGCAAACACCGCGGGCGAAAGCAATGCGGCAAAAACAGCCGCAGGCGCGGCGATGCGGAAAAATCGAATAGAACTCTTCATGGTAGACCCTAGCGTTTGGATGCGCGCAAAGGCTGTTCGCGTTTCCAGGACTTAAGACTCTCCTGTGTTGAGGCTGGAATTTCTGAGGCTGCTGCTGATCTTTAATCCCCTCGAAGCGGCGACTAATATTTTATTCCTTCCAGGAACAGGCCGGAAGGCGGAGCGGTCCACGCCGCGACGTCCAGACCAGCGAGGGACCTTCCGCTCAACAGTTCCCGGAACTGCTCCACGGACAACTCACTCTTGCCAATTCTGACGAGAGTTCCGGCTAACCTTCTTACCATCTTCCACAGAAAATGGGAGGCCTCGATGCGAAACACGATCATGTGCCCATCCCGGCCGACTTCCGCCGAATCCACCACAACTATTGTCGATTCTCCGGGTTTAGAGGGATCAGGCGCGCGGAATGCGGCGAAGTCGTGCCGGCCGGCGAGGAGTGCGGCTGCTTGTTGCATAAGGTCCAGATCAAGCGGCTCCTTAATCCACCAGACGTAACGCTTGGCTAGAGCGGCTTTGCGGGTCGAGATCTGGTAAAAGTAGCTCCTGGTGAGCGCATCGTGGCGGGCGTGAAAACGCGCAGGCGCGGGCTGGAGTTCCACCACGGCGATGCTCGACGGTAACCGGTCGTTGAGTTCGCGCAGCAAGTGTTCCACTGTCAGGCGCGTTGGGGTCCTAAGCTTCAAATGCGCCGCTTGGCCGAGCGCGTGAACGCCGGAATCGGTGCGGCCCGCTCCCTGAATGTCGACTTCGGAATGCAGCAACTCGCGGGCGGCGCTGAGCAATTCGCCCTGCACCGTGCGGGCGTTGATCTGTTGCTGCCAGCCGGAAAACTTGGAGCCGTCGTATTCCAGGGTGAGTTTGAAGGTCTGCGGCATTCCTCCGATGGTACCCAAGCGCGCGGCGCGCGCGTGAAGTAGCATAGCGTTCATGGCACAACCCCAGACCTATAAAAACCACGCGAAGTTCGATCCTCTGTTTCACTTTTTTCTGGCGCCGGTGGCTCTGCTGATGGTGATTGCCACTATCGTCGAGTGCGTCCGCCACCCCGGCTGGATGACTGCCGCGCACATCCTGGTGGCGCTGTGGGCGTTCGTCGCGACGTTCAAAATCCGGTTGTACGCGTTGAAGGTGCAGGACCGGCTGATTCGCTTGGAGGAGAGGCTGCGCTTGAAGGAAGTGGCTCCCGCGCTGGGCGCAAAGATCGGGGACTTGACGGAAGACCAGTTAATTGGGCTGCGGTTTGCCTCCGATGCGGAAGTGTCCGCGCTGGCGGCGCAGGCGCTGGCCGGGAACTGGAAGCGCAAGCAGATCAAGGAAGAGGTCAAGAACTGGAGAGCCGACTATTGGCGCGTGTGAGGCGTGCGTTACTCTAAGAAGAAGTGAGCGCAACTACGATCTCATCCGTCTCCATCGAGACGCCACACTGCGAGCCCGGCATCGGGCGCGTTCTAAGGACTCCCGACGCTGCCGGCAGCATCGAAGGCGTCGTGATCCGGCCCTTTGACGTGTGGCCGGACGATCGCGGATACTTTCTGGAAGTGGCGCGGCTCCAGCAGGGGCTCGCGGCCGACTTTCCGCCCGCAACGACGCAGGTTTCCGCGGCGCTGAGTTATCCCGGCACGATCAAGGCGTTTCACTATCATAGATTTCAAACCGACCTGTGGGTTCCTGCGCAGGGGATGTTTCAAGTGGCTTTGGTCGACATGCGTCCGCATTCGCCGACCTATGGCGTGAAAAACACGATGTATGTTGGCTCCCTCAAACCGTGGCAGATTCTGATTCCGCCGGGGGTGGGGCACGGGTACAAAGTGGTCGGCGAAGGTGCGGCGATGCTGGTGTACGTCACTAACCAGCTCTACAATCCCGAGGACGAGGGCCGCATCCCTCATAATGATTCCTCCATCGCCTACGACTGGGAGCTGCAACACAAATAATGAGATTCCTGGTAACCGGGGGCGCCGGATTCATCGGCAGCGCGTTTGTGCGCATGCTAGCCGCGCGTCCCGACGCGCACGTGGTTAATATCGACAAACTGACTTACGCGGGCAATCCGGAAAATCTGGCTGGGATCGAACAGGGCGAGCGCTACCGCTTCCTGCATGGCGACATTTGCGACGCGAAGCTGGTGAACGCGGCGATCGAGGAAGCCCGGCCAGACGCGATCGTGCACTTCGCGGCGGAATCGCACGTAGACCGCAGCATTCTTTCGCCGGAGCCGGTGTTCGAGACCAACCTGCGCGGCACTCTGACTCTGCTGGAGGCCGCGCGCCTTAAGAAAGTGCCGCGGTTCCTGCATGTATCAACCGATGAGGTCTACGGCAGCATAGAGTCTCCGCACGAGGCCGATGAAAATTATCCGCTGCGCGCCAGCAGCCCGTATTCCGCCTCCAAGGCCGGTTCGGACTTGCTGGCGCTCTCGTATTTCGTCACCTACAAGCTCGCGGTGACCGTGACGCGGGCGTCGAACAATTACGGCCCCCATCAATTCCCCGAAAAACTCATTCCGCTGATGATTTCCAACGCGATGGAGGACAAGCCGCTGCCGATCTACGGCGACGGCATGCAGATTCGCGACTGGCTGTATGTGGACGATCATTGCCGCGCCATATTAGCGGCGATCGAGCGCGGGAAACCGGGGGAGATTTATAACATCGGCGGCAGCCGGGCGCTACCGAACATCGAGGTGGTGTGCAAGATTCTGGCGGCGCTAGGCAAGCCGCAAAGCTTGATGCAGGCAGTGAAGGATCGTCCCGGGCACGACCGGCGGTACGCGCTTTCAAGCGAAAAACTGATGCGCGAGACCGGATGGAAGCCCGAGATGCCGTTCGAGCAGGGTTTGCAGGCGACCATCGACTGGTATCGCGCGAATTCGGCCTGGGTCGCGCGCGTAAAATCCGGCGAATATTTGCATTATTACGAGCAGAACTATAGCGGTAGGGCGATTTAAAAGAGGCAGAAAGATCATGACATCAGATACCAGCGTTTCCCTGCATCCGTACTTTAAGATTCACAGCGGCAAGATCGATGCCTTCAAGGCTCTTTGCAACCGCTTCCTCGAGAAGACCAAGACCGAGCCGGGCTGTTTATATTACTCTTTCACCTTCGACAACGACGTGGTGTATTGCCGCGAAGGCTACGTGGACGCTGACGCGCTGCTCAAGCATGCCGATAACGTCGGCGAGCTGCTTCAAGAGGCTGGGACCATCTCGGACCTGGCGCGGATCGAGGCTCACGGTCCGGAGGCCGAGTTGAAGAAGCTGCACGAACGGCTAGCCGGTCTCAGTCCGCAATATTTCGTTTTGTATCAAGGCTTCCGGAAGTAGCAGCCGCTGCGCAACAAGATTCCGCTTGACATCCGCCGTTTACTGCTACATGCTGTAGCGATAAAGCGCGATGAAACGCAAATCCGGCCGCAAAGCCTTGAGCAACCTCGAGCACCAGTTGATGGAGATTCTATGGAAGGCCGGCCCGGGCACGGCCGAGCAGATTCGCGAGGCGCTCGCGCCCAAACACGCCTTGAAGGATTCCACCGTACGTACGATTCTGACGCGCCTGGAACATAAGGGTTACATCCGCCACAAGATCGCCAGCCGTGCGTTCGTCTACAGCGTGGTGGAAAAGCCGCGTAACGTGGCTGTGCAGGCCGTGCGCCAGATCCTGGACCGCTTTTGTGGAGGGTCGCTGGAACAGCTTCTGGTGGGCTTGGTGGAGAACGAAGTGGTGGATCGGGAGGAGCTGGAGGAACTGGCCCGCAAAGTGGCGAAGGGGGGCGAATGATATGCTCGCGCATCTGGCGGATGTTTCGGTGCGGGCGCTGGCGCTGGCCGCGATCGCCGCTGCTGTGCCGGGACGGAAAAGGTCAGCCGCGATGCAGCACGCCGTGTGGACCGTGGTCGTGCTGGGGATGTTGGGGCTGCTGGTCTTCGGGCCGGCGCTGCCGCGACTGCCGGTGGTGGTGCCCACGCGAGCAACGGTTCCAGAACGTTTACCTGCCCCTCCCGCACAATGGGCAGCTTATGACGTAAATGGAATCCCCTTCGTCAGAGTGACGTCAGCAGCGGTGCTCACGCCAGCGCCGAAGCGGAGGATCGACTGGGGCGAGGTCGCGGTGAATCTCTATGCCAGCGTGGCTGGCGTGCTGCTTTTGAGGTTCGCGATCGGGTTGCTGCTGGCTTGGAGGCTGGTGCGAAGCAGCACTCGGGTGGGTGGATTTTTCGAGAGCGCGCTGATCAACGTCCCTTTGACAGTAGGGTGCCTGCGGCCGCGGATCCTACTGCCGATGGACTGGCGGGAATGGGATCGAGCAAAGCTCGAAGCGGTGCTGGCGCATGAGAGCGCACACGTGCGCAGATGGGACGGATCGATCGCGATGCTGGCGGGGATCAACCGGTGCGTGTTCTGGCTTCATCCACTGGCGTGGTGGATCGAGCGGAGGCTGGGGCTGCTGGCCGAGCTCGCCTGCGATGAGGCATGCGTGGCGGAACTGGGAGATGGGTGCCGGTACGCGAGTTTGCTGCTTGAGATGGCTCAGACGGTGGATGGATCGCGAGGAAGGCTGCGCGGGCCGTTGTTCAGCATGGCAGCGAGTTCCCACCTGAGGCGGAGGATCGAGTTGATCCTGGAAAAAGGGCGGACGTTTCACAAGGGTTTGAGCCGGACTGCACTCGCGGCAATTACATTGTGCGGAATTCCGGTGGTGCTGGGAGCCGGGACACTGGTGCTGGACGGTCCAACGCCCTTGCCTCCGCTGTTGATGTTTCAGCGGCCTCCGTACGTGCCGTCCGGTGCGCCTCCTCCTCCGCCTCCTCCGAGGCCTGCTCCAAGACAGAGCGCGCTACTGAAGTTCGAGGTTGCGTCGATCCGTCTGGCCGCACCCTCGGGGCCTCCGCTGCCGGCCGGGCCGGCCACGCCCGGAGCATTACCGCCTACTCCTCCGCCGCCGGGAGGACCGGCATGCTTTCCGAGATCTGCAACGGATGGAGGACGGGTAGACCGGATTTGTGCGTCCGTGAAGGAGCTATTGGCGGATGCGTTCGGCGTGCCGCCGAGCCTGCTCACGGCGCCGGATTGGACCGAGGTCGAGAGATTCGACATTTCCGCCAAGCTACCGGCGGGCGCTACTCCGGAAGATATCCCGGCGATGCTTCAATCTCTACTGGACGACCGCTTCGGGATGAGGTCTCATCGCGAATTCAGGGACGGAACGGTGCACAATCTCATCGTCGCCAAAGGAGGGCCGAAGCCGAAACAGGCTGCGCCGGAGCCGGTTGAGGCGGAGTGGATGCGCGCAGCGAAGGCAGCGATGGGCCCGTTCGGAAACGGGCGAATCGGGGGTGTACGCTTCCGTTCCATCCCGGTGCCAGGTCCGGACGCATCGTTTACGACGGTCTGGGAGACCCCTGGTATGGGTTTTGTGCGGCGATCGGACACAGGCGGGCTTTCCGGAACCATTCACTATGAAGCCCCTAACATCAGCGCGGAGGGGTTGGCGGAACTGGCGACTTTGGCTGGAAACGGGCTGGACACTCCCGTTGTGGATCGGACGGGGTTGGCCGGCCGGTATCAAGTGAACCTGGATATTTCGATGGCGGATTTGATCGCTGAGGTTCGGGCGAACCGAGGCGATGTCGCGGCGGCGCATAGAGCCGAACTGGACGTTTTGCAGAGCGGGCTGAAGAAGCTGGGGCTGGAGATAGAATCGCGGAAGATGCCGGTGGAGATGATCGTGATCGATCACGTGGAAAAAACTCCGACGGCCAATTAACTCCGGACCAAAGCGATGGCTGATTCCTTCCTCGCCGCGTGGCTCGCTTCCTTGCTGCTGCACGCGGCTGTGGCGGGATGGTTCACTGGGGCACTGTGGATCGGATCGTTGCTGGCTTCGGCCGGTTCTGCGATTCTGGTCGCGCGGTTGAAGGCCGCCGGGACCGTTTCGGAACGGACCGTGCACCGGTTGCAGGTGGCGGCGCTTGTGGCCGCGCTGGTCGCCGGATTTGTCGGGTTGCGGCCGCGCCGGAGCGGATTCGGAGACCCTTACTTGCTGCGAGATACAGGTGGATCCGGCTCCGGAAAATATCGCGGGGTGATTCTGTGGATGCCGCCGAAGCACCAGACGCTTGTTATGGCGCCTCGGCCGCAGCCCGGGCGTGGGCACGGCCCAAAAGAACAAAACTGGACCATTCCGTTTGACGGCGTGTACTGGTTCTTCAAATATCCGGATCGAAGGCCGCCCGGTGGGTCGTACTCATTGAACGGCGACCCCGCGAAAAAGGTATTTCGTTCGTCGGACCGTTTCCCGTTGGAGATGGAAGCCCGGCAGAATTTTGCGAACATGATCGATCTGAGCTGCTGCAGCCGCATCGACCTCGAAATCAGCAACGCCGACGTTTACCCCGGCGCGGTTTTCCTGGAATTGATTCTTTCTGACCTGCGCGAGCCTGGCGAGCCGCACCAATCGCTGGGCCAGCGGCCAGTCACTTCGATTCCGCAGCGCATCAACGAATCCGAGGTGCGGCCGGCGTACCAGGCTTTAACAGCCCGTGCCTAAACCGGGCGTTTTCGGCCAGCCGAGAAATGCAAGTGGGGTCGATCTGAACGGCGGGAAAATCGAAGCTTGCGATAAAGAGTTGGCCGCGGGGCTGTGAAAGTGCCTTCGACGGCCTTCAGGACAGCCAAAATCGTCAAAATCGCGTCCACGACCTTGTCATGAGCCGCCCGGGGCTT
>JASHNT010000059.1 GCA_030041495.1 Bryobacteraceae bacterium | reverse complement strand
GCATGGAAGACCTCAGCCTGCCGGAACTGCTATTCATTGCCTCGTCCGTAACCTTGCTGGGCGAATTGCAAACACAACGCGGCAAACTCCGCGCCTCGACGCTCTTGTTTGCGATCGCCAACATCAACATCGGAATCGCCTCCGCCGACCTCGCCTACCGCCTGGCCGGGCATCTGCGCTTGGTTGCCTTGTTCCCCGCGCCTGTGATCGCCGGATCCTTCGTACTGCTGTTCAACTATGGCGTCGCCCGCACGCTGCTGGCGGACGGCGCAACTCCGCTGGTGGGCTTGTACCGCAAGGAGTGCCGCCCTCTTCTGCCGTGGTTCATCGCCGCCGCCTATCTCGCGTATTTGATCCGCGCCGCCAGTCTTCAGACCGGATTCAACGCGGCTCTGCTGGCGTTGCCGGTGTTATTCGCGCTGGACGCTGGGTATCGCGCCTGGTCCCTTACGCGCGAGGACCACGCCGCGGAGCTGGCTCTGCTTCACCGCCGCACTTTAGAGACGCTTTCCGTGGTGATCAATGCCCGCGATCACTCCGCACCGGAGCATCTGCGCCGCGTGCAGTGCTACGCCCGCGCCGTGGGGCAGGAGCTGGGGTTGACCGAGCCGGAATTGGAAGATCTCCGCGTCGCCACGCTGGTCTACAACATCGGCCAACTTGGCGTGCCCGATCACATTCTTCTCAAGCCCGGAGCCTTGACTCAGGAAGAGTGGGAGAAAGTTAAGACCCATCCCGTCACCGGTTCGGAGATGCTGGCGCGGATGAACTTTCCTTCCGCGGTCAGGGCCATCGTCGAGTCCCATCACGAGAAGTGGAACGGCAGCGGGTACCCGGCCGGTCTCAAGGGCGAGAGCATTCCACTCGGAGCCCGTATTCTGGCCGCCATCGACTGCTTGGATGCACTGGCCTCCAGCCGTCCTTTCCGGGATGCTCTCCCCATCGGCGAAGCCATGTACAAAGTCAGATCCGATAGCGGCAAGAGCTTCGATCCGCGGGTCGTCGCCATTCTCGAACGCCGCTATCAGGAGCTGGAGCGCCAGACTTGGGACGAACCTGAACACCCGCCCGCTGGACGTGAAACCGCGCCTTCCCCGGCTCGCGGCGACCTGGGCAAACTGGCCGCGCGCCTGCTCATCGAACCCGGCGCGGAAGAGCGTTCCATCGTCGACCCCATCGTTGCGGCGCGTCAGGAAACCCACTCCTTGCGCGTGCTCGCCGGCGAGGTTGCTCAGTCCCTGCGTTGCGACGAGATCGCCGCGGCGGCCCACAAATGTCTCGGCGAAATTGTGCAGCATGACACTCTGGTGCTGTACGTCGGCCGCGGGGATCAGATTCAAATCGCCGGCGCGGAGGGACGCAGCGGCCATCGCTTCTTGCGCGAATCGGTTGCGGCTGATGCCGGTCTTTCCGCCCGCGCTCTCCGCGAGGGCAGCCCGATTCTCAACGGCGACCCCGCGCAGGAGCACGCCTGCATCCAGGACCCTTACACCCGCCACCCGCTCCAATCCGCCCTGGCCATGCCGATCGAAGGCCGCTCCGGCGCGATCGGCGTCCTCACCCTCTACCACACCACTCGCGATGCCTTCACGCGCGATCACCTCCGTTTCCTCAAGGCCGTCAGCGGCCATATCTCCGGCGCGGTCGAGAGCGCGCTCAAGTATGAGGACGCCGAGAATCTCGCCGGAACCGACCACCTCACCGGGATTCCCAATGCCCGCTCCCTCGACCTCCATCTCGACCGCGAGCTGTCCCGCTCCAGCCGCGAGAATTCCACCTTCGGCCTGCTGCTATGCGATTTGAACGGCTTCAAGCAGGTCAACGACCGCTTCGGACACCTGAAGGGCGACCAGGTTTTGCGCGATGTCGCTCGCGGCCTCCGCGAGATCTGCCGTGGATCCGATTACTTCGCCCGCCTGGGCGGCGATGAGTTTGTTGTCGTGGTCCCCGGGCTCAGGGACGACATGTGCTCGTCTTACCTTAAGCGCCTCGAGTCCGTCGCGGTGGAGGCGGGCATCGCTGTATGCGGCGAGGAATGCCTCTCGGTCAGCGTCGGCATCGCCATCTATCCCCGCGACGGCCGTGATTCGGAAGCCTTGCTTCGCACCGCCGACCAGCGCATGTACCAGGCCAAGGAAGTCTACCGGGACGAAAAAAGCGGGCATACCGCGGCCAGCTAAGCTCCCTTCGTCTCGCATACCGCCGGGCAAAGCCCGCTCCGGCGCTAGAATATCCCCATGCTGATCGGCGAGGACCTGGCAATCCTGGTCCAGGAGCTGGACGCCAACGTGAGCCACCTGGAAACCATCACGCACCAGCTCTCTCCGGAGCAATTCAACTGGCGTCCCGCGAGCGGCGAATGGTCGATCGGCCAATGCATTGGTCACCTCAATATCATCAACGCTGCGGATGTTGTGCCCATCCGGGCGGCCATCCAAGACGGCCGCGTCCGCGGCATTTCCGGCGAAGGTCCCTTCACCTACGGCTCCCTCAGCCGCAGATTCATCGCCATGTCGGACCTGCCGGTCAAGAAAAAACAAAAGACCATCAAAGCGTTTTATCCTCCCTCAGCCAACGACCCCGCCCAAACCATCGCGGAATACTGCCGCGTGAGCGCCGAACTGCGCCGGCTCGCCTTGAGCGCCAATGGACTCGACCTCACGCGCGTGAAGACCGTCATGCCCGCCCTTCCGCCGCCCCTGCGCTGGCTCGTTCGCATGCCCCTGGGCGCGCGGCTGACCCTGATCACCGCCCATGATCGCCGCCATCTGTGGCAGGCCGAGCAGGTCCGCAACCACCCCCGGTTCCCCTCATCGCCGCCCGCCGCGTGAACTGTTAAAGAATTAATTGACAAGTGAAAAAACTCGGCGTATGCTGTAACTATTAATTCTTTAGCAGGAGGACACGGCCCCTTGGCCCGCCACAAATCCCCGAACTTGACCGACGCCGAACTCCGCCTCATGGAAGTGCTGTGGCGCCGGGGCCCCTCCACCGTCTCCGATGTCGCCGCCGGACTGCCCAAGTCCGTTCCGCTGGCCTACTCCACCGTGCTGACCACCTTGCGAATTCTCGAAAACAAGGGCTACCTTCGCCACGTCAAGGACGGCCGCGCGTTCGTCTATGAGCCTCTGGTGGCCCATGGCGAGGCGCGTCAGAGCGCCGTAAAGCACCTGGTCCGCCGTTTCTTCGAAGGTTCTCCGGAACTGCTCATGCTCAATTTGATCCAACAGGTTGATCCGAAGGAGCTCGCTCGCCTCAAAAAGAAGATCGAGGCTGCCTCCTCATGAACCAACTCCTGATGTCCGCGCTCCTCAATGCCGCGATCCTCAGCCTGCCTCTGACCGCCGCGGTCTGGCTGGCTCTGCGCCTTGCTCCTCGCCGCGCGTTGAGCGCCTCAGCGCGATGCATCATCTGGTGGACCACTGTGCTCGCGGTGGTCGCGCTGCCGCTCCTCTATCTTCCACGCCAGTCAAGGAGCGCCGCGCCGCCCGCGGCTTCGTCCGTGATCGTCCATAGCGCGGTAACGCCTACGCCCCTGCCGCGACCGGCTCCCATCACCATCGGACCCATCAACATCGCCCCCATCAACATCGCAGGCACGCCTCGTGCCAATCGATTCGCAGCGATTTCGCTTGAAGCCATTTGGATGGCCACGGCGGCCGTCCTGCTGCTGCGCCTGTTGCTGAGCTGCGTGACGCTCCTGCGACTCAAGCGCCATGCATCCTCGACCAGCCTCGATATCCCGCTACCACGGCGAGCCCGTCTTCTCGCTTCTTCGCACATCGGAGCTCCTCTGGCCGCCGGTTTTCTGCGGCCCGCGATCCTGGTGCCCGAGGCGCTGCTCGCGCAGCTCAATCCGGATCAGCTCGAGCAAGTCGTCCTGCACGAATCCGCGCATCTGGCCCGCCGCGACGATTATGCGTTGCTGCTGGAACGGGCCATCGAAGCCGTTTTCGCGCTGCACCCTGCCGTCCGTTTCATCGCCCGCCAGCTCGATATGGAACGCGAAATCGCCTGCGACGATCGCGTCGTAGGCGCATCTCAACAAGCCATCCCCTACGCCGCCTGCCTCGCTTGCGTGGCCGAACTTTGCGGCCGGGTTTCGCTCCCGGCCGCTGCCTTTTTCCCCAACCCATCCCAGCTCAGCCGGAGAATCGATATGTTGCTCGACCGAAATCCTCGCGTCCGCTTCCCGAAAACCCGCGCCGCCCTGGCCGTTGTCGCCGCTCTCGCCGCCATCCTGGTATCCGCGAAAGCTCCCCGGCTTCTCGCGTTCTCGACGCCGCTGCCGCAACTCGCGCCGGAGCCTTCACAACCCGCACCTGTGCCCCAGCTCGCGCCCGTCCCCGTGAAGGCGAAACCCGCTCCACGGCTCCTCGTTCAGGCTCAGCGCCCTCCGCAGCCTCAGGTACCTCCTGCAACGCCGCCGGTTCCGGCAACACCGCCTGCGGCAGCCGCCGCAACGCCGCGGCGGCTCAGCATCGTCGTGGTCATCACTCAAGTAACGGCTCATGATGGCAGCTTCGTCCCCGGCCTTACCTCGTCGGACTTCCGGATTTCTCAGGATGGCGTCCAGCAACCCATCACGCACTTTGCCCAGAGCGAAGCCGCCTACGATCTGGCCTTCGACCGGCCTTCTGATAAAGGCGAGGGAGGGTACAAAAAACTCCGCATCGAGGTGGACCGGCCCAATCTCGTGGTCCGCACCCGCGATGGCTACTCCACCGCGCTTCACTTCGACGGCTGCTGGAAGGAAATCACCGAGATTTTCGGCCTTCCCGCCGGCTCTCGCTGCGACTGAGCGATTCACAGCCGCACGCTGTGCGCTTCCCTCACATCTTGTAACCAGCGGCGCTCTCTCGTACCCTGGTTCAAGATGCGCCGCTGCGCCCCATGCCTCGCCCTCCTCTGTTGTGCAGCCATGGCGCAAGAGCGCACCTTTCGTGTCCAATCCAAAGTGGTCCAGGTTCCCGTTGTCGTCACCGACAAAGAGGGCCGTAATATCGACGGACTTATGGCGCGCGACTTCGCCGTCCTCGATAACCGCGTTCCCCAGCGGATCACTCTCGACGATTTCGCCGGCGGCCTTCCGCCCATTTCCTTAGTGGTCGCGGTCCAATGCTCCAAGACTTCGGAGCTGGCTCTGGCCGACGTGCACCGCATCGGCGCGATGATCCAGCCGCTGGTCACCGGCCAGCGCGGCGAAGTTGCCGTGGTCGGCTTCGATCGCGATATCCACTGGCTCGAAGATTTCACCCACAATGAAGACCGGATTCACAATGCCATCCAAAGCCTCGGCATCGGTTCCAATACCGGCGCGCGCATCTTCGATACCATCTCCGAAGCCGCCGGCCGCATGCGAGACCGCCAAGGCCGCAAAATCCTCCTGCTCATTTCGCAGAGCAACGATTCCGGCAGCCACATCAAACTCAACGAAGCCATCGACACCGTCGAACGCGAAGGCATCGAGGTCTTTGCCGCGCATTATTCCTCCTACGCGATGTCCTGGATCTCCAGGTCTGAGGATTTTCCCGACAAGCCCACTCTCGACCAGATGTTTTTCACCGAAGTGGCCCGCATCGGCCGCACCAACCACGTTAAGGCTTTGGCGCTCGCCACTGGCGGAGCGGATTACTCTTTCGCCCGGCAGCAAGGCATCGACAAAGCCATCGGCGAGCTTGGCAGCGAAGTCCACAGCCAGTACATCCTCAGCTTTCCGCAGCACGAGGACACCCCCGGCATGCACCAGATCGACGTCTCCATTCCCGAACGCGGCGACCTGCGCATTCGCGCGCGGCACGGTTATTGGGTCGATCGACCGTGAAATTTTCCGCTCTGTTGCTCTTCGCTGTGTCATTCCGGCCCAGCTCCCCGATCCCGCCGCTCTCCTGGCTGAGGTTCAGGCGAATGAGCACAAACTCGACCAAATCCGCGAGAATTACACCTTCCACATTCTGCGCCGCGCCGATGAACTTGACAACAGCGGCATGGTTCTGAAGACCACCCGTGTCGAGCGCGAAGTTTTCTTTGTCAATGGCCGCCGAATAGGACGCCTGGTCGCGCGGGACGGCAAACCTCTGAGCCCCGCCGAAGATCAAGCCAGCGTCCAGAAAGGCAGCTCAATGGAGTTCGAAGCGGCGCCCGTGGGCCACGGCCTTTGGATGCAAACCTCCGGTCCGCTGCATCTGGAAGCCCGCTTCGTGGTTAAAAAGCTCTGCCAGGACGTGCACATCACCGCCTTTGATTTCAAGAAATTCAACACCGGTGTACTCCAGCAGACCACCGTGCCGTCCAACAGGTAGCTGCCGGAAAGGGACTCACCCCGCGATCTGAGATGATGATATGGACCGGGGATGACTCTGTGGAGGAATAACCCAAGATGAATCGACCAGCCACTCTCGCTGTAGCTGCCGCCGCGCTACTGTGCGCGTTCGCGTTCGCGCAGGAAAATGAGCGGAAGCCGGAGGAGAAGAAGCCCGCGTCCAAGGGCAAACCTTCCAAGCCCGGGCCGCAGCAACCGGGATCGAGAGGTCCCTCTCAGCCCACGGCGCGTCCGAATGCTGAACGCCCGCCCGCTGAACGTCAGAACGTCGAGCAAGGCCGCGGGCGTGGCCCGTCAGTTCAAACCAATCGCGAAAATCCCGCCGGCCGCGGACCGGTCGCGGCTCGCCCGGCCGCCCGCCCCCTGCCGCAGGGCTCGCGCGTGGTCCAGACCCGCGGCGGAGGCCAAGTCACCATGCGCTCAAATGGCCGCCCTGCCGTGGTCCGCGCGGCTAACGGGATCGAAGTCCGTCATGCCTTGACCGGCCGCACCGTTGTGGTTCACGAAACGGTGGACCACACGCGCGTGGTTGCTATGCGAGGAGGCTTCGGCTACGTCCAGCATCCTTACGTGTACGGCGGCCATCCCTATCTCGCGCGAACCTACATCGTCGCCGGCCGTCCCTATGAAGCCTTCTATCGCGGCTATCCCTTCCACGGCGCGTATCTGGAAGTCTACGCGCCCGTGCATTTCTATCCGGTCGCCTTCTACGGATGGGCTTACAATCCCTGGGTCGTGCCGATCCGCTACAACTGGGGCTGGGGTGTCGGCACTCCCTGGTTTGGTTTCTACGGCGGTTTCTTTACGCCTTATCCGGTCTACGCGAGTGCTTCACTGTGGCTCACGGATTATATGATCGCGGAATCGCTGAATGCCGCCTATCAAGCCCAAATGGCCGCGCAAGCCGCCAACTACCCGCCTCCGGCTCCCCCTCCGCCCGGAGGTCCCGTTGCGCTCACGCCGGAAGTCAAGCAAGCCATCGCCGATGAAGTCCAGCGGCAGCTCTCTCAGGAAAACGCCGAAGCGCAGGCCAACGCCCGCAGCGCCGAGCCCGACCCCGCCACCACCAGCATCGCCGCGGAGCTCTCCGACAATCAGCCGCACGTCTTCGTGGTTGGCGACGGTCTCGACTTGGTCAACGCCGCGGGCCAGGAGTGCGCGGTGACCGAAGGCGACGTGCTCCAGCTCGCCGGTCCTCCCGCGCCCGACGCTTCTTCGGCCACGTTGATCGTCTTAGCCGGCAAGGGCGGTTTGGAGTGTCGCAAAGGCAGCTCGGTTACTGTCGCTTTCACCGATCTTCAGGACATGCAGAACCACATGCGCCGCACGCTTGATGCCGGCCTCGCGGATTTGCAGGCTCATCAGAACGGACTTCCCGCGCCTCCGCCGGCCGCCGCCGCGGCAGCCACTCCGGCCGTATTCACCATGGGCGCGCCGCCTCCCGATCCCACCGCCGCTTCGCAAGTCGACGCCCAGCTTCAGCAAGGCACGCAGGCGGAACAGCAAACCATGAACGATTACGGCTCCGCGCCGCCTCCTACTCAGGCCGCGCCTCCGCAAGCTGCGCCCGGAGCTCAACCGGCCACCATCTCCCTGGGCCAGACCATTGACCAGGTGACCGCTATTCTCGGCCAGCCCTCTCAGGTAGTCGATCTGGGAGCCAAGAAGATTTACGTTTACCCCAGTCTTAAGATAACCTTTAGTAATGGACAGGTGGCCGATGTTCAATGACTGATCTCTGGCCCCTTGCGGCGCTGTTTACCTGCGTCGTAATAGTGGCCGCGGTTGCGTATTGGCTCGGATTCCGGCACGGCTTATCGCATGTGCCTGGCTCCAGTTGGCCAGCGTCACGCAAGCAAATCACAGAGCCTCCGTTTATCCCCGCTTACCGCGTCAAGGAATTGACTGTCCTGTGGGAGCTGGGGGTGCTTACGGCGGAGGAATTCGAGCAAGAAAAAGTCAAGCTCCACGCCGGCCGCCTAGCCTGACTTGCGCTCCGCGCGCCGTCCGCCGAACGCGTGGATCGTCCGGGTCCCGCCCAACACCTCTCCCGCGTGAGGAGTCCCGCGCGGGATCAGGATCTCGTCTCCAGCATTCAGCACCACTCGCTCGCCGTTCATGATCAGCGTATAACGGCCTTGCACCACCAGCATGTACTCGTCGTAGTCGTGCGTGTGCGGAGCGGAACTCGCGGTCTCATGGCAGGTCCAGAACGCCATCTGGGTTTGGTCCGCGCCGTCGAAGACGTATCCCTCCACGCCCTGAGTCGCTTGACTCCCCGCCGCGATCCGGTTCGCCGGATTCCTCATGAACCGCGGAAAATCATCCATGCGCCCCATTCTCCCATGCACGCGGCCTGCGCCAATCGTGCGTTTTGGGGTACGCTAGGTTTTCGATAATTCAGACGGGGCCATAGAATTGATTGAATTAAGCGGGGCACTCGAATTCCGGGATTTACTGCGATTTCAATACTCGCAGTGCTATCGGCGAACGTGGTGGCTCGTGTTGCTGATGACGTTGGTCTCGCTCTTTGGCCTGCTGCTAGTGGCGCTTGTCGCAGTATTGACCTCTGACCTTGAAGTCGTTCGTTCGACCAGCATTCCGCTCTTGTTGCTATTCGCGTTTTGGGCCTTTCTGGCCTGGGTTCCTTATCGCGGCGCGAGAAGGCAGTTACAGACAAACATCTCCCTTACGCAACCGATTACCTCCGCTTTCTCATCGGAGGGGATCCATCGCGCTGGAAGCCAGTTCTCCAGCGACCTCTCATACAAAGCCCTTTGGGAGGTGCGCGAAACCAAGAGTCTGTTCTTGCTGTACCCCGGTGCGGGCTCGGCGATCCTGCTCCCGAAGCGATTCTTCAATGACACAGCCCAAGAAAATGACTGGCGCGTGCTCATCGAGACACAAATCGCACCGAAGCGGATCGCCAAGCCTGGCCTGCTCGGTCGCAGGTTATAACCACTGCCCGCCGCGTGCCCGCGATTGGTGGCCGGGCCGCACCAGTGGTGCTTTTCAAGCGTTGGCAACCTTGACTTCTGCCGCCGTTTCAAGCCTTTTAGAATGGCCCCTTACGTGCCGTTTTCACGGTCGAGAATTGATATGGAGCGGCGCGTCCGCTCCATGGTGAATGAGGAGGCCGTTATGAGACAAGGATTCATCAGAGAAGGATTCCAGAGAATCGCTAAGGCAGTTGCACCGCTCGCCATGGTCGCCGCAATCGCGGCGTTCAGTCCGGCGTCCGCGCTTGCCGCGGGTCGAGGTGGATTCGTAGGTGGGCACATGGGAGGAGGCCGTTCGTTCTCCGCGCCTGCCCGCGGATTCAGCGGAGGCGGCGGACGGGCTTTTGCGCCTCGCGGCTCCTATGGAGGCCGAGTGTATGGGGGCGGAGGTTATGTTGGACCCGGATACTACGGAGGCGGCGTTGGGCTCGGCTTCGGCGTCGGCGTCTATCCGTACGCTTACGATCCCTACGCTTACAGCTACGCGCCCTACGGCTATGCGGCTCCCTATGACTACGCTGCTCCGTACGATTCCGCCACGCCCTACGGCTACTCCACGCCTGCGCCGGCTTGCACTCAATCCGGCTACTACGATCAGAACGGAGTGTGGCAGCCCACTCCCGAATGTGCGGTTCCCCAGGCTCCGGCTCCGGTTCCGCCCGCGCCGGTTCCTCCCGCCCAATAACCGGCACGGGGCCGCAGGCTTAACATGATTCTATGCCTGCGGTTCTTGTGCTCACGGGCGCCTCCGGTTCCGGCAAGACTTCCCTGACTCAGGCGATTGAGGCGCTGAAAATCCCCGGAGTCGCATGCTTCCATTGCGACTCCATTTACCACGACCTGCCGGAAGAGATCAGATCGGACGGGGAGACCGCACAGGACGCAATTCTCGAGCACTGGCTGAAGCGTGTCTTGGCGGACCCGGAAACCGAGGTCGCCATCCTGGAGACTCAGATCCGCCCTCAAAGGGCGAATCGCATGTTGCGCAAGTTCGCCATCGTGCCCCACCAGGTCGTGTTGGTTGAGTGTGAACATTCCGAGCGGGAGGCCCGCCTTCGTGGTGCGCGCGCTCAACCCGAGCTGGCCAATCCGCAAATGGAGAATTGGGCGGCATATCTGCGAGGGCAGGCCGATGCTCTCGGCCTCGCCGTTATCGACACTTCGGAAATCAGCGTGTCAAATCCGGTAGCCAGGTTGCGCGGCATCGTTGAATCCCTTCGGGAGCGGATGGTTTGCGCTCAGCCATAGACCTTCCGAATAGACGGCAAGCTTACTTGCAGACCCGCCGGAGCAAATGAGAAGCCGCGTCCCCTAATGCCGGATCTGTGAAGCGATATCGTTGGTCTCGTACACTTCGCAATCGCCCCGCTCCGCCAGCAACCCCGCGTCGGGATTCGGATTCCGCCGGACGATTCGTGTGGGCAATACCCACGGCTCGACAAAAACGTCTGGGTCTTCCACCGTGACATCGTAGAGGATCACGTCGCCCTGGCGAGTGAATTTCTCCACCACGTGCATGTCTGCGGAATGGAAGAGGCCGCCGCGCCCCAGCCACGTCGAATCGACGAACGAGACCGAGTCGACCACCAGCGTGTCTCCTTCCCACCGTCCGACAGCTTGTCCGAGATACGTCGCCTCCAGGGCTCTCTTCGGATCGTGCGCGCGGTTATCGGTGGGAATGATGCGATACTCGCCATACCCTCCACCTGCATCGCCGCCTTGATAGAAAAAGACCACGTCCTTGTCGTTCTGGATAATCCGCCGCGGCGGACCTTCGCGCGGAACCCCCAGGGGCTGGCAGGTCATCACCGGATCATACTTATTCGTCCACATATCCAGCTCCTGCACTTTGTCCCAGAACTGAGGCTGGTACACCGGACGGCCCATATTGCCGAACCGCGACGGCGAGTAGAGCTCAAAATCGTAGGTCTGATTGTCCTGCCGCGTGCAGTCCGAAGCTTCCGTCGGAGCGCATCTGCGTCCTCCACCCGTCATGTAATTGCCGATCCAATCCGTATAAGACCAATTGCCCGTCAGATCCGGATGACCACCCATCCGCGGAGTGGGCGCGGATTTGTCGATCGCCGCTTCCTGCTTCGCAATGACCTCGTGCGGGAGCTGCGCGGTAACTTGCATCGCCGCTTTCACGCTAGCCGGCACCGGCGCGACCACGTAAACATTGCCGGTCTCTGTCTGCGCCGTAGTCAGGTCGCGAATTATCGCCCCATTCCGGCGTTCGGTCATTGTCCCCGCATAAAATACGAAAATCTTGTTCAAGGGATTATTCCAGTCCCGATAGTCGCCGTACGTGAACTCGGTCGTAGCCGACCCCATCTTCACCGTCACACTCTCGGTCATATATTTCGCATCCAGATTCGCGGACGCGGTTGCCCCCGGCACGCCGGGAATCGGGAAGGTCACCACCGGTTTGCCCGAGATCCATTCCACCGACGTCTGTCCCACTCTCGCAAGACCATCGCCCATGAGAGTGCCCGGATTCGCTCCCAGCCAGAACGTCTCCGATGTCCCCGCCACAGCCGCCTTTGCCGCGCCTTGCGGACTCGCCCACAGGCGGATCAGCCGGTCCTCGACGGCCGCGGGCATCGGAGTTGCTTTCCCTTTGGTCGGACCGATCTCCGCGCCGGGCGTGTCTTCGTTCCACGCGTAGAACCCGCTCACCACTTCGATATTCGAGTACGTCTGTCCATTCGGGCGCGTGCACGCGTACTGAATCCGCTGACTGAAGCTCTGGTAGTTGGTGCTGGCGCGATACTTGGTCAGCGTGCACGGCTGCCCATCCACCTCGATCCTGCCGGTTCCCGTATATTCGAGCATCGCCACCATGTCGCGCTCATCGTGACCCTTGAGCATCCCCATGTTGCGCTCCCAGTTGAAGAGCACGGCTCGCAGATCCTTCGCGTCGGCTTTCGGCGTATACGGTTCGGTTGCCCCGCCGCGTGCGCGCTGCGCGCGGGCCGCCCCCGCCCCCATCACCCCGAGCCAGACCACCGCCGCGGCCCTGATCCAAACGATCCTTCGAATGCTCATAGAACACTCCTCTTCGAATCTGGGGCCGAGGATATCGCGGTGGAAGATACCAGTCAAGGATAGGAGGGCGGGTGGTCGGCCGGCAAAATGGGGAATCCGGGCCGCTAGGGCCAGAACCACGCCGTCCCTTGATTACGAAGATCCCGAAGCCGACGCCTTATCGTCGCGCCGCCGCCACGCTCGCGCCCTTAGCGCCGGCTGATCCGATTTCCGCAGCCCTTTTCAGGTCGTCATCGGCCGCACCCGGGTTGCCGCACACTCGCTCCGTCACGGCGCGGTTCGAATAGGCGTTTGCGTAGGAGGGCCTGAGTTGAATCGCGGCGGTAAAGTCCTGAATCGCGAGTTGGCACTGGCGCGTTCGCAGGTACACGTAACCTCGGGCGTTATAGGCCATGGCGGAGTCGGGCTCGATCTGGAGCGCCTGGTTGAGGGCCTCGATGGCATCCGCAAACTGATTCGCCTGTGTGTATTCCTTAGCCTTCGCTCTCAAATCCACCACTTGACGAATCTGCGCAGGCGTGGGGGCTTTTGATGCAGGAGCCGTCGTGGGCGCTTTCATTGCGCTTAGCGCTGCCGCCGGGTGCTTTAGCGCGGAGGCCGCAGCCGCCGCCGGCGAACCGGCCGAAACCGGAGGGATCGCCGCGGACGCCGCACGAACCGCAGCCGGTGTGGCTTTGTCCAGAGGTAGCGTTGCTTTATTCGGAGGCGCTGTTGCCTTGCCGGAAGCCGGCGTGATCACTGCAGGAGTTGCCGGAGGCGCCGCAGCAGTTGCAACTAACTTTGGAGAAGGCACAGGTTGTTGAGCTGTTGGAGAAGGCCCTGCCGGCGGAGTCGCTGTCAAAGGAGGCGTAGCCGGGCTCGGCGGAGGCACGCTCGCCTGCTGGCTCAACTTTTGCTGGTCGTTCAGCTTCTTGGCCGTGTCGTTCAGATCCACCAATTCCCGCAAAGACGATGTAAGCTTGGACGCCTCGGGCAGATCCGGTTGGAGCCGGATCGCCTCGTTCAAGTCGCTGATCGCGTTTTGAAACTGCCCCTTATGAATGGAAACTCTGGCCCGGCATGCGAAGGCTTCCGCGTCCATTCGGTTGATTTTCACGGCTGCGTAGCAATCCGCGGAGGCATCATCCAGCTTGTACAACGCTTCTAACGCTTCCGCGCGCTTTTCATGAGTGGCGGAGGCGTCCTTGATTTTGAGAGCCCGGGTATAGGCATCGACGGCAGCGTCGAAGTTGCCCTTGCTTTCGTCCACCCCACCCATCGCAACCAGAAAATCAGTATTCTCCGGATCCCTGGTGACAGCCTCTTGGAGATCCGCCAGCGCGCGGTCGTAATCCTTTCGCTGCTGGTAGAGCTTGGCGCGAAAAGCGTAGGCGCGCGAATCGTTCGGCTGAACCTTGATCGATTGATTCACATCCGCGAGTGCCTCATCCATCTGGCCCAGTTCCAGGCGTGAGTAAGCTCGATGAAGCAGCGCCGGATCGTTACCGGGATCGAGACGAATCGCCTTGCTAAAAGAGTCCACCGCACCGCGATAATCCTTCGCTTCTTCCTGGCTTCTTCCCGCCTGGTAAAACGGCTGGGCCGCGGCTGGATCGGGCTTGGTTCCGGGTTCCGGTCCGTTGATAGATCCCTCAAGATTTCTGAGCCTTGCGTCGAGATCCTTCACTCTTTGCTGGAGGTTCATCACCAGCGACTTCAGGTCGGTCTTATCCTTCGGATAAACGCTCATCGTGGCGCCGAGGAAGGCAGTCCCGAGCGCCAGGAGAATGGTCCCTCGCAGGCGCGACATGGTTTACAGGATAGCACGTCGTCCGAAACCCGCCAGTAATGCTGTCTGCGCCGGTGGCGCGGCAGCATATCGCGGTGGAAGGTCACGGTGGAGGATGCCGGCAAACGACCTGCGGCGGTATGCTGAATTTAAGTGTTTCGAGGCCATCGCCGCAAAGCCAGGCTCCTGTTTTCCGCCACGGATATCCTTCTTTTGGCGCTCGCCTTTCAGTTGGCCTACGGGATTCGCCAACATCTCGGATTCCACTTTGTCTTCTACATCGAGGCGCCGCGCGTCGTGCTCCTGCTGGGGTGGTCCATGCTGGTGTGGGTCGCTCTCGGCTACTGGTGGGAAATTTACGACCGCATCGACTCCGCGCTTCCGCGCGTGATCCTGCGCGATGCCTTCCGCCAGTGTCTTCTTGGCTCGGCGCTAGTGGTGCTATTTCAATACCTCTTGCGCATGGACCTGAGCCGCTTCTTCCTGGCCATGTTCGGCGGATTCACTTGGGTCTTGCTGTGTCTGGTCCGTCTGAACGCCCCGCGTCTGCTCGGCGCGTTTCGCGGCCGTTTCGGAGTCACTCACTATGTCATGGTAGTCGGCCTGGGGGAGCCGGCCCGCCGCCTGGGCCGCGAGCTCGAAGAGGCCTCCGGTTACGGCATCCGCCTCATCGGCTTCCTCAGCGACCGTCCCGGCGCGCCCGAATCCGCTGAGGTGGTGCTGGCCGCGCGCTACCCCGTCCATCCTCTCGAAGAATTGCCGCAACTTCTGCGCCGCCGCGTCATCGACGAAATCATCTTCGCCGTCGACAGCAGCCGTCTGGAGGCGCTGGAAGATGTGATGCTCGCCTGCGATGAAGAAGGCGTGCGCACGCGCGTCGCCGTCGACTTCTTTCCGCACGTCAACAGTCAGGTGTATCTGGACCGGCTCGGTTCCTCGCCTCTGCTGACGTTTTCCGCGACCCCGCATGACGAAATCCGCCTCCTGGTCAAGCGCATCACCGACATCGTGCTGGCCGCCGCCTGGCTGGTCCTGCTGTTTCCCTTCATGCTGATTGTGGCTCTGCTCATTCGCCTGACCTCGCCCGGCCCCGTGATCTTCCGCCAGGAGCGCTGCGGCTTGAACGGCCGCCGCTTCGTCTTCTACAAATTCCGCTCCATGCGTGAAAATGCCGAGGCCATGCGCGCCTCGCTCCAGCATCTGAGCACGCGCCGGTTGGCCCTCAAAATTCCCAACGACCCGCGCCTCACCAAGGTCGGCCGTTGGCTGCGCAAATTTTCCATCGACGAACTTCCGCAGCTCTGGAACGTGCTCAAGGGCGATATGTCGCTGGTCGGCCCGCGTCCCGCTCTGCCGGAGGAAGTCGAGCACTACCAGCGCTGGCAGCGCCGCCGCCTGCGCATGCGCCCGGGCTTGACCTGCCTGTGGGCCGTCATGGGCCGCGATCAGGTCGATTTTGAAACCTGGATGAAGCTCGACATGCAATATATCGATAATTGGTCGTTGGCTCTCGATTGGAAAATCATTTTGAAGACAATTCCGCAGCTTTTGAGCGGAAAAGGAGCCGCTTAAGCTCATGCACCTGATCCCGACTCATGATGAGGTCGTGGCTATGCTCGAACGCACTGGCGGGCTGCGCTACGGCCACTTCATCTATCCCACCGGATTCCACGCCTCCAGCTATCTGGAAGTGTCGCTCGCCATGCGCCATTACGAAATCGCCAGGATTTTGAGCGTGGGTTTGAGCCGCCGGCTTCGCGCTCATCCCGATATCCGCGCCATCATTCCGGAGCTTTCGATTGTCGCGCCCGCGACCGGGGGCTTGCCCGTCGCCTACGGAGTCTCCGAGGCCCTCCGCGCCCGCCAGGTGTATTGGGCCGAGCGCGAAAATACTCATGAGCCGCTCCGTTTCCGCCAGTTTTTGGAGGTTCAGCCCGGCGAAAAGGTCTTGCTGGTCGACGACATCCTGCGCACCGGCAACAAGCTTTCGCAGCTCAAGACGCTGGTCGAATCCCAGGGCGGGGAAGTAGTTGGTCTCGCCGTCGTGATTTATCAGCCCTATCCCAACGCCATCGCCTTCGACCCTTTGCCGTTCTACTACCTCGCCCGCCTCGACCCCCAATATTTCCCCGACGCGTCTTCTTGCGACCTGTGCAAAAAAGGCGCCCCCGCGGTGAAAGTGCGGGTGTGACGACAGCCGCAGGGAATCTCCCTATGGACCTCCGCTTCGCCTGCCAGCCCGGTTGCACCAAATGCTGCGATCAGGATGGCTACGTCTATCTCTCCGAGGAAGACGTGCGCCAAGCGGCGAAATTCGTCGAAATGAGCCCGGCCGCGTTCGAGGCCCGCTATATCTACCGCACCCGCCATCAGCGCCGTTTCCGCAAGCCTCGCGACAAGCAATGCCCGTTTCTCGAATCGAACGGCTGCTCGATTCATCCCGCCAAGCCGACCCAGTGCCGCACATTTCCCTTCTGGCCCGAAATCGTCGAGCGCCGCGACACCTGGCTCCGCACTGCGCGCTATTGCCCTGGCATCGGCAAGGGTGAGCTGATCCAGATCGGCTCCGCCATGGAGATCGCCGAGGAACAGCGCCGGGCCTATCCGGAACTCTACAAGTAGCTGACCGCCGGTTGCTGACCGCTGACTGCTCTCAGAAATCGATTGAGGCCAGAATCTCCGACGGCTTCTTGTCGAACGCCTTGGCGATCGCCAAAAAACTCTCGATGCTGGGTAGATTCGCGCCGCGCTCAATCGCGCTGATCTGTGAAACGCTCAACCGTGTCTGCGTCGCCAGATCTTTCAACGACCAGTCCCGCGCCACGCGCAGCATCTTGATCGAATGGCCCAGCCGCTCGCGCAGCCGGTCCTGCGCCGTGCGCCCCAACCCGAAAGCTCCCACGGCGTTTTTCAGCACCTGCCGGAGCTGCGCCAGGGAAAACGGCTTGGCCAGATAATCGAACACCTTCAGCTTGAACGTCGCGCGCATGTCTTCGAGCGACGGATAGCCGGTAATAATGATCACGCACAGGCCGGGCCAGCGTGCCAGCAACTGCTCCAGCACGCGGTCGCCCGTAACGTCGCCCATTTTCATGTCCAGCAGCACGATTTGCGGAAGCCGCTCCTCGCAGCCCTCGAACAGCTCCTGCGGAGTCGCAAAGGCGCGCACCGCGTACGTACCCTCGTCCTTCAAAAAATCTTCCAGATAGTTGCGAAAATCGAGGTCGTCATCCAGGATCGCGATATCGGCGAGAATTTCTTGGGTGGCTTCGGGCATGCTGGAGTATTTATGATACCGCTCCGCTTTACGATACGGACCTGATGATCTAGCTCTTCCATCGGATCGGCCGGTTCAACAGGGCTGAAAAAAAACCCAGCCGCGATCGCCGGTAGAGCACGGTAGCGCCGGCGGCCGGCGATGAATAGAATTCCTAAAGTCAGGATGAATGCGGCGGCAGTGGTCAGGCTGGCCAGGCGCAAGAGCGCCGGGTCAAGCACTTCTGCCCTTCCACAGCCTGCGCGTGATGGGACCCGCCATCGACCGCGCCGTGATCCAATACCGCGAGACCGTCGGCACTGCAGCCGCCTTGTGGAAAACGTCGAAACCGGAAGCTTCGATGCGCCGCAGCGTCTGCCGGTACAAATCGAACGCCACTCGCACGGCGAAGCGCCCTCGTGAATCCAGCAGAGCCAGGCCCGGCTCGGCCTTCTGATAATAATCGTGGATACGCGCGGCTTGATAACGCATCAGATTGTCGAACGCTGCATTGCGCACACGACCTTCCAGATCCGCCTCGCTGTACTCGAACGCGCGCATTTCTTCGAGCGGTATGGTGATATAGCCGCGCGAAAGTTGCTGGCCCAGGTCGCGCAAGTTGGTGGTGAGATCCACTGCCACGCCCAAGTCCGTCATGTAATCCGGAGCCGGATCGCGGTAGCCGACCACATGCGCCATCATCAGGCTCACCATCCCGCCGGTGCGGCGGCAGTGACCCGCGAGCTGCGAAAAGCTGTCGTAACGCGTGTGCGTCAGCTCCATGCGATAACCTTCGATCAGCTCCAGCGGCTGCTCCCCGGGAATTCCGCAACGCTCCGCCGTATCTAGAAACACGTCCAGCACCGGGTGCCGCGCGAGGTGCCCTCGTAACCCGGCCGTCACCATGGTGGCCCAGCGATCCAGGCTCGCATGGCCTTGCGCCGCGGACTCGGCTTCCCGCGCCAGGCTGCGGGTGTAATCGCAATACCAATACACTGCGTGGGCTGAGCGCGCCAGTTCCGGCGGAAAGAACTTGGTCGCGAAAAACAGACTACGAGCCCCTGCGCGGGCCGCTTCAGCCGCCTGCGTGTACAACACCGAGAGCGGATAGCTCGCTTGAGAGGTTCCGGGTCCCATGCTTATGGGGCGACGATTGAAAAAATGATAACATTCCCGGCTACCCCTTCGTGAAAGCTGGGGTTCCTACGGGTTGCGCCGGCCGCAGCCACGGATGGTAGCGATGCGGTGCGTATAGAGAGACTCAATCCGGATTGGGCCGCTCGGCGTGCTCGATGGTCACCATTTCCATCCGCGCATTCGACGGCTCAAACCGCAACCCGGATTGATCCTCGATCGACTCCACCAGATCCGCGGAGTTGTGCGCTAGGAAATCGAATACATAGATGCCCGATAATCCGCTCCGGTCCTGCACCGGCCGCCCAGCCGAATCACCTCCGTTCAGCCTGTCCACAAGTCATGCATGCTCTCAACGAAGAACACATGAGCCAGCGACGAATTCGCGGGCTGCGGCATGGGAACCGGATCGCCCGGTTTGATCTCGCGCAGCTTCGCCCCACCCTCGGCGACCGTCAGCTCATACACCGGGATTCCCTTCGTCTCGCGCCGCACGACCAGTTTGAATCGCTCGGCTATGATGTCGCTGATGCTGGCCCCGGCTTCCAGGTTCTCGAAGATCGCCGACACCGGCATGCGTGTGCCCTTCAGCACCCAAGCGCCGCTCATCTTGCCCGGGACGCTCTCCACCGCATCGCACTGTGACCAATCCAGAACGGCCATAGCCTTTCAACTCCATCCTAACGGTTACTCTCTCAACCCAGCACCCGAAATCTCTCCATTAATATATTTAATCCCCATTCCCTCTTGCATTTGCCCGCCTTACTAGGCTATCCTCTCTTTGAGAGACCACGATGACTCACTCGGAACCCAACCAGGCCCTCCGCACCAGTTCCCTTGGACTCTCTACCGGAATTATTGTAGTCGGGCTCGTTCTGATTATTGGGGTCGGTGTAACCGGCCCCGCCTGAACGGCCTGAATTCGTAAGATTCTTGGCCACTGGGCGGGGGCAACAAACCCTCGACAGTGGCTTTTCGTTTTGGACTGCTTCTTAGTGACCACCTCATGGGAGACGATGCAATGTCGGCGAACTTAATGAACGGGGCGCGAATTCTGCTCGAATGCCTGACGCGCGAAAAAGTGGATGTCATTTTCGGCTATCCCGGCGGCGTGACGCTGCCTCTCTACGATGCCTTGTATGACCACCCCTTGAAGCACGTGCTGGTCCGCCACGAGCAGAACGCGTGCTTCGCGGCGGAGGGTTACGCGCGCTCCACCGGCAAGGTGGGCGTTTGTCTGGCGACTTCCGGACCCGGCGCAACCAACCTGGTCACCGCTCTGGTCGACGCCATGATGGATTCGATCCCCGTGGTCGCCATCACCGGTCAGGTCACCACCAAGCTCATCGGCAGCGATGCATTTCAGGAAGCCGACACCTTCGGTATCACCCGCTCCTGCACCAAGCACAATTTCCTGGTGAAGAAACTCGCCGAGCTTCCACAAACCATCCATGAAGCTTTCCACATCGCCTCTACCGGACGGCCCGGACCGGTGCTGGTCGATATTCCCAAGGACGTGTTTCAAGCCACCACCCACTACACGCCCGTTTCGCACATCCATCTGCCCGGCTACAAGGTCTACACCGAAGGCCACGCGGGACAGATTCGCCGCGCCGCGCAGCTCATCTGGGAATCCTCGCGGCCCATCGTCTACGCCGGCGGAGGCATCATCGCCGCGGGAGCTTCCGAAGACCTTCGCGAACTGGTCGAGCGTGTCGATGCGCCCGCCGTCTGCACCCTGATGGGGCTCGGCGGCATGCCCTCCGGCCATCCCAATTTCATCAGCATGCCCGGCATGCACGGCAGCTACGCCTCCAACATGGCGATGACCGAAACCGACCTCATCATCGCTTTGGGCGTGCGCTTCGACGATCGCGTCACCGGGCGGCTCGCCGCATTTGCCCCGCACGCGAAAGTGATCCACGTGGACATAGACCCAGCCGAAATCGGCAAGAATCGCACCGCCGATGTGCCCATCGTGGGCGATTGCCAGAAAGTCCTCGAGAAATTGAATCAGGAATTGCGCGACTCCGCGGATCAAAAGGAGCGCAACGAAGCCGCCCGCGCCGGCTGGCGCGCCCGCGTCCGCGACTGGATGCACGAGCATCCGCTCGAGCCCGAATTCTCCTCCGACGAAATCAAGCCGCAGCACCTGATGTCCGAGATCGATCGCATCTCCGGCGGCGAAGCCATTGTCTGCGCCGACGTCGGCCAGCACCAGATGTGGGCCGCGCAGTTCATCCGCTTCAATCATCCGCGGCTGTGGCTCAATTCCGGCGGCCTGGGCGCGATGGGCTTCGGCTTCCCCGCCGCCATCGGCGCGCAAATGGCGAATCCTGACAAGCTGGTCTTCGCCATCGTCGGCGACGGCGGATTCCAGATGTCGATTCCGGAGCTCGCCACCGTCGCGAATCAAAATCTGCCGGTCAAAATCATCGTCATGAACAACGGCTATCTGGGCATGATCCGGCAGTGGCAGGAGCTGTTCTACAACAACCGCTTGAGCGCGGCCGAGCTCATTAGCTTCCCCGACCCCGAAAAACTCGCCGGAGCCTATGGCTTCAAAGGCCGCACCGTCGAAAAGCCGCAGCATCTGCGCGCGGCTCTCGAAGCCGCTGTGGCCGAGCCGGGCCCCTACCTGCTCAACGTCCGCGTCTCGCCGTTCGAAAACGTCTATCCCATGGTGCCCGCCGGCGGCGCGATCAATGAAATGGTGCTTGCTCCGCCCCAGCCGGTGGAGGCGTGAAGGCCGGAGGCTTAAGGAAAAACGCGTAAGGAATCATGCTGCAATTAATCTCTTTATTAGTCGAAAATAAGCCCGGTGCTCTGCTGCGCGTCACCGGAGTCCTTTCCGCGCGCGGCTACAACATCGAAAGCCTGACCGTCGCCAGCACTCTCGATCCCGAGCTTTCGCGCATGTCGATCGTGGTCGATGTCGATCCCTCCCAGCGCGCGCAGGTGATCAAGCAGATGAACAAGCTGATCAACGTGCTGCAAGTCTCGGACCTGACCGAAGGTCCGGCCGTGCGCCGCGAGCTCGCCCTGATCCGTGTCCGCGCCACTCCTCAGAATCGCGCGGCCATCCTCAAGGAAGCCGAAATCTTCGGCGCCCGCGCGGTGGACAGCTCGGTGGAGGGCTTCGCTATCGAGGCCACCGGTGATTCGGAAAAGCTGGACGAGTTTATTGAAGTGATGAAGAGCTATGGCGAGAGTGAGGTGACCCGCTCCGGCTTGGTCGCCGTCTCGTTGGAAGCGAAGAAACTCAAACTGGCGCCGCCGGTGAAAAAAGATTTGGATTTAGAAACTAAAACGGACGGAGTTCTCAAATAAATGGCACAGCGTTTTTACGAGCAGGACGGAAATCTTGACCGCCTCAAGGGCAAGACTATCGCGATTATCGGCTACGGCAGCCAGGGGCATGCGCACGCTCTCAACCTGCGCGATTCAGGCCTCAAGGTCATCGTCGGCCTGGGTCTGGATTCCAAGAGCAAGGTTAAAGCCGAATCCGCCGGCCTCAGAGTCATGTCGGTCGCCGAAGCGGCCAAGGAAGCCGACACGATGATGATCCTGGTTCCGGATCACATCCAGGGCGATCTGTACGCCGCGGAAATCGCTCCGCATCTCACTCCCGGCAAAACCCTGATGTTCGCCCATGGCTTCAATATCCACTTCGGGCAGATCAAGCCCCCCGCCGGCGTCGACGTTTCCATGATCGCGCCCAAGGCTCCGGGCCATCGCGTCCGCGAGCTGTTCACCGAAGGCGTCGGCGTTCCTGCGCTTATTGCCGTGCATCAGGACGCCAGCGGTAAAGCGCACGCCAACGCTCTGGCTTACGCCATGGGTCTCGGCTGCCTCAAGGCCGGCGTCATCGAAACCACGTTCAAAGAGGAAACCGAGAGCGATCTTTTTGGCGAGCAAGCCGTGCTCTGCGGCGGAGCGTCCGAATTGATCCGCGCCGGCTTCGAAACTCTGGTCGCGGCCGGCTACGCCCCCGAGATCGCCTACTTCGAGTGCCTGCACGAATTGAAGCTGATTGTCGATCTTATTTACGAAGGCGGCCTCAGCTACATGCGCTACTCCGTTTCCGACACCGCCGAATACGGCGATTACACCCGCGGACCGCGCATCATCAATGAGCAGACTCGCGCGGAAATGCGCAAAATCCTGAGCGAGATTCAATCCGGCCAGTTCGCCAAGGATTGGATCAATGAAAACAAAACCGGCCGCCACAAGTTTCTGCACATGCGCGAAGCCGCGCAGCATCAACCCGTCGAACAAGTCGGAGCGGAGCTGCGCAAGATGATGACGTTCCTCAAAAAGAAGAAGGAGGTCGGCGTCCCGGCTTCTTCGTAAGCCGGCCTCTGGCCGGACATTACTGTATGCGAATCTTCACCTTCGATACCACCCTGCGCGACGGCTCCCAAGGCGAAGCCGTCAGCTTCTCTGCCGATGACAAGATCCTCGTTCTGCACAAACTGGACGAGCTCGGTATTGACTACATCGAAGGTGGCTGGCCCGGGTCGAATCCCAAAGATAAAGATTTCTTCGCCCGGGCCAAACATGAGCCGCTGAAGCATGCTCGCCTGTGCGCCTTCGGAGCCACCCGCATGGCGCGTAACAAGGTCGAAAACGACCCCAGCGTTAACGCCTTGATCGAAGCCGAAACGCCCGTCGTCTCCATCTTCGGCAAAAGCTGGGACCTGCACGTGCATCGCGCGCTCGGCATCACGGAAGAGGAAAATCTCGCGTTGATCACCGACACCGTCAAGTACCTCAAGGCTCACGGCAAGGAAGTGGTCTATGACGCCGAGCATTTCTTCGACGGCTACACCCGCAATCGTGATTTCGCCCTGCGCACTCTCGAAGCGGCAAAGAAGGCCGGCGCCGATGTCCTGTGCCTGTGCGACACCAACGGCGGCATGCTCACCAGCAAGCTGTCCGAAGCTTGCGCTGATATTCGCAATCGTTTTGATGGTGTGCTCGGAATCCATACCCACAATGATTCTGACTTGGGCGTCGCGAACACGCTCGCCGCTATCGACCAAGGTTTCGCGCACGTCCAGGGCTGCATCAACGGATATGGCGAGCGCTGCGGCAACGCCAACATGGTCTCCATCCTGGCCAATCTCGAATTGAAGATGGGCCACACCACCATCGGCAAAGAGCGCCTCGCCACGCTGACCGCGGTTGCGCGCTTCGTCGCGGATCTGGCGAACCTGCCGGTCCGCAATGACCAACCTTATGCAGGTCACTCCGCCTTTGCACACAAGGGCGGCGTACACGTCAGCGCGGTTTTGAAGGAGTCCGCCACCTACGAACACATCAACCCGGCACTGGTCGGCAACCGCCAGCGAGTCCTGCTAAGCGATCTCTCCGGCCGCGGCAACGTGCTCTACAAGCTCAAGCAGCATGGCCTCGAAGACCGCCTCGACGATTCCGCTCGCCGCGAGCTTCTGGAAACCATCAAGCGCCTGGAGTTCGAGGGCTATGAGCTGGAAGCCGCGGAAGGCACTTTCGAATTGCTCGTTCGCCAGGCGCTTCAACCCGGCTTGCAGCCCTTCGAAGTGGTGGATTATCACACCACTACCACCAAATCGTCCGGCTCATCCGCGACCGTCACGCTGAAAATCCACGGCGAGACTCACTCCGCCGCCGCTCCCGGCAATGGCCCCGTGAACGCTCTCGATATGGCTCTGCGCCAGTGCCTGTCCAAGATTTACCCCTCCATCGCCAGCGTCCGCCTCACCGATTACAAAGTCCGCGTGCTCGATTTCAAGAAGGGCACCGCCGCCCGTGTCCGCGTCTTGGTGGAATGGTCCGACCACAAGCGTAGCTGGGCCACCGTCGGCGTTTCGGAAAACGTCATCGAAGCGAGCTGGCTCGCCCTGGTGGACGCCCTGCGCCTCGAAGTCATGCGCCTGAGCGAGCACGACTCCGCCATCGAGCAAGCCGTCGAAGACGTCTTTTCCGCGTAGACCCGTCACACCTCAGAACGCCACCCGCGAGCCTGCTCCTAAGCCCCAACGTGGGCTACTCCTCCACGCTTCACACTTTTGGCCGCTTGCAAAATCTGCTCGAACAACGGTTCATACGCCGAGAGCTTGTTGTTGCGCACGTGCACGACGACGATGCCGATTCTAAGCGCCTCTGTCTTGAGCTGGCGCTCCAGCCGTTGATCAATTGTGACGAAAACGTCAAAGCTTCGCTCGGCCAACCGGAGCAAGGTCGGGTCCTTAGTGCTGCGCCAGCCCGCTTTTGAAACCGTGCTCACGGCGTGCCCGCGAAAGGCCGCATGGACACCTGCGTGAACGCACTCGTCTAAGAGAACACGCACGCTAACAGATTGTCTTTGGCCAGTTCAATGAAGCGGATCGCCTGCTCGCGGCTCACGGAAGGGAAGCCCTCCAGAAACTCGTCCAACGTCGCGTTGCCCTCGATGTGATCAAAAAGCGCTTGGACGGGAACGCGCGTACCTCGGAAGCAGGGAGTTCCGCTCAGCCGCTCGGGATCCACCCAGACCACTTCGTCGAGTTGCGCTCTTTGCTCCGCAGTCACACTCCCAAGTTAGTCCATCCTGCCCACTCCGGCAAGCGACGCCACGTCGCACTCCAAAAGGCAGACTGCCCGTTTTCGGACACGGCCCGAGCGCCTCCGGACACCGTCGGGCCCGCTCGCGCTGAATTTTCCAGTGCTTTCCTCTGGCAGTAAAATTGCCAATATCGACGGACATGAGCCAGCTTAGGCAGGACCTCCGCTACGCCGTACGCTCCTTGCGGAAGAGTCCGGTTTATACGGTCGCCGCTGTGCTCCTGCTCACGCTGGGCATCGGCGCGACCACCACCATTTTCAGCGTCGTTTATGCCGCTCTGCTGCGCCCGCTCCCTTATCCGCAACCGCGACAGCTCGTCCGCCTGGTGCGCTCCGATCGCATCGACGTCACGACGTCCGAATACGAATTCTGGAAGCAACATGCCACCGCGTATTCCTCCGTCTCCTCTCATCGCTACCCCATCGCGCAGAGTCTCGACTCCGGCGCCGAGCCGCAATGGATCCAGACCATCGCCGTCACCGCTGGATTCTTCCATACGCTCGGTATCCAGCCGCGCCTTGGCCGCGAGTTTGTTACCGCAGACGCGATCCCCAACGCGCCGCGATCCATCATCCTGACCGATGTCCTGTGGCGTCAGGCATTCCATTCCCGCCCCGGCATCCTCCATCGCACCGTCCAGCTTGACGGCGTCGCCTACACCGTCGCCGGCGTGCTTCCTCCCGGCTTTTGGTTCCCGATTCCCGCTGACGCCTACGTGCCTCTTCTCGGCGAGGACCGCGGCACCAATACCGCCGTGATCGCGAGACTGAAGCCGGGAATCACCGCGCGTGAGGCCTCGGCCGAGGCGCAATCTCTGGCGCAGAGTTACATTCACACAGGCGCGCCAAACCTGCCCCGCGATTATCGCGGCTTGACGCCTCAGCCCTATCAGACCGTGATTGCCGGCGACACTCGCACCAACTTGATGTTGCTTTTCGGCGCAGTCGTTCTGCTGTTGTTGATCGCCTGTTCGAATCTGGCCGGTCTGCTCATGGCTCGGCTTGCGGTGCGACGGAAAGAAATCGCGGTTCGCCTGGCTCTGGGCAGCGGAACCGGACGCCTGGTTCGCCAATACCTACTGGAGAATGCCATCGTAAGCCTGGCCGGCTGCTCCGCGGGAGTCCTGGCTGCGGCTTGGCTTCTGCGTGCTCTTCTCGCGCTTCTTCCGTTTCCCGTGATCGCATCCTCGCCGGTCGAATTGAACACGCCCGTGCTCCTATTTTCCTTGGTTGCCACGCTGGGAACGAATTTGGTCTTCGGACTTGCACCGCTGTTTGCATCGGCTCGCGTCGACGTCTCGAGCAGCCTCAAGTCCAGCGGTCCGGCTGCGTCTCCGCGCCAGCGCGGGCGCAGGTTTTTAGTGGCCGCCGAAGTGGCTCTTTCCACCGCCCTACTGATTTCCGCGGCCCTCCTGATCCAAAGCTTGTACCGACTTCACCAGGAAAAGCTCGGCTTCGCGCCCCAAAACGTCATGACGTTTTCGACGCCGCTTTCTCGCGAGCGGCGCGGAAAAACGGACCAATTGCGGCTCTTCGAAGCCTCCGTCCTTGATCGCTTATTGCAACTCCCTGGAGTTCGTTCCGCCGGAGGCGTCAACTATCTTCCGCTCACCGGCCGCAATAATTTCCCCGCGCAGCCCGCAGGCCATCCGGAGCAACAGATCGGCGGCACGGAAATCCGCGCGATCACTCCGGGCTACTTCGAAGCCATGGCCATTCCCGTTCTGCGGGGCCGCACCATCACGGATCGCGACACCGCCAACGCGCCGCTGGTCATTCTGCTGAGCGAATCCCTCGCGGATCGCTGGTGGCCGGGCCGCGACCCGATTGGCGAGCACGTCGCCATCGGGGAAGGCTCGTTCCAAGTGGCCGGCGTCGTCGGCGACACCAAACGGCTCAACCTGAAGGAAACCTTTAAGCCGACCGTTTACCTGTCGCCCGCGCAAATGGACTGGCCCGGAGGAATGACCTGGGTGCTCCACGGAAATTTCTCCGCCAGCTTCGCGCAACAGTTGCGGCAAACCATTGCGGAGATCGATCCGCGCCAGCGCATTGTGCGCATTCAACCCATGCAGGAAATCGTCTCTTCCTCCCTTTCGGACTCGCGCTTCGACGCCTGGATCTTCGGAATCTTCGCGGGCATCGCGCTGCTGCTGACGGCCGTCGGCATCTATAGCCTGTTGTCTTTCTCCGCCGCTGGGCGAACCAAAGAGATCGGCACGCGCATGGCGTTGGGAGCCACGGCCGCTCAAGTGCTGCGGCTGATTCTCGGGCAAGGCTTGGCGACGGTCGCCATCGGCTTGGCTGCCGGACTCGTGGGTGGATTCCTCGTTTCCCGAAGTTTGTCTACGCTGCTCTTTGGCGTTCAGCGCACCGATCCTTTCAGCTACGCCGCCGTGGCCATTCTACTGGTCGCGGTTGGCCTTCTCGCCAGCTATTTGCCGGCGCGCCGCTCAGCCAAAATCGATCCGCTAGCCGCGCTGCGTAACGAATGATCGTGCTGCTCTAGCTGCGACTCACCGCGCCCGAAGGGACATCGCCTGGGCATTTGTGCTCGCGGGCGATCGTCCGCGGTCGCCCAGCACTGCGTGACGGCTCTGCCGCAAAGACGCCTCCATGGTGTCTTGGGCGGCTTGGCGCACGAAGGGCTCCACCAGCCAGCGCAGAGCGGCAGGAACGTCGCGGCTCAATGCCATGCCCTCGAGTTCAAGGTACACGCCTCCGTCGCGCTCCAGGTAGCGAGTGATGGTGGCCAAATCCCATACATACGCCTTGGGAGCGAAAGGCCCCAGCTCCTGCGGATGACGGCCTCCGTAATCCTGAATCTGCTGCAGCCGCGTAGTGGTCGCTACGTTGTACGCCCGCTTCCCGCCCGGCTCAAAATAGGTGGACGTAAAATCGGCATCCAGCGCGATCTTCGAGAACATCGCCTGATGCCGCTCGATGCTCGTGAAATAATCCGTGGGGCCGTCGCGTGAGATCAATCGGGACGAGACGACGCTGGGGTAATACGCCGGGTACTGTTGGTAGGCGCGCAATGCCGAGAGCACCTCCGGCAGAGTCGCCTTGGGAATAAACATCGCTCCGAGCCAATGATGGATTAACCCTCCCGGGATATGACGCGGCGTCCCGTCTTCTCCGGGAACCACCAGAATCTCGCCTGCGTGCAGCCGCCGCAAACGCGATGCATCTTCCTCCGCCCAAAGAAAACATGTAGCTGCGCCTAATCGCGCCTGCATGTGTGCGCGAGCCGACCCAACATATTCTTCCCACGCCTTCGCGGTCGCGGGATTCAGCCCCCCTGCGACTGCCGCCGGAACAGCTAACAACAACAGCGACAATAAGATTGCCGTTCCTCGCGACATCTCACCCTCTGTTTTGAAGATGCAGCCCTCATACCAAACGGTTCGTAAAATCGCAGGATATACTTAGGACTCGACTCGCGCCGCTTATGCCCGTGAAAAACCGCTATCGCGCCGATCACGTCGGCAGCCTGTTGCGCCCCGCTGAGCTGCTCGAAGCTCGCGACGCGTTTGCGCGGCATGCCGTCTCCGAAGAGCAACTTCGCGCCGTCGAAAACCGCGCCATTCGCAAAATTCTCCAGCGCCAGCGTGACATCGGTCTCGATATTTTGAGCGACGGTGAATTGCGCCGCGGCTCCTGGCTCACCGACATGGCCGAAGCGGTCGAGGGGTTCGTGCGTGAACGCGTGGTGCTGGATTGGAAGGGACCCGGTGGAGGGCCGGAAGAGAGTTCGGCCAACGCCGTCGGCGGCAAGCTGCGCCAGCATCGCAAGCTGACCGCCTGTGAGCTGCCGCTGCTCCGACAGGAAGCTCGCGCGCCTTTCAAAGTGACTCTGCCCGCGCCGTCGAATTTCATGATCTCGAGTTACAAGCCCGGCTTGACCGACCGCTTCTACGAATCGCGTGCGGCCTTGCTCCAGGATTTGGCCGGAATCATTCGGCAGGAGATTCAGTGGCTGATCGAACAAGGCGTGATCTACATCCAACTCGACGCGCCGTATTATTCGCATTATCTTGACCCTGAGCATCGCGAAAAGAATATCTCGGAGGGCCGCGATCCGGACCGCGAACTCGCCGGCGGAATCGCCGCGGACAACGCCGCGCTCGAGGGCATTCCGCGCGATCAAGTAAACGTGGCCATGCACGTCTGCCGCGGCAACAGCCGCAGCCGCTGGTTCACCGAAGGCGGCTACGACCTCATTGCCGCGAAATTGTTTGAGGAGATGAACGTCGACCGATTCCTGCTGGAGTTCGATACGGAACGCTCTGGAAGCTTCGAGCCTCTGCGCCGCATCCCGCGCGGCAAAAGCGTCGTGCTGGGTTTGGTCACCACCAAGGAGCCGCGTCTGGAATCGAAGGACGAAGTTCGCCGCCGCATCGACTTGGCCGCCAAATGCGTGCCGATTGAAAACCTCGCCGTGAGCCCGCAGTGCGGTTTCGCTTCCGTCGCCGCGGGCAATCTTCTCTCCGAAGACGACCAGTGGCGCAAACTCGACCTGGTGGTCGAGGTTGCGCGCAAGGTCTGGGGGTGAGACCAGGCGCGGCTAAGAGGCACGCGCCCATCGAAGATCACGCTGCTGCGGTTGCCAATAGCCGCCGCAGCGTTTCAACCTCCTCCGGTTTGGCCTGCGGCATCGGCGGGCGAGTGCGGCAGCTTGGAATCAAGCCGCGCAGCCACGCCGCGATCTTGTAGCGCACGTGAAGCCGCGAATAGTCCGAATAGATGAATTCGTGCAAGTCGCGCAGGCCGCCTTCGACCCAGACCCGCCGCGCTTTCACGACATCGCACGCGCGCCAGGCTTCGATGTGATCGAGCATCGGCTCCAACGCGTAATTCCAGGAGCCTGACGCCGTGCCGTCGAGCATGTCGTGCGCCAGGAATTCGTGGAATAATCCGCCGCCCGCCGCAAGAATGGAAACAGGGCGAGGAAGCGCACGCAGCACCTTCCACATCTTGCGCTGCCCTTCGTAGTTGTAGATCATCTTCCAGCCGATGATGTTGGGCACGGCTTCGCAGATCAGTTTAGCGGCCGGGCCGGGAATACCCAGGCCCCATTGCGGATTCGACGATCCTGCTACCGGGTGCGCGATGATCGGCAGATTCACCGCGGCGTCGATGACGCGAATCTGGTCGAGCCAATATTCGGGATATTTTTCGGCGTTCCAAGCGCCGACCAGGTCGATGCATCCGGCGGGAGGCAGCAGAAACAAGCCATCGGCCCCGGCGGCTTTCGCATCGCGGGCGCATTCGACGCAGCCTTCGGTGGTGAGATCAAAGACTCCCGCGAAGACGGTCATTTTGCCACCCGCTTCATCCACGGCAATCTCGACCACGCGGCGCTTTTCTTCGCGAGTCAGGTAATAAATCTCGCCGGCTTCCGGATTGGCAATGATCCCGCCGACTTCACGGAACCGCTCTTGCAGAAAATAACGGATCAGCTTTCTATAAGCCGCTTCGTCGATCCGCCCGGATTCCTCAAACGGCAGCACCGCGGCGGTGTAGTAACGATGGGCAAGGTCGCGCATGGGTCAGAAAAGGATGGGGCGGACGAATTGGCGGAGACGCTCGACCTCCGCCCCGTTGTGCTTAAGGAGATCGTGATCCCAGGTCTTAGAGGTGCCGTCGCGGCAATTCTTGGCCAATTCCTCGCCGAGCTTTTCTTTGAGGCCGACCCCAAGTTTTTCGGGATTACTCCATGCACCAAGGACGAAGACACGATCGCGCAGGTGCGCCGGGATGACGGCCTCCGCTTGCCTCCTTCGGTCCGGGTCCTCGTCGAAGTCGATCAGCAGGATCATGATGGACTTCGGATACCGGTCCATCTCGGCAATGTATACCGACCTGAACAGATCGAGGACCGCTCGCCAGCCGTCCGCGCGGCGAAGTACCCTGAACTGTCGAAGGCCGCCGATCTCGACGCCAAATCCGACCGCGATCTGCCGATCCGCGTCGTCCTCGGGTAGCACTAAGACGTGCGGCTTGAATTTGTTCATTCTCCGAGGTCGCCTCGGGTGATGGCGTCTACAAGATCGCCGTTGTAATGGAGATCACTTAACTTGCGGACCACCGTCGGTTCAAGATGACTCTTCCTTTGAAGCACCAGGGTCGTGTCATCAGAAAACGCCCGAATGACCTCGGGGTTGTGCGAAGTCGCAATGAATTGCCCGCCTTTCTTGTGAAACGCAGCGCGCAGCGCCATCACAAAGTGCTGGACCTCGTCAAGCGCAAGGTAATTGTCGGGCTCGTCCCAGAAGCACCACCTGGTTACGCTGTCGCGGTTTCCGGACAAGACGACCGCGCAAATCATCAAGCACTTTTCGCCATCGGAAAGATCCGCGAAGGGAACGGTGAGCGCACCCTGGTCCGTCGCAAACTCGACCTCAAGGCTCCGTGCGTGCCTCCCTACTTCGGGATTCTGGAGACTTCGGAAGTCCGGCATCACCCGCTCGAGATACTCGGCCATGCGAGTGTAGGCGCTCGGGTCGGAGCTGACGCGGCCAGAAAACCAAGCGCCAAAATCCGTCACCTGAGGATTCGGTGTGTATACCGTGCCAGTGGAGTCTCCTGAGATCAAGCTAGGAACAGGCCGAAGGATCAACATGCGCTCCAAGTTGCGCCGAAAGACGTAAATAGGATCAGAGGCTTCCTTGGCGATGATTGGCAGCGCAACCAACTGGGGGTCGATCTTGGGGTCAGCTTCCTTGGCGCCATCGGCGCCGCGCGAGAGCATTGCGAGGCCGTTCTGGGAAAGCTCCTCATGGAAGACACGCACAGCGCCGTCCCGGAAGCCGAAGGCGATCGAATACTTTACAGTGTCGGAATACTGTTCAGGGCCGTTGTCAATCTCAGCTTCTATCTCAAACCTTGTCGGTACGTCCGAGCGCCCGCGGGAGCGATCTTCGGTCCCGATTAGTTCCGCGGCTTGGACCGTGCCGCGCCCAATCTTCCGAAGGAGCTCCAGCGCCAGGGCCACCGACGTTTTTCCCGACCCATTCTTCCCAATCAACAACACCGAGGACATTCCGTCGAGCTTCAGCTCGAAATTTTCCAGGCAGCGGAAGTTGTGGACGTAGAGGCGTCGAATCACAAGACAAATCATACCGCGCCCGCCTCACGCGATGACTGAGGCGATTTCTGCATGCAACAGAAATGCTTGCTTGTGTTAGGGCCGTGTGATACGATGCCCTAAATTTGTGATCCAGCCCGAGGTGCGTGGCCGGAGCCGCAAAGGAACAGGTAGGTAAAACCGTGAAGCGAAATTTCACCAACCCAATGGCGGGCTGGGTGCTGGCCGCCTCGCTTGCGATGTGCGGAGCGTTCTCCGCGCGGGCCGCTGAGCTCGACAGCGGCGGGCTGGAAGTCATCAAGGTCCGGCCGGACTTCTACATGATCGCCGGAGCCGGCGGCAATATCGGCGTCAACATCGGCTCGGACGGCATTGTGCTGGCGAATGCCGGCTCGGCCGCCGCGGCCGATCAGGTTCTGGCCGAGCTCAAGAAGCTCACGGACCTGCCCATCCGCATGATCTTCAACACCGAGGCCGGGCCGGATTTCGTGGGCGGGAATTTGAAATTGGCGCGAGCCGGATTGGCCGTGCGCACCGGTTCCAACCTCGCGGAAATCATCGCGTTCGACGCGGTCCTCAGCCGGATGAGCGCGCGCAATGCGAACCCGTCATATCCCGGCGACGCCTGGCCGAACGACGCTTTCCTGGCCAATCGCCACGCGGTCCGCATGAACGATCAGGGCATTGAGGCCTGGCATGTTCCGGCCGCGCACACCGATGGCGATAGCGTGGTCATGTTCCGCAAGTCCGACGTCGTGGTTACAGGCGACATCATGAACATGGACCGGTTCCCGGTGATCGACCTGGACAAAGGCGGAACGATCGAGGGCGAGATCGAGGCTTTGAACAAAGTGATCGAGCTGACCATCGCTCCCATTCCGTACATCTACAAAGACGTCGGCACGTACGTTGTTCCGGGCCACGGGCGGCTGTGCGAACAGATGGAAGTGGTCGATTACCGCGACATGGTGGTGATCGTCCGGGACAATATCGAGGACCTGATCAAGCAGGGCAAGACGCTTGACCAGATCAAGGCGGCCCACCCGGCTCTGGCTTACGAAACCCGATTTGGCACGGAGCCGGGCGCGACCGACGCGTTTATCGAGTCGGTGTACAAGAGCCTGACGACGACGAAAAAGTAGGAACGCATGAGCTATCAAGTTACCATTCGGACATTCACGCGGGTCGCATGCTTCGCGACGGCTCTGCTAGCAGCACAAACTGGTTTGTACGCACAAGGCGGTGGACGCGGCGGTCGAGGAGGCCGCGGCAGAGGCGGAGCTCCTGCAACCGCAGAAGCGGCCGCGCCCATCGACCTCACCGGCTATTGGGTTTCGATCGTCACCGAAGACTGGCGTTATCGCATGGTGACTCCGTCCAAGGGCGATTATCAGGGCGTCCCGATGACTGCGGCCGCCAAGACGGTAGCCGATGCTTGGGATCCGGCCAAGGAGCAGGCCTCCGGCGATCAGTGTAAATCTTACGGCGCGCCGGCTCTGCTGCGCGTGCCCAATCGTCTGCACATCACCTGGGAGGACGATAATACGCTGAAGCTGGAAAGCGACGCCGGCAAGCAAACCCGGCTGTTTCACTTCGGCGATTGGAAATCGCCGGGCGGCCCGGCGACGCTGCAAGGCGATTCGGTTGCGAAGTGGGATATGGGCGGACGCGGAGGACGCGGCGGGCGTGGCGGACGGGGCGCTGCTCCGGCGGGACCGCCTCCCACCGACGGATCGCTGGAAGTCACCACCACTAATCTCAAGGGCGGTTTCCTGCGCAAGAACGGCGTGCCTTATAGCGACAAGACCACGCTGACGGAGTATTTCGATTTGATCACCGAACCGGATGGAACGCCGCTGATCGTGGTAACCATCGATACCGCCGATCCAGTCTATTTAACGAGAAATTTTGTCATTAGCTCTCAGTACAAGAAGGAAGCCGACGGGGCCAAGTGGAAGCCCACGGAATGTTCGGCAACGTGGTAGGCGAGCGAGGAACAAGAACATGACCTTCAACAAATTGAGCCTGTGTTTGGCGATGACCTGCTGCGTGGCTCTGCCGGCGCTGGCGGAAATCGACCTGTCGGGATCCTGGGCCTCGATCAACGATGAAGACGCCATGGAGCGCGGCGCGGGTCCCAACCCGGATGACTGGGCGGGGCTTCCTTTGAACGCCGCTGGCAAGGCCAAAGCGCTTGCCTTTGAGCAATCCACCATCTCCATGCCGGAGCGCATCTGCTGGTTCCAGACGCAGTGGCACATCGCCGCTGGACCGTTCAGCCTGAGGATGTGGGCCGTGCCCGATCCTCTCACCGGCCGGGTGCAGGCTTGGGTGATCGGCGCGTGGGAGACTCGCGCGCCCATGACCATCTGGATGGACGGCCGGCCGCATCCGCCCAAGGACGCCCCGCACGATCAAACCGGCTTCACCACCGGGGTGTGGAACGGCAATGAATTGATCGCCACCACCACGCATATGAAGAGCGGGTACGTGCGGCGCAACGGCGCGCCCATCAGCGACGAGGCGACCATCGTCACGCACTTCCGCCGCCACGGCGACATGCTGACGCTGACATTGTTCATGGTCGACCCGGTGTATCTGACCGAGCCGTACATCATCACGCGGTCTTACAATCTTTCCACCAATCCGGTTTCCATCGGCGGTCCGCCGTGCACGCAGGGCGACGAAGGCGTGCCGGAGGGCCGCGTTCCGCACTATCTGCCGGGCAAGAATCCGATGACCAGCGAGATGACCAAGATCTACGGGATCCCCGCGGAGGCCGAGATGGGCGGGGCCGAGACCATGTATCCCGAATATCGGGATAAAATCAAAGATAAGTTTGTTCTGCCTGCCAAGTGCGAGCGCAACTGCGGCGGTCCCCGCGGCGGAGGCGGCAACTGAGGCGGCGAGGAAAAGGTTTTAGAGTTCAGTTAGGAGGCAGTTTTGAAAGCGAAACTTCTTGTTCTCACCCTGGCGGGCGTGACCGTTCTGGGCGTTCGGGCTCACGCGCACCATTCTTTTGCGTCCACCTACCTGGAGGATCAGAAGATGACCATCGAGGCGGATGTGGTGCAGTTCCTGTATCGCAATCCGCATTCGTTCCTGCAGTTGACCAGCAAGGATGCCAAGACCGGTGAACAGATCACCTGGGCTGTGGAATGGGGCGGCGGCGGCCAGTTGGGCAGCCAGGGCGTGCAGCGCGAAACGCTGCGGCCGGGCGATCACGTGATCGTGGTCGGCGAGCCGGGACGCGATCCGGAGGCTCACCGTCTGCGCATGATCAGCATCAAGCGCCCGTCAGACGGCTGGTCCTGGAACGGCACCTTTAACTAGGCCGATTCCGCTTGAGCATCGCAAGTTCGGCCGGGACCGCTTCGATTCCGGCCATCAGAAGGTAGTGTGTCCCCGGAAAGGGGAACGCGCCGGGAGACATCCTTGAAAAACAAACTGCTCGTTTTCACGACTGCGGCGGCGTTTTTTGCGTCGTTCGGCGGCGTTTATCACCAGGGGACCGCGTTCGGGCAAGCCGCTCCCAATCCTGCCAAGCCCGGAGAAACCGCCGGCCAGCATTTCAAGAACGTAACGGTTCTCAAGAACATTCCGGTGGATGAGTTCATGGGTACCATGGGCCTGTTTTCCGCGGCCCTGAGCTTCTGCTGCAAGGACTGCCACACCGGCGCGGGCACATCCGATCCGCATTGGGAAGCCGATCCGCCGCGCAAGATCACCGCTCGCCGCATGGTGCAGATGGTGGCCAACATCAACAAGGAGAATTTCAACGGCGCGCAGGTGGTGACGTGCTGGACCTGCCATCGCGGCTCGCCCAATCCGGCTATCACACCGCCGATCGATACGATTTACGGCGACACGGTGTACGTCCCGGCCGACGTTCTGCCGGCAGCCAATCCGGCGACGGCGGGCACTCCGCCGGCGGATCAGATTCTCGATAAATTCATCCAGGCCGAAGGCGGCGCCGATGCGCTGGCCAAGCTGACCAGTCTTACCGAGAAGGGAACGTCGCATTTATACGGCGAGGTGCAGGAGGACGCGGCGGAGATCGACGCGAAAGAGCCCGGCTATATTTACACCGTGGTGCATCAGCGCGAAGGCGACCTGGCCCGCACCTACAATGGCCGCGAGGCTTGGATGATGCTGCCGCTGACCGTGGTCGGGCAGTATCCGCTGAACGGCAGCATGCTGGAGGGCGCGAAGCTGGATGCTCAGCTCGAATTTCCGGGCGGCATCCGGCAGTTCTTCCGGACCTGGAAGGTCACTTTCCCGAGCATGGTGAACGGCCGCGCTGTGTACGTTCTGCAAGGCACAACCGCCACCGGGCTGCTGGCGACGTTCTATTTCGACAGGCAGACGGGATTGCTGGATCGCGTGATCCGCTATTCGAACTCAACCATGGGCCGCGTGCCCACGCAGATCGACTACTCGAATTACAAGCCGGTGAACGGCGTGATGATGGCGTATAACTTCACCTACGGCTGGATCAGCGGCCAGGAGATTTACACCATCAAAGAGATTCAGCCGAATACTTCGATCGACGACGGGAAGTTCGGCCGGCCGACGCAGCGGGCGAAGTAGTGATTACCGCGGTCTACTGTCCGTCGACGACGCGAAATCTGGCCGGCCCGACGCAGCGGGCGAAGTGAGAGCCAACGATCTGGCGACAGAAGGGTCCAACGAAGATTCGGAAAGGCTGATGAAGGCGGTCCCGCCTGGCGGTGCGGTAGCACCCGAGGATGAATGCTGAACACATTATGGGCGACTGCGACCACCATCACCACGCGTCCCGCCGGGATTTTTTTCGCCGCGGCTTTGGAGGCATTCTCGCTGGGGCCTCGATCCTGGAGGAGGCTTGCTTCCGTGCGAGCTGGGCGCGAGCGCAGGCGCGGGCTGCTACTGCCCATCTGTTCGACGTCGAAAAAGTAGCCGAGGGAGTGTTCGCCGCGCTGCCGAAACCAGCGGTGCTCAACAACTGCAACGCCGCGATTTTCGTGCTCTCGCGCGACGTGCTGGTGGTGGATGCGCACTCGACTCCTTCGGCCGCGGCGGCGTTGATCGCGCAAATCAGGAAGCAGATCACCGAGAAGCCGGTGCGCTATCTGGTTAACAGCCACTTTCATTGGGACCACACTCAGGGCGACGCGGCGTACAAAAAGGCCAATCCGCAGATCGAGATCATCTCGAGCGGCGCGACCAAGCAGCTCATGAGTCAGCTTCAAAGGGACCGCTTGAAGGCGCAGCTCGAAACCATCCCGGGCTTGATCGACCAGGTGAAGATGCGCCGGAGTTACGCGAAGACGGCGCGGGACCGCGATTGGGCCGACGATCAACTCCGCCAGCTTGCCGCGTATCAGGCCGAGATGAGCAGCTACCCGCTGGAATTGCCGACGGTCAGCTTTGACAAAACACATGTCATTAAGGACGCTGCGGGCGACCTGGAACTGGCGTTCAACGGCAAGGCACACACGGCTGGCGACGTGCAAGTGTTCTCAGCGTCAAAGAAAGTTCTCGCGGCGGGCGACACCATCATCAGCATGCTCCCCAACATCAATGACGGCTATCCGCGGCCTTGGCCGAAGACCATCGATACCGCGGCCGCGTGGAAGTTCGAAAAGATTATCGTGGGCCACGGCTCGGTGCAGCACGGCCGGGAAAGAATGGGGCAGTTCCGCAACTACATCGAGGACCTGACCGCGCGCGTGGAGCGGGCCAGGCAGGCTGGCACGCCGCTCGAAGATTTGCAGAGATCGATCACGCCCGGCTCGCTCGGGACGCTCCAAGCCGGAGGCTTCGGGTCCTGGGTGGCGGAGAACCTGGACAAGTACGCGGTGTATCTCGGGGACAAGACGCCGCTGGAGGAAAGGCTCGCCGGGAATGTCTCGGCGGTGTACAACAATCTGGGCAAGAGTTGAGCGGGTGGAACCGGGCGCCACCCCGCGTGCGTCTCCTAAAATGGTCCCAGAGATGTTCCTTCGGTCACTTTGGTTAATCGCCGCGTTGGCGTCTTGGTGTTGCGGGCAGAACCCGACCATCGATTTCGGAGGGCTCCAGCAGCGCGCGGAGGCGGGCGACGCCGCGGCGCAGTTCGAGCTCGGGGTGCGCTATCACGAAGGGCAGGGAGTTCCGCAGAGCTACACCGAGGCGATCAAGTGGTTCCGTATGGCGGCCGAACAGGGAAGTCCCGACGCGCAGTTCAATTTAGGAGTGATGTACGAGAAGGGGCGCGGCGTGACACCGAGTTACGAAGACGCGATGCGCTGGTATCAGAAAGCCGCGGCGCAGGATTATGCTCCGGCCGAGTACAACTTGGGCGTAATGTTCGACAAGGCTCGCGGCGTACCGCTGGATTACAGCCAGGCGATGACCTGGTATAGCAAGGCGGCGGATCAGAATTACCCGGCCGCGCAGTACAATCTCGGGCTGCTGTACTACTACGGCCAAGGCATTCCGCAGAACTACGTGCTGGCATATGAGTGGATCGACTTGGCGGCCGCCGGAGCGATGGGCGACGAGCAGAAGAAGTTCTCGTACATGCTCGATGAGGTGGGCTCGAAGATGAACGCGAGCCAGATTGAGAACGCGAAAAAGCTGGCGCAGGAGTGGGCGCCGGGAGCGGGGAAGTAGGCGCTCTCAACTTGCGAAGGCGTAGCGGCGCGCATTGGCCGCGATCCTGGCGATTTCCTCGGGCGTAAATCCGAATTCGCGGGCGGCGAGCTCATATTCGCTTTGGAGAGTGCAATCGAACAGCGCCGGGTCGTCGGTGTTGAGAATGATCGGCACGCCGGCATCGAACAATTTCCTGACAGGATGTTCCTGGAGCGACGCGACGGAGCCGGTGCTGACATTGCTGCTGATGCAAACTTCGAGAGGAATGCCGCGCTCGCGTAAATGCTCAACCAGGCGCGGATCTTCAATTGCCCGAATGCCGTGGCCGATGCGCTCCGCGCCGATTTCGAGCGCTTCCCATACGCTTTGCGGGCTGGTAGTTTCGCCGGCGTGCGCAGTGAGGCGAAGGCCGCGGTCGCGGGCGCGCGCGTAGAGATCGCGAAACCAAAGCGCGGGGCCTTCGGCTTCGATGCCGCCGATGCCGATAGCGACCACGCCGTCATTCTGCCGCTCAGCAGCGAAATCGAAGACGGGCTTGGCTGCGTCCGCTCCCCATTGGCGGACGGCATCGGGAATCCAGCGAATGGCGACCCGGGTTCTTGCGGCTTCGTGCGAGAGCGCATCGAACACCGCGCCGAGATCCTGCTGCCTCCGTAGAATTACTCCCGCGGAAAGGGTGACCTCCGCGTAGCCGATGCCTTGCGCTTCGAGAGATTCGAATAAGCGCCGCGCGGCGATGGCGTAATCGGATGGCGATTTGAGTTTGCGGTTGACCCAGATATAGGCGCGGATGAAGCCGTCAAAACCGGCGCACGCGGTTTCACGCGCGATCTCGTCGAGGGTCAGCGCGGGATCGATTTCGCGCAGAGTCTCGGGCTCGATCGATCCTTCCAAATGCAGGTGCAGCTCGGCGAGAGCCGCTTGCGCCGGTTCCGGAGACCCCATTCCTGTAATAATAGCGACGATGCCAGAACAGCAGCTCGAGCCGCAGATTGAAGCGGTGATGCGGGGCAAACATCGCGACCCTTTTTCGTTTTTGGGTCCGCACGAAGCCATCATTCGGGCGTGGCTGCCGCAAGCGCGTGAAGTGCAGTTCATCGACTGCGATGACAGCATCACGCCGATGCAGCAGGGCCCGGCGGGATTCTTCACGGTGGAGGCGCCGGAGCCGACGCACGATTATCGTTTTCGCCTGACGCTGCATTCGGGCGAATCGGTGGATCTGGACGATCCCTACCGCTTTCCGCCCCTGCTCACCCCGTTTGAGCTGCACCTTCACGGCGAGGGATCGAACTACGAAAGTTATCGCACGCTTGGCGCGCACCTTACTAAGTGCGAGGGCGTTGACGGCGCGAGATTTGCCGTATGGGCTCCGAACGCGGAAGTGGTCGCCGTCACCGGCGATTTCAATGGGTGGGATCGGACGCGCCATCCGATGCGCCTGCGCGATGGCGGCGTGTGGGAGATTTTTCTGCCCGGCGTGACGGCGGGAGTACCTTACAAATATTCGGTGCTTGCCAAAGGCGGCAACGTGCAGGATCACAGCGATCCTTACGGTTTCTTCGCGGAGGTCCCACCGAAGAGCGCATCGATCGTATGGGGCGATTCGCAGTTTGAGTGGGGCGATGCGGAGTGGATGGAGCGCCGTGCCCGCGCCAATATTCTGCGCGAGCCGTTCTCGGTTTACGAGGTGCATCTAGGGTCCTGGTTGCGGGGCGATAACAATTCGCTGCTATCGTATCGCGAGCTGGCGGACAAGCTCTCCCAGTATGCGGTCCGCATGGGTTTCACGCACATCGAACTGATGCCGGTGGCGGAGCATCCTTTTTCCGGTTCCTGGGGTTATCAGATCACCGGCTATTACTCGCCCACGTCGCGCTTCGGCACGCCGGACGATTTCCGATATTTCGTCGACTGCTGCCATCGAGCGGGGATCGGGGTGCTGGTGGATTGGGTTCCCGCGCATTTTCCGCACGATCCGCATGGACTGTACCGGTTTGACGGCACGGCGTTGTATGAGCACGCCGATCCGCGGCAGGGCGAACATCGGGATTGGGGCACGGCGATCTTCAACCTCGGCCGCAATGAGGTGCTGACGTTTCTGTTGTCGAACGCTCTGTATTGGCTGAAGGAGTTCCACATCGACGGGTTGCGCGTGGACGCGGTGGCGTCGCTTTTGTATCTGGATTATTCGCGGCGCGAGGGCGAGTGGATTCCGAACCGTTACGGAGGCCGCGAAAATATTGAGGCGATCGCGTTTCTGCGGCGGTTCAATGAGCTGGCTCACCAGGTGCCGGGGGCGATGACGGTGGCGGAGGAATCGACGGCGTGGAGCGGCGTGTCTCGGCCGACGTATTCCAACGGCCTGGGCTTCACCATGAAGTGGAACATGGGCTGGATGCACGACATGCTGGGATATTTTTCCACCGATCCGGTGTACCGCAAATATCACCAGAACAGCATCACCTTCAGCATGCTGTACGCGTTCACGGAAAACTTCGTGCTGCCGGTTTCGCACGACGAAGTGGTGCACGGCAAGGCGCACCTGATGGGAAAAATGCCGGGAGATGAATGGCAACGCTTCGCCAACGCGCGCGCGTTTCTAGCGTATATGTTCGGGCATCCGGGCAAGAAGCTGATGTTCATGGGCTGCGAGATCGGCCAGACCTGGGAGTGGAACAGCGAAGAGAGCCTGCCGTGGTGGCTGCTGGACTATCCGGTGCATCGCACCTTGCAGACGTTGGTGCGCGAGCTCAACTTTCTGTACCAACGTGAGCCGTCACTGTACGAAGTGGATGACGATTACCGCGGTTTCGAGTGGATCGACTTCCATGACTCGGAAGCAAGCGTGATCAGCTTCATCCGCTATGCGCGCAATCGCGACGATTTTATCGTGTTCGTTTGCAATTTCACTCCGGTGCCGAGGCGCAACTATCGCGTGGGCGTTCCCAGGGAAGGCACGTATCGCGAGATTTTGAACACGGACGCGGAGATGTTCGGAGGGTCGAACATGGGCAACGGAGGATGGGCGGCGGCGACGAGCGCGCCGTGCCACGGACGTCCGGCGAGCCTGGCCTTGACCCTGCCGCCTCTAGCGGTGGTTGCTTTCAAGCTTTGATCATCGGTTCCAAGTTTTTCAGGAGCTCCCTATCCGCCGGTTTGCCCATGACGGCACGGGTCCCACTGTAAGGCTCGCGGAGGCTCCCCCATCGAAACAACGTTGCCGCCCGGCTATCCCGGGGTCGCGGGCGGCGTGGTGGGTTGGAAGCCAATGGGAGCACCAACCTCTCTGCGGCAAAGATAAACCGGCTCGCGTGGCGCAGAGGCTTGTGAAAAAGCGCTAACGTGCGGGCACGGCGGGAGAAAATGACCAGGAATTAGGGGTGAATGGCGCTTCCGGGATCGGTCAAGGTGGTCCAGGTGGATTCGAGCCCGCTCTTGATGACGAATCCGGCGCCGGCGTTCTGGAATTGGAGCGTTGCGACGTGTGGGTCGGCTACCGCATCCCAACCACCGAACCAGAGGGGCGACCTACTGGCGAGGGTCCGTGCATCCGGGGCGAAGTCGGCGACGAGAGGACGCGCGGATCCGCCGACAGTGACGGTTTCCAGTTTCACGAGCATTCGGACCGCCGGAGTGGGCCCGGAGAAAAAGTGTTGCAGCTTCACGATGCGGGCAGTCACCACGGCGCCCTCCGGAATGAGAACCGCCCTGGTGGAAATATCCTTGATGGGGCTGTTCAGCCTTGCCAGGATGCGGTCACCGGCGGCGGCTGTCTTCGTGTCGATGGCTTGATCGAAGCGAAGCTTGAATACCGCGCCGGCGGGCGGCCAGGCGGGCGCGGAAGAGGATGCGGCGGAGGCGCCTGCTGCGGCCGAGCTTGCATCGGCATCGCCGAATTTCAGCGTAGACTCTCCGACGAATTCGTGGCAACTCGAATAGACGGTGCTGTTGTGCAGCTCGACGCCGTCGAGGTTGAGGATGTCGAGTTGAGCCTGGCGAGGGAGTAGGAAATCGGAATCGTTGAGCCGCATGTGGGTGTAATCCAGAGTGGTGGTTGCCTGGCAAGCGCCGGAGTCCTCCGGAAGCGCGGCGGTGCGGACGGTTAAGCGGACCAGGTCCGCGGTGTTGGGATCGGCCAGAAAGTTGCCGCCGTATCCCACCACTGAATCCTCGACACGATTGCCGAACAGATAGTGGCTGCGCTCCTGGGGGACTTCAAAGCTGAACTCGGCGAGTTCGCGCCCGTCGACCTTGGTTTCGCCATTGTAAGAGAAGCTGGCTACGTCGTCGCGGAAAATGGCGGCGAGGAAGGTGGAATGGACTCCGGTCTGAAGAGCGCCGTCCTTGACGAGGTCGAAGACGTCGGGATTGTTGAAGCGGTCCTCGCCGACCCAGGAGTAAATTTCGTTGGAGGCAGCGATGGCGACGTCCAGGCGAAGTCGGTCGGTGGCCGCGATCCGCCCGGTGCGTCCATTGCGTTGCTGCGCGACAAGCGCATCGCAGGAGCCGGCGTGGACTATCGGAGGCGCGTATTGCACGCGATCAATGGTCAATGTGCACAGGTATCGAGGCAGGCGAGCCAGAGTGCCAGTGACGTTCTGGCGGACACGCAGCAGCAGATCTCGCGGGTCGTTGGCCGAAGTGGCGTTTTGCGCCCAAGCGGCGCTGTGGAGGACAGCGGCGACGCTAAACAGAAGCGAAAGCCGGGTCCTCATGTGCTGAGAATACTCTGGCCATGGATGGGAGGCAAGCGTCTACTGCTTCGGTGGTGGCAAACAGAGGACTTCACCGGTTCGGGGCGTGATCGGAAGCTGCGCCCACGGTTCGGCGAAGGCCTCCAGCAATAGTTGTGCTCTTAGCTGCGGGAAACTGAGAATCACGATCGACAGCGCTGCGTGGGTCCGCAGAGCCCTGGCTGCCGACTGTGAGAAGCGGACATCGCGGATGAGGATGCAGTTGATTTCGGGCTGACGCTGCAGCGGTAACCAGGCAAAGCTCACTGGACGCATCCACGCCCGCTTGTTTCCTCCACCAGGAAGGAAGCATAATTCTTCCTGATTATCGACTTTTAAGGTAGCTTGCTTCATCGCTACCGGAATATCATCGGGTCTTGGCCGGCGGTCTGGGGCATATAATGAGGTGAGCCAGGAGGCAGCCGTGCACGCTTCACGTTCAATTTTTTATCCCGCTCTTACTGCCGGACTCTTCATCGGCGCAGCCGGTCTGTGGGCGTTTCAAGAGGCTCCGCCCCCCGCGGCCGCTCGCGCGGCGAAGGCTCCGTCGCCGACGCAGCTTGCTTCGGAGGCCGATCGGCAGGCGATGCTGGATCAACTTCACATCGGCAAGCTGCGGCAGGGCGCGAACGGGAACGATAAAAACGCGCCGAATTACGCCAACTATGATGAGTCGAAGGCCAACCCATATCCCAACTATCCCGATCCTCTGACGCTGAAGAACGGCAAGAAAGTCACCAGCGCGAAGATGTGGTGGAAAGAGCGGCGGCCGGAGATCGTAGAGGATTTCGATCGCGAAATTTACGGCCGCGTGCCGAAGAATGCGCCGAAAGTGAAGTGGGAAGTGAAGAGCACGGAGGAGGGCAAGAACGGCGACTTCGACATCGTCACCAGGCAGCTTGTCGGGCACGCGGACAATTCCTCCGATCCGGCCATCACGGTGGATATTCAGGCGACGCTGAATCTGCCGGCGCATGCGGCGGGTCCGGTGCCGGTGATGATTCTGTTCGGCGGCGGAGGGTTTCCGGGTGGCGGGCGGGGGCGGGGTCCGAACCCGGCGCTAAAGGGCGGTGCAAGAGGAGGCCCTGGAAGGGCGCCGCAGGGACCGAGCGCCGCGCAGCAGTTGCTCGCGAAGGGGTGGGGCTACGCGAATCTGAACACCGGGAGTGTCCAGGCGGATAATGGAGCGGGTTTGAAGGAGGGCATCATCGGGCTGTCGCTGAAGGGGCAGCCTCGCAAGCCTGACGATTGGGGAGTGCTGCGAGCGTGGGCCTGGGGCGCGAGCCGGCTGCTGGATTATCTGGAAACCGATAGGGCCGTCAACGCGAAGGAGGTTGGGCTGGAAGGCCATTCGCGTTGGGGCAAGGCGACGATTGTGGCGATGGCTTACGATCAGCGGTTTGCAATTGCGTACGTCAGCTCATCGGGCGAGGGCGGCGCGAAGATGCATCGGCGGAATTGGGGTGAGCTGGTGGAGAACGTCGCGGCGGTCAACGAGTATCACTGGATGGCGGGCAATTTTCTGAAATACGCGGGCCCGCTGCATTGGGACGATCTGCCGGTGGATTCGCATGAGCTGGTGGCGATGTGCGCTCCCCGGCCGGTGTTTCTGAGCGCGGGCGCGACCGAAGGCGACGGATGGGTGGACGCCAAGGGGACGTTCCTGGCCGCGGCGTACGCGGGGCCGGTGTACCGGCTGCTGGGGAAGAAAGACATGGGGACGACCGAATTTCCTCCGATCGGGACGGCTTTGATCGGCGGCGATGTCGCTTTCCGGCAGCATACCAGCGGGCACACGGATGCTCCGAACTGGCCGACGTTTTTGGAATTCGCGAGCCGGTATATCAAGGCTCCGGGGGCGGCGGTGGCGAAGCGGTAGCGCAAAATCTCGAAGCAATCGGGGGTCCGGCGCGGCCAATTGTTATGGATTTCCCTTCTTGCGGCGCCGCGAGCTTGCCGTTATACTGAACCAAAGCGTGAACCGGCCCGGCACAATAATTTGGATTTTGTTAGCGGGCGTGGGCTCTATCTACGCGGCGGGCGGTGCGAAAGCTTCTTTCCATTTCGGCGAGCCGGAAGAGAAACTCCTTGCCGAATCCGACGCTCTGGACAGGCAGTTTGAAAAAGACGGCCTGATATATCGGGATACTCAGGCGGATGCGCTGCTGAATAGGGTGGGTCAACGGTTGAACGCCGTAAGTCCCGTTCCGGACCGCGTGGCGTACCGGTTTCACATCCTGCGCGATCCGATGATTAATGCCTTTGCCTTGGCCAACGGGTCCATCTATGTGAACACTGGCTTGATTGCGGTGATGCACAACGAGTCGCAGTTCGCGGCGGTGTTGGCGCACGAGATCACACACGTCGTCAATCGCCACGAGTTTGAACTCAATCGCAGTATCCGGAAAAAATCGCTGGCGTTGAACATCGTGGCGTTGGTTGGGCCGGCGGTGCCGGTGGGAGGGGCGTTTGGCGCGTCGCTTTCGGCCGCGGCTACGCTCAGTCAGGTGGTTGTGGTGGCCACGGTGTATGGGTACAGCCGGGAATTGGAGCAGGAGGCCGACGACCAGGGCTTCGCGCGGCTGACGAAAGCTCAATACGACGGCTCCGCGATGCCGCAGGCGTTGCAATTGCTGGATGAGAAGATCGAATACGAGCCGGTTGAGCCGTTCTGGCGGACGCATCCCAAGCTGGTCGCGCGAATTGCCTCCGCGCAGAAGCTTGCTTCCGGGGAGCATACGGAATCGCCGGCCACGGTAAGCGATAACGATTACTTGGCGCAGATGCGCGGCGTCATTCGGTACAGCATAGAGGAGGATCTGCAGAACCGGCGGGCTCGCACGGCGGTCGCGCGGGCGCAGCGCCTGGTGGATTGGCAGCCGAACGATGCGTTAAATGAGTCTCTCTTGGCCGATGCCTACCGCGGTCTGGGCGCGAAGACGCCGCAGCCCGAGCCGGCGGAGTCGACCAGGGCGGGAATCAAGGACGACCGGACTATGATGCTGAAACGCACCGCGGCCGAGGAACAAGAGGTTCTTCTGGCGAAGCCCGAAGGACCCGCGGCACTGGCTGCGAACCGGTCGAGGGCGGAGGCGGACTACATCAAAGCGATTGGCGAAGATCCGCAGCTTGCCGATGCTCATCGCGGGCTCGGATCGCTTTATGAGGACGAGGGCAAACGCGAGCAAGCCGCGGCGGAGTATCGCCAGTACCTCAAACTGGCGGCTCCAAACGCCGTGGACCGGCTGCGGATTGAACGCAGAATAGGGGCCCTGGAGGGCGCGCCGGGCGCGCCGGCGAAATAGAACGGTGTTCCGGGCACTGGCAGGTCCGCTGTGGTTCGCTTTGATGGGGTGCGGGCTGGCCTTAGCGGAAGATAGCACCACATTGAATGAGCATTTCGCGGCCTCGAAAACGCCGGTGCACAAGATTTGCATCCTGCCGGTCGGGGCGACTCTTTCCAAAGTGAGCATGAAGGGCGGCGAACCGATGACCAAGGAGTCCGAGGACTGGAGGCCTAAAGTGGACCGGATGGTGGTTGACGCGTTCTCCTCCGCCGGCGCCACTGTGGTCTCGGACTATAGCTCCGACGCAGTAACGGATGCCGTGCGCCAGGCCATGGTGGAGCTCCAGCAAAAATATAGCGGGTTGTTGGCTCAAATGCGGAAGCGCGGAAGCGAGGTTCGGAAGGGCGTCGCGAGTTTGGGCGATGAGGTCGCGCTGCTGCCGTGCGCCGCGGAGGCTGACGCTTTAATATTCGCGGGAGCGAGCGGGAGTCTGCAGACCGGCGCCCGAAAGACGGTGCAGTTTGTGGCGGGAGGGCTGATGGGGTTTACCTCGTTTCGCTCAGACCTGTGGATGGCTCTGGTGAGCGCGAGGTCAGGCGACGTCGATGCTCTGGGGCATATCGAACTGATCGGCAGCGAGAAGTTCGCGACCGACCCTGAGGCCGCCTACGGCAAAGCCCTGCGGCGGCAGTTGGCGAAGATGCACGTGGGCGAGGCGGGGAAGAAGTAATCCGGCCCAGGGGTGACGCGGGTTCACGCCGACTGAGGTATAATCCGTCTAGGTAAAGACGGTCTATGCCAAAGCAACGCGGCGGCGGTGAACTGGTGCAGGGCACCCTGGAGATGATGATTCTGCGCACGCTGGCGCGCGGAGCCATTCACGGATACGCGATCGCCGTCGCGATCGAATCCCGCAGCGAAGACGTGCTTCGGGTGGAGGAGGGCTCGCTGTATCCCGCGCTGCACCGCATGGAGCTGGGAGGGTTGCTCAGCAGCGAGTGGCGCATATCGGAAGCCAACCGGCGGGCGAAATATTACAAGCTCACGCCTGCGGGCCGAAAGCACCTGGCCGCGCAATCCGCGCATTGGAACCGGCTGGTGCTAGCGATCGCCCGGGTGATGGAGCCGTGATGAGTTGGTGGTTGAAGGTCCGCAAGCGCCGCGCCCTGGATCGGGATCTGCGGGAAGAGATCGCCTTTCATCGGGCCATGCGCGAGCGCGATGCGGAGCGCTCCGATACGGATGTTCCGGCCTTCGGCAACGAGACCCAGATCCGGGAGGAATTGCGCGATATGTGGAGCTTTGTTCCGATCGAGACGGCATGGCGGGATGCGTGTTATGGGATTCGCGGGTTGTGGCGCAATCCGGGGTTCACCATCGTCGCGGTTCTGACGCTGGGGATTGGAATCGGCGCGACAACGGCGGTATTCAGCGTGGTGGATGGAATATTGATCAAACCGTTGCCATATCCCAATGCGGATCGCCTAGTCGGAGTCTGGCAGTCGGGGCTGGATGGGGCGAAGCCCTTCAACTGTTCGCCAAGCATGTACTTCACGTATCGGGAGGCGAGCCAGACTTTTCAAGACTTCGGACTCGCGGCAACGGGCGGGGCCAGTGTCACGGGGCTCGGTGAACCGGAGCAGGCGCGGGTTCTCTCCACGACCTACGGAACCTTGCAGGCGCTCGGCGTGCAGCCGGTGATCGGGCGGTTGTTCACGGAAGCCGACGATACGCCGGACGGCACCGATCCCGTACCGGTGATCATCAGCTACGGCTACTGGCAAAGCCACTTTGGCGGCGACAGATCGGTACTGGGGCGCGGCATCACCGTGGATTCGACGCCTCGTCAGATTGTGGGCGTGATGCCCGCGGGGTTCCGGTTTCTGAACGTGGAACCGGAATTGATCACGACGCAGCGCTTCCGCCGGGATCAGGTTTTCTTGGGCAATTTCTATCTGCAAGGCGTTGCGCGATTGAGACCAGGCGTCACGCTGGAGCAGGCGAATGCCGATCTGGGGCGCGTGATTGAGATCTGGAAGCATGCCTGGCCTTTGCCATCGGGCCGATCCGGGGGCGTGGACAACTGGGTAGTCAAACCGGCGCTGCGCCCTCTCAAACAAGATGTAGTCGGGGATACCGGAAGTGCGCTGTGGGTGTTGATGGGCACGATCAGCATGGTGCTGCTGATCGCCTGCGCGAACGTCGCGAATTTGTTGTTGGCGAGAACCCGGAGCCGGCAGCAGGAACTCGCGGTCCGCGCCGCGCTGGGGGCGAGCCGGCGCAGGATTGCCGCAGCGTTGTTGGTTGAGAGCATGCTCCTGAGTCTGATTGGCGGAGCCGTAGGAGTAGGCTTGGCGTACGCAGGGCTGCGGCTGCTGATCCGGATTGGCCCACAGAATTTGCCGCGCTTGAACGAACTCGGAATCGATCCGCCGACGCTGGGCTTCGCCTTCTGCGCCTCTTTGCTTTCGGGACTTTTATTCAGCCTCCTGCCGGTGATGAAGGGCGCCGGTGCGAGGATGGCGACGGCACTTCGCGGCATCGGGCGCACATCCAGCCAGAGCAGAGAGCGGCATCGCGCGAGCAACGTTCTGGTGGTGGCGCAGATGGCGCTGGCGCTGATTCTTTTGATCGGTTCCGGGTTGATGATCCGGACATTCCAAACTCTGCGGAGCGTCGCCCCCGGGTTCAGGAATCCGGAATCGATCCAGATCTTCCGGATCTGGCTGCCGTGGTCGCAGGTGCACGAGCCGGAACAAGTGAATCGAACCGAGGTAGAGATACGAGACAAGCTGGCTGCGATTCCTGGCGTTACTGCGGTTGCGTTTTCCAATACCGTACCGCTGGATGGACGGTTGAGCTGGGATCCCGTTTGGGCGCAGGACAAGGTGTACGGTCCAGGGCAAGCGCC
>JASHNT010000058.1 GCA_030041495.1 Bryobacteraceae bacterium | reverse complement strand
GCGGCCTTGATCCGTGGGCCGAACTGAGCCAGTGTCTTCAAGCCCCGGAGCGAGTTGACCCGCATCCCCAAATAAATAACGACCAGGTTTGGGTACGCTGAGAGATCGACAGTGGCACGGTTCACTTTGGCTGGCATAGCCAACATTGTAGAAGTCGGGAGAACCGCAGGCTACGCTCCGGGCCCGGCAACGATCATATTTCAACCCTGCGATATGATTGAGGGTTGGCGACTTGCCGTACCGGCATGGAGATACCGTTGCTGGTTGTTTCGGGTAACGATAACAACGGGTTTTCTGGAGATCGCCGCTCCCGGTAATTTTGGCGGCCACATTAAAAAGACGCATCTGCCGACAAATCTGGTCAGATTGCTCCCCCAGATTGATCAGCCGGAGACCGTCCCACGAAATTGTTAAAATCAAATCAACCCTGGGGGACCCCCAACACATAGCGGGAGGTAACTGCATGAGATATCTCCCGTGTCCCCAGGGTAAATTCCAACTGAAGTATTGCGGACGACTGCTGGGCCGGCACTTGGACGCCGCTTTGGACGCCGTCGACGACCGCTTGAGGCGAAATAACCGTGACGCGACCGACCGGTCGCCTCACGGCCTAATCCGGATTGGCCACATGCCTGCAAGGATGTTCGTGGCCAGAGATCTGGGAGTTCAACGGCCGGCCCACTGTAACGTTGCGATGAGTTTCCTTCCCGAATCCTCGACTTGTGAATAACATAGATGATAGAGGCCAAACGGGAATATGACTAAAGCCGAATTGATTGAAGAAGTCTCGGGCGCTGTGGAGATGACGCGCAAGGATTCTGAGGTCATCATCGATGCGATCGTCGATAGTGTGGTTCGGGCTTTGCGGAGAGGCGATAAGATCGAGATCCGCGGATTCGGCAGTTTTGGTACGCGGCAGCGCCAGCCGCGCGTCGGCCGCAACCCCAAGACTGGCGCGCGAGTGGAGGTGCCGGCCAGACGCGTTCCCTTTTTCAAGCCTAGCAAGGAAGTCAAGAGCCTTGTGAACAGCAACCCTTCCGCGGCTGTGCCTGACTCGTAGGAACGGAAAACTGTGCTTTCTTTGACATCTTCGAAAAGTAGCTAAAGCCTCTTGGCGGGTGGCGTCGTCATGATCGGTGTCGGCGGATGTGGCTGATTAAAAAGGAAGAGCCCGAGTGCGGCGGGAGCAGGATCACGCTGGGGGTGATCGAACGTCAGCGCGTTGACTTGCGTCGGCGAGTCGGGACTGTCCGAGCCGGTGCCGATTTGGCCGGGACCTGCGATTTCGCAGCTAGTGCAGCCTGAAACCAAGCGGCGGCTTTCTGGTAGCGCGAGTCGTCGCGCTGGACCGCGCAGGTGTAAGCGTAGTAGTGCTCCAGGCCTTTTACGATCAGGGGCACATATTCCTCGGGAATGTTAATTTTCATTGCCGCCTCAGGTTACCTCGCGGGAGCCGCCAGAAGGTGTGCTCATTCGCCTTAGAGACCGCCGAAGTCGTTGCCGGAATCCGGGGAGCCGTAGATCTTGGCCCTGACGGGGACAGGATCAGCCCGCCCGCCAATTTAGCCTCAGGTGGCCGGATTTAACTTGCTGTTTCTCTCCACTGGAGTGATCCATTGTGACGAGCTGCGAAGCACTCGCGGCTAACAGGAGAAACACGATGTCCACATTCACAATCGATCCGGACAACAACATCACGGCGCTGGTCGAGGTACCGGAAGGCGCCGGCCGATCCAACACGTTTTCCAGCGAGAAGGAACTCGCCCAGCTGATCGCCGACTGGCCGGTATCGCGGCTGATCGAGGCCTGGAACTCATTCGCCGGTGTCGCGCCGTTTCAGGAGTTGAAGCCGATCAAGAAGTTCACCAGCCGCAAGGTCGCCGTGGCCCGGATCTGGGCGGCGGTCCAGCGTCTTTCGGCCAACGCCGCGGAACCGGCGCGCGAGGTTGCGCCCGCTGCTAAGCCGGCGAGGAAGTCCGCGACCAAGGCTCACCGGCGCACCTGGGCGCGGAACGGCGCGACTGAGCCTGGCGGCAGCAAGAAAGCCGATGTCCTCGCGCTGATGAAGCGGCCCAAAGGCGCAACACTGGCCGAGATCGTGAAGCTGACCGGCTGGCAGCGGCACACCGTACGCGGTTTTGTGAGCCTGTTGCGGAGCAAGGGCGGCGAGAAGATCGAGTCTCTGAGGAACGCCGCCGGCTATCGAATCTACCGAGTGGCAAAATAGCTCGCCTACCTCCAGCATCGAATCGAACGCCGCCTCCGGTTTGCCGCCGGATGCGGCGTTTGCTCTTGATCCTCGGAAGCAGGCCTCTAAGGCGAGATTGGCCTTGCCTGGGTCCGCAGATCCCGAGCTAACCTGTGACCCGAATGAGGACCACCGGCTATGTTCGTGTGTCTACAGACCGCCAGGCTGATCTGGGCATTTCACTCGAAGCCCAGGAAGCCAAGATCCGGGCCATGGCCACCGTGCGCGGTGTCGAATTAGAAGAAGTCATCGTCGATGGCGGGGAATCGGCCAAGGACTTAAACCGCCCCGGCATGCAGCGGCTGCTGGAACTGGTGGAGAACCAGAGAATCGACGCGGTCATCGTGGCCAAGCTCGACCGGCTCACCCGCAGCGTCAAGGACCTGTCCCAGATGCTGGAGCTGTTTGAGAAGCGCAAAGTGGCGTTGATCTCGGTAGCCGAATCGCTGGACACCAGCTCGGCGGCCGGAAGACTGGTGATCACCATCATGGGAGCGGTGAGCCAGTGGGAGCGGGAAGCGATCGGGGAAAGAACGCGGGATGCCTTGCGGCACAAACGCGACCAGGGCCAGCGCGTGGGCAATATCGCGTTCGGGTTCCGGCTGGCTGCCGATGGCGAGCACCTGGAACAGAACCCTGCCGAGCAGGCGGCGCTAGAGGAAATCCGGAAGCTGCGGAGCCAAGGGCACTCGATGCGCAGAATCGCAGCGGTGCTCAACCACCGCTCCTACCGGACACGGCGGGGGACGCCGTGGCGGCTCGAATCGGTGGCGCGGGTGCTCAAGCGGGAGTGTCCAGTCAGCGGAGCCTGCGTTCAAACTCGGGTGCTCGCGTTTTAGCACCGAAGCCAGCATTCCTCCTACCCAAAAGACTTGCCTAGTGGCACCTGAGATGAAGAGGCCTTAATGAAAAACGCCGAAAAGCGGACATCTGAGGACATCTGAGGACATCTGGACCCTCGTGCCAAGCTGCAGATACCTTACATTTCCTTTCATTTCCTTTCATCCTGGGTAATTCGCCATTCTGCCCCCTGCAAAATTACCCAAGTCCCCACATTTCCTCTCGTCCGCTCTCACAGGCAGCGGAACTCGGACGCCTGAGCCGAGATGCGGCCTCTGACTCCGAGATAGCCCCACTGAGCGCACCCGTCAGCCCCACACGACCCGTTCAGCGTCGCATACCCGACTTCCTTCCCAATCGCCGCATCGCTGGGCTCACCCGTCGGTCGCGTCACGGTTTCCCATCACCAGCCGCCTGCCACCTGTGATCGCCAACATCCACGTTGGGGGAATCGGCGTGGCCGGCGCGGACCGAGCTGGGCACGCCCGCCGTCGATCATCGCGCACACGAATCACTTTTCCGTGACAGGTAGTTCGCGCTTGGCGTTCGCGGTGTAAACCGTCCCGCGCAGGTCGACGCGCGTATCGATGGGAGCACTGGCAGGAAGATCTAGAGCTCTCCCGAAACGGAACCTTCCTCGAATCGGGCGAGGTCAGCCAGAAACTTCGAAGCGGCGGTCAAGCTGCTGCCGGCCAGTTCGTCAAGCAAACGGTCATTCAGACCAGCGCTGAGCTTCCGCAGGATCCAGATTCCCACCGGGACTACAGCCAGGCCGAACAGAATGTTCGCCAGAAGCCATATGCGGCTGAAGGAGTGCCAGACATCGATTCCGAGAAACGCCTTCATCGCGACAATGAAGACGGGCGTCCAGGTGAGCGTCATCGAAAGGAGGATTCCCTGGGCGTATCGCACGCGGACTTTTCGCAACATGACCAGACGGTTTGGTTTAAGATTCAATTGTTCGTCGGCGTCTTCTCGATGTGGTCGATTATCAGCACTTCGGACTGAACTGTACTATTTTCCAGCTTCAATCCGAGCTGGGATTGGACCGCTGAAAAAACATCCTGCAATCCATCCGGATCCGCACTCGTTGTACCCGCATATTCAAGTTTAAAATCGTAGCGTCCGGTTAGGCCCGTTTTGTCCGTCACCCGCACACCGCTACCAAGTCCGACCTCAAGCATTTGAGCAATTGCCGTTGTCGTTTGACCACGGGCGTTGCTTCGAGTCCGCCCCCTGATCGAGGTCGTCTTCATGGCCGCGATATTGTTGCCGGGCAGCGCCGGAAAGCCATCCCGGTCACTCCCTAATGAGAATAGTAAATTCTGGCGTTGGGTCGCGGCAGCCGCAGGGTCAGCGGGAACTACTCCCACAGGAGCAGGAGCGTCCGCGGTTGACAGCTTCATCTTGACGCCGCCCTTTGCAACCACCAGATCGTAGGCCTTGAAGGTTCTCCTGTCGAGATGGCTCGAAATGTGAAGACGATCGACTAATAACCTCCTCAGCATCGCCTCGTACTGTTCCCGCGTCGCGCCTGGCGGAATCTTGGCCACGACATCATAGCATTGTCTCTGCACCCAATCAGGAGCGATAACCTGATCGATACGCAGATGGAACGCCTCCGCTAACAGAAGCGAAAGCGGAGTACCGTGATAGCGGACCCGCTCAGGATCCGTAGAGCCCAGCCCACCGGTCATGTTCCCGAGCATTCCCCCACTTCCCGGCGCCACCTCACGGATTGTGGCTGCATCAAACTCAAAGTTCTGCGCCTGCCCGAGCACCAGCGCGGCCAGTAGAAGTCCCGGTAGTGGTTTCGACATCATTCCAATAATATTCAGAAAGTATACGCCCGGGGTGTCGGTGCTGATTCCGGGCTGAAGGGGAACAGTGATTCCGGCGGGAAGGCTAACAGTTTTTCGCCCTAGCTCGGAATGGCGGCAACCGGATCATTCCCGGACTGCGAGGGTGGTCTGGACTATGTATTCACGAACGTCGACGGTATCACCATTATGGATGCGGTCAAAAACCTGACGCATATCGGCGGCAGTGTTCTGTTTGTCGAGAAAGCGGAAGGCGGATGTAGCGAGGTACTCGCGCGAAAGCTCAAAGACTCCTACGACAAGAAATCGGATGAGTATAAACAACTCAATGCAGCACTTTCGGCTTACGGCAAAGAAGGCGACCACAACGGCGTGACGGTAGGGTTTAAATCGCTCGATGCAGAGGGGCACTTCTTAGCGTTACGAGACTTGGTGGGCGCCGACGCGCAGTTTGACGAGTGGACGCGATATCGCGATAGAATCCAGCACGGCCTCATCCACCACCTTGCCACTGGCGCCGCGGTAGCGACACTGCTCCGGATCATGACTGATCGCGAGGCGCCGGCCTCGAGCCGGATTCGAGCCGCCGATATCATCCTGCAAGGCGCCTTCCGTGGCATGGAGCTGGAGGATATCGAGGCCCGCATCGCAGAACTGGAACGGGCCGCCGAGACGGCAAAAAACCGATGATCCCGCCGCGGCAAGAAAGTGGGGGCATTTCTCGGTTCAGTGAGAAGAGCGGGCTGGCCCCCTTCGTCTCTTGCGACACCTCTTTATATGATGAACCGACTCTCCTGCCTTTCAGCCGATTGAGATGTCACCTTCCTCTAAAGAAGGTTCCTGGTCCTCCTGAGCCAGTTTGCGCTCCGCTTCCTTCGTGCGGGCCCTATCGCAGCTCGCGCAGATGGGCTCGCCGAACGATATCAATTCGGTCTCGGCTCCGCAATATCGGCAGTTCGCCACGGGCCTCAACAGTACACCACGATTCTGCGCG
>JASHNT010000057.1 GCA_030041495.1 Bryobacteraceae bacterium | reverse complement strand
CCTCGGCCGTCTGAATCGCCCGCGTTTGAGAGCGGCTTCCGCTCCGCCCTAAGCGCGCCGCCCTAACGGGCGTCGCAGGGCTCCGCTCCAGCCGCCCCCAAACGCCCAGGAAACACGGGCCAGGGAGGAATGAAGTGGTCCCCTTTTGCTCCGCCCCAATGGGAAACTTTCACTCCGCCCTTGACACAGATCGCGGTCAAACCCAGTCGCCTCCGCATAGGTCGGCTCCCAAGCTGCACAAAAGCGGTCCGCGTAGTCAACTAGCCAAGATAGACTCTCTTCGGGAGCAGCCGGATGATAGCCGCGCGCCCATTGGGTGAGAGTATCCCGCGCCCGCTGGTTGCGTCGATCCTTATCGCTAATAATCTCAGATCTCCGAGGGCGGAGCGGCGAAAGAATCTTCTGGATTTTCTGACTTTCAACGCTAGAGGAGTCGCCACTGCTTGGGGCGCTATTCGTGGAGAGCCCTTCGATGTCCCTTACATATCCAATTGCGCGCAACGCCGGAACGACTTCATCAATGAGTCTTTGCAGCGGATTCTTTGGCACGCGCTGGAGGAAGAGATTGTAGGCAGCCCGGAGGAATCGACGCTGCGCTACTTCAGGTGAGATTCTTTGCGGTGGCATCGTCCTGACGGGAATCCCTGCAAAGTATCGCCGCCAACCGGGCAGGGTTCCCCCGGCTTGTCGCGCCCCCTCTCTTTTCGCCAGGGTAGCATCGAAAGCACAATGACATCCGATTGCTCGGTTTGACACCAGGGCTAAGGCTGGGATGCAGTTTGCATCGAGTTGATCTCTCATGTAGACTGATGTGGCCCGTATTGCAGAGATGGCCTCACCCGCTAACATTCCTTCCCTTCTAGCGATTCTTCTCTGCGACAGGGTGATCGTCGAACAAGGGACCGGGAAGAAAACGCTCGTTGGCATCTTTGAGGACCTATGGTCAGCGGCCGAGCCGACGACAGCGCAGATCGGGTTCTTCGCCCGAATGACGGACCTCGAAGGACAGTATGTCTTTGCTATAAAGATAGTTAGGATTGCCGCCGAAGGTGAGATCGTAGTAGGTGACGCAAAGTTGGGAGCAGGCCAGCCGATCACGGATAGGCTACTAAGTCTGGATATCGCGGTGAACGCTCCGGTAGCGTTCCCCAACTTCGGAAAGTACGAGTTTCAGTTATTCGCGAATGATATGTACATCGGGAGAGCGGTTCTGAACTTCCGAAAGCAGGAGGCACCACAGCCGTGACGACACAAGAGTTGACCCTAACCGAGATGGAAGGTCCATTCCCCGTTTTGGAGATAAACTTTCCGATCGCCGCTTCTGGGGCGGTTGCCGTGGAGGGATCAGCAGCGGGCACGCTGGAGGCGGTATCGGACGAGCTACTCTTTGCTGGTTCGATTCATCCCCAACTTCGAACAGTGCTTCCGTTCCGCGTGCGATTTGAACGCCAGGAGCACGGCTATACAGCGCTGGTTCATGAACTCGACGAGTATGGCGTCGGGGACACGCGCTCGGACGCGCTCGAAGATCTTCGAAGTACGCTCCAGGAGCTCTATCTGTCGCTAGAACGTGATGAGGCGCGGCTCTCGGACCATCTACGAACTGTTTGGTCAGAACTGAAGCAACACGTGATCCGAACCCGTTTATGAAGGTTCATGAGTTCACGCGAATCGAAGGAAAGCTTGGGCTCAAGACTCGCAACGCAGGTGATCGCCTCGCTTGGTTCGAACACGATGGAGTAGTCGTCGTAAGGACGAAACGCTCTCACGGCAATAAAGATCTTCCAGAGAATCTGATTAGGCAGCAATTGAAGCTAAACGAAACTCAATTTTCGGGCCTGATCTCTTGCACCGTGGATCGAGATGACTATATCGAAATCCTGCGAGGTAAAGGGATCATTCTCTCGAAAGAGTAGTGGACCGGCCACGGTCCGTGCAGACCCTGGAACTCGACTCGATTCGCGGAACGGGCAACGGTGACTAACAATAAGCGTTTGGAATTAGCCGCACTTTCGGAGTCCAACTTTGTCACGTGCTCGAAAGCCCAGGGTCCTGTCACTGCACCGTAATCAAATCCCCCGCCGGAGTCGAGAAGCCGCCATAGGAGCAGGAGAGAAGATTGTCGCCGCTCGGCGCGCCCGCCGGGATCGTCAGGTTCAACTGGTACAGGCCGGGGCTGATGAGTCCGGCGAAGGCCAGGCTCGCCGGGAGGCCGCCCACGGTGCACACCGGCAGCGTCGGCAGCGCGCCGGACTGCATGGCGGAGCCATTAGTGAGCGTATTCGATGGCAGGCCGAAGCCGACGGCATAGATCTCGATTTCCTCCCCCTTCGCCGCGGGCGTCGAATAGCCCGGATAAAGGCTCGTGGGACCCACCAAGCTGTAATTTGAGTGTGTCGCGGTCACATAGCCCGCTGTGCTTATCAAAAGGAATGAAGGCGAAACAGCCTGCATGTTGACGGTGAACGGCGAAGTGGTTCCCGTGGCGCTGGTCACCATCACTTTGACCGGCCCCACGGTGTTGTCGAGAGGCGTCAGCACATTGAGTTGATCTTGGGTGCACCCAGGATACGTGGCCGAGCTGCAATAGAAGTAGACGAAAGCGGGCTTGCCGTTGACGGTGACGGTCACGGTGTTGAGTTGCGTGGGCATCTGCCCCGAAGCGAAAGAGGGCGCGCTATTCCAATTGACCCCGGTCGATGGAGTTGTGCCAACTGGAACCAGGTTCGTGCCCTTAATCACGATAAACGCGTTCTGCGCTATGGCTGTTCCTCCGTAGGCGGTGGCGACGGAAGAAATCGACGGAGCGGTGCCCCCGCTCGCTGCTGCAAGCGCCAAGTTCGCCGCGTCGATGCTCCCGAGTCCTGTGACCATGTCGTAGCCGGGGCCAGCGGAATAGCCCATCGAGCCGTTGACGCAGCCGGTGGTTCCCGCAACGCAAGGGACAATGTTGCTGCCTGAGGTGATGTCGTGAAAGACGCACTTCGAGGTGACCGCGGTCGTGGAGCACACGTTCGCTGAGGTGGAGGCCAAGCGGTACAAGCCGGGATTAATGTTGCCGAGGCCATTGGCACCCAAGTATTGGTTTAGCAGCAGAACAATACCGGCAAACACCGGCGCTGCCGCCGAGGTGCCACCGACACTAAGCAACAATCCCCCCTCTACGGCGAAGTATGGATCATGTGCGAGTGATGCTGACATGGCCACGTCCGGCACGAGGCGGGCATTCGACGACGTGATACTGATCGCGGATTGCCACACGGGCCGGGGAAAAATCGTGCTCATGCCGCCGCCGCTTGCAAACAAGTGCCCCTCGGCGCTCGTATCGTTAAAGGCGACTTCCGGGATGTAAGACAGTGCGTAACCATTTGACCCCCAGTAATTGCCAGTGCCCTCATTGAACTGAGTTCCGCCAACGCCAGTTACTTCCGGGATGCTGGCAGGCAGCATGACGGAAACAGGGTGCGACGCCGTCGAGGCTCCAGGATCGCAAGCGGCGGCGCCGTAGTCGCCTGAAGAAGCGATCCACGTGATTCCTTCGGTATTGGCTTGCTGTGCTAGCTGCTGATTGGTAACGGCGGCGGTGCTATTCCCCAGTTCGCAACCGGCGTAGCTATAACTGATGACTGGTGCCACCGCTTGATCGATGGCATATGCCACCGAATAAACGACGTTGGTCGAGTAGACAAACACTATTTCGGCATAAGGTGCGATCGCGTCCGTCATTTCGAGATCGAGATCAGATTCGCCAGAATCGCTGGTAATGCCCGGATAGGAGCTGTTGGCCACCAGCAACTTCACCGGAGCGTTCGCCGGGAGACCGACGGTGGCTTGATACGTCGCGATGTCGGACAGATTCACATCGCTCTGCCCCATGACCGCGAGCTTCATTCCGGCTCCGGTAACGCCGATGCCGTAGAATGGCGCGGTGTCATAAATGACCGATAGATCGGGAGGGCCCAGAACATGCTGGTTCTGGAAGACCGCGGCTGGGAGAGGCTGCGCTTCCTCCGTCGGAGACTTCAGCTTGAAGTCGTCCAACCCCGAGAACCCAATCGTGAAGGGCTGAATCGCCACCGGAACCGATGGCTCCCCAACGTTGGCAAAGTGCATTTCGCCATCCACCAGAAAGCGGTGAATCTCCACATGCAGCGCCGCCTGCACCATCGCCGCAGCGCCCTTGAACACAACGAAGTTTCGGCCGCGGGCCTTGGTGACGACCGTCAGGCCCTGACCTTGAAGCCATCCGGCGATCTGCTCAAGATCCGCCGGGCTGGCTCCGAAGCGGTCCGCATAGGCCTCCGGGGTCAGCCACTGGCGATAGTGCGATGACTTGGGGTCCTGGAGGTCCGTCAGCAACTGATCCAGGTCCGCCTGCTGCGCCGGGGTGGGTTTCAGGTGCAAGGTCACGTAATCGAGCATCATGTCCGGCGCGACGGGCCCCTGGTCGTTCTCCGGCCGGGCCAGCGGGTGAACGTTGCCCTTGAGCGCGACCACACGGGCCGGGTCTAGTGTGCCTGAGATCCGGTCCGGCTGCTGGGCGGGCGGCTGGGCCATAAGTTCCAATGAGAGCGCGAGCGTCAACACGAGGCCTGCAATTCGCATGGCTTACCTCCGGACTTTGGGTTGGGTGAGAATCAGTATAGTCTATTTTGGACTATTCGATTTTCGGCTAGTAGCCTAATCCCGTTGCGTTCAGTCCGAACGCAATGGAAAAGTCCATCCACTCGCTGAGGTATCGAACGTTCCTGAAGGTGCTGAAGGAAACGCGGCTCAGGGCGGGTCTGACGCAGGAGCAAGTTGCGAAACGGCTGAATGAAACTCAGACTTTCGTGAGCAAATGCGAACGGGGCGAGCGGCGGATTGACGTGATTGAGTTGCGGGCATTCTGTCAGGTCTTCGGGAGTGATCTGCGGGATTTCATCGCTGATTTGGAGCGCGCCATCGGCCGGGTGAAACGGAAATGAGACGTTTGTGGGCGTTCTCCAACGTAGGAACGCCGCCCCGGCAGGGAGCCCACCGAGCTACTATGAGCATGCGGATGTCGAGAATTGGCCCAACGGTGGCAAGAAGACTCCGCGGGCGAAGCTATTGAAGGAACACTTGAAGGGGCTGGTGGGCTCCTAAGTCACCCTCCGTTCCATGGACGGTCTCGCCCTCCTTCTTGTGGTATCAATTGACTTCATGGCATCGGAAGAGGATCTCAAAACTGAAATCGAGAGGCTTCGCGCTGAGAACGAGGCGCTGAAGCAACCGGCGCGAGGACGCGTGTACCTGAAGGTGAGCGAGAAGGGAGGCCTCTCCGTCTACGGAATGGGCCGGTTCCCGGTCACCCTCTATCGGGAGCAGTGGGAAAAGCTCTTGAGCATGGCTGAGGAGATCCGCGCCTTCATCCGCGATAATGACCACAGCTTGAAGAAGAAGGAATAGGCGTTTCCGGGCAGCGGCTAGCTTTACCCCACGTCCGCGCCGGCATCGAGATGTGAAAGATCGTCCGCGCGCTGGCCCATGGACTCGGCGAATTCAACGCCCTTGATTGTGATGATGTGACGGGCGCTGTCGCTGCGGGTCAGATAGCCGGTTTCCTTGAGGTACCAGAGGCTGAATTCTAAGTGCTCGCGCGGCATTCCAAGGAGCGTTTGCAAATCGCGTAGACCGAGACTCGGCTGATCGGGATGGGATTGTCGCCTGCGATAAAGCAACTGGAGGATCTGGGCTCGCCTTTGAGGTTCGTCGCGGGGGTCGGTAGGCGGCCCCGTAAGAGATGCCGCTTGAGCCGCCCGCAAGTGCTTACGATATTCCTCGTCGTAGGAGCTTCGGCTCCGCGGGTCGCCTAATATCTCGTAAGCGTCCGCCAGTAAACGGAACTTCTCGGCGTCGCCGGTTTCAAGATTATCCGGGTGAAATCGCTGCGCCTGAATCCGATAGACCCGACGCACCGTCTCCTGGTCAGCATTAGGGCTGATCTGAAGGACTTCATAATAGTCCACGAACACGATTTACTCCTCCCTTTGTATCGGCGGAGGCGGATGCGCGCTGCATAGAGGGGCGAATGGGAGATTCTGGGAGCCCAGCAACCCTGCCCAAAGCCGCCCGATCTTGATTGCGCCGCCACCCTTCGGATAAGGTTGTCGTGGAGCCCCGCCCTGGAAGTCCACCTGATCGACGGCACGTACGAACTCTTCCGCCACTACTACGCGCTCCCGTCGGCACGCGATCAGGACGGCCGCGAGGTTGCCGCCGTCCGGGGCGTGCTCGCATCGGTCCTCGGCATGATCAAGGGCGGCGTGACGCACCTGGGCGTCGCCACCGACCATGTGATCGAGTCGTTTCGAAACGATCTCTGGCCCGGTTATAAGACCGGGGAAGGGATCGAGCCGGACTTGCTCGCCCAGTTCCCGTTCCTTGAAGACACACTCGCCGACGCCGGCGTCGTCGTCTGGCCGATGGTGGAGTTCGAGGCGGATGATGCGCTGGCGTCGGCAGCCGTGGCAGCAGCCCGCGATGCCCGCGTCGATCGCGTGGTCATCTGCACGCCGGACAAGGACCTTGCGCAGTGTGTGAGGGGCACCCGGATTGTGCAGCTCGACCGCCGGAGCCGAGTCACGCGCGATGAGGCGGGTGTGATCCAGAAGTTCGGCGTCCCACCCGAGTCGATCCCTGATTACCTGGCGCTTGTCGGCGACGCCGCGGACGGCTATCCGGGCCTGCCCGGATGGGGAGCGAAATCGACCGCAGCAGTTTTGGCCAAGTTTGGGCATATTGAAGCCATCCCGGCGGACCCCGGTGAGTGGAAGGTGAACGCTGCCAATGCGAACGCCCTGGCGGCGACACTCACCCGCGAGCGCGACCAAGCCCTCCTGTTTCGAACGCTCGCCACGCTGAAGACGGATATCCCGCTGTTCGCTGACGTGGACCAATTGCGATGGACCGGACCGACGCCGGAGTTGGACGCAATCGCGGCGAGGTTCGACGCGGCACTCACGCGATCTGCGCGGAAGCAGCGGCGTTAAGAGCCATGTTCCCTCAGGAACCCTTCTCCGAGTGGCCGAGGATCATCCGCACACCTGCCGAACGCAATCCTAACCTTGGGGATCTATCAAGCCCTGGACGTGGACTCATGCGGCGTGAAACAACCACACTCGGCTTACTTCGCTCCCTGGCCTCGGTCTATCTCAGACTCAGGCCTCGTGTCTTTCGGCATCCGAACTTCAACTGCCGTGTAGCCTGGCCTCACCGGGAGCGCGTTGGCGTCGAAGGCGTCCGCTCCGAAGCCGCACATGCCGTTACCACCGACCCTTCGGCCATCGGCAACAAACACAAATTGAGTACAAGTCCCCCAATGCCGGTCGCTCTTAGCCGGAACGAAGCTCACCAGGAGTTCGTCTCCCGGCTTGAATGTCTTCTTCGTCCAGCCATTCCCGAGCATGTTTCCCGGACTTCCTGTTTCCACGCCCCAGGCCCTAACACGCCCTTATCGTTCTTCAAGGTGAAACGAATTTGGACATGAGGATTGGCCCATAAGTAATCCGTCACTGTCGCTCTCGTTGTGATCCGATGAGTATTGTCAAATACCCCTGCGGTTCCATGATGCGCGAGTATCGGGGCACAAATCGTCAGAAGGTCCAGTATCGTTATGAAGAAGGGAGCTCCAAGCTTCCGGATCATGTTACACCTCCTTAACCAAAGAATGCTACCGCCGAGAGTCGGAAGCGCATAAAGTGGGTGGTGGAGTCTGGCGCTCGTATAGCGCACGCACGTCATGTTTCCGTACTCGCTCTACTACCTCGCAGTAGTCGGGCAATTCTCTCTCCCTCCTCCCATGCGTTTTCAGCCTTTCGCACGGAAACATTCTATCCAATGCCGGAATGGATGGAGGCTCCGGCGAGTCATTCACTCTGAGTCCCGTCGCGTCCCGGTGGTTCGGCAGAAACTCTATTTCTGGCATCGACCTGCGCTCACCCCCCAGCGATTTGCCCCCTCCGGCGTGGGCCAGCTCCTTTCCCCCGGCGAGATTCGTGGCATGCTGGAGAACGCATACGCGAAGAGCGCCGTCACTTAGTTTATGCCTCCAGGAAGTGACTTCGGTCATACGAGGACGACACCATGAAGAAGCCCTCTTGGTCCAACGCCATTCTGCTTGCCGTTGTCATTGTGGCGGTCGCGCACGGGCAGGCACAGCGCGGCCCCGCAGCTCCTCAGATGCGCGGCGACGGTCCTTCACCTTCGGCCAAGCCTTTTTCGATCACGAGGAGCGATCCTGGGCTCGACAACATCATCTCGCCGGGAGTGAAGCTGGTGGAACTCGGGCGCGGCTTTGGTCTCACCGAAGCCGGGTTGTGGATCGACGAAGGGCCCAGCGGCTACTGGATTTTTGCAGGCCTACTTGACAATGTCCTCTATAAGGTCACGCCACAGAAGCAGGTCTCCGTCTTCATGGAGAAGGCTGGTTATACCGGCAACGATCCTGAGCATGTCGGCGCGCAGACTCGTTCCGGTCGCAGTCATGTGCTTCTGATCGGTCCGTCCTGCACGGGCATGGATCACCAGGGCCGGGTGATCTGGTGCGCCGACAACGATCGACAAGTGATGCGCCTAGAGAAGGACGGCACGCATACGGTGTTGTCTGGCGGAATGGACGGCCGCAGGTTCAGCGGCCCGAACGACATCGCGATCGCGGCGGACGATGCGGTCTACGTTACGGACAACGATTTCGGCCTGCGCGACGCCGGCAGGAATCCCGACAAGCAGCTCCAGAATGGCATCTACCGGATTACGGAAGGCAAGACGACGCTCGTGCTGAGTGGCGCAGATCTTGGTGGTACTCCGAACGGTATTGCGCTGTCTCCTGATGGCAAGTGGATGTACCTGTCCACGGCAAATCGTCAGATGCGGCGATATGCCGTCCAATCCGATGGCACGCTAGGCTCATTTACCGTCTTTACCGAAGGCGTCGGCATCGGTGACGGCGAGAAGACCGACATGGCAGGCAATGTGTTCTCGACCGGCGGGGCTGGCCCCGGCATCGTCCGCATCACGTCGCCTGAGGGCAGGCTGCTCGGCACCATCAATCTGCCCATCTACGGCGGCGAGCCCAAGAGGCAGATCTGTGCAACGAACGTCGCATTCGGCGGTCCGAATGGCAGGACCCTGTTCATAGCGGGCTGCGATTCCGTCTACACGATCCAGTTGAAGACACCTGGGATCGTGCCTGCGCACAACCTGAACAAGTAGGAGCATACAGCGTCGCCGCCCCCCGAATAACGCGCCATTCCGGACAGAGGTCAAATCGAGACCCTGAAATCAAAACGCCCCCTGTGTAGGTCGCTCCGCTCCTCCTTATTCTCTCCCTCTCACCCCACACCCTACACTTTAATTTCCGGTGAGGGAGGCGACCCCCTGGGCGGCAGGGATGCAAAACCTGCACCGGCGTTTTAGGGGACCCTAGTACGAGAGTGGGATCATAGGATCGCGCCATGACCCCTCTTTTCGACAGCGATTCGTCGCCTCCATCCCGCGAGGAACTCGACGAAGGAGCCGCCCTGCTGCGCGGCTTTGCCAGCGCCAAAGCACCCGTGCTGGTTGAAGAAGTGGGACGGATCACCCAGTCCGCTGCGTTCCGCCACTTGGTCACGCCCGGCGGTTACACTATGTCCGTCGCGATGACCAACTGCGGGCGCGTCGGGTGGGTCTCCGACCGCAACGGCTACCGTTACGACCCCATCGATCCCGACACTGGAGCGCCCTGGCCGGCGATGCCAGTGCCATTCCTCGACCTCGCCGTACGCGCCGCCGCCGATGCGGGGTTCGCAAACTACGATCCGGACGCTTGTCTGATCAACCGCTACGTCGGGGGTGCTAAGCTCAGCCTCCATCAGGATCGTGACGAGAAGGATGCCTGGGCTCCGATCGTCTCCGTCTCGCTCGGCCTGCCTGCCGTATTTCTGTGGGGCGGTAAGCGCCGCTCCGATCCGGTGCGCCGACTGATTGTCGAAAGCGGCGATGTCGTGGTATGGGGCGGTCCCGCACGCTTCGTCTATCACGGAGTCGCTCCACTCAAGGATGGCCAGCATCCACTCACCGGCACTACGCGGATTAATCTTACGTTCCGAAAGGTGTTCTGAGGCGGATAGTCGGGCATTAAATCGAGGTGAGGGGCGAAGACCAGTTTTTTGAGCGCAGCTGCGGATGCCAGCTCGATTTTGCCGGCGCACGGCGACGGCTCGGGGAACCTGTCAGCGCCCCTCGCCGTATCGGTGTGTATGAGTGTGCAACCTTTGCTGAGTGCCTCCTGGGCGATCCAAGTCCACGTATACACTCTGCTGCTGGCTCTGGTGGCCGGGACCGGACAGTTCTTCATGACGCGCAAGGGCAGCCCCATTCATCGCGCCCTGGGCCGCTGGTTCCTGGGCCTAATGCTGGTCTCGGCGCTGGTAACGCTGCTGATTCACGTCCGCTATCCGCAGAACCCGTTTTTGGGGCTTAGCCTGCTGCATCTCTATGTCCCACTCGTGGTAGGGCTCTGCTCGCTTGCGTGGTTCGGCGCGGTCAGGCACCGGGTGCGGCTCCATAGGTTCGCGGTGATCGGGTTGTACTTTGGGTCGCTGTTGTTCACCGGCTACGTGCAGATCTTCCTGGCGGACGGGATCACGCATCAGATCTTTTTCGGCACTCGGGAGGTTCGCAGGGGCCACCCCGCATTTAAGGCGGAGCACGTGCGCTGAGGTTCTCAGATGCTCCGGGGCGATGTGGCGGCGCGGTGCCAATCCGCATGATCGTCCGAGGAGATCTTGTGACAAAGTGACAAATCTAGAGGCTGTTTTTCTAGAAATCTCTCTTATACGCGCGTAGTCGAAAACTTTCTGATTTTCGGGGTCTGAAACTGTCCCTTTGTCACAGCCGGGGGCCGGGCCCGGCAAGGCTCCGATACCATCAGAAGGTGACCGGCGATTCCCCAGAGCGAGTGCCGTGGCAGGCGACCAGGAGTTCGGCGGTCTACGACGCCATCGAGCGCCTGCCCGCCTCGATCTTGCTAGAGAACGTCCGCAGCATGTACAACGTCGGCGCGTTTTTCCGCACCGCGGACGCCTGCGGCGCAGCGAGGCTCTACCTGTGCGGCATCACCGCCGCGCCACCCAAGAAGGCCATCACCAAGACCGCGCTCGGCTCGGAGGATGTTGTGCCTTGGGAGCACACCTGGGATGCGGCGGGATTAGTTGGCAGGCTGCGCGCGGAGAGCTGCGAAATCGCGGCCATCGAGACCTCGCCCCGCGCGATTGATCTGTTCGATTGGCAGCCCCGGTTTCCGGTGGCGCTGCTATTCGGGCACGAGACGGATGGCCTCAGCCCCCAGCTATCCGCCATGGCCGACACCCACGTGCGAATCCCCATGCTCGGAAAGAAGCACTCCCTGAATGTTGCCGTCGCGGGCGGGGTCGTGATGTTCGAGTTGCTGCGGAAGTATCGGGTTCTCTGCACTCGTTGACCTCCGCTTGGGGAGACGTTGAGGAAAGCCTCTAGGAACTCATCAAATGTCGAGTCTCAAGGAGTCTTGCATTCATCCTGGCACAGCGAGACGGCGCTCGCGCGCCTTTGTCCTGCGCTTCTCTCCAGTGCTTTTGCCAATCGCCGCTCCTAAGGAGAAGCGACGGAGGCGCAATTCCATCCTCTCCTGCCATCCTTCGACACGTGTGGATCAGCGTGACGGCTGCTCACTTGATCCGCTTCACGATGATCGTGTCGTCCTCATCTTCGACCTTCATCTTGCATCCGCCCCTTGTCTGGTAGATGGTAACGTCTGGATGATACTCGTAAAAATACGTGTAGTCGTATTCGGCCTGCTGCCATATCTGCCCGTTGTCCAGCTTGAAAATTGTGTCTCCGTCCCAGCCATGCACTTCGCCGGTAATGGCCGATTCAATCGCGGGCACGCAGCTACTTTGCGGTGTCGCCGGTGGACGTGGGACTGCTTGCGGTTTTGCTTCCGCCTCACCCTTCACAATGGCGAGATAAAAGGAGCCGGTTTGCCCGTCGTCGAGTCTCGTACGTGCCGCTGGCGAGGTTTCCCTTCACTGTACCGGTCCATGTGATATTCGCAGCTCCGGCGGATATGATTTCGAGGCGACCGGACTTTTCGTCATAGGTTTTGAGGAGGCAGGGGCCCGAACCGATAAGAGGCGGCGAGATCGTAAGCGTGCAGGAGTTATCCATTAGCTTGAACGTTATGGGTGCGGCAGTGGGGGCCGCGGGATTCGTCGTGTTGATGGCCGTTCCCGTGAGATTGGTTGTTGCCTGGCCGAAACACACACAGGCGAGCAACGGCAGAGGTGCGTAGAGGCGCATCGCGTCATCCTCCGGTCAAACGTTAAGGCGGTTGTATAATTCTTCCACAAATCTCTATCCGCTGAACGTCGCCGGTCATCAATACTTAATGAGCGCGGCTTCGAGCGGATCGTCGCCAAACCATACAAGGCCGGTGCCGGCGGCCGACTGCGCCGGCCTTTCTCCGCATGGCGCGTCATCCAGAAACAATCCGATGGGATAGACTGAACTGAATTCATTCATGAACCGAGCTCGTCAGATTTGGGGCTGGACGCTCGCGGTGGTTTGTTCGGTGAGCGTAGCTGCCGGTCAAGCGCCGAACGGGCAGACCGCCCTGGTGGTAACCAATCCTCACTACGTGTCCATAATGCTTGACATCACAGTCAACCGCTCTGCCACTGAGGTGTGGAAGCGCGTTGGCAAGTTCTGCGATATTGCCGAGCCGTTTCAGCTTCCCTGCAAGATCGTCTCGGGTAAGGACGGAGAAGTAGGAGCCGTACGTTTCCTCGGCAGTTCCATCGGGAATGAAATCCTCGTGGGAAAGACCGACCTTTCCTATACCTACGCGCAGCCGTTGAAACCTGGCGAAGCCTACGATCTCTATCACGGCACCGTTGAGGCAAAGCCCTTAACCTCAACCACCTCGAAGCTCATCTATACTCTGGTGTACGATAACTCGATGCTTCGAGACGAGGCTGCGCGGGAAAAGGACAGGGCTGAAAGGATCGCGCTGTTTACAAAAGGGCTCAACAACATGAAGAGTCTTGCGGAAAGCGGCGCGCCGCCGCGCTAACGCTCGTCGGGAGGATCAGCCTCGGCGAGACTTTGCCGCGGCCTCAACTCCGAGTGGCTCACGGAACGGTTCCACAAAAATGCGCTCGTAAGACACGTCGAGCACGGTCAGGTATTCTGTACCGCCCGGCGCTCGGAGAACTACGCTGTCGCCCGGAGCCGACTTCAGCAGCGCGCGACCCAGAGGCGACACCCAACTGATGTGGTTGCGGTTGAGATCGACCTCGTCGGTGCCCACGATGCTCACTACTCGCTCCGCTCTGGCGGCGTTGGCATAGCGCACGGTCGCGCCGAAGAATGCCCTCGCCGCAGCTTGACCCGATCTGGGAGTTTCAGGGTCCACCACTTCCGCGGCTTCGATTCGCTTCCTGAGAAACCGAATCCGCCCATCGATCTGCCGCAGCCGCCGCTTGCCATAGTGATAGTCGGCGTTTTCACTGCGATCGCCGTTACTGGCGGCCCACGCCACCACCTCCGTCACGGCCGGGCGTTCCCTGGTGCGCAGAAACCAGAGCTCATCTTTGAGACGCTGTAGACCGCCTGGCGTAATGTAGTTCTTGCCTTGCGCGGGGGGCTGATCCTCTTGAGGTTTTCTCGTAAAACCTTTTCGCATCTCGGTCTACCGCCCTAAATTGGATGGTCCGATGGGACCCATCGAAAAGGGTCTACGGGGGTTTGAAATCTGAGAATCACTTCCGCTTCCCCGCCTTCCGCTCCCGCGCTAGCCGGTCCGCAGTGCGTTTCTTTGCCGCCGCCATCGATGCCTTCTTCGCCCGCTCCGACCGCTCCTCCGGCGTCATGGTCTTCAAGCTCCGCTTCCCCCCGATCTTGCCGCCCCGCTTTCCCATCTCGCTCATGACCAGGGATACCAGACTTTTCTTCATGAGGACCATCTTAAGCGGTTTAGGAGGGAAGTTCTATCGGACTTGACACCACTGGGAATGCGTCCACCCATCCGCCATGGCGGACTCATCCCCGTAACAATTGCGCGGAGTGTTCGGCGGGGTCTTCGATCTTGGGGTCGAAAAACCGCGCGATCTGAACGACGCCATGGTGCGGCTCCTTCAAGGCCTCGTGAGCCATGGCCTGAAGTTGCCGAAGATTCAATGGGTGCAGGCGTGAGCGTTCATTGTGAAACTTGGGCACTGCAAGATCCTGCAGTAGGACACGTCAAGACGATTGTCCCATTGAAGCCAACGCTATTATTCACCTCGACCAATTGGCTATTTAGAGTGCACGGACCCGCAATGCACTTGGCTATCCCACCGCCCTCAATGCCCATTGACCCTGGGGTAGAAGCGCCAGTCGGACCCCCGGCAAGGAACGCCGAGATCTCACCCAATACAACCATTGTGTGAGGTCCCACCCCCTTGGACTCTTCCTTCGATGCCTCTTTATTCGAGCATCCGCTTATCCAGACGACCAGCGCAAAAACAACGTATCTCACCCGCATTCTGTTTTCTCCATCGCGATACCAGATTAGACGCGTTGCGTGAGCTACTGATTATACTCCCTGTACTCATGACTTTCCCCGCCGCATTCGTATAGTTAAGGCAATGCCTGAGCCCCTCAAGGCAACCATCGCACGCGAAATCGACAAGGCGTCCGTCACCGAAGCCGAGACGCTGACGGTGAACTGAGCATATACCGAGCTGATCCTTTAATCCGGCGAAGTGAAATGTTCCGCACGCGGGTTTCGCAATGCCCCCAAGCCCCCTCCTCGGAGGGCCCCATCGAAAAGAGGGGCATAGGGGGTGAGTTTTTTGGAAACGCCGGGCGAGTTCTCACGCGACTAGCCGCGGCGCGCACGTCTCTAAAAATAGTTTCGAGAATCGCTCAAATAGTTCTTGCACCTAATACGCTTCTGGTGTAGTATCGGGGTGTTTCTGATGTTCGATTCTTAAAGCGAATCGAACACTAGAAGCGAAAACGGGACGGCAACAAGTTGCGAGCTTGCTACCGCCCCTAACAACGCGAAAGGGCTACTTTCACGATGTCTAACATCGACCATACCGCAACTGAGAAACGGGACGTTTACGCGCGCGTGACGGCCCAAATCATTCAATCAATCGAGCAAGGCGTAGGTTCGTGGCGCATGCCCTGGCACACCACAGGGACCTATGCCTTCTCGCCCATCAACGTCAGCAGCCGCAAGCCCTACCGCGGCATCAACACCGTTTGCCTATGGGCCGCGGCGCAAGCCAAGGGCTACGAGCGTGGCGAATGGGCCACCTACCAGCAGTGGCAGGACCGCGGCGCGCAAGTGCGCAAGGGCGAGAAGGCCACCACGGTGGTGTTCTGGAAGTTCGCGAACGAATCCGGCGAATCCCAGGATGATGGGAGCGAAACCCCTGCCGGCCGTTCCCGGCTGCTGTTCACCCGCGGCTACTCGGTGTTCAACGCGGCGCAAGTGGACGGCTACACGCCCAAGAATGACCCTGAGGCGTCCATGCCGGATCGCATCGCGCACGCGGATGCCTTTTTCACGGCCGTCGGCGCATCCGTCCGCCATGGCGGGAACGAAGCTTTCTACTCGCCCGCATCGGATCACATTCAGATGCCCCCGCTCGGCGCATTCGCCGAAAGCATCGCCTATTACTCGGTGCTCGCTCATGAGCACACTCACTGGACCGCGGCCGCGGCGCGCTGTGATCGCCAGCTAGGCAAGCGCTTCGGCGATAACGCCTATGCCGCGGAGGAACTGATTGCCGAGCTCGGAGCGGCCTTCACCTGCGCACACTTGGGCCTCTCGACTGAACCGCGGCCGGACCATGCGCAGTACCTCCAATCCTGGCTCAAGGTGCTCAAGGCGGACTCGAAAGCAATCTTCACTGCCGCGAGCAAGGCACAGCAGGCTTGCGATTGGCTCATTCAGCGGGCGGGCGAATCCGTCCGCGTCCAGGGGGTGGCAGCATGAACACCCCCACACGCCAGCATCGCTCCACTGCCTATGTCCATGGCCTCTGTGATCGCGGCCGGGCACGGAAGCCGGACCCGATCACGCCGCAGTTCAGGTTCATCGTGCGCATGGCAGTAGCGTGCCACGCCGCGTGCATCCCCTACGATGTCGAATGGAACCTTGAGTACTTCGCCCGCATGCGCGCCACGATCACCGCGGCGGGCGAGATTCCGACGCCTAAGCAACTGCCGAAACCTCCGAAGCTGAAGCTCGTGTCCGCGTGGAAGCCCACCGTGTGGGACGCGGAGTACAAGCTCGATGCGTATCACAACGGCCCTCTGAAGCGCCTCTGTCCAGGATTTGTGATCGCCCATTCCTCGGGCCTCTCCCTGGTCCACCCGTCTGAGTCGGGCGAGTTGGGAGTGACCGAGCATGGTGCGGATGAGGACATCCGGCAGGGGTGGCTCCTGACTCACGCGGCGTCGGGCTTAGGATTCGGCCTGACTCTCAGCTTCAAGCGCGCCGCGGATGCCTTGCTGATGGCCGCTAGCTTCCCAGTCGATTGGACCCAGGACGCGGACACGCTGGCGCGTAGTCCTGAGTTCAAGCGCGCGGGCTACACCGTGCAAGCGGCATTCTCTAGCGGCTACGATCGCGACACGGCCAAAGAACGCTTGGCAGAACTGGAGCGTGCGGCATGACACGCGCGGAGCCAGTCGAACTCATCGTGCAAGTAGAAGGGGCGGACGCGAATCCGCCCCTCGCGCCCTTGGACCGTGCGCGGGAGTTCGCCCGCCAAAGCAAGGCGCAGAACACCCTCCGCGGTTATCGGGCGGACTGGCGCGAGTTCTGCCAGTGGTGCGAAGGGAAGGGACTCACGCCCCTGCCCGCGTCGCCCGAGTCCGTGGCATCCTACATCGCGGAGTGCGCCGGGCGGCTGAAGGTGGGCAGCATCCAACGTCGTCTGAACGCGATTGCTGAAGCTCACAAGGCCATGGGCCTGGACTCTCCCACCGGGGCGGGCATGGTGCGGGCCACGCTCAAGGGCATCCGCCGCACGCTTGGCACGGCCGCGGCGCAAAAGGCACCCACGCTTACCGCGGATATCCGGGCGATGGTCGAAGCCAGCGACGCGGGCCTGATCGGCGCGAGGGACCGGGCCCTGATCCTGCTGGGATTCGCCGGGGCGTTCCGCCGGAGCGAGCTTGTGGGGCTGGAGGTGGCAGATTGCGCGTTCGGCAAGGACGGCCTGACAGTCACCCTGCGCCGGAGCAAGACCGATCAGGAAGGAGCAGGCCGGAAGGTGGGCATCCCCTATGGCTCCAACCCAGACACCTGCCCGGTGCGGACTGTGCAAGCGTGGCTGGAAAATGCCGCGATAGCGGCAGGCCCGCTGTTCCGCTCCATCAACCGCCATGGTCATGTGCAGGCGGGCAATCTCTCGCCCGCCGATGTGGCGCGAGTGGTGAAGAAGCTCGCTGAGCGCGCCGGGCTTGATCCGGCCAAATATGCGGGGCACTCTCTTCGGGCGGGTCATGCGACGGCGGCAGCGGTCGCGGGCGCATCCGAGCGCAGCATCATGAATCAGACCGGGCATCGCTCGGTGCAGATGGTCAGGCGTTATATCCGGGACGGCTCGCTGTTCAGAGACAATTCCGCCGGAAAGCTGGGGCTCTAACCATGGGACACTTCATCCTCACTTTCCTGGTGACCTTCCTGATTGAGCTGTGGATTGGAAGGGGGCGGCGGCGCTAGCCGCCCCCTGATCCTCGCCTCTGAACATGAATCCGTGACCGTCCTCGATCACGGGCGCGTTTAGTTCTTAGGCGGGATTGCTCCCTGTGTTCATTCTGCGATCCGGGCGGTGTTGAAGCAATAGATCTCGAAGGTTGATCTCGACGAGGGAATCGGCTTAGTACGGAGCCGCGCCATGTCCCAGGGTCTTGCCTGAGCGATGCTAGGGCACCCGCAAGGAGCTTGTCGATCCCATCAGCTTCCGGCTCCGGATCATCACGGGCAGACTCGCCGGTATCCGGGCCTGCTGGGCAACGATCTCGGTGATGCGGACACCTGAAGAGAACCACCCCGAGCGGAGTTCTCGGCAGTGGCGCACGCCCCCAAAGATCACCAGGTGGTTTACACGAATTGCAATCGCCTCTCCGGGGAGGAACGCCTGATTCGACTCAATGCGGAGCCCGGACTCTGAAACATCGACAATTTGCGTTGGGTTTGCACGTTCCTCCGGTACAAGCAAACTCCGCGTGTTGGCGGTTTCATTGACGGGATAGCGTGTATGACGGCGGCGCATGAGCCAATGTCGCACGAGCACTTCTGGCTTGCGATCAGGCAGATTCATTAGCTAAAGACATGGTTTGCCTAATCCCACTCAAACCGGAGGTTCCACGTCCTGGGAAATCCGGCCTAGAGTAAACGCGGCGCGTTCGATTTGCAAATGCCTGGGCGCAAAGTTCCCACTCCCTGGCCCCCCTGATTTTGAAGGAGTATGCTTGGGAGCCAACGTGGAGGTGATTTATGCTCTACAAGGGAATGATCGCGTCTATCGCGTTCCTGCTCTCTGCGTCGATGCTGGCGGAGGATGTCTCGGAACGTGCGAAGCTTCTTGGGAAATGGCAACTACAAGACGATTCCGGCAAAGCGTCGGCTGTTTGGACTCTGGAGATGAAGGGCGCGGCCCTACACATAACGGAATCCCTGGGGGACCAGAAGGTCTCTGAATTCGCGTGCGAGCCCAAAGGAGTAGAGTGTGAAGGAACCGCTAACGGTACGAAAGCCACGATGACGATGTACTACGACGGTGCGGCGCTCGTCCAATTCGAGACCAAGGGCTCAGATGTTACCAGGCGGCGATTCACCGTTACAGGGCAGCCCGACGTGTTGGAGATCGAGGTAACACCCATCGTGGGTGGTGACAAAGCGGAGACGCTGCATCTGAAGCGCATCAAGCCGTCCTCCGCAGCGCGCTGAACCGCCTCGGGCGTTGTTGCGCGACCCCCGCCGGAGTATCTCGCAGACGCTCGTCAACGTGGACCGAAATCGTACACTGGCCCTTGGACAAATTGAACGCATTTTGGCCGCTTCTTGGAAACCCGCCAGGAAATAGCAAACGTGGAGAAGTTATGGAAATAGGCGATGAATGCGTCCATCCGTCCCGCGTCCCTGCGATATCCTGGGCGGCGAGACGGAAATCATGCTGAGGTTAACCGTTGCAGCGCTTTTCTTGAGCTTGTGGCCTTCTCCGCGGTGGCCGCGGATAAGCATCGCGATTGGCAAACCGGAAAGCTAATCGATACCGACCGGAGCCGGTATGTTGCTGGAGCCTACGCGCCCTCGGGTGATCTCGCGGTACCGCTCTACCGCGCCCACCAAGACTACGTGATCGATGCCGGACTGTTGGCCACGAGCACTACGATAGCTCAGCAATCCAGGCGGGGATGCAGGGTCGTTACGCCGCGCTCTTCGACCGTGGTCCGAGCGTTGTCACAAATACGGCGGGTTCGCCGCATTAGATCGAGAGGCTGAGCATCAAACGTCAAATCGCCGGGTTCTACGATCAGTTCGGGTTTGACCTCCTCCGATCTCGGTCCATCTTCCTGGCGGCCGAATACTCGGGGCTTCTTTACCAGGGGCATCTGGAGTTCCGCCTCATCGATGGCGAGCCGTCTAAACAAAGACCCGGAGTACAGTGGTGCGCGCGCCGCACGAGCATGATCGTTGCCGGGCCCGGAGCGTAGCCTGCGGTTCTCCCGACTTCTACAATGTTGGCTATGCCAGCCAAAGTGAACCGTGCCACTGTCGATCTCTCAGCGTACCCAAACCTGGTCGTTATTTATTTGGGGATGCGGGTCAACTCGCTCCGGGGCTTGAAGACACTGGCTCAGTTCGGCCCACGGATCAAGGCCGC
>JASHNT010000056.1 GCA_030041495.1 Bryobacteraceae bacterium | reverse complement strand
GAGGCTCGCAACCAGGCGGTAATGGAATTGGCCCGTTCGCTCAAAATCCCGTTGATCGCCACCAACGGAGTCTGTCACGCCACTCCGGAAGAGCGCGAACTTTTCGATGCGCTGACGGCGGTGCGTCACAAGACCACGGTGATGGAAGCGGGAAAACTGCTGGCGCGCAATGCCGAGCGATATCTGAAAAGTCCCGCGCAAATGGCCGGGCTATTTTCTGATGTACAGCGGGCTATCGATGAGACGGTGGAGTTGTCGCGGCGATTGAATTTCACGCTCGCCGATCTCGGCTATGAATTCCCGCGCTACCCGGTTCCTCCAGGCGAAACCATAAACTCCTTTTTGCGCAAACGCACCGAGGAAGGCGCGCGGCGGCGCTATCAGCCGTATCACGATCGCGCCCGCAACCAGATCGAACACGAGCTGGCGCTGATCGAAAAGCTGAACCTGGCAGGTTATTTCCTGATCGTCTGGGACATGGTCGAGTTCTGCCGCAAAAACGGCATTCTGGCGCAGGGCCGCGGCTCGGCCGCCAACAGCGCGGTGTGTTATTCGCTCGGCATCACGGCGGTGGATCCGGTGGCAATGGATCTTTTGTTTGAGCGCTTCTTATCCGAAGAGCGCGGCGAATGGCCGGACATCGATATCGACCTGCCCTCCGGCGATCAGCGCGAGCGCGTGATTCAATACGTCTACCGGCGCTACGGCGAGCGCGGCGCGGCCATGACCGCCAACGTGATCACCTACCGCGGACGCTCCGCCGCTCGCGACATTGGCAAAGCGCTGGGTTTTGAGCCAGAAATACTCGGGAAACTTTCGGCGCTGGTCGCCCGCTGGGGCTGGCGCGATCCGGACGACACCGCGGAGCGGCAGTTCCGCCAGGCCGGCTACGACCTGACCGACCCGCGCATTCAAAAATTCTTGACGCTGTACACCGCCACGCAGAATCTGCCGCGCCATCTCGGCCAACATTCCGGAGGCATGGTCATCTGCCAGGGCGAGCTTGACCGCATCGTCCCGTTGGAACCCGCCACCATGCCCGGCCGCGTGGTGATCGAGTGGGACAAGGAGGATTGCGCCGATCTGGGCCTGATCAAAGTCGACCTGCTGGGCCTGGGCATGATGGCCGTGCTCGAAGAATCGATCGAGCTGATCCGCATGCATGAGCACACCGAGGTTGACTTGGCGCATCTGCCGCAGGACGATCCCGCGGTGTATGAAGCTCTGCAAAAAGCCGACACCATCGGCATGTTTCAGGTGGAAAGTCGCGCCCAGATGTCTTGTCTGCCGCGTCTGAAGCCGAAAACATTTTACGACATCGTGGTGCAGGTGGCGATCATCCGGCCCGGCCCCATCGTTGGCAAGATGCTACATCCTTATTTGCGCCGCAGGCAAGGCTATGAAGAAGCCGCATGCCTGCATCCGTCGCTCGAAACCGTGCTGAAGCGGACCCTCGGCGTGCCTCTGTTCCAGGAGCAACTGTTGCGCATCGCCATGATCGCCGCGAATTTCACCGGCGGCGAAGCGGAGGAACTGAGACGCGCCATGGGCTTCAAACGCTCCGAAGTGCGCATGCGCGATATCGAGACGCGGCTGCGTGCGGGCATGACGCGGAACGGCATCCTGGGCGAAACGCAGGATCGCATCGTGCAGTCGATCACCTCCTTCGCACTATATGGTTTTCCCGAGTCGCACGCCGCCAGTTTCGCGTTGATCGCCTACGCTAGCGCGTATTTGAAGTGCCATCACCTGGCCGCGTTCACCGCGGCGATTCTGAATCAGCAGCCCATGGGTTTTTATTATCCCGCGACGTTGGTGAAAGACGCGCAAAGGCACGGCCTGCATTTTCTGCCCGTGGATGTGGAGGAATCGGACTGGGCCTGCACAATTGAAAACAGCGCTGTACGTCTTGGTTTTAACTACGTCCGCGGCCTGCGCCAAGAAACCGCGCGAGCCATCGTCGCAGCTCGGCCATTCGCCAGCATTGACGATCTCGCGCGGCGCGTGCGCGGATTAAGAAAGGATGAATTAAGGATGTTGGCCGAGATCGGAGCACTGAACTCGCTGGTGCGGCCAGCCCGCACAGGGCCGGCGCGGCCGTCCATACTGGGAACAAACACGTCGCTTGATGCCGCGCCAGGCTCCGTTGTGCGGGCTAAAGCGAGCAGGCGCGACGCTCTATGGGAAGTCGAGCGGGCCCTGCGGCCTGCGGGACCGCTCTTCGAAGGGCTCGAAACATCGGAGGTCACTCCTCTAACTGCCCTGACCACCCCCGAACGCATCCGCGCCGATTTCTACGGCACCGGCGTGACCATCGGCATGCATCCCATGCGTCTCTATCGCGGCGAGATGCGGGCCCGCGGAGTCTTCGCGGCGTCGCAGTTGAAGTTCGCCAGGAAGGGGCGCACGGTGCGCGTGGCCGGCTGCGTCATCTGCCGCCAGAGGCCCGGCACCGCGCGTGGATTCTTGTTCCTCAGCCTGGAAGATGAGACCGGAATCGCCAACGCCATCGTCGAGCCGGAACTCTTCGATGCCTTCCGCGAGGTTCTCGTCACCGCCCCCTATCTCCTGATCGAGGGCGAGTTGCAAAACCAGCAGGGAGCCATCTCCATCAAGCTGCGCCGCGCCGAGCGCCTGGACTTCGCCCGCATCGAAGTTCCTTCGCACGATTTCCGATAAGGCTCCCCCGCCCAGCTTGCGCCAAACGGATACGCAGTGTAGGATCGGGGCATGGCCAGGAAGGCTGCACCAAATTCGCCGTTCGCCGCCGAGCTGCTCAAGAAACTGAAGCGCCTGATCGCGCGCCGGCCCGAACCGCCCGCGGATCCCTATTCCTACGTCACCGCCCCGAAACGGCCACGGCCGCCTTACCGGGACGCGGCCGCAGTCGCCGAGCATCCGGGCGAGTAAGGGGACCCGCGAGAATTCACTCCGGCGCGATCAACGGTCCGCGTTCAGTCTGAGCCGAGCCGCGAAGACCCTTCGGTGGTGATCTTGCGAAGGTGTCTTCATAGGTCAAATTACCAGACCGGTTCCCGTGAGCGCCCTCCGCTAAGATGTAGCCATGTCCCCCGCCCGCGATATCGCGTTCAACGTACTTAAGCGCGTGCATGGCGGCGGCTTCGCATCCGATCTGCTGCGCAAGGAATCGGCCGGGGCGGACCCGCGCGACGCCTCCCTTGCCGAGACCATCGTCTTCGGATGCCTGCGGTTTCAGGCCCAGCTCGATTATTTGATCGATCATTTCTCTGGACGCCCGCAGGTCAAGCTGGACGAAGAAGTCCGCATCGCGCTGCGCATCGGCATTCACCAGCTCCGCTATCTGGAGCGAATTCCAGCGCACGCCGCCGTGACCGAAAGTGTCGAACTGGTCAAGCGTGCGCACAAGCGCTCCGCCGCGGGATTTGTCAACGCCGTGCTGCGCAAAGTGAATCGCAAACCGGTCGAATGGCCGGACCGCGCGACCGGACACAGCATCCCCGCCTGGATGCTGGAGCGTTGGGAACGCCACTACGGCGTCGAAGCTGCAGCCGGGATCGCCACAGCCGCGCTCCATGAACCCGAGGACGCCGTGAATCCCGTCACCGGCCGCCATCAGGATCCCGGCGCGCAATCCATTGTGCCGCTGCTCGAAATCGAGCCGGGCATGACCGTGCTGGATCTATGCGCCGCGCCCGGCAACAAAACCGCGCAAGCTTTAGCCGCGGGCGGGAAGGTGGTCGCGTGCGACCGCAAGCTCGCGCGGCTCGCCGGGGTCCCCCGCGAGGCTGCCCGCGTCGTCCTGGATGGCGGCGCTTACGCGCTACCGTTTGCCGTGAAGTTTGACAGGATACTCGTAGACGCACCCTGCTCCGGCACAGGAACGCTCAGTAGAAACCCGGAGATCAAGTGGCGAATGACGCCCGAGGATCTCGCCCGCTTTGCTCTGCTCCAAGGCACGATCCTCACACATGCGCTGGAACATTTGAAGCCCGGCGGGCTTCTCGTATATGCGACGTGCTCTCTCGAACCGGAAGAGAATGAAGGGGTTCTAAACCGGATGCCGGTTCGGAAAACGCACTTGAGAATCCCGGGCCGGGACCGCGGGGATGGATTCTTCGCCGCTGTGATAACATCGGTGGGTAGCGTCGGGCCTCAATAAGTCGCGCTTCATCTAGCAGGGCTCATGGTCGAGATCCTTCCATCCATCCTCGCCGCCGATTTCGCGCGCCTGGGAGAACAAGTGGCTCAGTTGGAAGCAGCGGGAGCGCGCATGCTGCACGTGGACATCATGGATGGCCATTTCGTGCCGAATCTCACGCTGGGACCACCCGTTGTGGAGTCTCTGCGCAAGGCCACGCGCCTGATTCTGGACGTGCACCTGATGATAGAAGACCCGGACTTTTTCGCGCCTATCTTTATTCAGGCCGGCGCAAACCACGTCTTGGTCCATCAGGAGGCTTGCCGCAATCTGGATCGCACGCTGCACATGATTCGCGATCACGGAGCCAAGGCCGGCGTAGTGATTAACCCGGCGACGCCGGTGGCGATGCTCGTAGACGTGTTGGATATTGTCGATTCGGTTCTGGTCATGAGCGTCAACCCTGGTTTTGGGGGACAGTCCTTTATCCCCAACTCGCTCAAAAAAGTGCGCGAGCTCGCCCAACGGCGAAGGGAACGGCGATTGCACTTCGCCATTGAGATCGACGGTGGTATTATCTTGGAAAATGTTGCCGATGCGATCCATGCAGGGGTGGATTGGGTGGTAGCGGGGACGTCGATTTTTCACACTGTGAATCCAGGGACCGCTTTCGAGCAGATGCGGCATGCCGCTCTAGATGCGTCCCGAGTCGCGGTTTAACGTAGGGTCTGGGTCTAAGGGCAAGGAGAGGGAATTATGATGGCATGGTTAAAGCTTGGACGGTGGGCCGCTGTGGCGGCGGCGTCGATCGCGGGGTGCTCCTGCGGGTTCCATCACACCAAGTACGAGAACCCCATCACCAAGGACACACAGCAGCCCGACAAGCTGCTGTACGACAAGGCCGTCAAGGATCTGCAAAAGGGCCGTTATGAGATGGCCCGGCTCACGCTGAATACGCTGATCAACACCTACGACACCAGCGAGTATCTGGCCAAAGCCAAGCTGGCCATCGCCGACAGTTACTACAATGAGGGCGGCGTCTCCGGATTCGCGCAAGCCGAGCAGGAATACAAGGATTTCGAGCTGTACTTCCCCACCCTTCCGGAAGCCGCCGAAGCGCAATATAAAATCTGCAAGACCCACATGAACCAGATGAGCAAGCCGGACCGGGACAGCAACCAGGCCCTGCGTGCGGAGCAGGAATGCAAGAATCTGGTTCTGCAATACCCCAACTCCAAGTACGTTCCGGAAGCCGAGCAGATGCTGCGCGACATCGACGAAGTGCTGGCCGAAGGCGAGATGCGCGTGGGCAATCTGTACTACGCCAAAGGCTCGCCGGCGGCGGCGGCCAATCGTTACGCCGGCCTGGTAGACCAATATCCGCTGTACAGCCGCACGGACGAGGCGTTGTGGAAGGAAGCCGACGCTTACCTCAAGCTGGGCACGCGCGAGCGGCCGAAGGCCGTCACGGCGCTGCAAAAGATCGTGCGCGATTATCCGCTGAGCGAGTACGTCGACCCGGCCAAGAAGAAACTGCGGGAGCTGGAAGCGGAGGTTCCTCAAGCCGATCCGGCGGCCTACGCGCGCATGAAGTATGAGCAGGAGAACCGGACCAAGAACTCCGTATTTCACGACGTGACCGGCTTCCTCCGCGGCGCGCCGGACCTTAACATGGCGGCCAAGACCGGGCCCCCCGCCATGAACCCGCCCAAGCAACTCGTCCCGGTGAATGTTCCGTTGCCTAGCGGGTCGAACGGCGGGTTCAACGGCGACGTGACCGTTGCTCCGGTCAGCGCCAACGCAGCGGACGGCACAAAACCGGCCGATGGCGCGAGTGCAGCCGTCGATGGCGCAAAACCGGCCGGCAGCGCCAACGCAGCGGATGATGCCAAAGCCGCCGCGCCAGCTACTTCTACGGCCTCGGTTGAGTATCCGGGCGGCCAGAAGCAGGACGCAGCAGCCAATACCAAAGACGACAACAAAAAGAAAAAGGCCAAGAAGAATAATAAGAAGAATCAGAAGCAGGATCAGGCCACGGCCAATGCTGCCACACCGGACCTGAGCCAGCCTGCCCCCGCGGCGCCTACGCCTAACCAGAGCCAGGCTTCCGGCACCAAGCCCTGATCAGCCGAGCCTTCGCCCCATCGGATGAGCATCATTTTGCTGGCTGACGACAGCCCCCACGCGCTGCGTATGGGGGAGCGTATCTTGAACGAGGAAGGCTATCAGGTGGTCAGCCTCACCGACGGACAAACCGCCGTGTTGCGGATGGCCGATGCCGATCCGGACCTGGTAATCGCGGACGCCTTCCTCCCGGCAAAAAGCGGCTTCGAGTTGTGCCGCTACGTCAAGACCCATCATCGCCACACGCGTGTGATCCTGACCGCAGGCTTGCTCGAAAAATTCGACGAAACCGCCGCCCAGCAAGCCGGCTGTGACGCGATCCTGCGCAAACCTTTCGAGACCTCCGTGGTCATGCCGGTAATCCGGCCTCTAGTGCAGGAAGCGCAACTGGCGCGCGGACTGTTCGCAGAAGCGCTAGCCGGCGTCGTGCCCCAGCCTGTCTCCGATGCCTTTCCGGTGCCGTCGCGGCCGCAACCGCCGGATCCCAAACGCGTCGAGGCCGCCATCGTTCTCGCACTAAATGCCGCCATGCCGGCCCTGGTTCGCGAAATCACCGAGAAAGTTTTGATAGCCTTAGGTCATTAAATGCCCGATAACACATTCGATGTCGTCTCCAAAGTCGAGTTGCCCGAAGTCTCCAACGCCGTGCAGCAAACGCTCAAGGAAATCCTCCAGCGCTACGACTTGAAGGATTCCAAGTCCACGATTGAGCTGAACGAGAAGGAGCACAAACTCACTCTCCACAGCCAGGACGACTTCAAGCTACGTGCCATCGTCGACATTCTGAAGCAAAAGCTGGTCAAGCGGAATGTGCCCTTGAAGGCCCTCACCTTCGGTACCGTGACGCCCGCGGCCGGCTCGACCGTGCGTCAGGAGATTACGCTGCAGCAGGGCATCCCCATCGAGAAGGCTCGCGAAATCGTGCGCGTCATCAAAGACAGCAAGAAGAAGGTGCAGGCCTCGATCCAGGGCGACCTGGTGCGCGTCTCCGGCAAGGACCGCGACACGTTACAGGAGATCATCGCGCTGCTGCGGGCGACTGATTTCGGCATCGACATGCAGTTCACCAACTATCGCTCAAATTGATGCTGAGGCGGTCCAACTGATCGATGGCGCGGCGCATCGAATCCCTGTTCGTGAACGGACCTGCCGGACGCCTGGAGGCGCTGCTCGAAGAACCGGAACATCGAGCGTCCGGCCCTGCTTCAATAATTGGCGCCGCTCTGGTGTGCCACCCGCATCCACAGCACGGCGGCACCATGCATAACAAAGTGGTCTACCGGATCGCTCGCGGGCTGCGCCGGGCCGGCTTTGTGGTGCTGCGCTTCAATTATCGCGGGGTCAATTTGAGCGAAGGCGCCTATGCCGGAGGCGAGGGCGAAATGGAGGACGCCCGAGCCGCGCTGACTGAGCTTCGCAGACGCTACCCCAACCTTCCCGTGACCCTCGCCGGCTTCTCCTTCGGCTCACGCATCGTCCTGCGGCTGGCCTGCGGAGGGGAGCCAACTCAGCAAGTCATCGCGGTCGGATTTCCCACCGTGTATCGCGACCGTTCGTACTTGGAAGGCTGCACCGTTCCCCGGGTCTTCGTCCAAAGCACCCACGACGAATATGGCCCTGTCGCTGAGATTGAGCCGCTGGTGGCGGCTCTGCCGGAGCCGAGACGGCTGATCCTGGTGGAGGCACGGGATCACTTCTTCGCGGGAGCTCTTGAAAATTTGGAAAAGGAGATCGCCGCCGTGGCCGAATCGACGGACTCTTAGGCGCTCGCTAGGCGGAGCTGGCGTTCCAGGCGCCTGGTGGCCCGCTCCGCGATCAGATCGGCGACCTTTCCGAGCAACTCCGGTAGGTCTTCCGGCTTGATCAGCATGGAGTTAGGCCGACGGGCCACGTTGGGCTTGGAGTTCTGGTAGGTGGTAATCAGCGCCGTAGCCGGTTTGTAATCCATCATCCGAGCGTGCGCCAGAACCTTGAGTCCCGCGTGCGGAGATTCCATCTGTAAATCGCTGAGGACTAAGGAGTATTTTCCTTCATCCAGCTTGCCCAAAGCCTCTGCGGCGCTAGCAGCGGAATCAACGTTGTACCCTCCCGCTTCCAGTACCGTCTGGAGGGTTAGACGGGACGCTGGGTCATCATCCACGAGGAGGACCCGCGCCATCTCGTAGTCCGGAGTTCGTGCCGAGTGGCTCATCGGTGCCTAGCTAGAGTTTACCTCAAGCGGCCCTAAATCGAACCACAAGATTTTAATGCTACGTTCTTAGTACCCTCTAAGATATTGTAGGGTCTACTGTTTTTTAAACACCCGCGCGAAGACCCGGTCTACGTTCGCCAGTTGCCGCTCCACCGAAAACGCCTGCCGGATCTTTTCAAGTGATAGAAAGGACAGGATTAATGAGTCGGCTTCGACGGCTGCCTGAAAGTTCCCCTCCGTCTCCCAGGCGCGCATCGCGTGAGCCTGTACCACCCGGTACGCTTCTTCGCGCAGCATGCCTGCGGCCGCCAGGTCCAGCAGGAGTTGGCCGGAGAAAATCAAGCCCCGCGTGCTCTCCAGATTGCGGCGCATCCGCTCCGGATACACTCGCATGCCGTCGATCAGCCAACGCGTCTTGGCGAGCAGATAATCCGTCAGGATCGCCGAATCCGGCAGAATGACGCGCTCGACTGAGGAATGCGAAATGTCGCGCTCGTGCCACAGCGCGACGTTTTCAAACGCGGCTTGCACATTCGCCCGAACCACCCGCGCCAGTCCGCAAATTTGTTCGCAAACCACCGGATTGCGCTTGTGGGGCATCGCGGAGGAGCCTTTTTGTCCCTCGCTGAACGGCTCCTCGGCTTCGCGGACTTCGGTGCGTTGGAGATGCCGGATCTCTAGAGCGATCTTTTCAAGCGTAGCGGTGAGCAGGCCCAGCGCCGCGACCCAAGCCGCATGACGGTCGCGCGAGATCACCTGGCTGGAGATCGCCGCTGGCTTGAGCCCCAGCCGCGCGCAGATTTTTTCTTCGGCCTCCGGCCCGATATGGCCGAACGTGCCGACGGCGCCGGAGATTTTGCCCACGCGCAAATCCTCGGACGCGTCTTCCAGGCGCCGGATGTTACGCCGCAGCTCATCGAACCACAGCGCGAGTTTCAAACCGAAGGTGATCGGCTCGGCGTGGATGCCGTGCGTGCGGCCAATCTGCGGCGTGTCCTTGAACTCCCACGCGCGCCGTTCGAGCGAAACCAAGAGGGCGCGCGCACCCTCAAGGAGCAGACCGGAGGCCTGCTTCAAGAGCAAAGCCTGCGCCGTGTCGACCACGTCATTCGAAGTGAGCCCGTAATGTAACCATCGAGATGCGCTGGCTTGGCCGGCGCTAGCCAGTTTTTCGGACACAGCGGTGGTGAACGCGATGACATCGTGCTTGACCTGGCGTTCAATCGCGTGGATGCGCTCGACGTCGGCGGGCGTGTGCGAAAAAGAGGCATGCGCGCGCAGCGCGGCGGCGGCCTCGCGTGGCACTTCACCGGTTTCGGCCAAAGCATCGCTCGCCGCCAATTCCACGGCGAGCCACTGATCGAACCGGTTCTGGTCACTGAAAATGCGGCCCATTTCGGGCCGGCTATAGCGCGGGATCATTTAGTAAGTGAATGTTTCGGTGCCGGCGCGCGGATCGGCGATCACCAGGCGTGTAAACAGGCTGCGACCGGTCAAGGCCTGGGTGGCGGCCTGCTCCACCAGAGCGGGGTGATTGTTGCTCTCACTGATGTGGCCCAGGATCAGCGTCGAAGTCCGGTGGTCCAGATCCTCGCGGATGAAATCCGACGCCGCATCGTTGGAGAGATGGCCCATGCGGCTCATGACCCTCTGTTTGATGGCCCAGGGATACGGCCCGACCTTCAGCATTTCCAAATCGTGATTGGATTCGAGCAGCAGAATGTCCGATCCCCGCAAGTGCACTCGCACGGAATCGGGCAAATACCCAAGGTCGGTGGCGATCGCGATCTTGATGCCTTCCGCCTTGAAGGAGAATCCGACCGGGTCGGCGGCGTCGTGCGGGATGCTGAAGCTGGTGACGTCGATGTCGCCGATGGTGAAGCTGGAGCCGGCCTGAAACTGTTCCAGAATCGGCTCGCAATCGCCCCACGGAACCGCTGGCGCCGTCAGATGGGTAATGTAAACCGGCACTTGGACCATGCGGCCGGCGTCTTCGCGAGCCTTGGCCAAAACCGGCAAACCGCCGATGTGGTCGTTGTGTTCGTGAGTAATCAGAATGGCGTTGAGAGAGGCGGGATCAACTCCCATGGCCGTCAACCGGTCGAACGTTTCCCTGCGGCTCAAACCGGCATCTACCAGCAGCCGCGTGCACCCGGTCGCGACCAATGTGCAATTGCCGGCGCTCGAAGAAGCTAGAACCGTAACCGAGACGATGGCGAAAGACTCCTAAGATAAGCGCGAGTACTTTGTGAGAACCAACTTTCGTACTCTATACCCTTGCATGATACCCCAGTTACCATGAGAGTGTGCCGCGAAGCAGGAAGTGCTGGCGCCGGGTTTGCGCGGGCTACAATAGGCTCATATAACTCTATGAAGGCGCGCGTCTACGTTTCGTTCAAACCTACCGTGCTCGATCCCCAGGGGCAGACCATCCATCACGCCCTGAACGGATTAGGACACAAAAGCATTGCGGGGGTGCGGCAAGGGAAATATTTTGAGATCGAACTGGCGCCGGGCAGCGTCAAAGAGCAGATAGCCAAGGAAATGGACCAGATCGCGAGGGACGTTCTGGCCAATCCCGTGATGGAAGATTACAGAGTGGAGTTTCTAGACTAATGTGCGGAATTGTCGGCTATATCGGATCTAAACCAGCCGTTCCGATCATTCTGGACGGCTTGAAGAGACTCGAGTACCGCGGCTACGATTCGGCGGGTCTGGCGGTGCTCGAAGACTACCAATGCCTGGGGGTGAGGCGTACGCAGGGCAAGCTGCGCAACCTGGAAGACTCGCTGCGCCTGAGCCCGCTCAACGGCGCTTATGGCATCGGCCACACGCGCTGGGCGACCCATGGACGTCCCACCGAGGAAAACGCCCACCCGCATCGCGATTGCCACGGCGATGTGGTGGTGGTGCACAACGGCATCGTCGAAAATTATCTGGAGCTGAAGCAGAAGCTGGCCGCCGAAGGGCATACTTTTGTCACCGAAACCGACACCGAGGTGATCGCGCACCTGGTGGAAAAATATTTCGACGGCAACCTGGAAAACGCGGTGCGCGACGCGGTTCGCCAATTAACCGGAGTGTTTGCGCTGAGCGTCATCTCGCGTAAGGACCCCGACAAGATTGTCGCCGCGCGCTCCGGACCGCCGGTGGTAGTGGGCCTCGGCGACGGGGAGTATTTTGTCGCCTCCGACGTCCCGGCGATTCTAGGCTACACGCGCGACATGTTCTTCCTGGCCGACGGCGACATGGCGATTCTGACTCGCGACGGCGTGCATCTGACCGACTTCAACGGCAAGCCCGTCAAGCGCCAGGTCTCTCACATTCTGTGGGACCCCATCATGGCCGAAAAGGGCGGCTACAAGCATTTCATGCTCAAGGAAATCTATGAGCAGCCGCGCGCGGTGCGCGACACCACTTTGGGCCGCGTGGGCCAGGAATCCGGCCGCATCTTTCTCGATGAGATGGACATCACCCAGCGCGAGTTCAAGGAATTCCGGCAGGTTCGCATCGTCGCCTGCGGCACCAGTTGGCACGCCGCGCTGGCCGGAAAATTCATGATTGAGCGGCTGGCGCGCATCCCGGTCGAGGTCGATTACGGCAGCGAGTTCCGCTATCGCGACCCTCTGGTTGGAAAAGACACGCTGACGATCGTGATTTCGCAATCGGGCGAAACCGCCGACACGCTGGCGGCGCAGCGCGAGGCCAAGCACAAGGGCTCCAAGACGCTGGCCATTTGCAACGTGGTCGGCTCGATGATTACGCGCGAAGCTTCCGGCACGCTGATCACCCATGCCGGGCCGGAGATCGGCGTGGCTTCCACCAAAGCCTTCACCGGGCAGTTGACCGCTCTGTTCCTGGTGGCTTTGTACCTGGCGCAGGTGCGCGAAGCCGTCAGCGCGGAGACTTCGCTCAAGCTGGTGGACCGGCTGCTGCACATCCCCATGCAACTCGAAGAGATTCTGCGCCACGACGCCATTTACGACGATCTGGCCAAGACTCTGTTCCGCGCCTCGGATTTCCTGTACCTCGGGCGCGGTATTCATTTCCCGATCGCACTCGAAGGCGCGCTCAAGCTCAAGGAGATCTCCTACATTCACGCCGAAGGTTATCCGGCCGGCGAGATGAAGCACGGCCCCAACGCGCTGATCGACGAGAATCTACCCACCGTGGTGCTGGCCACGCGCGATCCGGCGGATGAGCTCAGCCGCATGATCTACGAAAAGACGCATTCGAACATCCAGGAAGTGAAGGCTCGCGAAGGCACCGTGGTAGCCGTAGCCTGCGAGGGCGACGAAGAAATCTCCAAAGTGGCCGACCATGTGATCCGCATCGGCTCAACCGACGACCTGCTACTGCCGATTCTGGAAGTGGTCCCGCTGCAACTGCTGGCGTATCACATTGCGGTTCGGCGCGGCTGCGACGTGGATCAGCCCCGCAACCTCGCCAAGAGCGTCACCGTGGAGTAGCGGTAGCGCCCCACAGTTCGTCGAGATCGACAACCGCCTCTGCGGCAAACTGCGGCGCAAGAGGTCCGGCGTTGTGTGTTCCCGCATCTGCGAGCTTGCTGGATTGGAGCAGCAACCGGCGAATGCGCCGGTCCTCCGGAAAAACCAGCCAGACTTCGGGCGCCTGAAGATGTTCGTAATCCCCGATCAACTCCTCAATACGCCCTTTGCGATTCGCGGGCGACGTCACCTCCGCCAGGAGCTCGGGTTTCGTCGAGATACAGTACTCGTCCACCAGCCGATTTTGCAGATACACGCCCAAGTCTGGGATGCGGTATGTGAACGGTTCTCTTTGGATGAGTTGCCCAGAGGAAGAGGTCAAGACCTCAAACCTGTCCGGGTCGAGCCTCCTGCGCAACATCGCCGCTAGCCTGCCGGTCAAACGCGCGTGGCTCAGCCTCCGCGGCGGCATCGTCCTCAGTTCCCCCTTCACGATCTCGGTGAGTTTGTCCTCGCGTAGCAGGAGGGTGTCTTCGTACGTGATGAGTCGCGATGCCGTACTTATGAATTTATTGTAGCTCTGGCCTTGTGCCATCATTGCTCTTGCGGAACGCACACCTTGAATCACCACCATAATCTCGAAATCCGGACGCGTGGCAAGGGCCTCTATCCGTTCACGCGCGAGGTCGCGCAATGGGTAGCTTCCACGGGGGTCGAAACCGGGCTGCTGACCATCTTCCTCCAGCACACCTCCGCTTCGCTGATAATTCAGGAGAACGCCGATCCGGACGTGGTCCTGGACCTGGCCGACTTCTTCGAGCGTCTTGCGCCCGAAAACGATCCGCGCTACCGCCACACAACGGAAGGCCCCGACGATATGCCTTCGCACCTCCGCGCAGCGCTGACGCAGACGCATCTGTCGATTCCGGCTATCGGCCGGCGAATGGTGCTGGGGACCTGGCAAGGAATCTATCTGTTCGAGCACCGCGGGCACTCACAGCGCCGCAGCGTGGTGCTGCATTTGTTAGCGTGAAGCCTATTCGTAAAACGCGGGAGCCTTCTTAAGAGCCGCGAAGGTCGCAGCGTCGTGCTCGATCCACAACTGCGCTTTGGCCTGCTTCAGGAATGCCTCGATAGCCGCGCGCGAGGCGCGGGATTGGTCGGCGTTGTATTCGAAGGTCGGAATGTTTCCCGAGGCGCGCTCCTCCGGGTAATGATACAAGTCACCGGCGACCAGCAGCGGGCCGAACTTGGCCAGCTTCAAAAACAGAACCTGATGCCCCGGCGTGTGGCCAGGCGCAAACTTGATGATCACTTTTCCGTCGCCGAAGACGTCGTAATCCGCCGGGCCGATGATCTTGGTCTTGGCGTTCTTAAGCGCGCTGAAGGATGCCGTATTGATGATCGCCCCCTGTTGCGGCGGGCCAAACATGTAATCGCGCTCGGGCTGTTGCACCAGCCAGGTCGATCCCGCGAAGTCATTGGCGTTGGCGGTGTGATCGGAATGATAGTGCGAAAGCGCCAGATACGTGATCTCGGACGGCTTGTAGCCCACTTCGGCGAGCTGCGCCTTCAGCGGCCTGGTCACGGTCATGATGGCATTGGTGCCCTGCGTCACTGGCGCGCCGTCGGATTTGAAGGCACTGTCGGGAATGGTGCCCGTGTCCCACATCAGAGTGCCCTTGGGATGCACGATCAGGTAGCACGGCACTACGAATTCGGTGGCCTTGACTTCGCCCTCCTTGAAGTTGAACAGCGCTGGACTCAAGCCCTTGATCACGCCGCAATCGAAGACGTAAATCCGGAGCGACTTGGGCGGCTTGGGCGCGGTCTGCGCCGGCGCGCAGCCGCCGATCGCCAGCAATATGGCCAGGAACCGTTTTTTCATGAAAAACATTCTATAGGATTCCAACGAAATACCGGCGTCATCCGTCTCTTGAGGCATGAGATGGGCGTTCCTGGCGGCTGGGATCGCGACCGCAACCGCCCTGCTCGCCCAAGCTCCGGCTTTTGAAGTCGCCTCGGTGAAACCCGCAAACCCAGGAGAGCCCGGCCGCATCCAGTTCCTGCCCGGCGGCGTGTTTCGCGCCACCAACATGCCTCTCAATTATCTGATCCTAATGATCTACCAGCTCCGGGACGTGTATCAGATCGTCGGCGATGCCCACTGGATGGCGCTGATCGCCGACGGCGAAAAGGCGCGCTACAACATCGAAGCCCGCGGCGATCCAAACGCAAGCGAAGCGCAAGTGCGCGAGATGGTCAAGGCTCTCCTCGCGGACCGGTTCCGATTGAAGGTGCATCAGGAGACGCGCGACCTTCCGGTCTACGCGCTGGTCCCAGCCAAAGGCGGCATCAAGCTCCAGCGGCCGGAGGATGGCGGCAATCCCCGCCTGCGCGGCGCGATCACTTTTCCGGATCGGGGCTGGATTCAGGGCCAGGCCGTGTCCATGGACACCCTTCTTCAAGTTCTCACGCGCAGCACGGATCGGCCCGTCATCGACAAAACCGGCTTCACGGAGCCTTTCGATTTCCGTCTCACCTGGACTCCCGACACCGGAGCAGCGCCCGACGCGCCTTCAGACGGTTCTTGCCCCGCCAGCTTCGCGCAGAGCCAACAAAGGCTCGGCCTGAAGCCGGAAACCTGGAGCTGTCCGTCAATCTACACGGCAGTGCAGGACCAGCTCGGGCTGAAGCTCAACCCCGAAAAAGTTCCGACGGACGTCCTAGTGATCGATCAGGTGGAACGTCCATCGGCGAATTAAACCGCTGATCCTAGTGCAGCATCCGCCGGCGCAGAATCGCCGGCACGTCGAGCTCATCGAAGAGAGGCTCGTGGCCATTGACCAGCGGCGCTTGCGCGGGAGCGGCAACTGACTCCTGCACTGGAGCCGATTCTTGCACGGGCACGGAAGCGGGAGCGGCAGGAGTTGCGGGCACTGGCGCCGGAGTAACAGCCGAGGCCGCCGCGGCGGCGGCAATTGGCTCACGCTGGGTTTCGGCTGCAGGCTCGAACTCATCGCTCTGTAGACCAGGGCGAGAGGCCACTGCCTCCGCGGCAGCGCGGCGCTGGATGGCAGGCAGGCTCTCGCGCTCGAAACCCGTGGCAATCACCGTGATCTTGACCTCGTCGCCGGCCGCTTCGTTCAGCACCACGCCGAAGTTGATCTGCACATCGTCGTTTTCCGCGGCGGAGCGGATCAACGTGCAGGCTTCATTGACCTCATGCAGACCCAGCGCGCTGGAACCGGTGATGTTGATGAGAATGCCGCGCGCTCCGCGCACGCCGCCGGCGTCCAGCAGCGGGCAACTGATGGCCTTCTGCGCCGCGATCACGGCCGCGTTTTCGCCAGCCGCCGTGGCCGTGCCCATCATGGCGTAGCCCATGCCCAACATGATGCTGCGAATGTCCGAGAAATCGCGATTGATCAGGCCCGGCGTGGTGATGATGTCGCTGATGCCCTGCACCGCCTGGCGCAGTACGTCGTCGGCGACTTTGAAGCTTTCAAAAAAGCTGGTGCCTTTGGGGACCAGGTTCAGAAGCTGATCGTTGGGAATGGTGATGACGGTGTCGACCACGCTGGCCAATTCCGACAAACCCTCCTCAGCTTGCCTGCGGCGCTTGGGACCTTCGAAGGCGAAGGGCTTGGTCACCACCGCGACGGTCAGCGCGCCGAGTTCCTTTGCCAGCGAAGCGACCACCGGCGCTGCTCCCGTGCCCGTGCCGCCGCCGAGTCCGGCGGTGACGAAGACCATGTCCGCGCCTTCCAGCAGGTCGATGATGCGCTCGGTATCTTCGAGCGCCGCCTGGCGTCCGACCGAGGGGTCGGAGCCCGCGCCCAGCCCGTGCGTGATCTTCGAGCCAATGGCCAGTTGATTGGGAACCGGCGACGCCGCCAGCGCCTGAATGTCCGTGTTCAACACACAGAACTCGACCCCCGCCAGCCCCTGGTCGAGCATGCGCGCGACGGCATTGGAGCCGCCTCCGCCCACGCCGAAGACGCGGATCCGGGTAGCGGGAGCCGCCTCTTCCTGAATCGCGAATTTCAATGCACCGAGTGCCATGGTCCTATAACCTCCCACAAAAATGCCGCCGATCTCGAAATCGAACTTGTCATTCCAGCCAAACTCGCCGAACCAAACTCGACCCAACCAGAGTCATCGCAAAACGAAACTCATCGTAAAACGAGGCCCAGCAAGCCGCCGGCGCGCCGTGCCGGCGCCCGGTGCAGCTTCAAGCGCGCGGAAAACATGGCCAGGCCCGCGGCGGTGGTCCACTGCGAGCTCTGGAGCTCCTCCGGCCAGTTGCCGATTCCCTTGGCCAGGCCATTGCCCGCCTGGCAATTCAAAACCCGCTCGGCCATGTCGCACATGCCGGGCATAAGCGAGCCTCCGCCGCTGAGCACCACGCCTTCGAACAACTGGTGCTCCATTCCGGCGCGCTGGAGTTCGGCCAGCACCAACTGGAAGAGCTCTTCCGCGCGAGCCTCCAGCACCTCGATCAGCTCGCCGCGCCGTTTCTCACGCGCCGGGCGGCCCTCCGCGGAGGGCACTTCGATCAGGCTCGAATCCGCGGTCAGGCCCAGCAGCGCGCAGCCGTATTGCTGCTTCAGGCACTCGGCGTCTTCATACGTGACCTTGAAAACCGAGGCGATATCGCGCGTGAAGTGGTCGCCGCCCACAGGGACGGCGGACGCCAGTTGCACCGCGTCGCCATCGTAGATCACCAGCCCGGTGGACTGCATTCCGATATCGACCACGGCGACGCCGCGCGAGCGGTCTTCCGGAAGCAGGCAGGCGTAAGCGCCGGCCAGCGGCTCGAACACGGTTTCTTCCACCGGCAGATGGGCCAAGTGCGCCGCCGCGACCAGAGCCTGGTGCTCCTGAACCGACGCGGTGACGATGTGAACGTTGGCCTCCAGCCGCGAGCAAACGCCCTTGTGCGGCTTGCGATAACCGGAGCGGCCGTCGAGCGTGAAATCCTGCGGCAGGACCTGGAGCAGCATGCGGTCGCGCTCCAGCAGCACGTCGCAGGCGAGTTCCGCCGCATAACTGAGATCGGCGGCGGTGATTTCGCGCGGGCGGCCGAACTCGTACATGCCGCGGCTCTGCGCCCCGTGGATGTGTATGCCGCCGATGCCGAGCGTCACCGATTCGGGTGAAACCCCGGCGCCGCGCTCGGCGTCGGTCATCGCCGCGCGCATCGATTCCGCTACCGCGACTTGATCCACCACGCGGCCTTTGTGCCAGCCAGCAGAGGTCGCCAGGCCGTGCGAGAGGTAACGCACGCGGTCGCCTTCCAAGGCGTACAGCACCGAGCGCGTTCGCGAACTTCCCGCGTCCAACCCCGCGGCGATTTGCGTGCGCGCGTGCACTACTGATCCTCCCTCTGCGGCACCACAGTGATGCGATCCTCCACGCGAAGGTCCAGCACCGCGGCATCCGGCATCTTCCGGCGGATCTCCGAATAATAGCGGACGAAGTTGTCGTGCCGCAGCGCGAAATCGCGATCGCCCAATAGTAAAGTCACGGTACGCCCATCAAGGGGTTCGCTCAATTTCAGGTCGTCCGGATCGGAGACATCCACGGCGGACGCCGAGCGCCCGGCTGGGCCGAGATCCTTCATCACCCCCAGCAAGCGGCCCACACGCTGCCGCCGCAGTTCCAGCGGATCGGACGGACGCACGCCGATTAATACCGGCAAGGCGAAGCGGTCCTCCACCGGCGGCAGAAGCACCCCCTCCGCATCGATCAGCCAGGGCCGGCCGGTCGCGGCGGGAAGAGAGGCAACCGGCTTGCGCTCCGTGACGCTGACCACCACATGATTCGGCCAGAAGCGCGCGACGCTGGCATCCTTGACCCAGGCGACGGTGCGCAGGGCCGCGCGCCGATCCTCCAGCGGGATCAAATACGCGCTGCGGCCGAAATCGTCAGAGAACACGGCTTCGACAGTTCGCGTCTGAACGTGTGTCGCACCGGAGACTTCCAGGGAGTCACCCGTGGGGTCACTGAAAGTGAAGCGTGGGTCCCGGATCAGGAATTGCTCCACGCGAAGATACGTGTACAGCGCGAGCGTCAGCGCCACCGCAAGCACCGCCGTGACGGCAATCCAGCGCGGAATGGGAAACGGGCGCGGCATCAGGCGCGGCTCCTCAATCCTTCCAAAATCGCGGGGCCAGCTTGCGAGATGCTGCCGGCGCCCAAGGTGATAATGGCGTCACCCTCCTGCGCGTGCTCGATCACCTGCGTGATGCCGGTTTCCATCGAGCCCGAGTAGTGCGCGTCGTGATGGCCGTAGGCCTGAATGCGCTCCACTAATTGGCGGGAGCTCAAGCCTTCAATCGGTTTTTCCGAAGCGCCGTAAATGTCCAGCACGAACACGCTGTCGGCGTCGTGAAAGGCGCGCGCGAAATCGTCCAGCAGCGCCTGCGTGCGGCTATAGCGGTGCGGCTGGAACAGGACGTGGACGCGGCGCAGGCGGCAGGCGCGCGCGGCGGCCAGCGTGGCGCGGATTTCGGTGGGGTGATGGCCGTAATCGTCGATCACGGTCACCCCGGCTTCCATTCCGCGCATTTCGAAGCGGCGGTCGACGCCGGTGAAGTTTTCCAGCGCCTCGCGAATCTGGTCGATCGGGATTTCCAGCTCTAGACCGATAGCCGTGGCCGCGGCGGCGTTCAACGCGTTGTGCGCTCCCGGCACGCGCAGCTTGAAGCAGCCCAGGTTCTCGCCGCGGTAGGTGAGCTGGAACTGGCTGGCCATGTGGCTGGCGGCCGAATGCATCACGCGCAGGTCAGCCTGCACCGCGGTTCCATAGGTGACCATGCGGCGATTCAGCGTGGGCAGAAGCCGCTGGATGTTTTCGTCGTCCAGGCACAGCACGGCCGCGCCATAAAACGGCAGCTTGCCGATGAAGGCCGCGAACGCATCGCGAATCTGCTCGATGCCCGCGTAGTGATCCAGGTGCTCACGATCGATGTTGGTGACCACGGCCAGAATCGGCGCGAGCTTCAGGAACGATCCGTCGCTTTCGTCGCTTTCCACCACCAGGTAGTCGCTCTTGCCGAGGCGCGCGTTGGCGCCGCCCATCATGCCGACCTTGCCGCCGACCACCACCGTGGGATCGAGGCCGGCGTGCGTCATGATCGCCGCGATCATCGACGTGGTCGTGGTTTTGCCGTGGCTGCCCGCGACCGCGATGCCGAACTTCAGGCGCATCAGCTCAGCCAGCAGCTCGCCGCGCGGGATCACCGGCAGGCCCAGGCGGCGCGCTTCGACGATCTCCGGATTGTTCGGAGGCACGGCCGAGCTCACCACCACGGCCTTGGCGTCGCCGACGTTCGCCGCGTCGTGGCCTAGATGAACCACCGCGCCGCGCCGCTCCAGTCCCCCGGTGACCGCCGAGGCCCGCTGGTCGGACCCGCTCACTTGATAGCCCATCCCCAGCAGGATCTCGGCGAGTCCGCTCATGCCGATGCCGCCGATTCCGACGAAGTGCACGGGTTGGGGCTTGAAAAACATTTTATTCACGTATTGTTTCGGCTTTCGAGGCCCCTGTCAATCCCGCCCCGGCGCTAAGGACCCCGAGGGTGAAGACGTCGACGCGAAGGATTCCAAAATTTCTGCCGCGCGCTTGGCCGCTCCCGGCCGCGCGAACGCCCGCGCCGCTTTTCCCATAGCCGCCAGCTTGCCGCCGGTGTCCAGCAACTTGATCACCTCGCCTACCAGCCGCGCGCCGCTCAGCTCCGGGTCCTTCACCAGCAACGCGGCTCCTGCCTTTACGAAAGCCTCGGCGTTGCGCAACTGATGCTGATCGGCGGCGGTGGGCAAAGGCACCAGAATCGACGGCCGGCCCGAAGCCGCGATCTCGCTCACCGCTCCCATCCCCGCCCGGCTGACGATCAACCCCGCTTGCGCGAACGCAGCCGGCATGTCGTCCAAAAAAGCGTGCATCTCGCCCGGAACTCCAGAGGCGCGAAAACGAGCCAGCTTTTCCTCGAACGCAACCGTTCCGCCCAGCCAGCCGGTTTGATGAATCAACCGCACCGAGCCCTTGCGCCACAGTGGCCAGCTCTGCTCCACCGCGCGATTCAGCGTCCGCGAGCCCTGGCTGCCGCCGGTGATCAGCACAATCAGCGGTTCCTCGAACGACGGCGCTGGCAGCGAGAAAAACTCCTCGCGCACCGGTAGGCCGGTCAGCTCCGCCTTGCCCGGCGGAAACCAGCCGGCGGTTTCCGGAAAACTCACCAGCGCCCGCGAAACAAAGCGAGCCAGCTTGCGATGCGTGAATCCCGGAACGGCGTTGGGTTCCAGCACCACCACCGGGATTCGCAACCACAGGGCGGCCAGCAGCACCGGCCCGGCCACGTACCCTCCGGTCGAAAAGACCGCCGCCGGCGCGGCACGATGCAGCAGCCGCGCGGCCTGCACCACGCTTCCCGGCAACGCTGCCAGCGAAGACACGGTCTTGCGCAACCCCACCCGTTTCAATCCGCCGATCTCGATCCAGTCGATGGGAAATCCGGCAGCCGGCACCAAGCGGGCCTCGATGCCGCGGCGCGTGCCGATGAAGTGCGCTGCATGCCCGCGTGAGCGCAGTTCGCGCGCCACCGCGAGGGCGGGAATCACGTGCCCGCCGCTGCCTCCGCCGGCCATCACGAATGTCGTCACCGCCGCCCCTCATCCCGAAACAAAACAAGTCCTTCACGTTCGCTTACACTCAGCCTTCATGTTCACTCACGCTCAACAACATTCCCAGAGAGCCGAGCGTACTCAGCAGAGAGCTTCCGCCGAAGCTGATCATCGGCAGGGGGAATCCCTTGGTTGGCGCCATGTCCAGCACCACGGTGATGTTCATCAGGGCCTGCAGCAGGATCGACACCGTTACGCCCAGCGCCAGATATTTTCCGAAATCGTCGCGAGCCAGCAGGAACAGGCGCGCGCCGCGCCACAGGATCGCGATGAAACCAATCAGCACGGCGGAGCAGCCCCACAGGCCCAGTTCCTCGCCCACCGTGGCGTAGATGAAGTCGGTGTGAGCCTCCGGCAGAAACATCATTTTCTGCCGGCTCTGCATCAGGCCGACTCCGAAAATCCCGCCGGTACCCACCGCGATCTTGGACTGGCGCGGCTGATAACTGGCGTCGCGGATCGAAGTCGACCGCGTGACGTAGTTGCGGATCCAATGATGCGTGTCGATCAGCTCGATCTTGGAATAGTCGGGGTCGAGATAGGCGATCACGCGGCCCAGCCGGTAACCCTGCCACACGATGGCGATTACCACCAGCATCAGTCCCAGCAGGCCGACGCGCAGCATGTACTTCCACTCCAGGCCGGCCACCCACAGCACGATCACCGCGGTTAACACCGGCACCATCGCCGTTCCCAGGTCCGCCACCACCACCAGCATCGCCAGCATCGCTACGGCCACGAACGCCTGCTGGATGGTCTTGCGGGAATTGATGGATTGCGCGCGGCGCGAAATGAAGTACGCCAGGAACAGCACCAGCGCGGGCTTGGCGAACTCGGAAGGCTGCAGCGATCCAACGCCCGGAATACGGAACCAGCGATGCGTTTTGGTGTCCACGAAATACACCAGGATTAGCGAGGCCAGCACGATGCCCAGCGGCGAAAACGCCCACGTGGACGTGTTCATCAGCCGGTAATCCAGCCGTTTGAAATACATCAGCACGAAAAACGAGATCACGGCGAAGACGATCTGGTGCAGCACGAAGAAGTACGGCTCCACGTGATAGAAGGGCCGCGCCGCGGCGCTCGACGCACTGTACACCATCACGATGCCGAAGCCGGTCATCGCCAGAATGGTCAGGAACAGAATCCAGTCGGTCTTGAGCCTGGCCATTAGCGGGCTCCTCCTATCTCCGCCCCGCCCAGTGCGTTCACCAGCCGCTTGAACTCCCGCCCGCGATGCTCGAAGTTATCGAACTGATCGAAGCTGGCGCAGGCCGGCGCTAGCAGCACCGTGTCGCCGGAATGCGCGCGGGCGAACGCTTCCTGAATGGCCGCTTCAAGCGTCCCGCAAGCGAGCACCGGAACCGTGCCTTCGAGCACCTTTTCGATTTTTCCCGCCGCAGCGCCGATCAACAGCGCGGCATGGGCCTTCTCGCACAGAGGAGCGGCCAGCGGAGTGTAGTCCGAATCTTTGTCCTTGCCGCCCAGAATCACCCAGAGTCCACCGGAAAACGCAGCAATGGCTTTGAGTGTCGCGTCCACGTTGGTAGCCTTCGAATCGTTGTACCACTCCACGCCGTCCAGCTTGCGCACGAATTCCAGCCGGTGTTCGACCCCCGGAAACGCCTTCACGGCCCCGCGAATCTGCTCGTGGGTCGCGCCCGCGAGGCGCGCGACGATCGCCGCGGCCATCGCGTTTTCGAGATTGTGAACGCCGCGCAAAGGGACCTCGCGCGCTTCCATCAGAGATTGGTTCTCCAGCACGATCGTGCCGCCCCGCAGAAAAGCTCCGCGTGCGACCTCTTGCGTTGAGCTGAAATAGTACGGCGTAGCGGCAGCGCCCTCAGCGTATCCGCGCGTGAGCGGATCGTCGAAGTTGAGCACGGCGAAATCCCCGGCGCGCTGGTTTTCGAACAAGCGCCCCTTGGCTGCCGCGTAGCGCTCCAGCGTATAATGCCGGTCCAGATGATCCGGCGTGACGTTCAGCGCCGCGCCAATGTGGGCTCGGAAACTGTCGATGGTCTCCAGTTGAAAGCTGGAAAGCTCCAGCACGTTCCACTGCCCCGCTTTTGAGCTCGCCACCATCGAGGCCGGCGGGGTGCCGATGTTGCCCCCCACCTGCGCCGCGATTCCACTCGCTTGAAGGATGTGGCCCGTGAGCGCGGTGGTCGTGGTCTTGCCGTTGGAGCCGGTGATGCCGATGGTCTCGCCCTGGAGAAACCAACTGGCGAGCTCTAGATCGCCAATCACGAGCACGCCCCGCTGGCGCGCGGGCGCGATCGCCTCCGCGTCGGCCGGAACGCCGGGAGAAAGCACGATCATCTCAGCTTTGACGAACGCAGCCTCCGTTTGCGGCTGAACAGAGACGCCCAACCGCTCCAGACGTTCGTTGCGAGCCGGATGCAGATCCACCGCGCTCACCGAGGCTCCTTTTTCGATCAATAATTCCACCCCAGCCACTCCACTCCGTGCCATTCCGACCACCGCCACTTTCGCGCCTTCCAGCTTCATCGCAGTTTCAATGTTGTCAGCGCGAACAGCGCCAGCACCAACCCGGCAATCCAAAATCGTGCGATGACTTTCGACTCTTCCCAGCCCAACTGCTCGAAATGATGATGTAGCGGGGCCATCCTGAAAATGCGTTTGCCGCGGATCTTGAAGCTCGCCACTTGCAGCACCACCGAAAACAGCTCGATCACGAATACGCCGCCGATGAACAGCAACAAAATCTCCTGCTTCAACAGCACCGCCACCGTTCCCAATCCGCCGCCCAATCCCAGCGCGCCGACGTCGCCCATGAATACTTCCGCCGGATGCGCGTTGTACCACAGAAATCCCAGCGAGGCCCCGAACATCGCGCCGCAGTAAATGGTCAACTCGGAGGCTCCCGGTGTGCGTAAGATATCCAGGTATCTTGCGAACTCCGCATTGCCGGAAAGATAAGAGAGGGCGGTCATTGCGGCGGAGGCGATCGCCATCAGCCCGATGGCCAGGCCGTCCAGACCGTCCGTCAGATTGACCGCGTTGGAGCAGCCCACCAGCACTAGTATCAGGAATCCAAAAAAGAACACGAACGCCAGCGGATAAGTCCAAGGACTCTTGAGCCAGGCGTGCACCAGCAAGTCCGGCTTGTAGGTTTTTAGGAACGGAACGTTCATATCGGTGGAGTACAGCTTCCTGGTATTCAAACCCAGCAGCAGTACGCCGATGAACAGCGCGGCCACGATCTCCAGGCTGAACTTCTGCGCCACCGTCAGACCCAGGTTGCGCTTGCGCTTCACTTTCAGATAGTCGTCCAGGAAACCGACCAGGCCGAAGCTGACCAGCCCCGCCAGGCACACCCACACCGCCGGCGTGTTCAGATTCTCCCACAGCAGCACCGGAAACACGATGGAAGCGCCGATCAATAAGCCGCCCATGGTCGGCGTGCCGGCTTTCTTCTGGTGCGATTGCGGCCCGTCTTCGCGAATGTGCTGGCCGATTTGAAATTGCCGCAGCCGCGCGATCATCCACGGCCCCAAAGCGATCGACAGCAGCATCGCGGTGAAGAACGCCATTCCGGTCCGGAAGGTAGTGTACTGGAACACCCGAAAGGGCGTGAAGACATGAAACAGTTTTTCGTACCCGAGCCAATACAGCATCCCTCAGCGCTGGCCCCCTGACTCTGGGGCGGCGAGAAATTCCTCCAGCGCCTGCTCCACGTGCACGCCGCGCGATCCTTTGAACAGCACCGCGTCGCCGGGCTCCGCCAGTCTGCGCACCAGGCGGCCCGCCTCGCGAGGATCCTCGAAAAAAAACGCGGCGTCGGCGCCAAGGCCGGAACGCTTGGCCGCGTCCAACATGTAGCAGGCGGCGCCGCGTATTCCAACGAGCACAGTTAAACCGCTCCGCGCTGCGTAGTCGCCCACGTCGCGATGAAGCGTCTCGGCCCAACGGCCAAGTTCGAGCATCTCCCCCAGAACCGCGATCCGCTTCCGCGCCGGAGCGTCCCGCAAGACGTCCAGCATGGCGCGCGCCGCGTCCGGATTGGAGTTGTAGCAATCGTTATATACCAAGATCCCCCGGGAATAGAAGCGCTCCCCGCGCATTTTCCCCGGCGCAAACTCCCGGATCGTCCCGGTGAGCCGCTCCGGCCCGATCCCATATACCTTAGCAACCACGATTCCCGCGAGTAGATTCGAAACCCCGTGGCGTCCCACAAGCGAGCTGCTGAACAGGACGCCATCCACGCGGAACTCAACACCTTCGGCGAGAAAATGCACGTCCTCGGCGCGCACCTCGGCGGCTTCCGAGAATCCGTACAACACCGACCGGCCCGGATGTGCCGTGGCGAACGCGGCGACACGCGCGTCGTCGGCGTTGAGCACGGCAGTTCCAGACGCGGGCAGTTCCTCAATCAGCTCGCGCTTGGCGGCCGCGATGCCGTCGATGGAATCGAAATTTTCGATGTGCGCCGGACCCACGTTGGTCACCACTCCCGTCTCCGGGCAGGCAAGCTTCGCCAGCTTGCGAATCTCCCCCGCGTGATTCATCCCCAGCTCCAATACCGCCACTTCCGCGGTCTCCTCCATCCGCAGCAGCGAAAGAGGCACGCCAATATGATTATTCAGATTCCCTTCGTTTTTCTCCGTCCGGTAAGCCTCCTTGAGTAGCGCGGCGATGATGTCCTTGGTGGTGGTTTTGCCCGCGCTCCCGGTTACCGCCACCAGGCGGCCACCCCAGCTCCGCCGCGCCCGCGAGCCAAGCTGCTGGAGCGCTTGAAGCGTGTCCGCCACCCGCAATACTCGGCCTTCTTGCGGCGAGCCGCCAGGAATCTCCCGATCCACGACCACGGCCGCCGCGCCTTTCTGTAAGACGTCCCGTACATATGCATGCCCGTCATGATTTGGCCCCCTTAGCGCGAAAAACAAGTCGCCCGCCTGGAGCGAGCGCGAATCCACACTCCATCCCGTAACCATCCGGCCGGCATCCGCCGCCGGAAAACCGGCGATTTCCAACCATTCGGCAACCTTTCCGATCTGCAGGTTCATCGAGCGCGATTTTACTTCCTATATCCAAAGGATCTGAGCACCTCCCGCGCTGTTTCCCGATCGTCGAACTGAATCGTCCGGTCCTTGAAAATCTGCATGGTTTCGTGCCCCTTCCCGGCCAGCAACACGATGTCGCCCGCTTGTGCCTGCTCGATGGCGAGCCGGATTGCGCGGGCCCGGTCCGGCTCCGCGGCGTGCGGCGTGTCGAAGCGCCTTAAACCCACCAGCGCGTCGTTCATGATCGCCAGCGGATCTTCCGAGCGCGGATTATCCGAAGTCAGCACGACGTAATCGCTGAGCTCGCCCGCCACCATTCCCATCAGCGGGCGCTTGGAGCGGTCGCGGTCACCGCCGCACCCGAACAGAGTGATCACCTTGCCGCCGCCTAGGCCGCGCGCGATTTGGATCACGTTGCGCAGCGCGTCATCGGTATGCGCATAATCCACAACTACCAGGAAGGGCTGGCCGCAATCCACCCGCTCAAATCTCCCCGGCACATTGCGGCACGCGGCGATTCCGCGCGCGATGGTGTCCAGATCCAGGCCGTAGCTCAGCCCCGCTCCCGCCGCGGCCAGAATGTTCAGCACGTTGATCCGCCCCACCAACGCAGATTCAATGCGCTGGCGTGCACCCTCCCAGCCCAAATCGAAGCGCAGGCCGTCGAAGCTGGATTCGATGTTTTCGGCGCGGAGGCTGGCTTCTTTCCCCAAGCCGTACAGCACGGCGTGACCAAGCCGCGGCACCGAAGCAGTGAATGGATCCTCGGCGTTGAGCACGGCCCACCCCGGCGCGGGGCCTTCTTCCGGAGCGAACAGCAGCCGCTTGGCCGCCGCGTATTGTTCGAGCGTCCCGTGAAAATCCAGATGGTCCTGCGTGAGGTTGGTAAAGACCGCGGTGTGGAAGTGGAAGCCGTACACCCGGCCCAGCGCCAATCCGATGGAGGAGACTTCAGCGATGAGATGATCGCCGCCGGCTTTTTCCAATTGTGCCGCGAAGCTCATGAAGTCGATCGCCTCGGGCGTGGTGAAGTCCGCGCGCTCCACCTTGCCCGCCAGGCGGTATTCGATGGTGCCGATTACGCCGGTGATGTGGCCGGCCTCGCGCAGGATTGCGTCCACCAGATTCGACGTGGTGGTTTTGCCGTTAGTTCCGGTGATGCCGGTGAAGTGAATGCGCTCGTCCGGCTTGCCGTAGAAGTTGCGCGCCGCGCTGGCGACAGCGTGACGGCTGCTCTCGGACTGGATCCAGACACCCGGGAAATCCGCGGGAGCGGGGTCGTCGCACACCACGGCGATGGCGCCTCGATCGAGCGCTTGCGGCGCGAAGCGCCTACCATCCACGCGGGCTCCCACGAACGCGAAAAACACAAACCCCTTCCCTACCCGGCGCGAATCGGACGCGAGTCCTTCCACCCTCAGCGCGGCAGCCGCGGAAGGCAGTTCCTGACGAAGCGGGATGCCTTCCAGCAACTCGCCCAGGGTCATTTGGCAAACTGGACCTCCGTGCGGATTTTTGCCGCTCCGCCCTCAGCCCCTGCTGCACGGGCTAAAAAAAGCCGCCGGCCGGAGTTCTCTCGGTGAGGAGCGGCGGATGGTCCGGGGAAAGCCGGAGCATCCACTCCAGCCGGCGGCGGAGTGACGGAGGATACAGATCGTTGGCTGCCCGCTGAGTCAGCATCGTTCTCAGCAAGGGCAACCGAATCGCTTGGCCCAGCCGGCGGCCGTTCTGCGGTGACCGGCGTTTCGGGCAAATCTTTGGGAACATCCAGCATGCGCAGCGCGGCCATCGCCACTTCGCGGAACACCGGCGCGGCGACGGGCGCCCCGAAACCGGCCTCGCCTCCGGTGGTGCCTTCCAGAGTTACGATCATCACAATCTGCGGATTCTCCACTGGAGCGAATCCCAGGAAGCTGGCGTTGTAGCGATGCGTGTAGGAGTGCGTTTTTAAATCGAAAATCTGCGCCGTGCCGGTCTTGCCCGCCGAGGTATAGCCGCGCAGGTTGGCATAACCCTTGGCTGTGCCGCGCAGCACCACGCCTTCCATCATTTCGCGCATCTGAATCGCTGTCTCCGGCTCGATGATGCGCCGCGGCGGATCCGGATCGAAGCGCTCGATGGGCTGGCCCGGCTTCTGCTTGGCGAGAATCAGCCGCGGCTTCACTAGCATTCCCCCGTTGGCGATCGCCGCGCCCGCCAACGCGAGTTGCAGCGAGGTCACGGCGACTTCATGCCCGAACGAGGTGAAGTCGATGGTGGTCGCCGACCATTGCTCCACCGGCTTGAGCAGGCCGGCGGATTCGCCCGGGAGCGCGATCCCGGTCTTCTCGCCGAATCCGAATTTGCGCTGGTATTGGTACAGCGTCTTCTCGCCCACCTTCTGCCCGATCATCACCGCGCCCACGTTGCTGGAATGCGCCAGCACGTCCGCCATGCTGAACGGCCCGTGCGGATGTTCGTCCTTGATGGTGCGGTCGTAGACGCGCAGCACGCTGCCGCACGGAATCATGGTCTCGGGCCTGTACTTGAGGCTCTCGAGTGCCGCCGTCAACGTCACCACCTTGAACACGCTGCCCGGCTCGAACGGAGTGGTGATCGCCAGATTGCTGCGCGCATTGGGCGGATCGTTCGGGCTGGGCGGAAGGTTGGGATCGAAGTGCGGATAATTCACCATCACCAGCACGTCGCCCGTGTACGGATTCAGGGCGACGATCGAGCCGGTCTTGGCGCCGCTCGAATCGATGGCCTTGTCCAGCTCGCGCTCGGCCACATATTGAAGATTGGAGTCGATGCTGAGCGTGAGGTCTTCGCCCGGCTCCGGCTTGCGCGTGATCACCGAATCGTAAGCCGCCTGGCGCACGTCGACGTCATCCAGCGCGAGACCCGGACGCCCCGCAAGCTCTTCGTCGAATTCCTCCTCAATGCCCGCCGTGCCGCGCTCCGCCACATCGCTGTCCAGCATGCCCGTGGTTCCCACCACGTGCGAGGTCAGCTCACCGCGCGGATAGAAGCGGCGCATCTCGTTGCGGAACTCCACCCAGTCGAAATTCAGCGCGCGCAGCCGCTCCGCTTCGCTTTCATCCACCTTGCGCTTGATCCACAAGAATCCGCTGCCGCGCAGCTTGGCGTTCTGAATGCGCTCAAACAGTTTGGCGCGGTTCAGGTTGAGGACCCCGGCGAGAATGTCCGCGGCGACGCCGATGTTTGGGACTCTCTGCGGATTGATGCAGATGGATTCGGCGGGCAGGCTCTTGGCCAGCGGCTGGCCGTCGCGGTCGAAGATGGTGCCGCGCAGCGCCGGAACCTGCACTTCTTTTTGCTGTTGCTGCTGCGCCAGCTTCAACAGGTCGTCATGCCGGATCACTTGCAGCCACACCAAACGCCCGAAAATGACTCCGATCCAGACCAGCAGGAATCGCAGGAGCCATCTCAGGCGGCGCGTGGATTGGGTTTCCAGCATGACAGAACTCCTGCTAGGGAAGGCTACTGGCCGTTCATCGCCAGAGAGCCTTGCGAGCCATCCAGGTATTGCACTTTGGCGGGCGGCGGGTCCTCGAAATCCTGTTCGCGCGCCAGCTCCTGGATCCGCGCCGGCGCCAGCAACTGAGCCTGGCGCAGCTCGAGCGAAGCCTGGTCGGCGTCCAGCCGCTGCCCCTCCTGTCGCAACGACTGAATCGAGTAGCCTGCGTTGCGCTCATACGCGCTAGGCAGCAGGACTCCAATCAGGAGCACTACGGCTCCCACCACCGACCCGATCAGCTTCCAGCATCGGCCTCGCGCGGCAGGGTCCGCCGCCCGCACCACGCGGCTGTTGTCGATGCGTTTCACGAAAAACAGGATTTCCTCGTTCGCAAAGGGGCGCAACCGCGTGGAGGAGTCCATCCCCCGCACCGTCTCCGCTGCGCGCTCCATTCCCTGCGCGAACATTCTGCTCCACACGTCAGCTAGCGTAGCCATTGCTTCCTACCTTCGGATCTTTAAAATGACCGGCGTTACAAAAGCTCCACCGCCCGTAGCTTGGCGCTTCGGGAAGGAGGGTTGCTGTGAGTCTCCTGGGCCGTTGGCTTCACGACGTGGCGCGTCAGCAGCTTGGCCTTGCCCGCTTGCGCCATGGCCTGAAATCCATGCTTGACCTTGCGGTCTTCGAGCGACATAAATGTCAGGATCGCCGCCCGTCCGCCCTTCCGCACCACGCGCGGAATCGCGTCCAGTAACGCGTCCAGTTCTTCCATCTCGCGGTTCACGGCCAGCCGTAGGGCCATGAAGGTCTGCGTGGCCGGGTGCAGTTTTCCGGTGCGGGGCACGACCCCCTCGATCAGCTTGGCCAACTGACCGGTGGTGTGTATCGGCCGCGCCCGCACGATTGCTCCAGCTATCTTCCGGCTCCTCCTTTCCCCGCCCAGGCTGAAGATCAGCCAGGCGAGATCCCTCTCTGACTCGTAGTTGACCAAGTCGGCGGCCGTCGGCCCCTGTGTCGAGCGGGACATTCTCATGTCGAGGGGGCCTGACTCCATCAGAGAGAAGCCCCTCCCGCCCTCGGTCAACTGATACTTCGAAGCACCCAAATCCGCCAGCAGCCCGTCCAGTTGTTTTGTTTTTTCTACTGCCAGCGTCTCTTCCACCTGCGAGAACAAAGCTTGATGAAACCGGATGCGATCCGCGCAATCCGCCGTGTTGGCCCGCGCCAACTCGATACTCTCCGCATCCCGGTCGCAAGCCAGAACAAATCCCCCACCCGAAAGCTGCGCCAGCCGCCGTGCGATGGCCCCCGAATGCCCGCCCAGGCCGGCCGTCAAGTCCCCGTACACTCCATCCGGCTGGAGGTTCAGAAACTCCAGGCACTCGGTCAGCATTACGGGAACATGCATACATCCCGGTCCGGACATACATGACGCTTACTTGAACCCGCGCTTCTCCAGCGCCTTCAAATCCTCGGCGAGGCTGGCCTTCGAGGCTTGGATATCCTCGTCGTGCAGCTTCTTGCTGATCACGTTGAGCCGCCCGCGGTGAGCTTCCACCACCACCGCTTGCTTTTCCAGCCCCATTTCCTGCCGCAGCAAAGCCGGCAGCAATACCCGCCCGCTCTTGTCGATCTCCGCATCGCCGCCGAAATGCCTCGCGAACCGGGCCAGCCGTTCCGCACGGCCCGAATCCTCGCCCGCTTCGTCGAAAACATTTTCGTTGTGTTCCCACAACGAAAGCGGGTATAGTCGAACTGACCGCAGATCCACGGTGGTAATGAAGACTTTGGTGACCCCACACTTTTCCAGGTACTCGGTGAACTCGGCGGGCAGTTTTAATCTGCCCTTGTCGTCGACCGAAGCTTGGGCGATCGAATGGGGCGGAATCACCCTGGAGTCTTGCGGTTTTGGCTCGAGTTGGTCCATTACCAGCCAGTTCTAGCCACATTGGGCCACTTGCTTAATGTAAACCGCCTGCAAGAGTTAGGTCAAGCAGAATTTTAGGGCAACTCTTTTATTCTCTTTTTGTTCGCCAGCAGCCTTCCTGTCACGTTTCTCGATCCGTACTGCGGAGTCCGGCGGGTGGCACACGGAGGGCAAGATACAGAAGGGCGCTGTTACTCCCGCCCTCCCGCTCCACGAAGACTGAGCAGCCTTTTCCGCTGCGGCAAAACCGCAAACCGCAGCGCGGCGAGCGGGTCGTAGCAGAATCCCAGGCAGACGTCTCGAACGGCTAACCGGCTGTCGTGTCTGAACGGAAGGCTTTCAATCTCATAAAAAAGTTTGGTGACCTCCTCGGGGGGAGCCGTTCCGTACTCAGTCGTGAACGCGAGGATTCTGGAGTCTTTCAGCACAACGTACCAGCCATCTGCGTTCCACGAGCGCAATCGTTGCGCAGACGGTGTTCGCAACTTCCAGAGCGCAGGCGACTGAACGAAAGCGCGAGCCCGCTCTATAGTAACGGGCGAATATTCCGCGAGGGAGGTGATCGCAATCCGTTCCTCAAAGCGATATTGAAACAGGCGCCGTTCAGCCCGCTCGATCCAGGCCCTCCCATTTCTGTCCTCGCTGATGGTGGCTTCGTGGAAGCGGGGCCCGCGCTTTTCGACGTGCAGAATCCGGAACTCCTGGCTCAGAGGGTGGTCGAAGGCAGGGACACTGTAGGGCATCGCACAGTAACCAAACCACGGCGCCAGCACCAGGAAGCCGGCCGCGAAGGCGGGCCACGTGCCGCGGCACAAAGGGGACAAAGACCATTGAGCCGGCAGCAGACGAAGCGAACAGGAGGTGACCGCTACCACAATCAGCGTCACGGACAGGATTTTCAGCTTCGTCAGTGCCAGAAACCCTTCAACGTCGGAGGGTGTCGGCAGCGGGCTTTCATAATTCAAAAGCACCCAGGAGTTCCAGCCGGCGGACGAGAACTCGGTTTGCAAAAGCCACGGCAGAGCGATCACACCAGCAATCAGCCCCAACGTAAACCCCAATCGAGGCCTAAAGAAGACCAGGGCAGAGGCGGATAAGAAGACGAATGGACTCATCTCCACAGCAACCGCAACCGGCGGACCCCAATTGGACCGAAAGACGCCCCCCAAAGGTGTCCAAAACATGTAGCCGGTGCCTGCAGCAGTGCAGAGAAGGAGAATCGCGGTCGTCAGTTTGGGTGTGTCCGCATCGCGAGCTTTCCAAAAATCGTGCATGATTAATTGGACACCGAAAGCATCTCCCTATCCACTTCGTAGCCTTCGCTTTTCCCGCTTCTCAGGCCGTGCTACGGTAAAGACACAATGGGACGGGTAAAGAAACCGCTCCGCGTGAGCCTGAATATTAAGGACCCCGAAGCACACCGGCTCGCGGAAGAAATCGCTGCTGAAACAGGGGAGACGCTTGCCCGCGCCGTGACGGTGGCTCTCCGCGAGCGGCACGAACGGCCGAAGCATCGCCGCAAGAAGGCCTCCGTCAAGGAATTGCTGGCTATCGCCGATCGCATCGCGTCCCATGCCAAGCAGCCGTATCCCGACCACGCCGAAGACCTGTACGACGAATTCGGTTTGCCTAAGTGATTCTGGATACGTCCGCTTTGGCCGCGATCTTCTTCCGCGAGCCCGAGAGAGCGCTTCACGCGCCTGATACAAGAAGCAGACCGCTGCCTCATCAGCGCCGGAACCTACGTTGAGTTGTCCGTCGTGCTCGAACGCAGAGTGGGGCCATACGCGCCGCAGCAGTGCGACATGTTCTTTCGGCAGGCCGGCATCGTGATCGAGCCTCTTACCGTCGAGCACGCCCTCATTGCGCGCCAGGCCTACCAAAACTTTGGAAGGGGCAGGCATCCGGCCGGATTGAACTTGGGCGATTGCTTCGCGTACGCGCTCGCCAAAGCCACCGGCGAGCCGCTGCTGTTCAAGGGCGACGACTTCAGCAAGAGCGACGTCATCGCCGCTGGGTGATTCGTAGGGCCGTTCCGCGTAGCTTTACTTCACTCCGGCCTTCTCCCGCATCGGCAGAAACTCGTCTCCCGCTCGCCAAGTGGGCAATTTGGGCGAGTTGGCCACGTCGATCGCGATGGTCATCCCGAAGCGGCAGTATTCCTCCATGCCCGAAAAATCCCAGTCATCGGAATACTTGTCGGAGGGTTGATGGTAGCGATGATCGTTGTAATCCTCGTATAATTTCTCGCCCGTCCCGGGAGGTTTGCCCAGCAAAGTGCGCCCCTCCTCAATCGAAAACGCAGGAATGCCGACGCGCGCGAAAGAAAAATGATCGGAGCGATAGTACAACCCGGCTTCCGGCCGCGGATCGGGCGCGATGGTCAGTTGAAATCGCTTCGCGGCTTCTTGAACAATCGGAAAAATCGTCGTGCGTTCCGAGCCGTTCACCACTACATCACTGGTTCGCCCCCACGGTTGAAATCCATCGTAATTGATCGCCAGTGCGATCTTGCCGGCCGCAATCGGCGGATGTTCGCCGAAGTACCGCGAGCCGAGCAATCCCGCCTCCTCCGAAGTCGCCGCCAAAAAAATCGCCGAGCGCCGCGGCTTTTCCGGCAGCGCCTCCCACGCCCGCGCGATCTCCAGCAGCATGGCGCATCCGGTCGCGTTATCCACGGCGCCGTGATAGATCGAGTCGCCGTCCACCGGATCGCCAATACCAAGGTGATCCCAATGCGCGTTGAACACCACGGCTTCGGATTTCAATTGCGGATCGCTGCCCTCGATCATCGCCACCACGTTGCGGGTGTGAATCTCGCGGATCTTCGCCGGAGCGCGGCCACGGAAGTGAACCGGCAGTTCGATGGCCTTAAATCCGCGCGTGTCGGCAGCCTTCAGCAACTGGTCCACGGTCATGCCGATGCTCGCGGCGATCTTTTGCCCCGCGTCCGTAGTCACCCATCCCGCGAAAGCCAAGTCGTATTCGCCCGGCGCCAGCCTCACTTCTTGATCCTCGCGGCCCCACGAAGCGCGCACCACGTCCCAGCCGTAGCTAGCCGTCGGAGTCGTGTGAATGATGATGGCGGCAATGGCGCCCCGCCGCGCGGCTTCCTCATATTTATAGGTCCAGCGGCCGTAATACGTCAGCGCACGGCCGGTGAAGAAATTCGGATCGTCCGAAGGCGGCTCATTGGTGAACATCACCACCACTTTGCCGCGCACGTCCACGCCTGCGTAGTCGTCCCATTGATACTCCGGCGCGGTGATGCCGTGGCCAACGAACACCGCCGACGCATCGAAAGCCGCATCCGTTTTCTGTTGCAGCGTCACGCCGATGAACTCATCGAGATACTTGAACGAAACCGGCGTGCCGCTGGCCGGAACCATCGCGAGTTGCGTCGTTGGCTGCGGCTCAACGCCGACCAGCGAGACTTGCTGGAAATATGTCCCCGCGTCCCCGAAAGGCTTCGCGCCGATCAAGGCGAACTGCGTGGCCATGTATTCGCTGGCCAGCTCGCCGCCGCGAGCGCCCACCCCGCGGCCCTCCAGCAGGTCACTCGAAAGGAATTTGACGTGCGCACGCATGCGGTCGCCGGAGATCCCGGTCATCTGAGCGGACATGTTTTGAGAGAGCGGTGATACGGTCATCGCAACCAGAAATAGCACACGCCGCATGTTCCCATCCTGTCATAATCGAGCGCATGATCCTCGAAGCCGCGCGGCTCGAGATCGGCGACCTGAAACTAGTGGTCGTCTTTCTTGCCCACCCCGCTACGGCGGCCGATTACGCTGCGCTGGAGCGCGCCTCGGCTGGTGCCGGCTTTGAAGGCGAGCTGGTGGCCGTGTGGCCGGACGAATTCGACCGCATGCGTTTCTTCGCGCATCCGGAACGCCATGGCTTCTTACAAGCGGTGGGTTACGATCAGCTTCGCGCTCAGATTAATGCGCGGCTTGAATTAAAATGATGTCGCTCGCTTGAACCGCCGGTCCACTTCCGCGCGCGCCAGCTCCACCAGCCTTTGGTCGCCGGCCGTAATACGCGTAAGCTCCGCGTAAACCGCCGGCTCGCACGCTCCCTTCAACGAACTTGCCTGCGCCGCCGAAACATTTTCCATCTCCGCCGTGCAATCGAGCGTGGGGAAAACCGGCTGGAGAAAATGCTCTCCCGCGGCCAGGCTCTCCTGAAACCGGTCGACCACTCCGAGGAACGAAGTTCGCAGCATCTTGGCCACGGCGCGATCGAAATCGCCCGGCTCAGGGATATCGTTGGCGATGCCGTTGGCGAGCAGATTCACCTGCGCATCGTGGATGTACCACGGCATCTCCTCAATCAACTTCGCCACAAATCCGCCGGGAGAGAGAGCGTTGGCGAAATCGCTCACCGCATCGCCCGCGGCCGGCTTCTCGCGAAAGTAATCGTACATGGAGCGGATACGGTCCAGCGGCTCGCGCAGGAAACACACGTCAAAGAACAGAAATCCCGGCACGCACGGAACCGGGTAACGAAACTGGTGGCTGGAGACCGCCTCGACCAGGGGATTGTCGCGCAGATACGTAAGCAGAGCCTCCGCGCTGATGTGGCCGTCGCGCACCGGCGTATCGATGGAAGCGAAGCGTGAGCCGAAGCTGCGGTGGAGGATACTCTCCAGGCTCATGCCCGCGTTCTTCAGGAAGTGATAGTGCAGGATTACGAGCCGCATCCGAAAAGCGAGCCTTCCGAAGCGGGGCCCGAAACCGCGCGCCCGTCTTGAAGCGGATGCGAGCTCGCGCCTTCCCTGCGCCCATACTGGAGGTAATCCAGAAACGGATCGCCGCCGCGACGGCGCGCCCCCGCGGAGCGAGCCAGATAATAGTCGGGATCAAACCAGGGCGCGGGCTTTCGCCCTTCGGCGGCTCCATGCAGCAGATAGTGGACAAACGGCCACATGCGTGCCGCGACCACATCCGGATAACGGCGCCGGTAGAAATCCGCGTCGAAGAATTTGCGGCGCAACAGAACCCGCCGGTAGGTCGCTGGGAACTTCCGCACCCTGTTATTATGCGCTCTTCCCGATGCCGCGGACTGGGAATGCCGCCAGGAGTGCGGTAAACTACTAAAGTTCGGGCCGTGGCGCAGCCTGGCTAGCGCGCTTGCTTGGGGTGCAAGAGGTCCCGAGTTCAAATCTCGGCGGCCCGACCAAAACCCCTCAAACACTTACAGACCCCACTTCACCGCGAGACCTCTTGCTGGAGTCCACCGCGGAGTCCAGAATGGACGCCGACGCCGCCCGGCCACGAGCGCTGAATTTCTGCTGTCGAATCCTCCAGGGCTCTCTCCTCCTATAAGAACCCGACAAACCCGACAAATCGCGTTCAACCCATTGAACCCGCTAGTTCAACCCCTGTCGGGTAGGTCCCAAAACCCGACAGAGAACCCGACAAATCACCCGACAAAAGGCTGGGCGCGAGACCTTCGAGGAGCTACGAACCGCCCAGCTTGGCTTCGCTCGAGGCGGCTGAATTGTACAATCGAAAACGGCCCGAACCTCAGGAAGGCACTATGGTGATTGATTCATACTCCCCGAACTTCACAGCCCCGGATGATTGCCCAATCTGTAAGCGTCCAAAGGCAGATGGCGTGAAGATGAAAAACAGCGGCGTGTTTGATGGGTTGCTGATCGAGTGTCCCCAATGCGGGCAATACGAATTGAGAGGAACGGAGGTCATGGCCGCAAGCTTTGGTTGGGCACCCGAACTTAGACGCGCCCTTTCTTGCGCAGCACGTCAGGCAACCGAGGCTGGCGAGCCACTCCGGGTAACAAAGGGAGGCGAGGCCGAGGAATTTGCCGATCCTCATATGCGTACTCGGGTATCTGACAATCAGGAGCGTTTGCTTCGGGAAGTTGCAAAAAAGTCTGGGAGGCCAAACAGAGGAGCACGTTTCTCGCTAACGAACGACTTCACCCTGATCGATTGCTACAGCAAAGAAGAGTTCGTCTGGTACCTAGAGTGGCTAAAAAACCAGGAACTCGTTTTCCAAACCGCCGCCGGCCCGGACACCGCCGAAGTCACACTTTCAATGGAGGGATGGAATCGGGTCCAGCCGCTTCCGCGGCCTGGGGGCATTCCCGGGCGGTGCTTCGTGGCTATGTGGTTCTCAGACGAGACTCGTGCCGCCTACGACCAGGGTATCGAGCCGGCCGTTTCGATGGCCGGCTTCAAGGCGATTCGGATTGATCGGAAGGAGCATAACAACGAAATTCCTGATGAAATCATCGCAGAGATCCGAAATTGTCAGTTCCTGGTGGCCGACTTTACGGGACAGAGGCCCGGCGTCTATTACGAGGCAGGATTTGCAATGGGACTTGGCCGTCCCGTCGTTTGGTGCTGCAGGACGGACGAGATTCCGAAGCTTCATTTTGACACGAGCCACAAGAACCACATTGCATGGCAAACTCCCAATGAATTGAAGGAGCGGCTCTACACCAGGATCAGAATGACAATCCTTGAGCAAGGCTGATTCGAGCGAGTCGCCTGATCCTGTCCGCACCGTTTGATCGTCTGTTGACGACTGAACGCGCGAATTGTTATCGAGGGATCATGACGGCTCCGGCTGTAGCCAAAATCGAAATCTGGCCGATCGACAAGCTTATCCCGTATCCGCGCAACCCGAGGAAGAACAACGTCGCGGTCGATCGGATGTGCGGCTCGATCCGCGAGTTCGGATTCAAGATTCCGGTGCTGGCGCGCAGCGACGGGGAAGTTGTCGACGGGCATTTGCGTCTCAAAGCCGCGCACAAGCTCGGCATCGCTGAAATCCCGGTGCTGCTCTGCGATGAATGGACGCCAGCGCAGGTGAAGGCGTTCCGGCTGCTGGTGAACCGCTCGGCGACCTGGGCCGACTTCGACGAGGAGTTGCTTGCGCTGGAACTCCAGGACCTGCAGGCCGCGGATTATGATCTCAGCCTAAGTGGCTTCGATCCCGGTGAAATCGACGACCTGCTCGCGCTCGACGACGAGGAGCGGGCCAACGCTGCGCCGCCGTTGCCACAGAATCCGGTGTCGCGACTCGGTGACCTGTGGCTCTGCGGCAAGCACCGGATCCTGTGCGGGGACGCCACCAGCGCAGAAGCCGTTGCCAGGCTGCTCGGCGATCGCAAGCCGCGGCTCATGGTCACTGACCCTCCGTACGGGATAGAGCTCGACAGCGAGTGGCGCGACCGCGCCGGCCTGAACGGTCACGGTCCAGCGGAGCCAAGCTACATGAAGAAGCGCACGGCCGGACACACGGAGACCACGATTTCGGGCGATACGCGCGCCGACTGGTCCGAGGCCTTCGCGCTGGTGCCAAGCCTCGAGGTGGTGTATTGCTGGCACGCGTCCGTGCACACAACCGAGGTGCTCAACGGACTTCTTCGCATCGGCTTCCTTTACCCACAGCAAATAGTTTGGAATAAGGGACGTACGGTCCTTACCCGAACGCACTATTGGTATCAGCACGAGCCTTGCTGGTATCTGCGGAAAAAGAACGCGCCGTGGTACGGCAAGGCCGGCGAGAACTCGACCATCTGGAATTCGCCCAGTCCAAAATTCATAATGGGCGGCTCCGACGAAACCAAGTGGGACCATCCAACCCAGAAGCCCGTCGAGTTGATGCGGCGCCCGATCCTGAACCATCTTCGGCGCGGAGAGTTGGTCTACGATCCATTCCTCGGCTCCGGCACCACGCTGGCCGCTGCGGAACTGACCGAGCGCGTCTGCTACGGCCTGGAGCTCGATCCGAAGTACGTCGACGTCGTGGTTTCCAGGTGGCAATCCCTGAGCGGCAAGAAGGCTACGCTCGATGCCGACGGGCGTACGTTCGAGGAGATCGCGGCCGCGCGGCGGCAGGAGGCTCTGTGAATCGAAATCGACCGATGCCGTGGCGAGATCGCCGCGATCGAAGCCGAGTTGTGGGCGGGCAGTTCCGATCTGCAGGGGTTGCTGCTCGCGCTGTCCGACTGGCATGCGGAGTTGCGAATCCTCGAAGTTCTGAAGGGTCGCGGGGTTGCGAACGGCTCCGTGAAGGCGGCAGAGGATGAACCGGCAAAGGCTAACAGGACGCTTGGAGAGATTGGAGGAATCTGAGGTTTTCGCCAACCCTCAGCAATCGATGCGCCGGCTCCAGGCAGCCCTGAACGGCGCGGCACTTCGGCTAACTGGCAAGGTCTACCTGGCTGCGTGAAGTGATCCGCCAACTCAGGAACGAATATTGGACGAGGTCACCGTTCGTTTCATCCAAAGGCTAAGCGACGCAGAATTGGATTACCTGGAAACAGGCCTCCGCGGCGGGGGCAATTGTGAAGACGAGACGGGGAGCAAGGCGGCAGTGGGAGGACCCCACGGCTCGGCAATGACTTCCGAGCCGCTCGCGGAATGGTAATGAAATCAGAGCACGAGGCGCAGTTTGTCCACTCGTGTGCCGACTCCACTAGTGGAATCGCCCCGCCTTCGTGCACCACCTCCAGTGAGAAGCTGGGAAGCCTGATGATGTCCGTGGCCCGCCATCCTCCAGCGCGATCCATGGAGGCGCCATGCTGAGGATTCTCCGCAGAGTCGAGCGCCTCGAGGAAGACATCTTGCCGATGCCTGATGAGGCTCCCGAAATCATGACGGTTCAGTTCGTAGGCGCGGACAAGAAGGTGGTCAGCACGCTGGAGTTCCAGATGGGCCAGGCCTGCCCGCGGAAACGAAGCTGGAGCCTCACTCCAGTGAGGAGGCACCCGTGACCGGACGAAAAACGCCGCCAGGGGCGAACCCGGCGGCGCGAGATGGTCGGAATAGCGGGCGGTCAGCCCTCGACAGAGTAGGTGCGCTCCCCGTCCTCGCCCTTGGTGGAAGCGACGGTCAGGCCCATCTTCTTGCCGACGGTCCCGGAGAGGAATCCGCGCACACTGTGTGGCTGCCAGCCGGTAGCTTTCATCAGCTCCTTCCCGGTGACGCCACCCCGGCGCTTCAGCAGGTCCAGGACCTTGGCCGTCTTGCTGCCATCGCGCGCTCCCGTGGCGTCCTTGGCCGGCTTGCCTTTCTTTGCGCCCTTGGGTGCTTTCTTGGCCGGGGTGGCCTTCTTCCCCGCCTTGCCCTTGGCCGGCGCAACGGGCGCGCGACGTGCGCCAGCGCGGGCGCCTTTGGCGGGCTTTGCCTCGGCAGCGGTGCTCGCCAGGGCCGTTTCGTTCGTTTCGCTGATCATGTTCGTGTTTCTCCTTTTCGCGGCGATCGTCGCCGTCACGACATCGATCACTCCAGTCGGCCCGGATTGCAAGGCAATTCTGCGTGTGCAGCGAAAGGCGATGGACAGGCGATGGAGTCTGGCACAGGGCAGTTGGCAGCAGATGGCATCTGATGGCAGGCCACGGAGCAAAACTCGGGCGCAAACAGGAGGAGGCGATCGCTGCGCTCCTGACTCACCGCAACCTTGAAGACGCGGCGCATGCCGCCGGCATCGGTACTCGAACGCTCATTCGATGGATGAAGCTGCCGGAGTTCGAAACCGCCTATCGTGCAGCCCGACGGCTCGCTTTCGGTCAATCCATAGCACGCCTGCAGCAGGGCGCCACCGCGGCCGCAACTACGCTACTTAAGATGATGGTGGACCCGACCGCGCCGCATTCCTGCCGGTTGCGAGCCGCCGACAGTGTCCTCTCCCACGCTGCCAAAGCAATCGAGCTGGAAGATATCGACTTCCGTGTCTCCGAACTGGAGCGGGCCGCAGAAGCCACCAACAATCGACGCTGAGCAGGAGGTAATCGCTTGGTGAACCGCATCCGAGGCCGTGTTCGCAAACTCGAAGGGGTCCTTCTCGATCCCGTGAATCTGATTCCGCACTCCCCGGAATGGCTGCGCCACTGGGATCGGCAACTGTATTTGTACATCACCAGGCAAGACTGGCACGCTATCGACCAATGTCCGGCGGATGCCCTTTCGGCCTTGATCCGTGCGGCTGGAGACGATCCGACTCTGTTGGTCAGTACGGTCACGGGCCAAAACAGGGATCAACGTCATACCGCGAAGGAGAACACGTAAAGCGTTTGATCGGCGCCTGCGCCGGCTTGAAGAGGACGCGTCACGTGGGCGGATGCAGGGCCGTGCCGGCCGCCGCTACAATTTCGTCGGCACCGGGCAACGTGCCGCTAGACTGAATTAATTGTCAGCGTTCCGTTGTAGGTCTGCTTGCATCGCGGCAAGAAAGAGGCGGAAATGTGTTTTTCGGCGGAAGCGAATTTTATCGGTAGCGGGGTCCTGGGCGGGATTGGGATTGTCACACTCACAAGGGTTAAACACCGGCGGGAGCTGCTCTTCGCGGCACTGCCGACGCTGTTCGCCATTCACCAGTTCATCGAAGGTTTCGTTTGGCTCGGATTGGACGGGATACTCTCGCCGGCGGTGGCGCACAACATGGGAGCGGCTTTCATGCTTTATGCGCAGGGGCTGCTTCCGTTTATCCTGCCTCTAAGCGTTTTGCTGTTTGAGCCCACGGTCAAGAGGCGCCGGCGAATGCTGCCGTTCCTGATAATCGGCGGCTCGACATCCCTCTATGTACTGTGGGCGCTGACCGCGTATTCACTACGGGTGTACGTGAAAAACAACAGCATCGTTTACGTGAACCCAGCCACTAATAGCACCGGACTCGCGGTGGCATACGTAATCGCAACTTGCGGTTCGCTGTTCTTCTCTGAAGATACGGATATGATCCTTTTTGGCATCGCGAACGTCGTCATTTTGCTGGTGGTGATGGTGGTAAAGCGGTATGCCTTCACTTCGCTGTGGTGCGCCTACGCCGCCGTCGCGAGCGTGATCATCCTCGCTAACTTTTGGAGAAGCCACCGACGCCGCCCCCTCCGCTACGAATACAACGTTTGAAACTGGTTTGACCTGCAAACTCGATCCTCTTCAAGCTTGAAACGGTGGCGCAAGCCAGTGCTTCTTATGGCCATGGTGCTCCCCGATCGATTGGCCGGAAGTTCTCAATATCCGCGCACAATGGCCTGGCTCTCGATATTCCTTTGCGGCGCAGGGGCTGTGGACCGGTTGAATGCCCAGACGATCGATTCCGGTTATGTTTTCGCGGGTCCTGCGTTCGTAAACCGGCTTGATGGCGCGGGGCACGTCGGTGGGGGACTCGACTTCAGGATTGCTCCGCGGCTTGACCTGGGCGGCGAGATCGGCGCCTTGTTTAAGAACGATGTCGGCATTCTAGCGTCGGCCAACCTGGGCTTTCATTTCTTCACGCCTACGCACGAGCGATGGGACCCGTTCGTGACAGCTGGAGTCTCGGGAGCACGCATCTCCGGATTGGGCGGATTCTACTTTAACCTGGGGGGCGGGGTCAACTACTGGGTGACCGACCACTGGGCGCTACGCGGAGAGTTCAAGGCCTATCCTGGCGGACAGAGTCTGGGCAGTTTTGCCGAACTGCGCTTTGGAGTCACGCTCCGGTAAAGCGTGTGCCTTGCGGTCCACCGCAGGCGCGCCCGAGGATCTTCGCCCTGGTTAGTCAACCAACCGGCAACCCGGTTCTTTCCGAGTGCCGCCCGGCGAACCTCTGGCAAGCGGCGACGGTGCAGAGTGTCAGCAGCACCCCCGCCACCTCTAGCATTCTGGGACTGCCGGCGACCTGCACGGCCGGCGAGCTTTACCAGGGACAAGACCCGTCAAGCATGAAGTTGGTGGTGTATTCATGCGCCACACCGACAACGGCGAGTTCGCCGGGTGGAGGGCCAGGGGGGAAGCTTGGGGGCGGTCAGCAGGCCCAGGGATCAAGTTTCTCGGCCGGCTTGGGTCTCGGGGCGGCGCAGAATCAGAATCAAACTCCATCCCAGGCCGCAACTCAGAGCGCAGCTACGCCGCAGCAAAGCGCTGGGGCGGCCACAGTGGACTGTTTCGCCGTGCAAGGAAGCAGTTCTTGTTCCTTTCAGCGCAGCTTTCAGAGTGACGACCGAGCATGGTGGGATTTTAGCCTTAGCGTGACGATACCCGGTTATAAACAAGCGACGTACACAATCACCGACGCTACATCTGCGACCGCGCCCGCTTCCGTGGCGACATCGGTGACCCGCCACACGGAGATGTATGGGTTATTCGACTGGTTCCCTGGTGCTTGGCTTCCCACCAGCCGTCCTCTCAATCAAGAGTCCGCAGCGCCGCACGTCGTCATTGGACTGCCCACAACCGGGCAGCCCTTTCTCCACCCATTCTTCGGCCTCGCCGAGAATTTGACGAGTTGGGATTCGTTGGAACGTCATGGCTTCCCGCTGCGGCTCAGCGCATTCGCGGGCCTGGTATGGACCCGCAATCAAGAGTATGTGATCGGCAACCAAATGGCGCCGTACAATACGCCGCAACCGACGCTGAAGAATGGTGACACATGGAAGTTGATGTTCGGAGTCGAGGTTTCCATGACGACCCTGCTGAGTAAGCTGGGCGGAGGGAAGTCAAGCACGGCCACCGGTGCGACCGGGTCTCCTACTGGATCGTCAACAGCTTCCCCGCATGGAAAGCTCTAATCTAACTTGCATCGAGCACGCTCTTTCGCTGGCTCAAAGACCCCGACTTCGACAAAGAGTACCGGAGGCGCGCCGGCTCGCGTTTCGACAATCCATCGGGCGCCTGCAGCACGGTGTCACGGCGGCCGCGACGACTCTGCTCAAGATGATGATTGACCCCAACGTCCCACCTTCTTGCCAGATTTTGGGCGGCGACGTCACGCATGCCGCTGTTGCCTACCGATAAGGACAGATAAGGGTCCGGTCTAACATCCACGTTGATTCAACAAATGACCATCCGTTGGGGAGAGCGGCGCCCGCCAACCATCTCATTTCGGGGGTTTGCGATAAGATGAACCTCTATGCCGCTGGCCGGAGGTGACAAGCTCGGGCCGTACGAGATCGTCGAGGCGATCGGCAAGGGGGGCATGGGCGAAGTCTGGCGGGCGCACGACCCGCGCATGGGCCGGGACGTCGCCATCAAAGTCTCGGCCGAGCAATTCTCCGAGCGATTCTCGCGCGAAGTGCGGGTAGTGGCCGCGCTGAATCATCCCAATATCTGCCACCTCTACGACGTCGGCCCCAATTTCCTCGTCATGGAATTGATCGAGGGACCGACGCTCGCCGACCGCATCCAACAAGGCGCGATTCCTTTCGAAGAGTCGCTCGGGATGGCGCGGCAGATTGCCGACGCGCTCGAGGCGGCGCACGAGAAAGGCATCGTGCATCGGGATCTGAAGCCCGGCAACGTGAAAGTGAAGCCCGACGGCACGGTTAAGGTGCTCGACTTCGGACTGGCCAAGATGGGGACGCCGGCGGAGGCGAGCGGCAGCGTCGATCCGGAGAACTTGCCGACCATCACCATGGCGTCGACGCAGGCGGGCGTGATCCTGGGCACGGCCGCATATATGGCTCCGGAGCAGGCTCGCGGCAAGCCGGTCGACAAGCGCGCCGACATCTGGGCCTTCGGAGTGGTGCTGTACGAAGTGCTGACGGGCAAGCAGCCTTTTAGCGGAGAAACCGTCGGCGACATTTTGGCGGGGGTGCTGAAGGAACAACCGGATCTGAGCGCGGTTCCCATCCAGGTCCGCCGCTTGATCGGGCGCTGTCTGGAGAAAGATCCCAAGAAACGGTTGCGGGACATAAGCGTTGCCTGGGAGCTGCTGGAAAGCGGGGCTGAAGCCCCTGAGCAGGCTAAAGCCCGCCCCACATGGTGGGTGGTTGGCAGCGGGGTCTCGCTGTTGCTGGCGGCGTCTTTCGGGTTTCTGTACTTCCGCAAGGCGCCGCCGGCCGCGCCGGTGGTCACGCGGTTCGAGTATCCGCTGCCGGAAGGGCAGAACTTCACCCGAACCGGGCGGCACGACTTGGCGATTTCGCCCGATGGAACGAAGCTCGCCTATGTTGCGAACCAGCAGCTATATCTGCGCGCCATGGATCAGCTTGAGGCGCTGCCCGTGCGCGGCACCCATGAAGATCCCATGGAGCCGGTCTTCTCTCCGGATAGCCAATGGCTGGCATATTTCGTTCCGGCGGAAGGGGCAGGAATCTCCACGGGCGGATGGGTGTTGAAGAAGATCGCAGTGACCGGCGGCGCGCCGGTGACGCTTGGCCAACTGCCTGGCGCGCCATTCGGCGCCACGTGGAGCGATGGGATGATTGCCTTCGGCGTGAACACGGGAGGCACGGCAGGGATTCAGGCGATACCGGACTCCGGCGGTACGCTCCAGGCACTTGTAAG
>JASHNT010000055.1 GCA_030041495.1 Bryobacteraceae bacterium | reverse complement strand
CTGGATCGCCAGGTTGTGCACGAACTGGTTACCGTGCTCCGCGCCGTCTTCGAGGAAGAAGCAGTGGCCCACGGTGTTGTAGGTCACGTTGTTTTCGACGCGCAGGAAGTTCGTGCCATGCACGGTCACGCAGCGGTTGTAGCTGTCGTGGATCGCGGAGTTCTTGATGTACTGCCCTTGTGCATCCCCGATCAGATGCCAGTGGATCGGATACCGGGCAAGAGTCATGTTCTGGCCCATGCGATTGAGCTCGACGCCCTCGACAAACATCTTGCTCCCGAGCATCGCCATCACGTGCCCGCCGAAGAAGGACTGTTCGGCGTCGGCCGAAGCCTGGATTTTGATATTGCGCGTCAGCATGCCGACTTCGCCACGTTCATCCACGTCGAAGGTGATCTTGCCGAAATGCATGTAGTCGAGCTTCTTATCGAGCGTGATCGTATTGCCCTTGACGGCCGCAATCGTGCGGCGCTCTGCCTGCCTGGGATCGAAATCCGTCGACGCGAGGACGATCTCTTCGCCGGCCCGCCAGTCAGCGGCGTTCAGGACCTCGATCGACGTGCTGCCTGCTTCGGCTGTCTTGGCCAGCTTGGTCCAGGAGTTCTTCTCCGTACCGTGCAGGTTCAGGGTTCCGCCCATCAGCATGATCCCGCGATCGCTGCGGTCATTCCCCCCCAGTCCACCGAAATCTTCGCCTTTGACGTTGTCCGTGAGAGTAATGGTCGCGTTGTGGGCGTGGGGCTTGGCTTCCGTGCCAATCTCCAACTCGCCGTGCACCATGATCCACTCAGTGGTCAGTTCGAGATCTTTGTTATCGGCGAAGCTCAGTTTGCCGTTGATCGTCAAACCGTGCAGCTCCGGCGGACTGACATCGAGGATCACGTCCATGTCCCGCGCAATCGTGACAACGTCGTCTTTACCTGGCACCTTCTTATCCGGCCAGGTGGCCGCATCGGACCAGCGCTTCGTGCTGGCCGTCGAAGTCTTTTGCTGAGCCTTAAGGACGGCGTCTCCGCCGAGGACTAAAAAGGCTGGGACCAACAACGAAAGAAACAAGAGAGAACGTTTTCGCATCGTTGAACCTCTGTGATCGATCATGTTACGCTGCCTTCTCCCGCGAGGATCGAAGGCGTGTTAGCAAGGGATAATTTTACACCTATCGTCGGCCGGACAATATCCTCTGTTTTCAACGTATTCGCCAGCGGATGGGTTTTGCGGAGCGCAGGACTGAAGGGATCTGGGCACGGAGGTTCGGACGCCAGACGAGGTCATCAACCCTTAGCATCGCATCCCAGCCTGGAACCGTTACCTGGACGCCGACCATCTGGTTGTGCGGCTGGGTTGGTACGCTGGCCCATTGCCGTGGAGCCCTCCCTGGATCGACCGCCCGATGGATGACGCGCAGCTTGAGCACTTGCGCCGGCGTCTCGCCCGAATGGGCTCCGGCGAGCTCCAGCGCTTCTATGAGGCCGCGCACTACATGAGCCGCTTGGACCGCGGCGAAGCCCCGCGTGCCGCATTCGCGCAGGCTTGGCGGGAACTGGACCGGAGGCGGAAGCTCTTGAGATCCGCGTGAAGTCCGCGGCTGGCCAGTTTGCCACCAAGCTTCGGCACGGTTGTATCGTGCGCACCTTCGCCGAATCTCGACGGGCGGGTTGGTTCCGAGCTGCCATGGAGCTTTAGCGAAGGCTTGCGGGGCGCTCCGGAACGCCCGTGTGACTGAAAGTGTGACTTGGATTGGTTTTTCTGGCGCTTTCGGCAAATCTGGCCCTTCGCAACGTGTATAACTTACGTGCTTTCAATAGGCTACCGAAGAACAAGTCCCCCTCAACGCACCATAAAAGTGGCAATAACACCGTTCGTTACGGGCATTTCGGCCAAGGCGCTTCGGCTGGATAGCGAGTAATAATCGCCATCGATCTCTCCTACGAGCGGCTTCGCCCAGACCAATCTCGATCTGCAATCACGGCATCCCCAAACTCATCATAGTGGGACTGTTTGCGCACACTTGCGCGGCGGTTACCGTTCGCTCTGCCGCGCGGAACCACGGTTGGAGTCGGTGGCGCCGGAGCAGTCAGGGTCTCAGATTCGAACTTTGCGCCGGACTTGAGTTGGCTGAGTTGCCGCGCCGCACCGCCATCACCGTGTCCAGAGTGTCGTTGCGGTCCGCGATCACGCCCACCCACGCGAAGATCATCTCGTCGAAGGTCTGATCGCCCCAATGGATCGTCGCCGTGGGATCAGGGTTATAACGGTTATTCGCGGAGTTGTCCCAATGCGCATCCAGGTCGATGCGCGTACCCTTGGGGATCGAAATCGGCTTGTCTTCGTAGTACACCAACTGCCAGCCGAAGTCGAAATGCGGGACGCTCACCAGCATGCTGGATTCGCCGGTGGGATAGACCAGGCGAATATTCATATCCTTCCCGCGCAGATGCATATGAGGCTGCGAATAGAGAAGCTCCACCGGTTTGTCGAACGTGGCCTCGGCATGGCCGGGATAATTCGGATCGCCCGGCGGGATGGCGAAATCAGTATTGGCCACCGGTAGTGTCAGCAACCGGTGCTCCGGCGCGTGCTTGGCCAGAACCAGACCCACCTTGGTCAAGTCCTCCGCGGCAGCCTTGCCGTTGGGCGTATAGTGCATCTCGAAAACCAGATCCGAGCCGGCGGGAATCAGCTTGGCCGCGCGATGATCCGGATCATGGTGAATGTCGAAATACTCTCCATGCACGCCCGGCACATAGCCGAGCAGCCATTCATTGCTCATGTCCACGGGCCGGCCCTGCGCGTCTTTGAGAACCTCGCCCGGCGGTGTCTTGGGCGGAACATATGGCTCGCCGGGTTTGGCATCCTTCAGCCATTGTGAACCAGGCGGCCGAACATGCACGCTGGCGTGATGTACGACGCTACGATTGCCCGGCCTCACTTCGCCGTCCAGAACCCAGGTGTCCTGCTTGAAGGGGGACGGGATCACGAAATACGTGTACTCGATCACACCCGTCGCCGGAACCTTATATGGTTTCGGCATCGCGATCACGACGTCCGGTTTGATGTTCCACCCCTCCGTCCAGGTGAGGGGAGCAGGCTTGTCTTTGGCATCGCCCTCCGGCGCGCCAGCGTCGACCCAAGCCGAGATTTTCGAGATGTCTGCGTCGCTCAGCCGGCGATCGTTAGCGAAGTGGCCGTACTTCGGATCGGCGAACCAGGGCGGCATCCTGCGGGTCACCACGGCGTTTTTGATCGACTTGGCCCAGGGCCGCGTGCCTGGATACGTCAGCAGAGGCATGGGGCCGATTTCGCCCGGCCGGTGGCAGCTCTGGCAGTTGCTCTGGAGAATGGGAAGGATGTCCCGGTTGAACGTCGGCGTGGACTGAGTGTCCGCGGCGAGCGCGGCCGCCGCGAGCAACGCCATTCCCGCCAAGTCGCGCATCCTCCGCCGCCCCGTTTTCACGGCTGAATTATATCATCGCGCGGCGCCCACCGCGCTGTCGTTACCGCAATCGTTACTTCGGCCCTGGCAATACCGGCCAATTGCCGTCATACGGTGGCCAATTGGGAACCAGCGCATCCTGGTCCGGGTAGAACATCGAGGAATAGATCGCACTGAGCTTGCCTTGATCGATGACGAACCACTCGCTGAACTGATTGCGGCGCATCGCTACGCCCGGCTTGCGAAGGAAGACGCCCAGGCCGAGCACAACGCCGGCTTCTTCATCCACCACCGGGAAGCGGCGCCCAACCACTGCATAGATGTTCGCCATGGCTGCCTCATTCATGCAGTCGGTCTTCCCCTGGAAGACGCCGGCGGCATTGGGAGGCAAGTTGGCAGGTGCGTCGCGCTGCGTGGTGAGCACTCCGTTTTCCAGACGGACGCAGCCCGGGTGCGCGATCATGATGTGGCCGTCGCGCGCCGAAAGCGAATCGAAATAGCTGTTGGTGATGGCTATCAGGTCTTCGCGCGAGACGCGGCCGGCTTTGGGCACAACACGCTCCACGGGCGGATGCGCAGCCAGATAGTCGGGATCCCAAAATGCGGCATTGGCCTGCGCCCCTGCTCCGACGCCGATGCCGGGAGCGCCTTTGCGCGCGAGATACCATTCGGCTTCGGCAACCTTGCGGCCGGCGACCAGCAGCCGCAGCGTTACAACCGCCGCGTTACCGGAGGTCTCTTCCAGCGTGCCGAAATAAGCCGCGCTCTGCGTCACCGGATCGAAGTACCGGCGCTGAACCTTGCCGAGCGCTTTAGCGGTCTGCCAAATCCCCTGGCCCGGACGCGTCACCACTGCGTTCTCCGTCTGCCGGTAGCCGGGCGTCAGCGGCACGGCAGACGGGTTGTGTTGGACCACGGCGTTCAAATACTGGTCGAGCACGCCTTTGAGGCAGGTCCGGTCGCAATCGGCAGCGAATGCGGTAGGAATCGAAACGGCGGCCCCGAGGGCAAGTAAGAAATGTCGCATGACAGGAATTTTACTTGAACATGCCAGGTGCGGAGAGAGGTCACACAATCCGGCAGAAGGCCGGTTACCGGAATGTGACCCCGAAGCGCAATTCTGCAAAGGAGCCGAGACTCAGTCCCCCCGGATAGGCCTTGAACTCTCCGCGCAGCGCCCAGTGGTCGGTCACACAATAGTCGACCCTTCCACCCAGGTTAAAGTAGAACCCTCCCGTTCCCGAGATGCGTGCTCCGGAGACTCCAGCGGTGGCAAACGGGTCCCACCCGTGCTCACGTGTGGAGAAATGGAAATCTAGGTTGGCCGACGCCAGGATGCCGACGTCGTTCTTGAACAGCGCGCCAATTTCGCCGCCCAGGTCGACCGGCGCGAGCCTGGAGTCGAGTCCCCCACCAACATGCCCCGCGCCGTCGAGCTGGTTTACGAAAGCAGGGCCTGCAAAACACATAGCCCGAGTCAAGCGCCTGCGCACTCAATGGCCCCACCACCGCAGCGCTGCATAGGAGCACCGCGAGCCGCGCCACAGCCCGCGGATGTAGCCCTGAGCCCGCCCGACGGGGCCGAGTCTCGCCGTTTCCGGCCTATGGAACGTCCATGGCCGTAAGAGACGCCGGCTAGCGCCTCCGTTTCAGGCGGACGCTCGGACCGCGCACGCGTCACGCTGTTCAAACGATCGGGTTCTAGCGGCTCCGTTTGCCGCTCTTGCGTCTGAGGAGGCCGACTGCCAGCAGCCCCGCGCCGACCAGCATCATGGTCGCCGGTTCGGGAGTGGACGTCATCGAGAGGTCGCCGCTGAACGTCCCGGAACCGCTGAATGTAACCTTAACGTCCTCTTCCAGCCCGAAGGTCGACGAGGGAGACAACGTCGAAGAATTGAAGTCGAGCGCCCCGGTGGATGTTGCCGTCGCCGATCCGATGTCGGGCGAGCTAGACCCTCCACAGATATAGAATCCTCCACTTCCGGGCTCGTAGCACGCGGTATCGGTGGCTGAAGTTACCCCCGAATTCAAGGTCACGCTTCCGAGTTCATTGTACGGGCCAGTTCCTTCGTAATTGTCCGCGCCGAAGACCAGATAAAGGGTCGCGGGACCGGTTGTGCTTATATCCAGGCTGTTCAGATCCATTGCGGTTCCGGGGCTGGGGTTAAATAGCCCGGTGGCGATATTGACACTAAAGTCGCCCAGCGACGCATCCACCGAAAGGCCGTTGTCTCCCGAAGTCAGGGAATCCGAGGTGATGGTTCCGTCGCCGTTCTTGCCTGTGTTCAGAGTTGTTCCATTCCAGAATAAGGAAACCGAGTTTCCTGCCGAGGAACCGAAACAGCCAAAGTCGGTATCGCTTACGCAGAGGAGCAGGTCATTTGCCGCGACTGGCGCAGCGGCCGCCGCTGGCGCAAACTCAACCATGGCCGCGATTCCCAGAACTGCCAGCGCCACAGAAAGTGTGCGCGTTCCCGTAAAAACTGTCATTCACAGCCTCCTGACTGAAAAGCCTTCGCCTCAGTAATCACGGCAAGCCGCAGATGAACTGGAGCAGATCTATGCTAGGAAGCGGAGCGATTCGCCCCAATAGCCGGGAGGTGCAATTTGCAGGTAGTATCGAGCCGCAGGAGGGCTAGTATCTTTTCTGTTGTTGTACTGGGCCTATCGGCAACCGCCTCAGCGGGCAGGCCGCGTTCGGGGCTGTGCGGTTATGTGCGATCGACTCGGGCGAAGGAGCCCGCGCAGCTATTGCACGTTCAGCGTGACCGCATTCGCGGTTTGTCCATCGACGGTAAGCACCACCGGGACTTCGCCCGCCCCTGCGAGCGAAGCCGGCACGATCACGTTTACTTGATCCAGTCCGGCGTCGGTAGGCTGAGCCCCAATATACAGGATCTGCGCCGGCACACCGCCGATAGTTACGGACGCCGCCGCGGCTGAGCTCAGATTCCGGAAACCGGTGCCGTAAAGCGTTACTGCCAGCGTTTGCCCCGCGGAGCCCAGACTCATCGGAACCGAAACACAGGCGGGATTGCATTGAAATACCTGAACCGGCGTCATGGTTCCATCCGTCGAGTACAAGCCCGCGGTCGCCGCGGCCACTCCCGTGGTCCCATTCATCGAATACAAGCCCGGCCCAACGCTGTCAATTTCAGCCGAGCCCGACGAAGAACCGATCGTCACCGTCGCTATGCCCGGAGCAAGACCCGCCGGCACCACATAGTTCACTTGCCCCAGCGAGACGTATTGAATCGGCGCCAGCATAGTCGTGCCCGTCCCGTCGGTGATCGAAACGGTAACTCCGCCCAGCGATGTGGGGTAAACGGCCCCTGACGCCGGGACGGGCGCCGTAGCCAGGTTGGTCCCATAGGCGGCCGCAAAGGAACCGATCCCGAGCCGCGGATAACCGCTGGCGGTGGAAAGATTAGAGAGCGAAGTCGCGGCGCCGGGCGATGGATTGCTGTTCGAAGTTATGCCTATCGATGTGGGCGTCAGCAACGCTTGCGCAAAATCCGCCTCATACTGGGCAAGGGATTCGCAACAGGCCGGAGGACTGAACACATTGACCGTCGGCGCAAGTCCGAATCCTTGAATCGTGTTGTCCGTTATTTCCCCGCCGGTCACGTTCTCCAGCCGGATCGCCGAGCGCGCTGCATTGGTCACTCTGTTTCCCGTCACCACAATGTTGCCGTGCGGACTGGCCGCTACCTGCGCATTTTGCGAGTTCTGCGATACCGTGTAGATGGAAGCAGCTGCAAACGTGACTCCGTGCGATACGTTCGCGTATGCAATGGAGCTGTCCACCAGGTTGTTCTGAATAGTGATGCCGGACGAAGGGCCGGCGTCGGTATTGTCCGCGTTGAGCTCCTGAACAAAAATTCCATTACTCGATGTGCGCTGGATATAGTTGTCGTGCACGGAAACATTTTCCACGCCCGCCAGCCACACGCCGCGCGAGAAGACGCCCTCCTGAACGGTGTTATACGCGATCTCAGACCCGCTGCCGAGCTTGGCGGGGTCGACATCCACAACGCCGTAATTTGCGGCCAAGCCTGGCAGGGCCTGACTCAGCGTCAAGGTGACGGTCTCCCCCGCAGTCAGCGACTGTTGAGCGTAGGGAGGCGTCTCGGAAGAGATCGTCGCCGATCCAATGACCGCGGCGGTTGTGGGATCGATGAAGGAGATCGCGACGCCCGGGGGAAACGGCGATCCGTAGTTGCGCGAGACGGTGACCGTCGTCCCATTCACGTTCGTGACGGTCGCCAGCCATGAATCGGAAATCGCCAGAGCGTCGTCGCACGTCCGCCGCACGGTGTTGTTGGTGAACGCGTTCGCGCCGAGCGCGAAGCTGGTGTGGATGCCGTCGGCGTTGGTGCTGATCAGCCTTGTCGTTCCAGGCTTGGGGATGACCTGCACATGATCCGCGATGGCTCCGTTGGTCCGTCCGAAATACATTCCGATCTGCCCGCTTGAGTAAATCGATACATCTTCAACCGTAACGTTCTGTCCATTCACGATATTTATCGCCGGGTTACCCGATCTATCGCTGAATACAACCGTGTCCCCCGGCTGAATCGAAGCAAGAGCGGTTGGGGTCGCCCACGGATCGTTGACGTCGGAAATCGCGATGACGCCCCCGGAGACGGGACGCGACGCGCTCAGCCGCCCCACCTGCTGGATGGGAACGCCGTCGCGGAATATGAACATGAAAATGGCGTCGCTGCCGTCGGGAGCGCGATTGGTGTTGAACGCAGCCGGGTCCTGGTAGCCCGGAATCGTCTGATAGGTAAAGCTCTGCGCCGCCGCGTTGACGGATGAAACCGTCACCTGAGTGAAAGGTAGCTGCTGGAAATCCACGGTGAAATTTTGGAGGGTCACGCTGCTGCAATTCGAGCACTCAATCGCCGAGACGTTGCTGAACGCGAACAGCAAGTCCGAATTCTGAAAATCGACCTGCATATTCGATGCGCCGTCGATCAGGACATGTGTATTGGGATTGTGAAGCGAGAGGAAATAATAAGCCCCCGGGTCCGCAATTAGGTTAGTGATCCCATTTGTCCCCGCGTACGCGATTGCGGCTTCAAGCAGCGGACGCGAATCGAGCGACGGTTCACCCGGGGTCATATTCGCGGCCGCGATCCCGTCGTTCACCAAATCATGCGAGAGGTTCAGGGTGGTCGTCTGCGCCCAGGAATTGAGGCTGAAACCGAACAAGAAGAAGAGCATGGCAGCAAGAGATCGAGCGGGCATGGGGTTATGATTATCCCACAACGACGATTCGAAGGGGCTCGCCACCCAGTGCGCCGGCCATCTCGGACTTGATGGAAGAGGCTTAAGCATGCGGGCGCAGATCACCGGCGGCTTCAGGAAACCGCTGAACCCTGGGACACGGCGGATGGTCATCCGATTCTGATCGCGATATACTCACCGATCCCTGATCGAACGCGCAAGAATTTCAGAAATATCCAAAGACGACTGGAAAAAGCCTTGCCAAATCCAAAGGTGCGATTTAGTATTGGGGATCGGGATCAGAGATTTTCTAGTGAAGTGCGGGGCTTGAGTTTCCGGTTCAGCGCGTCAATGACCGTCGCAAAATGCCCGCCAAATGGCTTGGCGGCTCTTATCGTCAAAGGGTAGCGCTTTGCTTTTTCTTCAGTTTTAAAGGGAGTACAAATGTCCTTTATCGCAGCTAATCCGGAAACCTATGCCGGCCAGGTAGTCGGAAGCGGACAGTGTGTGGCCTTTGTCGAGGCCGCCAGTGGCGCTCCGTTGACATCCTCTTGGACCAAGGGCGCCCAGGTGAAAGAAGCAATGCTCGCCGCCGGAACCGCCATCGCCACCTTCGGTCCCGCAGGAACCTATACCAACAGCACCGACGGCACCTCGCACGCTGCGATTTATGTAAGCCAGAGTCCGGTTGGTATTCTGGTCTGGGACCAGTGGATTGGCCAGCCGGTTCATCAGCGTACCATACGGTTTCAAGGGGGCGCTCCCGGCACCAAGCCGGTCAACGACGGCGACTTCTTTTATGTCATCGAATAGGGTTTGCCGCCTCGCCGCTCTGACTCTCTTCGCCGCGGCTGCGGCGACCGGCGCTGCTGCAGTTTGTCCGACGGTTCTCGCGACGGTGGAGACCGCGCAGCCCGTGCCTGCATGGAACGGTACAACTGTGCGGGCCAAGCACGCTTTCGAGCGAATCTCGGTTTACAACGGGAAAGCCGGTGGACAGGAGTTCGAGTTGGCGCCAGACGATCAAAAACAGGAAGGCTCCCGCATAACACAGACCTGGAATCTCAAAGGCTACCGGTCGATGAACGTCTTCCTGCGATGCCGCTATCACGACACCGCGGTGGTGCTGTTTCGCGACCTAGCGCCGGACATTGCCACGTGCACTCTCCGTTTCGCGATCGACGGCCGCGGCGGGATTACCGGCAAGTCCGAAATGGAGTGCCGTTGAAGCCGCGAAGCGGCCTATGCGCACCCTGAATTTGCAATCTCCGTTCATGATGGGAGCCGACGTTGCTGACTGGCAAAGGTTCCTGGCCGCGCCAGGTGGATTGACCGCCGTCTCGTGCGCTACGGCCCGCCTGTGCCTGCCACGCGGCTTCTATTTCATGACGTTGGTGACGGAAACGTCCAGCCGGTGCCCGATCCGGAAGCCGTACAGACCGCTGACGTGTAGCGCCGACGCCTTTTGCCGGTTTACCTCGGTCCCATTCACGCTGAAAATAACGTTGTCGCCCGAAACCTGAACCGACAAGGTGTTGGTCTGTTTGCCATCGGACCCTTCCGGATGGATCGCTGGGTTCGACGTCCATGGCACCACCGCCGTTACTGAGGCACTGTTACGACTGGCGATGTAAAACTGGCCCGCCTGGCGCACCAGGAAGTAGCTGTACATCTGATTCTCGGCCCCGAGATTCGAGCCGCCGAACATCAGTCCATAAGAGGTCGGATGCGTGGCTCTCGCATTCTGCGAGAAGGTTGCCGTGAAGGTGTGGTTGCCGGTTGCGGTCCATGCCGGATTGTAGAAGGTGCCGTTGTTGGACGGCGGCCCGCCCATCATGAAGTGATACACGCCGCCTTCGACGGTGAGTTTGTTGTCCTGCCCCGTGCCGGAGTCAGCACGCACGGACCATCCCTCGGCCAAGTTCCCGGCTGCCCGAACCAGAGAAGGTGCGCTGACAATCATGCCCAGCCCGGCGGTCAATAAAACCGTCGCGTATCGGAAGGAATTCAACTTGTTCATGCGCGACATAAGCGTTCTTCGCGGTTAGTATAGCGGACTCCCCGTCTTCGCGGCAATCCGCGATGTGGAATCCGCAATGTCTGGAATTCCTCGCTGGGTCCTTCGCGCCCGCGCCACGATTGACACGCTACGCCCGCAGGAAGATAATCCTCGGCTGTAGGGAGGTGTCCGATGGAACCGGACCACCATCGGGGGCGGCGGAATCTTGAAGTCCAGGAGGCAGGGATCTAGCGCGCCGGGCAACGATGAAGCGTTAAAGCCGCTCAGCGCATATGCGCAATCGAATGGCGCGACTACAGTCCCGAGCGGATCGCAGACAACGCCGCCCCTCACATGCGCCGGTCAACGGAAGGAGGCGCTATTACTCCGCCGCCCGGGCAAGCGCTATCGGCCCTTTCACCGTTTCTGGCGACTCGCAATTGTATAAATTGCTTGCCTCCAATAGGCTACCGCGTAGCTTACGCGAGAGACGGCAGCCGGCAACGGTCACCACAGGTAGCCCAGCAAGTTCGCACGAAACGGCGGGGCCGTGTCCGGAGTCTCACAGCCATGCGGGAAGCCGCACCTCCTCCGGTCGGGAACCCGGCGTGTAAATGGGTGGATGCATCGGTGGCATTTACGCTGCATCTGAATCCAAACCTAATGCCGCGCTTGGGAATCGAAGCCTGGACGGCGTTCAAGCAAGTGCCCCACCGGGGGTTGGAAATCGGAGGGATCCTGCTAGGCAGGGGAGAAGTCGAGGGGAATTCTGTACATCTGTGGATTGACGGGTACCGGACCGTGGACTCGGAGCACCGCTTGGGCCCTTCCTATCTCCTCTCGGAAAATGATTACGGACGCCTTCGGGAGGATGTGGAAAGCTGCGGGATCGAGGCCGTTGGTCTTTTTCGCACGCACACACGTTCGCAGGAGCTGGCGCTGGAGGCGTCAGACTCTGAAACCCTCGCACGATGCTTTGACGGAGGCGCAGCATTGTTTCTCATGCTTGGCCCCGTACCCGGCAAAGCAGCCTTTTTTGCTCGTGTGCAAGGAGAGCTCAGGTGCGTACATGAGTGCCCCCTGACTTCATCTCTCTCCGCGATGCTTACGCTCCGGCAGGAGCGTCCACCCGCGCAAACCGGCGCACATCCTGAAGCGGAGCACCGGATCGCGAAAGCCGTTGCTGTGTCTCCCCCGGTGCCGTATTCACACGGCGCAGTCGCCGTTCCGGAACGATCGATTCCACCTGCGCCTCCTCCGCTGCCCGATTCCCGGTCTCCGCGCCCGGCGACGGCCAAACCGACTTGGGTGATCGCGGCGGCTCTTTCGCTCCTAGCGTTCGCGGTAATCGCCGACAGCGTTTCGCGTGCTCTTCAGCACGACCTGCCCGGACCGTCTTTTCTGCGTCTGACGGTTCAGCCGGCCGGATCCTCACTTCGGTTAAGTTGGGATCCCAGCGCCCCTGCGCTGCAAGGCGCGGTCCGCGCGGTCTTGCACGTTGACGACGGCGACGAACAGAATGAGCGTACTCTGAGTGCGGCAGAGTTGAAGAGGGGACTTGCCAGCTACGATCCGCACAGCGGCTCAGTAACGTTCCGCCTGGACGTATACCCTGCGCAGCCGCGCTCCTTTGGGGTGGTTCAGGTGCTAGACTATTCGCCCGTTATTCCGGCGAGAGCAGCGCGGCGCATAGCGGCGGACGATCCGCTTACGGAAGATGATCCGGCCCCTGATGATGCGGCTCCGAATGATGCTCAGGTGGCGAGTCATGCCGCGGTGATCGCGTCGGCGAGCGTGACGGCCGGGCAAGAGAAACCGGATCTTCGGGGCATTTCCGTGGCGCCGTTGAACCCGGTATTGAGAACGCGCTTTCATCTGCGTGAGGGCGATTCCGGCGTCGTCGTCACCGCGGTCCGGCCGTCCAGCGCGGCGTTCGATGCCGTCCTCCAGGCAGGCGACATCATTCAAGAAGTAAACCGGAGGCCGATCACCGGAGTTGCAGATCTGGAGCAGGCGATGCGCAACGCAGCGAGCTCCGCAGTGCTGCTCTCCGTAAAGCGAGACGGAGTTCTCTCCTTCCACGCGGTGCCCTGAGTCAGGCGATCGCGCAATCGATCTCGATGCGATTGATTTCAATGGCGAGGCCGTTCAGCAAGGCGGGATCGAGCGGGCGCGCCGGCGTGGCCTCTTGCGCCGTGTCCGGACCGCAACCGCACTGGCCGAAGCCCAGAGACTCCGCGTAGTAGCATCCCGCTTGAACTGCGGCGGCCAAGGGCTCCGCGGCGTTGGGAAGGTTTTGCTTGGAGATGGCGTGCTGGAGGCTGAGGGGCAGACGCCATTCCGCCAGGATCAAGGCCGTCAGCTCAGCACGGTTCGCGCCGAACCGTTCGCGCTCGGATTGCAGAGCGTTGGCGCAAGTGCAGTCCATTTTCGGGTACTCCTCCGGCGCGTGCCGGAACAGGGCCAGCCCTCCGATGGCGTGCAGCAATCCGGCGGTATAGCCGTAATCCAGGTCGAGAGTTCCCGCCCCGGCATGATCGGCGATGAGCGCAGTAGCGATGCTGTGCCGCCACCAGTCCCGCAACCAGGGCGAAATAGGCCGAGGTAAACCGCTGGTGAGCGCGGCCGTGATGGCAATGCGGCTGATGTTCTTTAGTCCCAGCATGGCCACAGCCTGAAGCACGGACTGGACCGCAACCTGCCGGCCGTACAGGCCGGAGTTCGCCAGCTTCAAGATCTGACCCGCCAGAACCGGGTCCAGCGAGAACAGCTTGGCAACCTCCTTAAAGGACACATCCTCGTCGGCCACCAGCGTCATCAGCTTCACCGCCACAGGCGAAAATACGGGCAGTTTGCGGATGAGGACGTGCGCCGGCGGGGGAGTCTTCAAGTCGGTCATTGGGACAGTTGTGCCATTCTCATATCGAAACCCCGGGCGAGGATTAGAGGGTTTTTTGAGGGACGGCGTAATTCTCTCAACTTATGGCCAGGTTCATCGATATACCGAAGCGTGGAAAGTCTGTTTGCGACTGGCTATAAAGGGAGCATATCGAGAGCCAAGGCGCTCGAGAGCTTGAACAAACTGCCGGTGATGTCGGCGTCAGCCGGGCGGCTGCTCGGCCGGCTTTCTCGGCGGGATTACGACTTGGCGGAGGTCGCGGCGCTGATCGAAACGGACTCGGTACTATCGGCCCAGGTGGTGCAATCGGCCAATTCCGCTGCGTTCAACCGGGCGTATCAGGTCGAATCCGTCCGCCACGCGATCGTGATGGTGGGCGTAGGGACCGTCCGCAGGTTCGCGCTGGTGCGGACCGTCGCTAATCTGTTCTCCCGCCGCCCGCGAGCTCACCTTTTCTCCATGATCCGGTTCAACCTGCACTCCGTCGCGGTGGCGGCGATGATGGAACTTTTGGCGAATGAAGTACCACTAGACGATGCGGAAGGAGCGTTCCTCGCGGGGTTATTCCATGACGTGGGTTCTTTGCTGATCGCCGTGGCCTTGCCCGAGCAGTACGAGAGCGTGCAGGCTGCCGCCTCCGTCAACCAGGAACACCTTGTGGATTGTGAGAGGGAGATCCTAGGGACCGACCACGCGGAGTTGTCGGCTCTGGCGTTGGAGCGCTGGGGCTTGGCGGAGAACCTTCAAACCGCCGCCGCGTTTCATCACGCCCCGCAAGCGCTGCCGGAGACGGCAAAAAGCGGCGTGCCGTTGAGCCTCGCGATCCACCGAGCCGACGCTCTGATCGACGCGCTGGGAATGTCGATCGAGCCTCCGCGAGTCACGGATCAGCCGGCCCCATCGATCGGGTTCGCGGGCCACACTCTGAATCAGGACCGGCTGCTGGAGCGCTTCGCGGAGGAATGGAAAGCCGTCGACGCGATGCTTCGCTAGCGTCGCTGAAACAAGCTCACCAGATCAAGCTCCGCGGCGCCGCCGGAAACCGATTCCGCCAAAACGCCGATGTGAAACGTGGAGCGTTCCACGGGGCGGGAGTAGCGGACCTCGCCAGACACCTCCCTACTCAAGCATTTGATGGCGACTTTGGAGCCTTGCGGGAACGCAACCGGGGAGCTCAAACGCAGGCCGGTAGCGGAAACGTCCAGCAGGGTGACGAGAAACGGGCCAGGACGGCCCTCGACGCGCAGAACCGCGGAAGCCTCGATCGGGTACCGTGGATTCTGTCGCTTCTCCATATCTCATGGAAGCATGAAAGCGGAGTTCGAAACGGGCGGATCCGATCCCGCGTTCATGCCGCGTTGCTTTGTAAATCGTTATAGTCCGCGCGGAATTCCGCGATGAACTGCTCCGGCCGGTTGATCTCGAGCGCCTCCAACAATTCACCGGTGATGTCAGGGTTCTGGAACGAGTTGAAGTTGGAGATCCGTTGCGAGTCCGCGATGACGGTGGCACTCTTGACCACGGCTCCCAGGGCCAGAGGCTGCTCCAGATCGGCGGAGGCGGACTGGCAAAAACGCGCGGCTTCCTGCACGGCTACCGGACAGTTCCAGCGCGAGATCATTTCCGCACCGAGATCAAAATGCGTGAAGCCGAGCAGCGCCTGCTCCTGCTCAATAAGGGTCGCATCGCCGCCAGAGCCTTGCATGATGGCTCCGAACTCCTCCGGTAAGCCGGCGGCGATCACTAGCAGGCCGATATCGTGTAGCAGACCTGCCAGAAAGGCCCATTCCGCGTCGGCCGAACGCACGTTCCGGACGATGAGATCGCTCAAAGCCGCCGAGGCAAGGGAGTGCGCATTGAAGCGCGCCAGCGACCAGGCGGGGGTCTTCACCCGGATGGTCCGGAAGCCGCGGGTTACTGACAATCCCAGCAATACATTGCGGGTCTTGTTGATTCCCACGCGGGCGATCGCCTGGCGCAGGTTGGACACGGTGCTGCGGCCGCCGTACATGGCCGAATTGGCGATCGAAAGGATCGTGCCGGTGATCACGACGTCTTGCTCAATGCTGGTGGCCAGCCGGGCCACGGAGACGTTCTCATGATCCTTATATAAGCCGAGCGTTTTTTGAAGCACTCCGGCGACTACGGGCAGCGTGTCGGCTGCCTTCAAAGCGCGGTCTCTCAATTCATTGGCCATGAGCGATACGCGTCTCCTATTGATGGCCGGCCGGGGCCTGGCACCCGCCCTCGCCCGCCGCCTGATTCGAACCGAAAGCCAGCGCCGGAGCAAACGGGACGTAGTCCGCAAAGCTTTGGAGCTCCGGACTTTCGAATGCCGCCGCATGGCTGAGAATGTTTAAAACATAGTTCTTGGTTTCCGGAATGTCGGGAACTCCTCCGGAACGGTCGACGCAGCCGGCGCCGGCGTTATATGCGCTCAGCGCCAAGGTCAAATCGCCGTTATAACGGTCGAGAAGCTGCTTCAGAAGTTTGCTCCCCGCCTCCAAGCTCTGGCGGGCGTCGAAAGGATTCTCGACGGCGAACTGTGCCTGCGTGGCGGGCATAAGCTGCATCAGCCCTTGCGCGCCCTTGGGAGAAACCGCGCAGGGCCGGAAGCCCGACTCCTGCCGCGCGACCTCCCGCACCAACCCGCCGTCAATGCCGACCTTCCGCGCCGTTTCGCCGATCATTTGCGTCAGTTCCGGCTGCGGGACCGGGTCGCAGGTTGCGGTAATGGGAGCCGGCCAGACAATGGAGGCAGAGGAAGCGGCAACGCGAAAACCGGCTGGTGTTGCCCGGACCGCGGCCTCCTGCTTCTTGATTGACTCGCGCTGGTGTTGGAGTGACGATTCCATGGCGGCGCGCACGCGCTCAGCCTGGGAGCCGGCATCCTGCATGAGAAATAGGGCGATCCACAACATTACACTTGATCAATCGGCAGTTGGGGCGAGATTCGTGAGAGGCGCGTCGAGGATTACCAGTTCCACGCGCCGGTTCGCGGCGCGGCCTTCGGGCGTGTCATTTGTATCGGTGGGGCGGGTGGACCCGTCGCCGGAAACCGATAGCCTGCGTTCGTCTATCTGGTACCGGTGCGTCAGCAGTTCCAGAACGCGCATGCCGCGGGCAACCGAAAGCTCCCAGTTATTTCTGAAGCGACGGTTGTGAATCGGTACCGAGTCCGCATGGCCCACCACGATTACCGGATTGGGCGCATCGCGGAGCACTTCGGCGACGCGGGAGATCATGGGCAGCGCTTCGGCGGAGATGCGATCGTCGCCGGGCGAAAACAGGATCGCCTGCGGAAGACTGGCGACCAGGCCGCGCGGTTCGCGCCGGACTTCGATTCCGGCAGCGGCGAGTTTTTCGTGGATCTGGTCACGCGGCGGCTGCGCCTGCAGAAGTTGCGCGGGGCGCGGGACAGCGGCGGTAACAGGCGCGGGAGCGGGAGGGCCGGGCTGAGGTTTGTGATCGGGAGCCAGCGTTTTCGCGGCCGCGGCCACGAAGAACACGAGCAGAATCGTGACCATGTCCAGGTAACTGACCATCCAACGGTCGCGATGATGGGGAGGAGGAGAAGAACGCGGAATCATCGGGCCTGCTTGTGGTCGAGAAACGCCTTCAGCCGTTCCGCAGCCAAGGCCGGATGAATGCCGTCCAGGATGCAGATGACGCCTTCCAGAATCAGTTCTTCGGTTTCGAAGTTTGCGGCGACGGCGGCCCGAATCCTTTGTGCCAGCGGCAGCAGCACCAGGTTGGCCAGGCCGATTCCGTAAAGAGTGGACGCAAAGGCCGTGCCCACGCCGCCCGCTACAGCGGACAGGTCCGAGAAACGTCGCAGCGCGTCGATCAGCCCGACGACGGTGCCGAGAATACCGATAGTCGGCGCGAATCCACCCGCGGTCTCGAGCGTCTTCGCGTCGGCTTCCCCGCGGCGCTCATTCAATCGCATCTGGGTTTCGATGGCAGCCTGCAAGTCTGGTTTGTGGACGTCGAGGGCCAAGGCCAGCGATTCGCGCAGGAACTGGTGGCGGCTTTCACGAACCGCGGGCTCCAGCGCCACGATCCCTCTACTGCGCGCCAGACGAACGTAGGAGAGAATCTCTTCGGCTAACTCCGCGCGAGCCGGGCCGCGTTCCCACCATAGTCCGGCGACCCTGCGGACCGCGCTCTCTAAAGCGTGTTTGGGTGTGGTGACGATGGTCGCGCCGAGCGTTCCGCCGAGCACGATCAACAAGCCGGAAGGTTGCAAGAAGTATGCGGCGGGGACTCGGGTTGCCGCAATCCCGGCCAATAATGCCGCGAAGGTGAGCACGAAACCGCCGAGCATCCATTGATCTAGGCGCTTCCGGCCCGTACTTCCGGCAGTCTGCGCGCCGGTCGAGGTAGTTTTGGGCGCGCTGGCCGGGCGGCCCAGGGACGATATCGCGGACGATGGAGCGCTCACGCCGGCACCGCCTCCTTTGCGGCCGTACTCGATGGGCGCGCCTGGGAAGCTCCGCTCAAAACTTGCTCCCAGGATTCGACAACCGTTTCGATATTGCGGTGCGCCAGCACCCAATCCCGTTGCTCTCGCCAGAGCGAAGTCCGGTCGCCGTTGAGCGCCGACTCCAGTCTCTGTTTCCAGGCCTCGCGGTTGTTCTTTGCGGCGAGGGAGACCTCTTCGGAATAAGGAACCACCCGGGACGCGACGGTCACCGCTCCGGCCATCGCGTACTCGTAAAACTTGATGCAGCTCTTGTGCCGGTTGAAGGGAGTGTCGGCAAGAGGCGCAATGCCGATGTCGAGCGCCAGCTCACACACTTTTGCGGCGTGGTCCGCGACCGGAACAGTGGGATGAAATTCGTAGCGGATGCCCGCCAACTTGGTCATGAAGTGCTTGAAGGAATGGCCGAAGGCCGTTTCGAAAAACTGTTTGCCGTGCTTAGCCAGCAGGACTTGACACAACTCATCGAGCGTGGACTCAAGGCATAGCCCTTGCAGCACCAGCACGAAATCGTGTTTCTTCTGCAGCTCGCGAACAGCGTCCAGCGCCACGGCCAAGTCGGCGAAATGGGTCGGGCTGCCAGTCCAACCGATGCGCACCGGGCCGCTTCCCGGCTGAGCTGGGGCGCGGCCGGGCCATTCCTCGGGGTCCACACTATTGGGGATCACCGTGACGTTCGGATTCGAGCGGCGAAGATGTGCGGCCAGAGTATCCGTGGTTGTCGTCACGAGGTCTGCAGCCGAGAGCATGGTCTGATAGAGATCGAGGCGAGGGCGCACGATCTGGTAATTCAGGTTCTCCGGCGGCACCAGGTCGAGCGCATCGTCCGTATCGAAGATCACGCGCACGCCCTTGCGCTTGCACCAATCGACAATCTTGACGCCCTCCTGAAAATGAGCGCGGTAGAACACCATCACGTCCGGGGCTTCGTATTGGGCGCCCCCGCTCATGTCGAACATTTGAACCTTGTGGCCGCGCCGGCGCAGATATTTTGCGGGAATGGAGGCACGCCACTTGTAGCACCCGCTCTTGGTCTCGGTGAGGAGGAAGATGTTCATGAGTCGCCCCGAATCAGTTTGGAAAGGTGCGCATCCGCCGCGGCGTTCTCCAGCTCGCGATTGTTGGAGTAGGTCCAGGCATCCTTGCGGCGCTCGCGGAGTTTTTCGAGGACTCGATAGTCCCTCTGAGCCTTCAGCAAGCGGGCGCGCTGCAGAGCGATGCGCCTTTCGCATTGGCCTCTCTCCGCGGCCAGCATGGCGCGCTCCTTTTTGACGCGGTTTTGAAACGCGGTCAAGGCATGCAAGTCCGAACCCTGTACAGAAGGCGCCTTCAACACGCCCAGTTTGGAGTTCAGCTCCGCCGCCGCCAGAGCGTTGGCGCGCCGCGTGAGCACTTCCACCTGCTGCTGAAGCGCCACCAGCTTCTCTTCTTCGGCGCGCATTTGCAGGTGACGCCAGCCGAGGACTTTTTCGAGCCGAAATCGAAACTCTTTCATAGTTGTTTCGCCAGAGCGAAGAGACCGGCCCGGGTATCATCCATTCCAGAGTGAGCGTCCGCATCCTGGCGCAGAAAATCGAGGATCTGCGGGCGGAGCCGGATGCTTTGGTCCAGTTTATGATTCGCGCCCTGAACATGTGCGCCAAGTTGGATCAGATCCGCGGATTGGTGGTATAAAGCCAAAGCCTCGCGAACGCGCTGGGCGGCTTGCGTTTCTTCTTTGGTGACGACTTTGCTCGCGAGCCGGCTCACGGAAGAGAGGATGTCGATCGCGGGATAGTGGCCGGCCGACGCCAGGTCGCGGGACAGAATCATATGCCCGTCCAGGATGCCGCGGGAGGCGTCGCAAATCGGTTCGTTGAAGTCGTCGCCTTCCACCAGTACGGTGAAGAATCCGGTGATGGACCCCTTATCAAAGTTTCCGGCGCGCTCGAAGATCTTGGGCAACAGCGTAAACACGGAGGGCGTGTATCCTTTTTGACTCGGCGGCTCGCCCGCGGCAAGGCCGATTTCGCGCTGAGCCATCGCTAAGCGCGTCACGGAGTCCATCACCAGCAGAACGTCCGCACCCTGGTCGCGGAAATACTCGGCGGCGGCCAGTGCGACAAAAGCGGCGCGAATGCGCAGTGGCGCGGGCCGGTCCGAGGTTGCCACCACGACCACGGAACGCTTCCTTCCTTCTTCACCGAGCTCATGCTCCAGGAAGGCCTTGACCTCGCGATTGCGTTCGCCGATCAGCGCAACCACACTGACCTGCGCCGAATTTTTGCGCGACATTGCGCCCAGCAGAGTGCTCTTGCCCACGCCGCTGCCGCCGAACAATCCAATGCGCTGCCCCCGGCCGCAGGTAAGCAGACTATCGATGGCGCGGATGCCGGTCACCAACCGGTCCGTGATGTGGCGGCGCTGCATGGGATTTGGAGGAGCCGCGAACAGAGGATAAGAATCGGTGGCGCCGATGGGCGGCCCGCCGTCGAGGGGCGCACCGAAACCGTCCAGTACGCGGCCCAGCAAACCCGGACCAACCGCGAGCCGTGCGTCCTGCGGGCGCGCGATCACCTTCGCGCCCAGCGTCAAGCCTTCGGGCTCATCCAGTGGCATGGCCAAAACGCGGCCGTTGCGGAAGCCGATGACCTGAGTGCGGATGCGGCGGCCTCCTCCGCCATCCATTTCGCAAAAATCTCCGATGGCCACGGCCGGCCCAATGGATTCGATCAGCAAACCGACAGTCGCGGTCACCTCGCCGCACCACGGCAGCAGTTCTATCTGGTCGAGCTGGTCCAGATAAGGCGAAAGCGATAGCGGTTCCTGATTCATGGTCACCTTTGAAGGCGGTCCGCGAAACCGCGCTCGATCTCGCTGAGCTGCGCGTCGACGGATGCGTCGATGGAGCCGTGCGGCGTTTCCAACAGCACGTCGCCCAGCCGCAGAGATTTGTCGGCAATAATCTCGATCTTGTGCGCGTTGGAGAAGCGGTCGAGCAGCACTCGAATCGCAGCTTCGTGGTCGGGATGGATGCGAACGGTGCACAGCTCGCGCGATTCCAGGCGCTCCAAAGCGACCTTGATCAAGCCTTCGATGGACTGGGGATCGAGCGTCAATTCGCGGTGCAGGACGCGGCGGGCGATCGCGATGGCCAGCTTCACCAGGTCCTTTTCCGCCTCCCGGCGCATGCTCGGACGCAAGGCCGAGAGCTCGGAGAGGCAACGGCTGAGGCGCTCCAGGACGGTTTGAACCTCGGCCGCGGCCTGGTCCTGCCCCAGCTTCTTCCCCTCCGCGAATCCACGCTGATAGGCTTCGCGTTCAATCCGTTCCCGCTCTGCCTCCGAAATGGGGGGCGGCGGCGCGAAGACCGGCGCGGGAGGGTGCGGAGTCTGGCTCGCGGGCGGCGCCGTGGTGTCCCGCCACCAGATCGGCGTCACTGACCCGAGTTCCTCGGGAAGCAGAATCCTAGAGGTACTGCTCACTCTTTCCGTCCCCCTTGTTGCGGCTGATGACGCCTTCGCTTTCAAGCAGGCGGACCACGGCGATCACCTGCTGCTGCGCTTCCTCCACATCGCGAATCTTGATGGCGCCCAGGCCTTCCATGTCCTCCAGCAGCATGGCCGCCCCGCGTTGCGAAAGCCCCTTCATCAGGTGCTGGCGCAGCTCGTCGCTCGCACCCTTCAGCGCGATCATGAGCTGGCGTCGGTCGGCGCGGCTCAGCAGTTCCCGGACTCCGTTGGCGTCGATGGACAACAGGTCGTCGAACACGAACATCTTTTGCCGGATCTGTTCCGCAAGCTCCGTATTCCCTTCACCAATTTGATTCAGCAGCTCGTCGCAGGAGGCCGGATCCATTTGGTTGCAGATGGCTGCCATGGCGCGCGCGCCGTCCGAAGATTCGCGGCGGATTTCGCTGAATGGCTTCAACTTCATCCCCACGGCCTTGGCGAGTTTTTCGACCGCCGCGTTGGAGATACGCTCCAGGCGGGCGACACGGACGGCGACTTCCCTGCGCAGCTCCGGCTCCATCAGGGACATGACTGAGGCGGACTGGGAGGCGTTCAACCGGGAGAGAATCAGGGCCACGGTCTGCGGATGCTCGCTGCGGACGAATCTGGCGAGGGTGGCGGCTTCCACGCGTTGAAGCTGCTCCTGGATCGCGGAGGGTTGGCCGGCGGGAGCCGGCAACCGCTCAATGTGTTTCTTGCTGCCGTCGGGACCGAAGGCCTGCGTGAGGACGCGCCTGGCGTACTCCGGTCCGCCACGGCCGCCTTGCAGCGCGCCGTTGACCGCAAGATGGAATTCCTCCAGCACCGCTTGCGATTGCTCCGGAGCCACGGAGGGAAGGTTGGCAATGGCGGCGCTCACCCGCTCCACTTCTTCGTCGGTGAAATGTTTCATCAGCGCGGCGGAGGCTTCGTCGCCGAGAGCGACCAGCAACGCCGCGGTTTTGTGCGCGCCGGTGAGTGTAGAGGCCGCCATAATTTTATACGCCCTCCTCTTTCAGCCAGCCGCGCAACACGCCGGCGCAAATTTCCGCGTTCTTTTGCGTGACGGCGCGCGCCTGGGTTGTAAGCGCTTCAACCCGGGCGGGCCCCAGCGCCGGGGCTGCGCCGAGCGCCGACGGACTCTGCGAGGCGCCGAGATCGGCCGGCCGCTGCGTAGCTTCGGAGGCCGGCGGCAACTGCGGCGCTGTGCGTACCACCGTTGCGGCGCGGGCGCCCTTCATTTTGGAGATGGCGAAGATGGCTCCTCCCAAAACCAATACCAGCAGAGCAGCCAATCCGATCATCAGCTTCGGATCCTTCTTGAGTTGCTCGACGGGAGCCAGCGTTCCGTTAGGGGTTTTGACCGGAGCATCGGAAACCGGCGCTTCCAGATTCATGGTGGATTCGAACGGCAGGCTCTCGACAATCAATTGATCTCCACGATCGAAGTTCATGCCGGCGGCCGCGGCCACCAGGTCGTGAATCACCTTGATGCGGTCGGGGCTCGGAGCGGTTAGGACGCGTTTGCCGTTTTCGAACTGAACGTCGTAATCGAGAAGGACGGAGACGGAGAGGCGCTGGATTGCGCCCTGCGGAATCGTCATCCGCTTGACCGTGTGCGAGGTCTCATAGTTGACGTTCTCGGTTTTGCGCGACGTCGTCGAGCCCGGCGTGGCGGGGCGCGGAGTGTTGTCCGGCAGGTTGGAGGCGGTTCCAGGAACACCCTCGGTCGGCCGCACCTGAGAAGAAGTGTCCTCGGTCTTGGAAGAGCTGACCATGACGGAGTGGTCGGGATCGAAGGTTTCTTCGCTTTGCTCCCCGCTGTTCATCGTGCAATCGGCCGAGACCGCGGTGCGAAAGCGGCCGGCTCCCACCAGCGGCTCGAGCGTGGAATCGAGCTTCGCGTCGAGGTCGTGCTCCACTTTCTGGCGATACTCCAGTGCACCGCTCGAGGAATCGTCAACGTCGCCGGCGCGCTTGGGACGGTTGAGCAGATTGCCGCGCATGTCCAGCACGGCGACGTTATCCGGCGAAAGGCCTTCGACGGCGCTCGCCACGAGGTTGGTGATGGCGGGCATGGCCGAATCGGGAAGCACCGCGCCACGGCGAATTTTGATCAAGACGCTGGCCTTGGCCGGCTGCCGCGACTCCGTGAAAACCGAATCCTGCGGAAGTGAAATGTGTACGCGAGCCTGCTCAATTTCGGCCACTGACATTACGGAGCGTTCCAGTTCGCCTTCCAGCGCGCGGCGGTAATTGACGTGTTCGGCAAACTCCGTGATGCCGAAGTTGGTCTTGTCAAACAACTCGAAGCCGATGCGCCCGCTCTTGGGCAATCCCGCGCCGGCCATCTCCAGGCGAAGCTCGGCGACGCGGTCGTCGGGCACCGAGATGGCGGTACCGTTGTCGGAGAGCTTGTAGGCGACGCCGTCTTCCTTCAGCTTCTGCACGACGGGTCCGGCGTCTTCGGGCGCGAGGCCGGTGTAGAGGGGGCGGAAGCTTGCGTTGCGCTCCCATTCGAGGAATCCGTAGATTCCCGCCACCAACAGCAGGGAAACAATGGAGATGGTCCAGCGCTGCTGGACGGTGAGGGCTCGTAACAGCCGGTTGATTTGTTCCGTGGGCATGGTCCGGGGAGCTTACATTTGCATCTTCATGACTTCCTGGTACGCCGAGACCACTTTGTTGCGCACTTGCAGGAACATCTGAAATTCGAGGTCGGCACGCTGCGTGGCCAGGATGGTGGAATGCAGGTCTTCGCCTTCACCGGAGAGAAATTTGTTGACAGTATCGGTGGCGCTGGAGCGCGCGCCCTCCACTTCCTGGATCGCGCTGCTCAAGACGTCATGGAACTCCGAGCCGTCGCCGCCGGACTCAGCCGGCGGCGGAAGAGGAGTGACGGGAGCGAGCGGCGAAGAAGAGATCTTGAGCGACATGCGGTTTTACTTGAAAAGATCCATCGACCGCTGGATCATGTCCTTCACGGCTGAGATCGCCGAAACGTTGGCCTGGTAACTGCGCGAGGCGTTCAATAAGTCCACCATGTCTTCGGCGGGATTCATACGCGGGAACGATACGTATCCATCAGCGTCGGCATCGGGATGTCCCGGAAGGTAGCGTTTCTCCGGCGGCTGCGTGTCCGTAACCACCTGCGCCACGCGCACGCCCGTCGCCGGTTCGTCCATCTGATCCTCGAACACGGAAGAGAATTCGGCGGCGGAGGGATCGGCCGCGAACACGACGTCCTTGCGCCGGTACGGTCCTCCCTCGGGAGTGCGGGTGGTTTCGGAGTTGGCGAGATTCTCGACCAACAGCTCCGTGCGCTGCCTTTGAGCCGACATCCCCGAGGCGCTAACCGAAATCGCCGAGAGCAGGTTCATCAGCTCCTCCCATCCTGCAACGCGAGCTTCACGTCCTCCAGGTCACCACGGGCGAAGTTTTCCGCAATCTGGAAGCGCAGGGCGTTCTCAGCGAGCAGGCGCGCTTCCCGGTCCAGGTCGACGTTGTTGCCGTCGGGCTTGGTGGTCAGGTTGCTGGGCTCGATCACCGTGGGAGAATCGCCGGCGGCGGCGTTTTCGAACTCGGTCTGAAAATCGATGTCCTGAGTGTGATAGCCCGGCGTGTCTACGTTGGCGATGTTGGAGGCGACCAGCTTTTGCCGCTCGCTCAACAACGTCATGTAACGCTCGTAGTTGGCAGCCAAGCCCTGGAACAGCATGATGCTGGCGCGGTGCACGCGGGGTACCAAGCCAAGTTGTTGATTTATATCGCGTGCGAGCGGCGCACCGTCGGGGATCAAACGCGCGAGCGTTGATTCTCCGACGGCTGGGAACGGCGTTACCCGTCTAATTCAACGTACGCCCGCCCGAGCGCGGGCCTCGCAAGATACGCAGTGTGGCGATTCATTTCGCGAAGGCGTTTGTAGGTGTGAGCCCGTTTGGCGAGCACCGTCTGGCGGGCCCAACTCAGCAGCTCCAGAACTTCGGAAGCGATGGACTGGCGCTCGGCGGCGTTGGCGGCGCGCCACGCTTCTTCAACCTCGGTGCGTAGCTCGGCCAGCAACTGGTCCGCGGCTCTGTAATTGCCCGCGCGGATCGCGGCGCGGCACTCATCCGTTTTGGATTGCATCCTGAGTATCCGTGAACAGCGTTGTGAAATAAGAAACCTGCGATTCCAGTGAGGCGATCGTCGAATCCGCCTGCGCCATCTGCTCAGTCAGATTGTTCTGCATGGTGGTGATGCGCGTCTGCGTATCGGTGATTTGCGAGTTATCGGAGTTGATCTGCTGCTGGTAGGAGTTCTGTGTTTGCACGAACAGACCGGTGTTCGTGTCTTCCAGCCCGTTCAATATATTGGTCGCGTTTTCCAGAAACCCGCCGCTGGTGGCGGAGCCAAGGAAGTTGGAAACGCCCTGCGGGTCGGTGGCTTCGGTGTTATCGAAAGTGGACTGATCGAAAGTTAGCTGGCCTTGTGAGTTGAAGGTCAAGCCGAGGTCGGCCAGGTTTACGCCGCCGCTGCCGCCCGTGTACTGGATCAGCGATGAGAGCGATTGTTGCAACTGGAGCACGATACTTTGGCCGGTCAAGGCTCCGCCGTTGGTTCCATGATTGGTGGTCAAATCGGCGAGCGTGGAATTGTAGGCGGTAGCGAACGCGGACAACGCGTTCGCGGCGGCCGAAGAATCCGGCGCGACGGTGACGGTCGTTTGGCCGGCTTCAAGCAAATCCGCGGTGACCCCGGGGGCCAGCGTGACAGTGCTGGTGTCGGAGGAGATCGGCGTCGAAGGTTGTCCGTCCACCTGGTATTGGGCCGGCGATCCAGAGCTGAGGACGCTCAGCAAATTCTGCGTGCCGTCATTGAGCTGGATGGTCTCATTCCCCAATGTCGTGCTCTGGAGCGTAAGGCGGTAATCGGGCGACGAAGAAGATCCGATGTCGACGATGGAAGCGGAGACGCCGTAATTCCCACTGTTAATCGCTTGAGCCAGCGCGTTCAGCGTATCGGAGGAGGGCGTGATCGTGTAATTATTGCTGCCAACGGTCAGTGTGAACGTGCCTGAACTGCTGATGGAGGTTTGATTGGGATCGGTCACCGTCGGCAAACCGTTGTTGCTCAGGGTCGTGGTTGGAGATCCGACTGAGATTACGTTCAGGGAGTAGGTTCCGGGCGTCGACGCGAGCGAGGTATCGACCGACACGGAGGCTACGTTGGTGTCGGACGCCGTGGCTGAAAGCGCTCCGTTGCCAGTGCCCGAGGAAAGCTGCTGGACCGCAGTTTGGAGGCCGGTGAAGTCGTTCTGAAGAGTCGTTAACTCGCTTGATTCCGACTGAAGCGTCGAAACGTTGTCTTGCAATTGCGTTAGAGGAATGGACGCGACCGCTACGGCCTGATTGATCGCCTGCTGAAGATCTCCGGCATACTGGCTGGTGCCGTTGAACGTGGCGGTTGAGGTCGAACTCAGTGCGCTGGGGGTTGTTCCCATATTATCCTCCTAACGAAACGGCGCTGGGCCGGTCTTCGGTTGAAGATCGGCCCTTCGCTCCGGGAACGTTAGACTTCGGGGCGGCTTCGCCCTTAGGAGAGGAGCTTCAATAGCGCTTCGGGCTCCGCATTGGCCTGCGCCAGCGCAGAGATCGAGGACTGTTGCAAGACCTGGCCCTGCGTGAGCGCCGAGGCCTCTTGCGCAACGTTGGCGTCGCGGATGTTGGACTCCGCCGCGGATTCGTTGGTGATCTGAGAGTTGGCCAGACCGATCGCGTAGGTCAGGTCGGTTTCACCATCGCCGACAGTACCTTGCACCAGGCCCAACGCCGTCACCGCGGCCGAAATGGCCGTGATCGCATTTTGCGCGTCCCCAACGTTGTCAACCGCCGAAGTGGCGAGGCCCAAGCCGCTGGAGTCGACGATGTTGGCCGAACCCGACAGCGCAATGCTGACCTGCGAATTCGCCTGGTCGCTGCCGCCGCCGATGTACACCGAGATGGTCGTGTTGTATTGGCCAGCCGTGCCGCCGCCGCTGGCCAGGCCGATGTTGGCCGCCTGACGGTTGATTTCGCCCAGCAGCGTCTGGAATTCCTGGTTCAGCGTCGAATAGGATCCGGAGAAGGTACCGGACGCGCCTTGCGTGGCGAGCTGCTGAAGCTGGTTCAGAATGTTGGAAATGTTGTTCAATCCGCCGTCGATGGTCTGCAAAATAGCGGATCCGTCATTGGCGTTGCGAACACCTTGCTGCAGTTCCGTGACGTTGGCACGGAACTGGTTGGCCACCGCCAGACCCGCCGGGTCGTCGCCGGAATCGTTAATGCGATAGCCGGAGGTCAACTGCGTGATGGCGTTGTCCAGCGAAGTGGTGTTCACCTGGAGGTTCTGCTGAGCTTCCAGTGAAGTGATGTTAGTCTGCAATGAAAGTGACATGCTTCACGTCCTTCTATACCTTGAATTGAGTAGCGGCGTCACGCCGGTCCGCCTCACAACCTCGGTTGCCAGCGGCAGATTCCATTTCGATAGTTTGGGGTGGCATTCTAGTTTTTTTGAATAATTTTTTTACCGGCTGTTTCTAAACTTTCTTTACTTTTCATCGATACGTTCCCCGAATGGAACCGACGACGAACTCGAAGTGTTGCGCCCGGATGCTGCTGGCGGCTTGGGATAGCGCGGATCCGCTGAAGATCCGCGGAGCCGCGGCTCGCGCGGACCGGGCTGCGCCGGCATCCTCTTTGGAATCGGAGCGGATCGAAATGATCCGCGGCGCCGCGGGAGTCCTGCGGCAGTGGACGGTTGGGTCGGACATCGATGAGAACCTGGATGCGTCACTTGAGCTATTGCGTCACCTGGCCGGCCCAGCTTCTACGGCAACCGCTCCACTTGAAATGCGCGCTTGCGCCCGGCACTGACAATCTGGCAGGTGATGGGGACGGTTTCGTTCACCATCGCTCGCAGCGGCTTCTGCAGCGGGTAGTCGAAGAGCACCACTTGGCCGGTCTCAAGAGCGGCCAGCTCGCGAAGCTCCATGGCGGGGCCGTCCAGAATCACTTCCACGTCCACCATGGCTTCACCCAAAAGTTCGAGATTGCGCTGTGCGCTTTCCGCGCCGCGTTGCGCCGGCGGTGCTTCGTCCTCGCCTGGGGCGATTTTGAAAAAAGTTTGCGGCACCGCTATGCGGAAGCCGCCACTTTGCTCGCCCAGCGACAGTGCGAAGCCCAACTCCACCAGCGGGCGCGCCGGATCGGGAACGGGCAGGAGCTCCGGGTCATTCTCGAGCGCCAGGACCTTGAATTCCACGGTGTGGAAGGTTTTCCAGGCCTCGCCTAAAGCCGCCACCAGCACGCGGACCACTTCCTCAAGAAGCGTCCACTCGATTTCGGTAAGCTTCCGTTGCTGGCTCGGCGGAGAATCCAGTTTTCCGCCCAAGAGCAATTCCAGGAGGCTGAAGACCGTGGGACAATCCAGCGCAAGAATCGCACGCTCCGCCAGGGGCACAAGCTGGAAACTGATCAGGCTGGAGGGCGCTTCCAGCGTGCGGCGAAAATCCGCCGCGCTCACAAACGACACGGTTTCCAAACGCACCGCGATTTCACCCTGCAAGAACGCCGAAAACGAAGCGGACAACGCTTGCGCGAAGTTTTCATGCACTCCGCGCAGCAGGCGCTGCTGGGGATCGTCCGAGACTTCGGTGCCCAAACTGATGGGATCCATGACCTTCCCCTCCATCGGCGGAAGCCAGAAATACCGATAGGCCTGCTCCAGCGTTCACCTTAGATTCACGTAGGCGATCTGGGCTTAAACATTCGGCGCTTCTCATCGATACAGAAGCTGCCAGGAGCATACCCCATGATCAAGCTCACCAGATTGAACGGCGTCCCTTTCTATCTGAATTCCGATCTGATCGAACACATTGACGCGACACCGGACACGGTGGTGACACTGACCTCGGGACCGAAGTTTTTGGTGTCGGAGACGGCGGAGGAGGTTTGCGAGAAGGTCTTCGCGTTTCGCAAGGCCATCCTGCTCGGAGACGGTCTCCGCGGGGAAGCGCGGGAGCCGCGCGCGGCGCGCCTGGATGTAGTGCATGGCTGAAAAGGCGGAGGGCAAGGCGAAACTACGTTCCACCCGTCCGGATTTCGCCACGTTGGGTGGGGTAGTGGTCGCGATCGCATCCCTGCTGGGCGGTTTGATCCTGGACGGCGGCAAGGTTAGCGACGTGACCCAGGTGACGGCGGCGATCATCGTGCTCGGCGGCACGCTGGGCGCGGTGATGGTAACCTCGCCACTCTCTTCGCTGTTGGCCGCGCTGGGGGGTCTCAAGAAGATTCTCTTCGAGCAGGTCACTCACCCGGAAGCCGCCATCGACGAGGTGGTGGCCTACGCGACCAAAGCCCGTAAAAGCAGCCTGATCTCGCTCGAAGAAGACTTGGATAAAATCGACGAGCCGTTTCTCAAGAAGATGTTGACGCTGGCCGTGGACGGCACCGATCTCCAGGAGCTGCGCAAGATGATCGACCTGGACCTGGCGCAGGCCGAGAAGAAGGCGGAGGCGGAGGCCAAGGTGTTCGAGGCCGCGGGAGGCTACGCGCCGACGATCGGGATCATCGGCGCCGTCATGGGCCTGATCCAGGTGATGAAGCACCTGGAAAACATCGACGAGGTGGGTAAGGGCATCGCCATCGCGTTTGTCGCGACGGTCTACGGAGTCGCGACCGCGAACCTGTTCTTCCTGCCCGCCGCCAACAAGCTCAAAACCCGGGCGCAGAAAGATATACAGCTCAAGGAGCTGTTGCTCGAGGGCGTCTCCTGCATCCTGGAAGGCATGAATCCCAAGCTGATTCGCACCAAGCTGGAAGCGTTTGTGCAGGACAGCGGAAAGAAACCCAAAGCCGCGGCCGAAAAAACCGGTGCCGCCGCTACCGCGGAAGCACGCGGATAACCCATGTCGCGGCGCAACAAACACGAAGGGCACGAGAACCACGAACGGTGGCTGGTTTCCTACGCGGATTTCATCACGCTTCTGTTCGCCTTTTTCGTGGTGATGTTCGCGTCCTCTCAAACGGATAAATCCAAGGCCCGCCAGATTTCCGAGGCCGTGGAAAAGGCGCTGGCGGATGGAAAATCGGTGGGTGTGCCCCCGGCCGTCGCCAAGATTCTGGGCGGCACGGTGGACGACAAGGGCCAGGGAAACGCGCAGATGAAAGGCCCGGGCGGAGCGCAGCGGGCGACCAAAGATGCGCCGCCGGACGACGTGGTGGAGCTGATGCCCTCGCTCAAAGTTCTATCCTCCACGCTGGAGCAGGAAATCAAAGAGGGCAAGGTCGAGGTGAGTCTGGAGCCTCGCGGGCTGGTGGTCAGCCTCAAACAGGCTGCGTTTTTCCCGTCCGGCGGCGATGTGGTCGATCCCGCCACCTACCCGACGATCGAGAAACTAGCCGAGGCGCTGAACGCGGTGGGCAATCCGGTGCGAATCGAGGGTCATACGGACTCGCAGCCGATCCACACGGCGCGCTTCCAAAGCAATTGGGAACTTTCCGCGGCGCGAGCGATCGCCATGATGAACGTGTTGGTGAACAAATTTAAGGTGGACGAGAAACGCATGGGGATCGTGGGCTACGCCGACACCGAGCCGGAGGCCGACAACGACTCTCCGGAAGGCCGGGCAAAGAACCGGCGCGTCGACGTGGTGATCGCGAACCGCCTGGTAAAGCAACCCAAGCCGCCGGCCGCTACGCCGCCAGCCGCTTCGAAATAAAACATTTAGTCCTGCGTAATCAGATCGAACAGCGACGTCTTGGGCAAAGAGGCCTCCGACTGCAGCGCGGCTTGAATGGACGTCTGCTCCTGGGTGAGATCGACCGCTTCCGTCGCCTCGTTGGTGCTGGTGTCCTGCGACAACGCAGTCTGATACTGAAGCTGGAATTTCTGCGCGACGGAGCTCGCGTTGCTGAGCTGATCCTGGACTCCGCCATAGAATTGCAGCGACTCCGACAGGTGGTTCTGCGCCAGTTGCAGGGAGCTGAGCGCATTGTTGATGCCCGTCTGGTCGTTATTCGCCAGCGCCACGCGCAGGTTGTTCACAGCCGCGAAAATATTGTCCGCGGCCGGCGTGCCGTCCGGATTTTGGTCGTCGAAGATTTGCTGCGCGGTCTGCGAAACCGCAAAAGTGGTCCCCGTGGCGTCCTGAATCAGCCCCGTGGAAGGCGCGGTGATCAATTGGTCCACGCCGGTGGGACTGCTTAAGTCGAGCTGGTAGGAAGGCTGAGTGGCATCGTCGCCACTGAAGACGTATTCCCCGTCGTATTGCGTCTGGCTGAGAGAAACCAATTGCTGGAGCGATTGCTCTACCTGCTGCGACAGCGCGCTTCGTTGCGAAGCTGTCATGGTGCTCTCGGCGCCTTGCTCACCCAGCGTTGAAACTTGCTCCAGCAAAGTGGTGGCGCTCTCGAGCGCGGACTCCGCGGTGTTAACCTGGCCTGTGACCTGGCTCAGGTTCTGCGAAACCTGATTGATGTTGCCCAAGTCGGATTCAAGCTGCAGAACGTCGCCCAACTCGCCGGGATTGTCGGAGGGTTGGTTGATGGAGCGTCCGGTGGTGAGCTGCTCCTGTGTGGCTTGCATCTCCTGGTTGAGATTTTGAAGGTTTGCCAGGAATTCCTGGGAGATAGAGCCAATGCCTTGAATCATGGAACTCGTCCTTAACTCGGATTCGGAATCATATCGATCAGCGTGTTGGCCAGCGAGCCGATGACGCTCACCATTTTCCCGGCGGCGTCGTAGCCCTGCTGGAGCTGGAGCAGAAGCGCGGCTTGCGCGTTGAGCGAAACGCCCGAGATCTGCGTCTGCGTAGCCTGCGCCTGGGACAGCAATTGTGTGTGGAGGGTTTGTCCGGTCTGGGCATTAGAGGCCTGCTGGCCGACATTGGTTGCGATCGAGGCCGCGTATTGCACAATGGTCTGGCCGTCGATTTCGTCGGCGGACGCGGTGGAATCGCCCAGGTTCGACAACTGGAGCGCGGCCGCGTTACTGCCATTCGCATTAGCCGGCGCGAGCCCGGAGGCGGTAATCGCCGGATTGACCGCGAGGGTCGCGGCGACATCCACAGGGCTTGCGTTGCTGTACGTGAACAAGGCCGTGCCGGCCGATCCGCTGGGGGTAGTCCCGCTGGTGAGAATCGAATTGACCCGGTCGGCGACCTGCTGGGCAAGAATATTCAATGCACCCTGCTGCTGGCTATCGCCCTGCAGTGACGGCAGAGTCGTATTACGGACGCTCAGCAACCCGCCGAGAGTTCCTTGCGAAATCTGGCTGGTGATGTCGTCGCCGTTCGCATCCAAAATCTGCACATCGGGTACAGCGTTGGGATTGCCGCCCGATCCGGAGCCCGAGAAGTTCGCCTGGATGGCGTACTGCTGGCTTCCGTCCACCAGCGCCGTCTGCCCGCCCAGCATAACCGTCGCTGTTCCGTTGGCTTGGTACAGCACGCTGATATTGGCGAGCTGCGACAGGCTTTCGAGCGAGGATTCCAGGTTCGCCTGAACGTTGGGATCGGGCGTGGTGGATTGGGCCAGAGCCGCATTGTCCGTAGCGATCTGCCCGGCCAATTGATTTATCTGCTGGACTGCGGAGCCGATCTGCTGGTTCACCTGCGTGGTGGTCTGCGACAGGAATGCCGCCGCGGACTGAAACTGCTGCGCCAGTTCGGAAGCCTGCGAGAGTACGTTCTGCTGGTTCGCGCTGGAATCGGGAGTGGTGGCCCAGGCCGAAAAACTCTGGAACAGATTGTTTAGCGCGCCGATGACTCCGGTTTGGCCAGTAACGTCGAAGAGCGACTGGATCGAGGACAAGGCGGTCGATTGAGCCGTGAAGCCGCCTTGCGCCGACATCTGCGCTTGAACCGCTTGATCGGCATAGTGGCTGTCCGAGCTTTGGGTCGGGCCGGATTGGACGCCTCCATCCAGTCCGCCGGATATATTCAGAGGTTCGGCGACGAAGGTCGCCGTCTGGTTGGCGTAGCCGGGAGTGGAAGCGTTGCTGACGTTGTTCTGCACAACGTCCATAGCGTTCTGAAGCGCCGTCATCGCGCTTAAGCTGCTGTCTAACGCACCGAAGAGACTTCCCATAATTTATGCTTCCAATCCACGCCCGGTCTCCGGCTCCGCGAATTGCGGCGAGCCTCCACGGGTGTAGCCTTCACCCATCCGCAACTGCATCCAGCCGCGCACCAGCTTCGACCCGTGCTCGATCCGCGGAGCCAAAGCGCACGCGGCGGTCTGGATGCGGTGGATCGCGAGATGCACCACGGGGTCCCAGTCGCGAGCGCTTGCGCTGGCGAGAGTTTCGAGCAGTTCCATGACTCGGCTCAGCGCTTGCACGGATTCTTCCAAAGCACCGGGCGAGGGGTTGAGCAGGAGCTCGCCCGCTTGGGCGAGACTGTTCTCGGCCTCTTCACAGCATTCCCGCGGGGTCATCGGCGTTGGTCTCTAGTAACCGCTTAAAGCGGACTGCACAATCGACTGGCTCAGCGCTGCCGGATCCACCTGGTATTGCCCGGATTGGACTAGCGCGCGAAGCTGCTCGATGCGCTCCGCCCGGCCCTGCGTGCCGGCGGTTAGTGCTTGCGAGACCAGGTCGCTTTGGTTGCCAAGATCGATCCGGTCGGAAGCGGAGTCGGCGGAGTTCTGAGCCCCAGAGGCTCCGCTGGAGGCGGCCTTGGGCGAGTCATAAATCCCGGCCGCTTGCGAGTTGGAAATCGTGTTCACCGTATCTTGATCCGTTATCCTCAAGCGATCAGCCTCCTATATATCGTAGAAGTCCCGAATTTGTTGAGAAAAAATTTTCGGGTACTAAGGTGAGCGTCCTAGCCGTTCTCATGTGCCTCCTCGGGCGAAGGACTTTCAGGAACGGCCGGCGGAGCGCCTCCGCTACCCAGGCGGGTGATCCGGACGCCGTAATTGCCGTCGATGGCCACCACTTCTCCGTGCGCCAGAACACATTTGTTCACAAGGATTTCCACCTCATCGCCGACGTATTCGTCGAGCTCGACTACGGAGCCGTGCGTCAGGCTGAGCAGGTCTTTCATGCGCATTCTGGTGCGGCCGAGAGATACGCTGACCGGCACTTCTACCTGCATCAGCACGTCCGCCGGGTTGCGAGCCGCCGGCGCGGGTTTCAGTACCTGCTCGTTTGATTCGTCCAAGAGACCCATCAGTACAATCCTCGGGGAGTCGGCCATTGCCGCTCAATGTATTGCCGCAAGCGCAGGATGCCCTGCGCCTTGAGTTGCGAAATCCGCGTGATGTGCAGATTCAGCACCGGCGCGATCTCGCGAATGTTGCAGCCTTGCCGGTAGTACAAATCGAGCACCACCCGCTCAGGGCCGGGCATTTTCATGAGCCCCTCCTGAATCAGCTTTTCCAGCTCACAGCGTTCGAACTCCCGGGCAGGCGATTTATCTTCGTTGTCGGCCAGGTAGTACATGAGGGTGCGGGAGCTACCTTCGTGCTCCGGCGCGTCCAGGCTTCCCACGGAGACGGCACGCAGGTCCAGCAGCAGATCCTGATAGGCGGAAAGCGTCAAACCAAGCTCCGCGGCGATCTCCTCCTCTTCCGGAGCGCGCTGCAAAGATTGCTCCAGCCGGGCGATGGCGCCTTGAACGTCTTTCAAGTGCTTGCGCTTGTGCGGGGGGATTCCGTCCATGCCGCGAATACTGTCCAGGATCGCGCCACGAATCCGGTATTCGGCGTAAGTCTTCAGCTTGACATTGTGGGATGGATCGAAGCTGTCGATAGCGTTGATCAGGCCCACGATGCCGGAGGAGATGAGATCTTCCAGAGACGCGTTGTCGGGCAACCGCTCATGAATCCGCGACGCGATCCAGCGGACCTGAGGCAGATACTCCAGGATCAGTTGTTCCCGTTCTGCTCCCGCCATTTCGCGGTGCTCGGTATACGCCAGTGCGCCGGGAGAGCCCATATGTTCCTTACGCGCACGCAGCCGTGGCCGCGCCTTCCGATCCCATCGCGATGCCGGCTAAGTCGCCGGCGGACGCAGCGTGCAGGCTGTCCGGAATTCCAACACCGTCCACAACCAGCGAAAGGGGCAGTCCGGCGCGGACTGCTTCCGAGACCAAGGTTCCGAAGGTAGGCGTTTCGTCGAGCTTGGTCACCACCAGCTTCGACGGCCAGAAGACGCCGTACTTCCGGATCGCTTCGCGGCATGCGCCGGAGCTCATGTATCCCGGCAAAACTAAATGCACATCTACGCCGGGGCAACGCGCGAGAAGCGAGCCGAGCTTCTGGCGCTCCGCCGCGGTCTGGTTGCCGGGCGTGTCGATCAGCACAATCTCCTTCTGCCGCGCCTCTTCGACCAGAGCGGGGAGCGATTCGGGATTCTCGACGGCGCTGAAAGCAACGCCTGTCTTGCGCGCGAAGAATTGCAACTCCATGCGGTTGCCGATTCCGGAGCCATGCAAGGCGAGCAAACGGATAGGGCGATTGGGGGCCGCTTGATAGGCCGCGATTTTCATCAGCGTGGCGGTCTTGCCCGCGCCTGCGGGGCCCACCAGCGCGATCACGGCACAGCCGGCGGAGGCGGCGCCCAACTCGGAATTGATCTTGATCCGGGTGCAGATTTCACGACTCAGCAGGTCAAACAGTTCGTCCTCGTTGCACTCTCCACGATCCGGCAAGGCCGCTGCAACGCCATCGATAATCGATCCCGCCAGCGCCGCGCTGAAGCCTGCCTTGGTGAGACGCGCCAAAATCCGGTCGAGGAAAGGCACGCGGCGGGGCATCGTCTGCGGCCTTCCGGCGGCCAGCAGGAGGCCGTGAATCTCGTCCATCTGCGCGCGAAGCTGATCCAACTCAACGGATGGTTGTTCGGGTTTCGAGGCTGGGGGAGCGGCGGGAATTGGACAGAGGGTAATCGCGGCCGGAGCAATCGGAACCGCCGCAGGCGGAGCGGAAGCAGTCGGACCCGCGGCGGGCGGAGCGGGTGATATGGTCCCGCCGGCGACCGGTGCTGAGGTACGGGTGCGCGGAGTTTCGGACCGCGGCGATGCGCCCGTCACGGAATCTTCCGTACAACCGAAGACCACTTCGTAACCGGCCGCGGAGCCTTCCGGCGAGGTTGTCCTGCGCGTGTTCAGCAAAAGCGCGTCTTCTCCCAGCTCAGCGCGCGCCTCGATGATCGCTTCCTCAACCGAACTGACGAAATAGGACTTAATTCGCATGGCTGGGTCCGCCTAATCGATGAATCCCCGCGAACGAATGTGCATTTCCGAAGGAATCTCGTTGTGCGAGAGCACGCTCACGTTGGGGAGCGCGGTCTCGATGATTTGCCTGACGAAGTAGCGCGAGCCGGCGCTGGCCACGACCACCGCGCTATCGGACTTTTCAATCTTCCGCGTGAACCGCCCCACGATGTCGCGCATAGTTTCTGGCGCCAGCGTGAGGCTGCTGTTCAATTCCCCATGCTCGACCGAGGATTCGATCGTACGCTCGATCGAGGGATCCATCAGATAGGCCTGGATCTCGCCCTTGGTGCTCTGTAGCGGCTGCACGATTCCGCGGCGGATGGACTGGCGCACGTACTCGGTCAGCAGCACCGGGTTCTTGCTGCTCTGCGCAGCTTCGCCGAGGGCCTCCAGGATCTTGACCGAGTCGCGTACCGACACTTGTTCCCGCAGCAGATTTTGGATGACGCGCTGCACCGTTGTCAGCGGCAGCAATTTAGGAACCAAATCCTCGATCACTTTCGGGTTGTCCTTCGCCACCCGGTCGCAGAGATTCTTGGCGTCCTGCCGGCTGAACAGCTCCGGAGCGTGGCGCCGGGCGAGCTCGGCCAGATGCGTGCCGATGACGCTGACCGCGTCCACCACCGTGTAACCGCTCGCGCGGGCGCGATCGGTCTGGTCCTGACGGACCCACAACGCGGGAAGGCCGAAGGCCGGATCGTGCGCGGGCTTGCCTTGCAGCGTCGCGTCCGGAGCGCCGTTGGGGATCGCCAATTCATGCCCTTGAAGCAATTCGAAGCGGCCGATTTCGCTGCCGTGCATGTGAATCACGTACTCGCGGGAACGCAGCGACATGTTGTCCTTGACCTTCACCGGCGGCATCAGGTAACCGATCTGCTTGGCGAGCTGCTTGCGCACTCCCAGCACCCGCTGCAGCAAAGGCGAATCCGGCCCGCGCTCCACCAGCGAGACGAGACCGAGCCCGATTTCGAGCGTGAGAGGCTCGACCTTGAGGAGGTCTTCCAAGTCCTCTTTCGCCTTCGTAACCGGCTTGGAGGCGGCGGGCGCGGCGTCGGATTTCTGACGCATTCGCCACCCGACCGTGCCCAAGCCGGCTCCGCAGAGGAGAAACGGAAGCGTGGGGAGTCCCGGAAATGCCGCCAGCACGACAAGTAATCCGCCGGCCAGGAATAACGGCTGCGAGGATTTAAAAAGCTGCTTGCGAACCTCAGCGCCCAGGCCGTCCTCGGAGCCCGTGCGGGTCACAATCAAGCCGCCGGAGACCGAGATCATCAGCGCCGGAATCACCGTGACCAGGCCGTCGCCGATGGTCAGCACCGTGTAGGTCTGGAGGGCGTGCTGCAGCTCCATGCCGTGCTCCAGAACGCCGATCAAAAATCCCGCGATGATGTTGATACCCGTTACGATGATGCTGGCCACTGCGTCGCGCTGCGTGAAACGTGACGCACCATCCATGGCGCCGTAGAATTCTGCCTCCGCGGCAAGCTGCTTCCGCCGGGAACGGGCCTCGGCCTCGTCAATCAGCCCCGCGTTGAGATCCGCGTCGATCGACATCTGTTTGCCGGGTAGAGCGTCAAGGGTGAAACGCGCGGTGACTTCGGAGATTCGGACCGCGCCGTGGTTGATGACGACATACTGAATCGCGATCAGCACCAGGAAGATTACCGTCCCGATGATGTAGTTGCCGCCGACCACGAAGTTGCCGAAGGCCTCGATCACATGTCCGGCTGCCGAGGTGCCCGTGTTGCCGTTCAACAGAATCAACCGCGCGGAGCTGATGTTCAACGACAGGCGGTACAGCGTGAGCAGCAACAGGACGGTGGGGAAAACGCTGAATTCCACCGGGCGCCGGATGTACACCGCGGCCATCATCACCACCACGGAGAGCATGATGTCGATGACGATCAGAAAATCCAGCAGCACGCCGGGCATCGGCGTGATCAGCGCGACGATGATCGCAATGACTCCGACCGGAACGCCGTACTCGGTCCAATTCCCGAGGTCGGATAAAGCCTGGGCGTTGGCGGCGGGTGCTGTGGATGGTTGTGCCACCGGAATTCCTTAAGCCATAGCCGCGGTGTTGCGTAACTTGTACAGCAGGGTGGTGCGCGGAATCCCCAGCGCGCTGGCCGCCTTGGCTTTGTTTCCGCCATGGTGCTGCAAGGCTTCCTGGATCAGGAGCTGCTCCACCCGTCCGACCGTTTGTTCCAGGTTCAGCTCACTGCGGCTTGCGCCTTCTCCGGCGGGAATGCCGGGAGGGCGAGCCGAGATCAGACTTCGTCCCGCAGGCAACTGGATATCGCCGGAGTAGAGGCGGGCGCGTTCACCGGAAAGAGTCACCGCCATCTCAATGGCGTGTTCCAGTTGGCGAACATTGCCCGGCCAGTCGTAGTCGCACAGGCGGCGCAGGGCGTCGCTCGACAGGGTCTTGGCGGCCAATCCCTCGCGAGTGCAAACCTTCTCGAGGAAGTGATCGGCCAGCAGAGGAATGTCGTTCTTGCGCGCACGCAGCGGCGGCACTACAATCGGCACGACGTTCAGGCGATACAGCAGATCCTCGCGGAACACCTTGTCGGCGACGGCTTGCTCCAAGTCGCGGTTCGATGCGGCGATGACGCGCGCGTCCACCTGGATCGATGTGGAACTGCCCACGCGGTGAATTTCGCGCTCCTGCAGCACGCGCAGCAGCTTGGGCTGCATTTCCAGGGGAATTTCTCCGATTTCATCCAGGAAAATAGTCCCCCGATGGGCCTGTTCAAAGCGTCCGGCGCGGTCGGCGACGGCGCCGGTGAAGGCTCCGCGCACATGCCCGAACAGTTCACTTTCCACCAGATTCTCCGGGATCGCGGCGCAGTTCACCGGGACGATATTGGCTGCGCGTGCGCTGGCCATGTGAATCGCGCGAGCCACCATCTCCTTGCCGGTTCCCGATTCGCCGGTGATTAACACCGCCGAGCGCCGTGGGCCGGCCAGCCGGATCATGGCGTGAAGCGATCGCATGACCTGGCTCTCGCCGATCAACAGTTCGCGCCACGGCTCCTTCGTTTGCGACGCCTTGGTGCGCAAAGCAGCCGCCCGTTCCAGCTTGGCTTCCAGCAGAGTCGCAAACTGGCTTACCGTCAAAGCCTCCGTGAAGTGCTGGAAAGCAACAATTGGAGGGCCGATCAGGCTCTCGTCGAAGCTAGATTCCAAATCGTATAAAACTACTGGTACCGGAATCGGGGAGTGGGAGGCAGCCATGAGGGCTTCTTGGACCATCTCAGGCGGCAGCGGGAGCTCAACCACCAGCGCCTGCGCGTGGGCTAAATAATCCTGCCATGCGCAAGCGGCTCCGCAAGCGACTACCACCTCGGCCGCCAGGGTTTGTCCAATTTGTTCAATCTCTTCGCTGCGACCGGCAGATCGCAGCCATAGAATCCTTGCCATAGTCCTCCAACAAAAAGCCGGCTCCCTCCGCGAGCCGATAGGCATAGATTAAATGCTTACTCCTGAATTATCGGAGGGTTAGACGCACAGCTTTAGTACCATACTGAGTTATTTGCGCTTAGCTCAAAAGTAGGCTCTATTCCGTGCCGCGATTCGCGATATGCAACAGCGAATGAACAGGATGATGGACACGGAAACCCGCCAGCGTCTGCAACGCGAGTACATCGAGAACCGGATTCGTTCGGCCCATCCGATGGAGCTCGTGAACATGCTGTATGACGTGGCGATCGACAACCTGAAGGCGGCGATCGGTTATCTGAAAACCCACGATCGCCTTGCACGCTCCCGTGCAGTCACCAAGGCTGAGGAGGCTGTGGAGGAACTGCTGCTCGCGCTGGACCACTCCGTCAACGCGCCTTTCACTCACACATTGGCTGGCCTGTACCGCTATTGCTTGAAGCGCATGATTGCCGGACACGCGCAGGAATCCGAAGCTGCCTTTGAGGAAGCGCTCTCCGTGCTCTCCACGCTGGTGGTAGCGTGGCGGGAAGTCAAGGAGCAGATGTGCGGAACGGCGCAAGCCGCGCCCGAAGAACAGGAGCCGCGCCAGGATTCGCCGGTTCCCGTCAAGGATCCGTACGCGAGGTACCGGCAGAGCTCTGTTGCGGCGGAGACGCAGTCCCGGGACTGGAGCTGCTAGCGCCTTCGCTGGGGTCCAACTGGCGCGCAATCATCTTCGCCAGACCTAGGCCACCGCGCTTGGAAATGGACTGCGCCAGGTACTCATCCGCCATTCCCATGGCTGTGCCTGCGGATTGATCGTCGCCGGTCCCGAGCCACCCTCCTTCATCCTCATGGATGGTCTTGAAGACTTGCGCGATGAGCAGGCTCTCGAATTGCACCGCCGCGTCGCGGATTTTTGCAGGGTCCCGGCCGGAGTCGGAGTCGGACTGCGGTTTCAGGGTGATTCCGGACGTCAAGACGGGAGTAATCGGGCTCACTTCATTGTCCCCGGATCAAATCACCTCGAGGTCCGCTTCCAGAGCGCCTGCGGCGCGGAGGCTTTCGAGGATGGCGATTACGTCGCGCGGAGTGGAACCGATCGCGCCCAGGGCGTGCACCAATTCCTCCACCGTCGCGCCTTGTTGCAGCACGAGGCTTTTCGATTTTTCTTCCTTCGCGTTCACGTTGGTTTGCGGAACGACCACGGTCTGCCCTTGCGAGAGTGGGTTAGGCTGCGACACCTCCGGAGTGGTCTGGATTTCCACTGTCAGCTTGCCATGCATGATGGCGACGGGCGAAACGCGCACCTCCTTGCCCATGACAATGGTCCCGGTGCGTTCATTGATGACCACTCGAGCGGGCCGGTCGGTCTGGACTTGGAGGTCTTCGAGGTCGGCCATGAATTCCACCATGCGCGTGGAATAATCCGGCGGAACGGTAATCCCGATGGTGGCGGAGTTCTCAGGCACGGCCAACGGTTTCCCCGTGCCGGGGAACCGCGTATTGATTGCGCGGCTGATCCGCAGCGCGGTGGTGAAATCCGGTTCGCGCAGTTGCAGGCGAATGGTGCCCTTGGGAGTGATGGAGGGTGCGGCACGCTCCACGTTGGCTCCGGCTGGAACCCTGCCGACGGTAGGGTGATTGACCACCTCCGTGTTGCCGGCCCTGCCAGCTCCAAAGCCACCCGTAACCACGGCTCCTTGCGCCAACGCGTATACCTGGCCGTCGACGCCTTTCAAGCTGGTCAATATCAAGGTGCCCCCTTGAAGGTTTTGTGCGTCGCCGATGGCGGAGGCAGTTGCATCGATGTGCATCCCGGGCTGCGCGAAGGGCGGCAGGGTAGCCGTCACCATTACGGCCGCCGTGTCCTTGACCAGCAAAAGCCCGGGATTCACCGAGACCCCCATTTGCTGCAGCATGTTCGCCAAGCTCTGAGCGGAGAAGTAGGTAGTCTGGTGGTCGCCGGTACTGTTGAGTCCCACTACCAGTCCGTAGCCGATCAACTGGTTGTCGCGGACGCCTTCGATCGACACCAGCTCTTTCAGGCGCGCCGTGAGATTCTCTTTGGGGATCTCCTGAGCGGGAGCAAGCCCGGCGCAGAGCAAAAGTAGCGGCAAACAATTTCGCATTAGGCTCTCTTAGAAAGGCAACAGACCCAAGATCAGGCGGTACAAGAAGTTCGGCCTGTGTATGGCGTCGTTGACGATGCCCTTGCCGTTCACCTGAAGCTCCATGTCCGCCAGGCGCGCGGAGGGAACCGAATTGGTGGTATCGAGGTCAATCGGGCGGATAACTCCACGAATCGTGATCACCTGATTCTCCGAGTTCACGTTCAAATTTCTGGTGCCTTCGACCACCAGGTTTCCATTAACCAACACGTGCGTCACGCGGGCCGAGATGGTAGCGGTTAAAGTGGTCTCCCGGCTGGTTGTGCCCTCGCCGTCCAGAGCCGTGTTGGTGTTCGAATTGAGCAGATTCGCCAGGGCTCCGGTCGCCGCCTTCGGTCCGGCGAGCGAAGTGATCGCAGACTGGGCGCTGGAAGCGCGGGACGTCTTGGATTGCCCGGTGCTAACGGCTGAGGCGCTCTCCTGCACCAGGATGGTGACGACATCGTCAACGTTGCGCGCGCGTTGATCGGCGGCAAGATTCGAGAGCCGCGCGGCCGGAAACCAGATGGAGCCGTCCTCTGGAACCTGCCCGTTGGAGGCTTGCGGGACAGAAGCTTCCTTGATGTATTGATCGAGCGGCGACGGCGGCTTTTCTTTCGTCTTCTTCTTGTTGTTCGGGTCTTCGTTGGACGCCGCCGTCAGCGTAAAGCTCACCAGCAATGCGGCAATCACTCGCTTCATTCGCTCTCTCCTCTTACCGTCACTTGATCTTTGCCGGCAACTTGGGCTTGAAAATCCCGGCCGCTACTTAAATTGCGCACCGTAATCGTGGCGCCTGTCATCCCCGAGGTCTCCGCGCGCGCTTCCAGGGTCAAACGCGCGTTGTGCAGGCGCACTTCAACCCGGACGATGTCGCCTCGGGCGACGTCCATTTGCGGAGCAACCTGTGACTTGCGGATCGCGGATCCTTTAGCGATGAGTGACTTCGGCACGAGGCCCACGGTTTCTTCCGCGGTCTGAGCGAAGCGGTCCTCAAAGGGCGAGTCTTCGACCGGCTCCACGCGGATTTGGCTTGTCTGAATCGGTTTTCCGGCCGGCAAATCCGTCGCGGCGATCACGCGGCTGGTCTCGAGTGTGATTCGCGCGCGGGCCGAGACCGGATACGTCGCGCCTTTTCCGGCCTGAACAAATCCGCGCCAGGTCACTTCCGGACCGGTGCCCGGCTGCACGCCGCTCCTCGGAAACACCACTTCGCCGGTGGGAACCGGCTGCAGGCTCGACGATAGAATTTCTATATTGATTTGGGCGTCGCCCAGCGTTTTCCGCATGGCGCCGGCGATGCTCGCGACCGGCACGACGAACGTCCGGCGTTCCAGGCAAAGATCCTGGAGTCCGTGCAGTTCGACGCCACGGTTTCTGGCAATGTTTTCGAGATCGGCTGCGTGGAAGATTTTGGGCGTGCCGGAGGACCCCACGTATCCGAGCAAGAAATCCCCCGGCAATTTCGCGAATCCCGGAACCAACGCGGCCACGTCGCGGGCCATCACTGAGTCGCTGTCGACAGCGTGGCAATCCGGGGGCTCGGCAACGGCCGGCACAATTCCCGCGGACACGAGCAGTGGAATTAGCAGCGTCATCGCGTCAGATTGTTCATCTCCTGATACATCTCGTCGGCAGCCTTAACCACTTTCGAGTTGGCCTCATAGGCGCGCTGGCTGATGATCAGATTCACGAATTCGTTCACCACGCTGACGTTGGATTGTTCCGTGTACCCTTGCAGCAACGTTCCGATTCCTTCCTGCCCGCCCGGTGTGCCGAGAATCGGTTCGCCCGACGCGGTTGTCGGCTGATAGTAGTTTTGCCCCAGGCTGTTCAAGCCGGCCGGATTGGCGAAGGTAGCGAGCTGAATCTGCCCGGCGGTCTGCGCCGCGGTTTGATTCGGCAGCGTGTAACTGACGGTTCCGTCCGTGGCGATGGTGACGCTCTGCGCGTTGGTGGGAAGCGTGATATTGGGCTGAAGCAGGTTACCGTTGGCGTCCACCAGGTTGCCGGTGGAATTCAATTGAAACTGGCCGGCGCGCGTGTAAGCGATGGTGCCATTGGGCTGAAGAATCTGGAAGAAGCCGTTGCCCTGAATCACGACGTCCAGCGGATTGTTGGTTTGCGAGAATTCGCCTTGTGTGAATAGGATTTCGTTGGATGCCGCACGCGTTCCTAGGCCGAGCTGCAAGCCGGAGGGGACCACGGTCGATTGGCCGGCCGCCGCGCCCGGCTGGACCATGTTCTGATACAGCAGGTCCTGAAATTGCGCGCGCCGCGATTTGTAGCCCGCGGTGTTGGAGTTCGCCAGGTTATTGGCGATATTGTCCACATTCAATTGCTGCGCATTCATGCCGCTCGCAGCGCTATATAGGGCTCGAATCATTTCTCATCTCCTGGTTCTCGCGTCAGACTCCGCCGCCCACGCGGGCGACTTCCTGAATGGCTTGTTTGTTCATGTCGGCGGTGGTCAGAATCGCCTTCTGCAACATTTCGGTCTGCCGCATCACGCCGACCAGCCCGACCGCGGCCTCCGATACCTGCACGTTCGACCCTTCCAATTGGCCTTGCGCGACGGTCGCGCCCGAAGGCACGGGCTTCACGGCGGGGTTGGAGTTCACGAAGTAGCTGTTGCCCATCTTGGACAGCACGCCCGGGTCAGTGAAATTCACGATGCGGAGCTGGCCGATGGCCTGCCCGTCTTGTTGAACCGTTCCATCCGGCTGAATATCGATGGCTCCGTTCGACATGGTCTGAATCGTGCCGTCGGCTCCCGCAACCGGGTAGCCATCGGAGCTGACCAGCTCACCGGTGCTGGAAAGTTGAAACGCTCCGTTGCGCGTATACAAGGGACCCGACGGACCGTTCACCACGAAGAATCCCTGACCGGTCAACGCCAGATCCAGCGGGTTTTTGGTCACGGTCAGCGTACCTTGGGAAAAATCGGTCCAGCGGCCTTTCACGTCGGGCAACTGCGCGGGATCTTGGCCATCGGCTCCTTCAGCGTCGCCGGCGAACAGGCTGTAGAACTCGCGGTCCAACTTAAAGCCGGTGGTATTCGCGTTAGCGAGATTGTTGGAGAGCATGTCGAGCGCCTGCATGCGCGCCCGCAGACCGCCCGCGGCCATGACAGCACTTTGGTCCATAGGTCGTGTGCGAATCGGGGAGCAAGCGTGCGGCCAAAACTCATGCAAACTTTTTTCCTCGAACTTTCTTGAACATGGGCGATATAACATATTCGCCTAGGTTTGTTCGATCGTCGGAAACCCAACGGATAGCGCTGGACATTCGACGCCCGCCGCTTGCTAAAGCATTGAAAACCAAATTTGCCGGATTGGCCCGTCACCTGCACTACCCGCGCCTTCAAGATGACAACCTCCGTGCGAATGATGGCGCCTTCGACGAGCTCAATCGCTGCGTCCGTTGCCGCGGACCGGACTCGACCCGCGAGCAGTTCATCATCCGCGCAGACATCCGGCGATTTTCGCGCGATCATGGAGCAGCATTCGGAAAGCGAGCCGGAGCCGCAAGCTCGCGCCGACCGGCGCCAGGCGGGCAACTCCGGGCAATCGCAGGGTGACGCCGCACAATCCAAGGGCTCATCGCAGCCCAAGAACGCCAAGAATTCCGGCGCTGCCGATCCGTCGCAAGCGATCAATAATTCCGCGGCTGTGGACGTTCCAGAGCCGCAAGCCAGCCCGGTTCCGCGGCCGTCAGGTCCGATCGATCTCTCGGCGAACCTGCCGGCGGATATCACTGCGGACACACCGGATCTGAGCGGTTCGGCCGAAACCTTTTCCTCCTCAGGGAGCGACACGCAAGGCGATCCAGGTACGCTGAGCGTGGGCGCTCCCCCGACACAACGATCCGCGACACCCAGTTCCGGCGCTGGTGTGCCATCCGGTTTCAAGCGGACCGGCGCATCTGCGACCGGAAACACAGCTTCTCTATCTAACGCGCTTTCGCTCAATCTGCCCGCGGCGCAGATTTTCGGCGGCGCAGAGGAGTCCGCCGGAGCACCGGCACAGGCCACGCAACAGTCGAGCCAAGCGAGCCCCGAGCAAAGCGTCTCGCCACAAGGCGGCAACTCGCCGGGCCATGGGCCGGCCTCGGCCGAAATGGGCGCCGAAGTGCCGACAAACGCGGCGCCTTCCTCGGATCCGGTTGCGTTCGAAGCAAAACTCACACCGTCGCAGAGTTCTTCCGCTGCCACCGGGGATGCTGCTCAAGGAACATCGGCGCAGTCTTTGTCCCAGCCTGGAGACCAGACCGGTTTGAAAGGTTCCCCCGCGGCGGCGGCGGCTGATACCAGCGCACCAGCGCCATCGACTGCTGCCCGGGCCGAGACTCTATTCACGATCGGCGCCACTCCGGCCTCACCCGCAGCGACGGTACAAACGTCTCCTGGGGACGCTCCTGGAGCAGTCGCGGTCAATGCAACACCCGCGGCGGAGCGCATGCAGCCGCTGCTCGAAGGTCCCGCGCCGCTGACCGGGTCGCCACACAGCATTACGGTGAGGGTTCCGGGTGCGGACTTGAGCACCGGCATCGATCTGCGCTTCGTCGAACGGGGGGGCGACATTCATCTTTCCGTCCGGACGCCCAGCGCGGACCTTGCGCAGGAGCTGCGCGGAGGCCTGAACGACCTCACCGGCCGGCTTGCGCACGCCGGGATTCGCGCCGAGATTACCAGTCCCGCCCCCAGCCAGTCCTCGTCGGCGGATTCCTCGCCGGGGCAATCCAAGAATCAGAGTGAACCGGATCGGCGCGGTTTCGGCGGAAATTCCGGGGATTCGCAAAATCAGCAACAGGAGCCGCGCGGCTCCAACCGGTCCCGATGGATGGCCGCTTTGGCCGACACCCAATTCAGCAAGGAGCAAAACTTATGAGTTCGCCCGTCAACCAGCTCGCGTCATTGACTCAACCGGCCGCCAATTCTTCGTCCAGTGCGGCTAGCAACGCTGACACCAACGCCGCGATCAACGCAACCAATTCGTTGGCGAACGAAAACACGTTCCTGCAACTGCTGGTGGCCCAGATCCAAAATCAGGATCCCACGAACCCAGTGGATAGCAACACGTTTTTGACGCAGTTGGCCGAGTTCAGCCAACTGGAGCAGTTGATTGGAATTCGCCAGGATGTGTCACAACTGGATCCCACTTCGGCCGCTACCAGCAGTTCTTCGACGGCGGGCTCGGGAAGCACGTCCGGCACACAAGGCACACAGAGTTAAAGGCTCGCGTTGCGAGCCGCGTTTTCTTAAAGAGGTAGGAGAGGAGATCACCAATGGGTTCACTTTATACTGCGCTTTCCGGCCTGTCCGCCGACACAACCGCTTTGGATGTAGTCGGAGACAACCTGGCCAACATGAACACCCAAGGATTCAAGACCAACGACATCTCGTTTGAAGACGCGATGAACGAGGCCTCGGGCTCGCTTCAGATCGGCGCTGGAGTCGGCAGCACCGTCACCGATCGCGATTTCTCGCAAGGCAACATCGAGAATACCGGACAGCCGCTGGACCTCGCCATCCAAGGCAACGGCTTCTTTGTGGTTCAGGATCCGTCCTCGGGCGCGACCATGTACACGCGCGATGGCACCTTCAGCCTGAACGCGCAAGGGCAGTTGGTCACCTCCTCAGGAGACCTGGTGCAAGGCTGGATGGCCACCAATGGGACGGTCAACCCGTCCGGCGCCACCTCCGCGATCACCGTGCCGCTGCTCAGCTCGATTCCGCCGGCTGCCACCCAGAACATCTCGCTGAGCGCGAATCTGGACGCCAGCGCGGCGGTGGGCGACACCTTCTCGGCGCCGGTTCAAGTCTATGACTCCTTGGGGAATGCCCAGACGTTGACAATTCAATTCACCAACACCGGCCCGGGAGCATGGAACTATACCGTCAGCATCCCGAGCTCCGCTGTAACCGGCGGTACGGGCACGAGCACGCAGCTCACCACCGGCAGCATCACGTTCAACTCCGCTGGACAACTGACCACGCCTGCGGCAGGCAAGCCTATCAACATCACCAATAGCGCGGCCCTCGCGGACGGCGCGGCCACGCTCAACATCAATTGGAATCTGTACGGCACGAACGGCACCTCCGACCTCACCGGGTTCGCGCAAACCTCCGCCGCTTCCGGAACCACTCAGGACGGCTCCGCGACGGGTACCGTGACCGGGCTGTCGCTGGCCGATGGCGGAGATCTGGTCGCCACGTACTCCAACGGTGCGCAACAAACGCTGGCACAGGTGGCATTGGCCAACGTGGCCAATCCTAACACGCTGGTAGCCACCAACGGCAACAATTACGAGCTAGGGGTGGACACCATCACTCCGTCGGTCGGGGCGGCCGGCACCGGCGGACGCGGAACTCTGGTAGGGCAGTCGATCGAGGAGTCTAACGTCGACATGGCCACCGAGTTCACCGACCTCATTGTGTTCCAGCAGGGCTACGACGCGAATTCGAAGGTGCTCAGCACCGTGGACGAAATGGAGCAGACTCTGCTCGCGGCGATTAATCCGTAATTGAGAGCATCGTCGTGATTTCTTCCGAACAGGCGAACCATTACGCAGAATTGCCCTTCGTGGTGGAAGCAGAGCTGGGGCGATTGATGCTGCCCATGCGCGAGATTCTGGCGCTCGCGCCGGGCAGCGTGATCCGGCTCCCGATCCGCTCCGGAGCGCGAGTGGGATTGTTGGCCGGCGGCGCGCCGTTCGCCTCGGGCGAGGTGGTGCGGATAGGCCGCGCGCCGGCGGTCCGGCTGCAGGCTTTCGCCACGGAGAGGAACGCCTGAGATAGCGATGGAAGTACTGCAACAACTTCTCGCCGTCGCGCTGGTGCTGGGGGCTCTGTGCACGATGGTATGGCTGCTGAAGCGGAAGGGATGGGCGCAGGGGCGCGTCTCTAACTCGCGCGACGCGCGGGTAAAGCTCGAAGTCATCGGGCGCCTGGCGCTGACGCCGCAGCATTCCGTGCACCTGATCCGGCTGGCCGACCGCGTTCTCCTGGTCGGCCTTTCCCCGAACGGCTGCAATGTCCTGGAAAGCGGACCGGCAGGCAACGTCGTTCCGGAAGGAACCGGTCAATAATCCCAACAACAGAACAAATGCTACGAACTTTGCTCATTGCCGCGGCCGTAAGTTCCAGCGCCTGGGGCGCGCGCGCGGCTGCTGCGCCTGCCGCCGGCATCGTCGCCACGCCGACCACCCTTAGCTTGCCCATGCAGATTGCCATCTCGCTTACCTTGATGGTCCTGCTGCCGGCCATCGTGATGTCGGTCACGCCGTTCCTGCGAATCACCATCGCGCTGCATTTCTTGCGGCAAGCGCTGGGGACGCAGACCACGCCGTCCAACCAGGTCTTGATCGGCCTATCGCTGTTTCTTTCACTGCTCATCATGCAGCCGGTAGTCCAGGACATTTATCACAATGCCTGGGAACCCATGGACGAAGGCAAGATTACTTATAGCCAGGCGTTCGACGCAGGCGCCAAGCCAATGAAAGCCTTCCTTATCCGTTTCGCGCGCGAGAAAGACATCAAACTGTTTCTTGACATCACCAATTCTCCGGCGCCACACGATCCCTCCGAACTGGGTCTCGGCGTATTGGTGCCAGCCTACATTCTTTCCGAGTTGAAGACCGGTTTCCAGATCGGCGCGATGCTATTTCTCCCGTTCCTGGTTATCGACCTGGTGGTGGCGTCCATCACTTTGTCGATCGGCATGGTACAACTGCCCCCCGTGATGTTGTCGGCGCCCTTCAAAATCCTGCTATTCGTGCTGGTGGATGGTTGGAACCTGGTGGTTGGATCGCTGGTGAAATCCTTTTATTGATGTGCGAAAAGCGAGCGAATTTATATGACTCCCGAATTTGTCATCCACTTGATCCACGGAGCCCTGATGGCGGCGTTCTCCATGAGCGCTCCGCTGCTGGCCATCGGTTTGGCGGTGGCTATCGTCATGAACATCCTGCAAATCGCGACTTCGCTGCAAGACAGCGCTTTCAGCACGATGCCACGGCTGGCGGCGTTCCTGGTCGGCTTCAGCGTGCTGATGCCCTGGATGCTGAAGCAGTGGATGAGCTACACCATCGGCATCTGCGGCGAAATCGCCAAATATGGGCACTGAGCTCACGCTCAGTACCGGAACTCTGTACGCGTTCCTGCTGGTGCTGGCCCGCGTTTCCGGAGCCTTCGTGTTCCTGCCTCTGCCCGGCATCCGGACCGGTCCGGATGTCGCGCGACTTGTCTTATCCGTCAGCGTCAGCCTGACGCTTTTCCCTAGCTGGCCCATCATCGACGCTTCCAAGGTGACCCTGGGCGTGCTCGTCGGCTGGGTTATCGCGGAAGCCGGCATCGGAATCGCGGTCGGACTGGCGGTCGCGTTCTTCACAGAGGGGTTCCAAATGGGCGCGCAGATCATTAGCCTCCAAGCCGGCTTCAGCTTCGCGAGCACCATCGATCCTACTTCCGGCGCGGACTCTCCCGTCCTGCTGACCGTCGCTCAACTGGGCGCGGGATTGCTGTTCTTCGCGACCGGGATGGACCGTCAAGTCTTGTACGGCTTCGCTCACAGCCTCGCCCAGCATCCTCCCGGAAGCTTTCAGGTGACAGGGTCCATGGCGAACGCGCTGATGCATCTGGGCGCGACCATTTTCAGCACCGGCCTGCGGCTGGTGTTGCCGGTGCTGGGGCTGCTGCTGATGGTGGAGATATCCATCGCGCTGCTCAGCCGGCTGAACTCTCAACTGCATCTGATGATGCTCACCTTCCCGCTCAAGATGGCGCTCGCCCTGGCGCTGCTGGCCTGGCTGGTGGCGGTTTTCCCGCGCGTGTTCGAGCGCTCCGCCGGAGACGTGCTGAACGTGATTCAGGGCCTGCTTTCCTGAGTTAAGCAGCATGGCAGATTCCAGTAAAACCGAAAAACCATCTGCGCGGAGGCTGCTCAAGGCTAGGCAACAAGGCCAGTTCGTGTCTTCGCGCGACATGATCTCGGCGGCGCAGATATTCACGTTCGTGATTCTGCTGAGTACCTGGTTCCCGGCCTGGCTGGCGAGCATGAAACTCATGATGCGCGAGTCCTTAACGGGCGCGTTTCACGGCGACCTGGTGGTGGCGCGCGTCCCGGGACTGGCGCACATGGTAATGCAGCGCGTTTTTGTTCCCCTGGCCGGGGTCGCTGCGGCGGCGATGCTGGTGCCCTTCGCGGTCCACCTTGCAGTTACCGGTTTGGGCTTTAGTCTGAAGCGCTTCCAACCAGACTTCGGGCGCTTCAACCCGGTGAACAAGATCCGGCAGATTGCGACACAGGCTCCCATTTCTACGTTGCAGGCGGTGGGAATGCTGGTGGTGTTCGTCTGGACCATCTATGCGGTCGCCCGCGAGAACGCCGATGTCTTTCTGACGCTGCCCTTCGCGAGCCTGGAAATCGGGCTGGCAAAAATCGGGTCGTCAATCGTGGAGCTGTTGTGGAAAGCCACGGCCGTGTTCATCGTCTTCGGGTTGATCGACTGGGTCCGGCAGCGGCGCAGCTACATGAGCGGCCTCAAGATGAGCAAGCAGGACCTCAGAGATGAGGTTAAGGAAACGGAAGGCAATCCGCACGTGCGCGGCAAGATCAAGCGCCTGCGACGCGACTTGGCGCGGCGGCGCATGATGAAGGAGGTCCCGACGGCCACCGCGGTTATCGTGAATCCGACGCACTACGCCGTGGCTCTGCGCTACACGCATGAGTCGATGGCGACGCCGGTGGTGGTCGCCAAGGGCAAGAATTATCTCGCGCTGCGCATCCGTCAATTGGCCATCGAAAGCGGCGTGCCGCTGGTGGAAAATCCTCCGCTGGCGCAGGCGCTGTACAAGTCCGTCGAGGTCGGCCGGGAGATTCCGCCGAATCTATATCGCGCGGTGGCCGAGGTCCTCGCCTACATTTACCGGCTTCGCAACGGGAAGCGCTCCACGAAGCCCACCATGCTGGTGCCCGGCATCCGCAGATGATGCTGGCGGAGAGTTGACGTTGCGTCGGATTCGCGACGGCTGGTTTCAAGAAACAGCCTGTGTTTTCAGTGTTTGTTCCGGATCGGAAATTGCTGTGGTGCGAACAGCTCACTCAGAGGAAGGAGAACTATGAAGGCAATTGTTACCGGCGGCGCCGGGTTCATCGGCTCCCACGTTGCAGAAGTTCTGATCGAGCGCGGCCACCAGGTGCTGGTCATCGACGATCTTTCCGGGGGCTTCCGGGAGAACGTTCCTCTGGGTGCGGGCTTCCTGCACGCCTCCGTGCTCTCCGACTTGCAAGCGCCGTTCGAGCAGTTCCGCCCGGATGCCGTATATCATCTGGCGGCTTACGCCGCGGAGGGGCTCTCGCATCATATTCCGCTGTTCAACTACCAGAACAATCTCGAGGGAACGGCCAACGTGCTGGCGGCCGCGTACCACGCTGGAGCAGAGCACTTCGTCTTTACATCCTCTATCGCCGTCTACGGCCATCCGCACAGTGCCGAGCCGTTCCGCGAATCGGACGCTCCCGCGCCCGCCGACCCGTACGGCATAGCGAAATTCGCCTGCGAGAATCATCTCCGGGCGTTCCGCGACTATTTCGGCCGGCCCAATTTCACGATCTTCCGTCCGCACAACGTGTATGGGGAGCGCCAGAACATTTCCGACCCCTTCCGTAACGTGGTCGGCATCTTTATGAATCGAGCACTGCGTGGCGAGCCGCTGCCGGTTTTCGGCGACGGAGCACAGACACGCAGCTTCTCCTACATCCGCGCGATCGCCGAGTGCATCACTTCCGCGCCGTTGACCGAGGGCGCACGGAACGAAATCTTCAACATCGGCGGCGACGTGCCGACTTCGGTCGGCGAGCTAGCGAACACGGTTTCTTCCGTTCTCGGAATCCCGCCGAACGTGCAATCTCTTCCGGAGAGGAAGGAAGTGAAGCACGCGCACGCCTGCCACAAAAAACTGTATCGCGTGTTCGGAGCGGAGGCAATGGATATGGGCCTGCGCGAGGGATTGGAACGCATGGCGGCGTATGTTCAGTCACACCCTGTTCCGCCCGCTACTCCCTGCCCCAGCCCGGTGGAGATTTTGGACGGGCTTCCGCCGAGCTGGCGTCAATCCGTGATCGCTCTGCGCGATGCTGTCGCAGCGCCGGCGCCGGTGCTGGCGCACCAGCCGGCATAAGGCGGCGCACATTTTCGTATGGTTCCGGACGATTCGCTGCACGTACATCAAAAGTCCCGCCCCGCGGCGATGACAGAGTTCCTGCCTCCGCCCAAAACGGACGTGCCGCTTGAGCCTCCGGCCGGCGTTCGTCCCGAAAAATTCGTACTGATGGTCAGCGGCAGCCCCGGTGACGCGCAGCGCTATCGCTGCTCAAACAAGCTGGAAGAATTCGAATACCTGGGCTTGACCGCCGATTCAATCGTGTCGGAACAGGCGAATTGGGAACGCGACCTGTGGCGCTACGAAATGTTCCTGCTGCATCGCGTGCAGAATTCCTCGCACGTGGAAGCTTTCATCAAGCGCGCCAAGCAACTCAAGAAGCCTGTGGTCTACGACACTGATGACCTGGTCTTCGACGAGCGTCCCGGCCGCCTCAGCCCCGTCACTCGCTATTACAATCCGCAGGAGCTGCGCAACTACCGCAATTTTACGCATCGCAACTATAGAGCGCTCGATCTTTCCGAGGCTGCCATTGTCAGCACGGAGCGTCTGCGCGACTGCATCAAAGAATTGTTCCCGGAAAAGCCAGTCTATCTGCATCGCAACGCCGCCAGCCGCAAGTTCATGGAGCTGGTGGAAACCATCCGCTCAACTTACGTGCGGCCGAAATCGGACTTGATCCGGATCGCTTACGTCAGCGGCAGCAAAACCCACAAAGACGATTTCGCTGAGTGCGTGCGGCCCCTGCGCCGCCTGCTGCAGCGTTATCCGCACGTGCGCTTGATGGCCGTGGGGCACGTCGATATTCCCGCTGAAGTGAAGGACCTGGCAGCACAAGTCGAGGCCGTGCCTCCGGTGCCGTGGTATCAAGTGCCCCTATGTTATGGGATGGTCGATATCAACCTGGCTCCATTGGAACTGAACAATCTCTTCACGGAGTCCAAGAGCGAGCTCAAGTATTTTGAGCCCGCACTGATGGAAATCCCCACCGCGGCCTCCGATATCGCTCCGTTCCGCGTGGGCATCACGCATGGCCAAACCGGCTTCTTGTGCGCCAACGACGATCAATGGTACGACGCGCTGGAGCGGCTGGTTCTGGAACCGGAGCTGCGCGTGCGGATGGGGAAAGCGGCTCGCGCCGACGTGCTGGCGCGCTACACCACCGAGAAGCGCAGCGAAAACCTGAAACTGATTCTGGATCAAATCGCCGGTCTTCCCCGGTAGCAGCTCTCGATAGCCGCTCGCGCGGCGACTTGCATTCGGGACCCGCTACACTAGCAAACGTGCCATCGCGCCGCAGCCAAGCTGGACACGTGATCCGCGTCTCCGCCGGCAATTTCCTGGAGATGTACGACTTCATGGTGTTCGGCTACTACGCGACGGGAATTGCGCGTGCGTTCTTCCCGAGCCAGAGCGCCTACGCCTCGCTAATGCTGGCGCTGGCGACCTTCGGATCTGGATACCTGATGCGGCCTCTAGGCGCGGTTCTGCTGGGAGCTTACATGGACCGGCACGGGCGGCGCAAAGGGCTGCTGCTCACTCTGGCGCTGATGGCTGTGGGAACATTGGCGACGGGCTGCTTGCCTGGCTATCGCACTCTGGGCCTGTTGGCTCCGCTATTCGTCGTGTTGGCGAGGTTGGTGCAAGGACTGTCTGCGGGAGTCGAAATCGGCGGTGTCAGCGTGTACCTGGCGGAGATCGCGACGCCCGGGCGCAAGGGGTTTTACGTTGCGTGGCAATCGGGCAGCCAGCAGGCCGCGGTGATCTTCGCCGCGCTCTTCGGCTTGGCGCTAACGCATTGGTTGCCGCCGGAGCAAATGCTCGACTGGGGCTGGCGCGTTCCGATATTGGCCGGATCGATGCTGGTGCCCTTGCTCCTGATGTTGCGGCGATCCCTCGCGGAAACCGACGAATTTCGCGCGCGCAAGCAGCGTCACCCAACCAGCGAGATCTGGCGGACGCTGGCGGCGAACTGGCGGACCGTGATCCTGGGGATGATGCTCTCCACTACCACCACGGTGACGTTCTATTTGATCACGGCTTACATGCCGACCTTCGGCACAACGATTTTGCATCTTTCGACTCGTGAGAGCATGCTGGTGACTCTGTGCGTCGGCGTGTCGAATCTGGCGCTGCTGCCGGTGATGGGTGCTGTGTCGGATCGGGTGGGACGGCGGCTTCCACTGATAACGGCATCCGTTGCCGCGCTGGTGACGGCCTATCCTGCGTTGGCATGGCTTGCTGCCGGACCGTCTTTCGCGCGGCTGCTGGCGGTGGCGCTGTGGTTTTCCGCGATCTTCGGAAGCTACAACGGCGCGATGGTGGTGTACCTGACCGAGATCATGCCCGCCGCTGTGCGTGCCTCTGGATTCTCGCTTGCCTACAGCCTGGCGACGGGAGTCTTCGGCGGCTTCACGCCGACCGTTTCGACTTGGTTGATTCACGTGACTGGAAATCGGGCGATGCCGGGGGTCTGGCTGTCGTTTGCGGCGGTGATGGGGCTGGCGGCGACGCTGCTGCTTTCGTCTCAGACAGCCTTGCGGCCCGCGGAGCTGGCGGCTTCGAAAGCGTAGCGGACCAACGCTGCGAAGCGATAGAAGCCGTGCACGAATTTCCCATAAGGCATGGTGAGGAAAAGCGCCAGCACTACGGCGAGATGCAGGCGCAGCAGCACGTTCATAGCGGTCCAGTTCCGCAGGATCAGCAAGAGCAGGCCCGTTAGACTGGTCAGGAACAGAATCGCCAAGAAAAAAGCATCCGCGCGATGTTGATGCGAATCGACAATCAAGGGATCGCGATGGCGCTTGAGGAAGAACAGCCCCGCCGGTCCGGCCAACAACCCGATTCCGCCCAGCGTTCCCAGTAGCACCGGTGCGCTTAAGAATGGATAGGGCGCTCTTAAGCCGAGCAGATAATGGTCGATCGCCGCAGAAGTGGTCGACGCGAAACAGAGTAGAAAGCCGTAGAACGTGAAATGGTGAAACCAGCGGCGAGCCGAGGAGGCGCTGTCGCCGCCGGACAGATAGCGTAGCGACGCAGCGTCGCGCAATGCCTGCGCGAATGCTTTCGAATCCATTGAGGCACCCGGGCCTTTGGCAAACCGCATCAGGCTCGCGCCCAGCGCGATCGCAACGAAAATCGTTGCCGCACCGAAAATCGCGACCATAGTCGAATGCGAAATTACGCTGTAGAATTGGCCGGCGGCGGGCGCGTTCTCGTGGGTGCCGGCGAGAAAGATCACCAGGCACAGAGCCAACGCCGGGAGCGCTACGCCCGCGCCGTACCAACGCGGCCGGGCGCACTCGCGATACGACTGGGCCCGCAGTTCGGCTAAGAGTTTCGGCACGTTTACAGCGAATTCGTGAGGCGGCGTGTAGGGGCAGGCGTAGTAACATTCGCCGCAGTTGTGGCACAGATTCGCGAAGTACGCCACGTCGGACGGAGCGAAGGCCGTGCGGCGCTCCATCGCCGGGAACACCGCGCAATAGCCTTCGCAATACCGGCAGGCGTTGCAAATCGCCAGAACTCGCTGCGGATCAGTGTTGTGTGGCACGTGCGGCTTCCCTTCCCGCAATCCGGCCGAAAACTGCGCCGATAGTCATTCCGATTCCAGCGAGATATCCTTCCCCAAGGATGTTTCCCGCCATGATTTCGCCAGCCGCGAAGACGTTGGGGCTGGCGGCCCCATCCCGCATGCGCACCGCAGCGGATTCCGCCACACGGACTCCCAAATACGTGAACGTGATTCCGGGACGCAACGGATACGCGAAGAACGGCGGGGCATCAATGCGCTGCGCCCAATTCGACTTCGGTGGATCAAGGCTCTGCGTGCCGCAGCCATCGAGCCGGAAGTGATCGAAGCCCCCGCCAATCACGGCCTGGTTGAACCGTTTCACCGTGCATTCCGTTTCCTCCACTGGCAATTCGAGTTTCGCGGCAAGCTCAGCGATGGTGTTGGCGCAGACTGGCGGAAACACCGAGGGCATGAATAGACCGCGCACCTTGGAATCGAAGATCGAATACGCAATTTGCCCCGGCTGCATCGCGATCAAGCGTCCCCACACCGCGTAACGCTTGGGCCACAAATCCGCGCCCTCGTCATCGAAGCGCTGCCCGTTCCGATTGACAACGATCCCGAGTGGAAGCGAATCCAGCCGGGTGACGATGCCGCCGTCGAATTTGGGCGAGCGAGCGTCGATGGCGATGGCGTGGCACTGGCGAGGGTCGCCCGCGGACTCCGCCCCGTTTTCCAGCAGAGCCTTGAGAATTTTGCCTTGGTTATGCGGCGTCCCACGCACCAGAAAATTGCGCGCCGCTTCGCCCCAGGCTTCTTCCAGCCACTCCAGATTCGCTTCGAATCCTCCCGCCGCCGCCACGAGAGCCTTCGCGCGAAAGTTTAGCGGCTCGCCATTCTGGATCGCGGTCCCGCTTTCGAAAACGCCGCGCGAAATATTCAATGCCGTGACCTCAGCGTTGTAAAGGATTCGAATGCCGCGCCGTTCAGCCGCGGCGTAGTAACCATTCAGTACCGCCTTGCCTCCGCCGAGAAAGAACGCATTAGTGCGATCGAGATGCAGAGTGCCGCCGAGCGCGGGCTGAAATCGCACTCCGTGGGCCTGCATCCAAGCGTGAGCCGGAAACGATTCACGGATGGCGATGCGAGCCAGTTGCTCGTCGGTCTTACCTCCGGTCACTTTTAGCAGATCCGCGAGATACTCGGCTTCCGGATACGCCTGGCTGATGCGGCGCATGTTGCGCGTGTGCCGGCTGTTGCCGCCGCGCATCCCAGGTGCCGCACTTTCTAGCACCAGTACGCGCACCCCGGCTTCGCTGGCCGTAAGCGCCGCGGACATGCCGGCATTGCCGCCGCCGATCACCACGACGTCGAATAGGGGAAGCTCCTCTGGCACCTTGGTGTTATGCTAGCGCTAGTCTGATGGCGCTCGACACCCGCGCTTGACGCGGCGGCTGGGCACGGGAGGTCCCATGCAACGTTGCGGAATGCTTACGTCGTTCTGTTGCCTGGCCGCGGCCGCGTTAGCGCAATCTTTCAGCCAGCCGATTAATGACCTTCCCAATCCCTTTCGCACCGTGCGCGATTGGCGTGAGCTTCCCGCAGGCACCGCGAAATGGGCCGCCGTGACAGCGGGTTGGAAGAAGGGCATCCGCATCGCTAGGGCCAAGGATGGATCGGTCAAGTATTTCATCCAAGACATCGAATCGACCACCACCGAACACAGCGGCGGGGAAGGCGTGGGAGTCGATTCCGACGGCAATGTCGACGGAGCCGTTGTGCGCCGCCAGATGCTGGAAAAACACATCCGCATCCTATCGCCGGGGGCTCGATGAGGGGAGCGAAAATCGCGGTCGCAGGCGGCGGCATGGTTGCCGGTTACGCCGCGAAACGGATGGTCGAGCTCGGGCTGAAGCCGGGCGAACTTGCGATTCTTTCCGCGGACACCTCGGTCCCCTATGAGCGCCCGCCGCTCTCGAAAGGATTCCTTGCGGGCAAAGATACAGTCGAGAGCATCCGCATCAACCCGGACGATTTTTATCGCGAGCACGGTATCGAAGTGCGGTTGGGCACTGCGATCACGGGGCTGGACTCCGAGCACCGCAGGCTGCGCTTGAACTCGGGCGAGGAGTTCGCGTTCGAGAAACTGATTCTCGCCACCGGCGCGAACGCGCGGCATTTGGACTTGCCCGGCGCGAAGCTGGCCAATGTGCTGTACTTGCGCTCGCTCGCCGATTCCGCACGCATCCGCGATTGTGCGGCGCGGGCAAAGCAAGCGGCGGTTATCGGGGGCGGATTCATCGGAATGGAAGTGGCCGCGATACTCGGGCAAAAGGGCCTTGCCGTGACCATAATTCTTAACGAAGATCGCATCTGGAAGCGATTCTTCACGCCGCGGATGTCACAGTTCTTCGAGGACTACTACACGGCTCGCGGAATCCGCTTCATCAAGTCCGCCACCGTCGCGGAGCTGCGCGGCGACTCGGCCGTCAACTCCGTTGCGCTGGCCGATGGCTCCTCCGTCACCTGCCAGATGGTTGTGGCGGGAGTGGGAGCACGGCCGGCCAACGAGATCTTCTCGGGTAGCGGCATCGAGCTTGGCGATGGCGTGATCGTGAACGAATATCTAGAGACAAGCCAGCTCGGCATCTTCGCCGCGGGAGACATCGCGAATTACCCGGATCTCGTTTTCAAAAAGCGCCGGCGTGTGGAGCATTGGGATAACGCGGTTTCGCAGGCGCAGCACTGCGCGGAGACGATCCTGGCAAAGCGCGCCCCTTTCCGCCACGTCCCCTACTTCTTCTCGGATGTGTTCGACCTCTCTTACGAATTCTGGGGCGACCCCGCAGATGCCGAAGAGACGGTCCATCGCGGCGATCTACACAGCTCCAGTTTTAGCGTCTGGTGGTTACGCACGTCGGCAGCCGTGGCGGCATTCGCGATGAATCGACCGGGTGAGGAGCGCGACGCTGCGCAGAGCTGGATCGAATCGGGCCGGCACGTTTCCGCGGCCAGATTGGGCGAAGCATCCAGGCCGATCGCGGAAGCCGCCGGCTAAGCATCACCTCTCCCAGGGCGCTCAGCCTCCAACCGTGCGACACTGGCAGTTTGTCCCGGTAGTTTGTCCCAAGGAGGGGACAGGTTCTGGCCCACGGAGTCCAGGCACGAGCGGCCACGAATGCGACCGCGCGCAGCGCGATGGCCGCCGGATTTCTGGGCTGGACCTTCGACGCGTTCGATTTCTTCGTGCTCGCGCTAGTGTTACCAGAGGTGGCCAAGGACTTCGGCCGATCCATCCCCGCGCTGGCCCTGACCACAACCGCTACGCTCGCCACCCGGCCCATCGGCGCATTTATTTTCGGTTTGCTCGCGGACCGCTACGGGCGCAGACCCATTTTGATGGCCAACATCGCATTCTATTCGCTGATGGAGGTGTTTTCGGGGCTCGCGCCCACCTACTCCGTCTTCCTGTTTACGCGCTTGCTGTACGGAATCGGCATGGGAGGAAATTGGGGAGTGGGGGCCAGCCTGGTCCTCGAATCGGTGCCGGCGAAGTGGCGCGGCGTCGCGTCCGGATTATTGCAACAGGGCTACGCGGTGGGGTATTTGCTCGCGGCTGGCGCGCTGTTCACGGTATTCCCGCGCTGGGGCTGGCGGGCGATGTTTTTCGTGGGTGTGATTCCCGCCGCGATCACCGTTCTGATCTGCACGCGCGTCGAGGAATCCCAGGCCTGGCATCAGTCGCGGACGGATTGGACCACATACCGCGGAGCCATCTTCGGAAACCTGCGTCTGTTTCTGTATCTGGTGTTGCTGATGGCGATGATGAACTGCATCTCGCATGGCACGCAAGACATGTACCCAACCTATCTGCAGCGCCAGCTCCACTACAGTGTCGGAGCAACTTCGGGAGTCACCGCAATCTCCATGCTGGGCGCGATCGTGGGCGGACTCATCATCGGATATATATCGGACCGCCGCGGGCGGAGGATCTCGATGATCGCCGCGGCATTGCTGGCGGTGTGCGTGATTCCGTTGTGGGTGTTCGCTCCCAGCCGGGCTTTGGTGATGCTGGGCGCGTTTCTGATGCAGTTTATGGTGCAGGGAGCCTGGGGAGTGATTCCCGCGCACATCAACGAACTTTCACCACCTCAGGTGCGCGGATTTTTCCCGGGCTTCGCATATCAGATTGGCGTACTGATCGCTTCGAGTATCGCCTATGTGGAGGCTTTGCTGGGCGAGCACTTCACATACGCAGCGGCGATGGGCGGGCTTGCGGCCGGGGTGTTTATCGTGGGGTCGATCGTCATCTGGTTCGGGCCGGAGGCACGCGGCGTCTCGTTTGTGCGGAGTGAGGCAGCCTAAGAGCGGCCCTCGCGTCTAACGGACCGGCGTCATCAGCGCAACAACACTGTTGCCGAGCGACCCATAGACCAGGGGCTGCGCTACGGCGGCAACATAGGCGGCCAACAGGAAGCCTTCCAGCGGATTCATGCGCCGCCACGCGCGAAGCTCGAAGACGTCCGCAAAAAGGGACAAATTGTCCCACAAACTCGCTGCGGGACGAACTCGGTGAGCGGTAATTGGCCGGATGGCCGATGTCGTAGGTGCCGCCGGCTGAGCGAAAACTTCGGCAGGGGCAAACCACAGCAGCGTGCGTACTAACGACGAACTATATGACGACGGTGAATTCATGATACCGAGATAGAGCACGCGTGCTGCCAAACCCTTGATTGCAGTACGTCTCAGCTTCAGGTACTGCCGCTGGTCGCTGGCGCGGCATCTGTTGTAAGCTACGCGACGGGGGCAATTCCAGTGAAGATTCGAATCACACGCGCCGCGGCGATGGCCGCTGCATTTGCAGGGGTGATGCTTGTCACGCAGCTCGTCGCCCAACAGCGCCCGCCTGGTCCTTACACGGCAGCACAAGCGGGCAGCGGACGCGCAGCCTATCAGACCAACTGCGAGGCCTGCCATGCGCCGGACCTTTCCGGACGCGAAGGCCCGCAACTGGCCGGCGCGACCTTCATGAGCCAATGGGGCGCGCGGACCACGGGCGAATTGATCGCCTTTATGCGAGCGACCATGCCTCCCGGCGCCGGCGGTTCTCTTCCCGATCAGACTTACGTCGATCTTGCCGCGTTCATCCTCGATGCCAATAGCGCCAGACCCGGTGACCGTGCGCTGACCGCCGATTCCGGTGTTGCAATTCGGGACACCGCGACGGGTCAGCGTGCCATTTATTTACAAGGCGCCGCGGCTCTAGAAGGACCGCCGCCGCCTGCAGCCGGTACGCAAACGCCGCAAGTCCCACGTGGAATTACTGTAAGCGGCGAAGTCGCCAACTATGTTCCCGTCACCGACGCCATGCTGCGCAATCCCGATCCAGCGGACTGGCTGATGATCCGGCACGATTACAAGGCCACCTACTACAGCCCTCTGAATCAGATCACCGCGCAGAATGTCGCCGGCCTGCAACTGGCCTGGAGCTGGGCGATGCAGGAGGGCGCAAGCAACGGAAATCAGCCCGCGCCAATTGTGCACAACGGCGTGCTTTACGTGAACAACGCAGGAATGGTGCTGCAGGCGCTCGATGCGAAGACCGGCGAGTTGATCTGGGAGAATCGCTATGGCTCCGTCCCCAACGCGCCTGCCATGCGCGGCATCGCCATTTACGGCGACAAAATCTTCGTCGCCACCGGGGAAGCTCATCTGCTCGCCTTCGACGCGCGCAACGGCAGACAGATCTGGGAGACCGACCTTGGCGACAAGTCCAAGGGCATCGAATACTCGGCTTCCAGCGGACCGCTCGCGGTCAATGGCAAGCTGATCCAGGGTCTCGGGCGCGATTCCTGCGACGTGTATCGCGAGGAGAAATGCTTCATCAGCGCCCACGACGCCTCGACCGGTAAGGAAGTTTGGCGCTTTCGAACTGTTGCGCTGGAGGGCGAGCCCGGAGGCGACACCTGGGGCGGACTGCCCAACATCTTTCGCGCCGGAGTCGAGCAGTGGATCACCGGCAGCTACGATCCGGAGCTGAATTTGACCTATTGGGGTACCGCGCAAGCCAAGCCGTGGATGCGCGCCAGCCGCCAGTCGGGCAACGGCGCGACGCTCTACGCCAACTCGACTCTGGCGCTGAATGCCGATACCGGAAAGCTTGCGTGGTATCACAGCTACGCTCCCGGCGAAACGCTGGATCTGGATGAAGTTTTCGAGCGCGTGCTGGTGGATGATCAGGGCCGCAACTACGTGTTCAGCGCCGGAAAGACCGGCATTCTGTGGAAGCTCGATCGCAAGACCGGCCAATATCTCGGCCACCACGAGATGGTGTTCCAAAATGTCTACGATTCGATCGACCCGCAGACCGGCGAGCCGCACTATCGCAACGACATCGTCGAGCAGCGCATCGGAGAATGGGTGACCGCGTGTCCTTCCACCGAGGGCGGCAAGAACTGGCCGTCCATGACGTATTATCCGCCTGGGAACCGCTTGATCGTTCCTCTCAGCCAGAGCTGTCTGGAGATGAACGGGCAAGCCATCGAGAAAGTCGCCGGCGGGGGCAGCGGCAACGGCGCTCTGCGGCGCTGGTTCGAGATGCCGGGGTCGAACGGCAACATTGGCAAGCTCGCGGCATATGACATCCGCTCGATGCGCGAGCTGTGGAAGTATGAGCAGCGCGCGCCCTTCCTCACCGGCGTTCTCTCCACCGCCGGCGGAATCGCTTTCGTGGGTGACCTTGACCGCAACTTCCGCGCCTTCGACGTCAACACAGGACGCATTCTCTGGCAGACCCGGTTGCCGGCTGCGGTCCAAGGCTTCCCGTTGACCTTCAGCGCCGGCGGGAAGCAATATGTCGCCGTTACGACGGCCAACGGGGGCGGCAGCCCGCGCAATGTGCCTGCGGTAATCGCCACCGAACTGCGCTATCCCACGACCGGCAACGGCCTCTATGTTTTCGCTCTTCCGGAACGAAAGTAGTCTTGAGTTTCGACACTGCGTCATTTGGCGCGAATGCGGGTCGAAGCGCGCGGAGTACGCCCACGTGCCGCAGTACTAGTGGCATCGGCCGGCGGCAGAAAAAATGCTTGTGTCTAAGTGTGCAGACCAAGACAGAAAAAGCCGACTCATCTAGAATGTCCGTTCCCCTCGACTCCGATGTCAAAACTCTCCAGCGTCTCCGCCAGGCGTGCCGCGCCAGTCTCGAACGGTACGTAGACGAAGCGAGTCATTGCTCCGGGCAGCTCGCGCGTCTGATCCCCGGAGTGGTTGACCGGCTCGGCCGCGCCAACATGGCGCAGCTTCTCCAGAAAGAACGCAAGGCACATCAAGCCTACCTCGAGGCCAGAGACGCCTTGGTCGAATTCGTTCTGGGGCGCGAAGCCTTGGACGTCGAGTAGCTGCGAGCTACTTGCCCACCAGGTGTTGCACGTCGCGATTGTTTTCCTGGCAGATGTATTCGATCAGCTCGCCCTTCAGCATCGTGGGATGAGTGGTGAAGGTCCACGGCTTCGAATACGCTCCAGGATCGTCGATGGTGTGCTCGATCGTCAGGTGACCGGAGTCGGGACGGGTGAAGCGCTCGGTCACCACCATGTCCTTGGTATGGGGATGGCCGTTTTCGTCGAGCCAGGTCTTGTCGGTCTGGCCCACGGTCTCCACCACCAGCGTGTCGTTACCCTCCCAGTGGCCGATAGAATCGCCCAGCCAGGTGTCCACCACGTTGGGATCGTGGCCGCGTCCGTCGATGAAGATTTTGCGCCAGATGTGCGCGCCGCCCTCATAGACGATGACCAGCAGTTTGTCGGTCTGAACCATGGTCCAGGGATAAGGGGTAGTGCTCATGCGGGGCACTCCGGGAGGCAGGCAGAATCCTTCCGGATCGTCCTTGGAGAGATTGGCTCTGCGTTCTTCATAAAGTTTCTGCGCCCACGGCAGCATCGGCGGTTGGCCGCCGACGTTGGCCAGGTCAATATTCTGAGTGATGGCATTCGGCGCCCAGTTGCCGGAGAAATCGACTTTGCCGTCCGGCATGCGCGGCGTGGGCCCCTTGGGAGCGGTGTCCACGGGGCCGCGTCCTCGTCCGCCGCCCTTGCCAAAGCCGCGGCCCGGGGTGGCTGGACCTTCCTGTCCGGCCGGCTGTTGCGCCACAGCGGGATAAAGACCCCAGGCGGCCGCGGCGGCCATCGTGAGAAGGAGAATAGAGGTCTGCTTGAATTTTTTCATGCGAGGTCCGTGAGATAGGTTGTGGAGATGACGTTGTCTAGACGAGGGGCGGCAGCCGCCACGTTACTTCTTGGCTTCTTTCTCCGCTTCCTGGTAATCGTGGCACTCATACTCGAATAGCTGGGCGTTCTTTTCGGTGCGACGGTACAGCACCATGCGAATCGTCCACGGCCGCGTGTATACCTTCGGATCCTCGATCGTGGCTTGGTATTGCAGAGTATCCGGGCCGGTGCGCGTGAAGCGCTCCGTCACCTTCATCGCGTCGCTATGAAAATCGCCGGAGGCGTCCAGCCAAGTCTGTTCGTTCAAATCCCCGACGTCCACCACCAGCGTGTTCCCCTCGTAGTGCCCGCGCGAATCTCCCATCCAGAAATCGATGTCGGGCAGATGTTTGCTGCCGTCCAGGTAGACGGTGCGCGTGGCGTGGTCGTATTCGTAAGCGATGGCCACGAACTTGGGCGTCTGGAAAATCTGGAACGGAAAGGGAAGGTAATTGATGCGCGGAACGCCGGCCAGGTAGCATTTGCTGAGCGGATCGGCGGTAGCGCGATTCTTGTAGTTTTGCTCGCGCTTGGCCTCCGCCCACGGTTGATACGGGATCTTGCCATCGGGCGGATCCACAATCACGCTGCGCCCGGCGGGAATGCCTAGCGATCCTCCGTGATCCTGCAGGTCACCCGCGGCGGTGTTCCGCGCCTCCCAGATTCCTTGCAGATCCGGTTGCGCTCCTGAGTTCCGCGGCTGCGCGTCCGCGGCTGTCGCGAGCAGCGCCGCGGCCGCACAGAAACACGCGAAGCGGAGCATTACTTGCCATCGCCTCCCGGGCCATTATCCCCAGCCGTGCCGGCGAACATCCGCTTGCCGTCAGCCGTAATAACCGACCGGGCGTTCATGGTCGCTGAGTTATCCTTGGCCTGGTAGCCTTCGACGGTAACCTCGTCGCCCTCCTTCAAGCTGCTTTTTCTCCAGCCCTGCCGGTACAGACCGTTGGGCGGCGCGGTTTCGCAATTCCATTCCACGACCTTACCGTCCTCGCCCTTCACGGCGATGTGCAGCCAGGAGTGCGGATTCACCCAGTCCATTTTGACCACGGTGCCCTTCAGCGTGATGGGCTTGCTCTGGTCGTACTCGGCGGCGAAGGAATGATGCGCCAGAGCGGGCAGAGCCCCGAGCCCGGCAGCGATTCCCAGGACCGCGAGAATCATCGGTTTCTTCATGTAAGATTTCTCCCTCTCACTGCCATTTTACGCGAGCGCAGTAGCCGTCTCGGGAACGCGAATCGGCTCTAGCTCCGCCAGAATCTCCTGACGCCGGTTTTCGAACCACGGCGGCAGGTGCAGCTTGGTGCCGAGTTCTTCCTTCCGCTCATCCTTTTCGAATCCGCCCGGCACGTTGCAGCAACTCTCCACCAGAATTCCTCCGGGGCAGCGGCAGTACATCGAGTGGAAATAGAAGCGGTCCTTGATCTCGGAAGCGTCGGTGTAGCCGAGCTCTTCATAGATGGCTTTCTGTTCCGCCAAGGCGTTGTCATCCGCGCCCCACAAAGCGATGTGGTGCACCGTGCCCGCGCCGAAGGTCCAGCTTCCGGACGCCCGGTCCGGCTCGTGCAGCAGCGTCACGGTCTTGTTGGCGCCGCCGCTGCCGGTTTCGAAGCGATGATACGCACCGTCCACGCCAGTCTTGCGGAAGCCCAGAGCCTCAATGAAAAACCGCTCCGTCTCCGCGACTTCGCGCACCGACAAAACCGCGCCGTGGAATCCATGCGCCGCTTCGCTCTTGGCGATCTCCGGCGTGCTCCAGCCTTCGCGCTGGTCCGCAGAATCTTCCAGAACCTCATACGACAACCCGGCCGGATGGCGGAAGCGAATGAAGGATTGGCCGAAGCGCTCCTGAATTCCGTCGTGTTCCACCTTGTGCTTATTGAAATGCTCCTTCCAGAACGGCAAGACTCCCTTGGAGACCGAAAAGCTGGTGGAGCGGACCTGTCCGGAACCCTGGCGGCCGGCCTTGCGGCTGTACGGGAAGGTCGTCATCACCGAGCCGGGCTCGATGTTGGCGTTGGAATAATACAGATGATAGATGGGGATCTTACCGTCCATCAGCACGGTCTGCTTGGCCATGCGCAAACCGGCCACTTGGGTGAAAAAGTTGACGTCCTCCTGCGCGCCACCCGCGCAGGCCGTGATGTGATGATAACCAGTTAAGGGATAGTTCAATTTAAACCTCCACGGAATTTTCGCGAAAGACGCTTCGCGTTGCGCATCCGAAAAGCGCGTCTCTGAGCATAGCGTTAGCGGACTGACCGGTCGATGGGAAACACTTGATAGACTGAATCACGTTCCTTGATACCAATGTGTGTCACTCCTGCCGTGAAGTCAAGAACCAGTTACGAAGTCAAGAACAGGTCCGCCATGACCATTCGCAGCCAGCGGCTGGCCGGATCCTGGCTGTAACGCTCGTGCCAGTGCTGGACAATGTAATAAGGCGGAACTTCAAAGGGCAGAGGTAACACGCGAATGTTTCCCGGTTGCGCCAAATGCCGGGCGAGCTGCTCGGGAAGCGTAGCGATGTAATCGCTGCTGGCGATGAGCGTGACGATCCCCAGGAAGCTGGGCACCGTTACACCGACGTTGCGGCGGATTTTCTTCGCTTCCAGGATTTTTTCCACGATCCCATGGCCGGTTCCGGTGGTCGCAATGGCCAGATGCGTCTCTGCCTCGTACTGCTTCACGGAGAGCGTTTTCTCGATCCGGGGATGGTCCGCACGAATCGCGCACACGAAGCGGTCCTTGAACAATCGCTGCTGGCAGAAACCGGCGCCCATCGCAGGAATGAACCCGACGGCGAGATCCATATCGCCCGATTCAAGCAGCTTGGGAGTTTCCTGCGAGATGCGCCCCAAGTTGATAGCCACCGAAGGCGCGATCCGCTTCAGCCGCTGCATCAGCTTTGGAAGCAATGTCACCTGCGCGATGTCCGTGGATTGAATGCGGAAGACCCGCTCCGATGCCAGCGGCTCGAATACTACGTGATGCTCCAGAGCCGATTGCAGCAAGCTCTCGGCTTTCTGCAACAGACCGATCAGCTCCGTGGCGTGGGGAGTCGGCTCCATGCCGGCGGATGTCCGGACAAACAGGGGGTCCTTGAAGTGCTTGCGCAACTTCGCCAGGCTCATGCTGATGGTGGACTGGCTCAATTCCAGGCGTTCGGCGGCCTGGGAAACGCTGCGTGTGCGGTGCAGCTCTCCGATCACCGCGAGCAACTTGAGGTCGATATTGGTCACGGCTGCGGCTGCTTACTCCCTAGAATGCATGCACACTTGAGGACTGTCCGTAGTATAGTTCGACGGGCCAGTCGAGTCAAACATCAAGTGAACGCGGGCTGAATCTAGAAAAGCGCCGCGCAGAGAGTCGCGCCGTTGGCAGCAATCTTGCATGCAAAATCCGGCTGAGCTCTGCAACAGGAGGTGTACAATTACTATAAACCATGCCGTCCGTAAATCCTGCTGAGCATTCCCCGTCAGAGAGCCGTAGTGCGTCCCAGACCGCTCGCGCGACGCTGCTGCTGCGCGAGATGGTCATCGACGGGCAGTTTCGTCCGGGTGAGCGGATCAAAGAGATCCCTCTGTCCACTAGATTGCACGTTTCGCGCATCCCCTTGCGGCTGGCTCTGGAGCGGCTGGCTCATGAAGGACTGCTGGAGATCCGCGCCACGCGCGGCTTCGTGGTGCAGCAATTTTCCACCACGGATATTTATGACGCCATCGACCTGCGGGGCCTTCTGGAGGGCGCCGCGGCCCGCCTTGCCGCCGAGCGTTTGCGCGACCCTCGTGATCTGGCCCCGTTACGCGATTCCTGCGTGGCCATGGAGGCCCTGTTCGACAAGCGCAAGCTGACGCTCGAGGCTTTCACCGGCTTCATCGAGCAGAACGCGCGTTTTCACAAAGGCCTGGCCGATCTATGCCGGAGCCGCATTCTGCGCCGCGCTATCCAGCAAGCTTCCTCGTTGCCGTTCGGCTCACCCAGCGCGTTCCTGTTGACGCAGCAATTCGTCGCCGATTCGCGGCACTTGTTCTTGGTGGCGCTGGATCACCATCGCGACATCCTGGACGCGATCGCCGGCCGCGAAGGCGCCCGCGCGGAAACATTGGCTCGCGAACACGCTCGCCTGGCGCGGCGCAATCTGGACGCCGCGCTCAAGGATCGCGAGTTGCTGAAATCCGTGCGCGGCGGAAAATTGATCGAATTGTAGGGCGGCCGCTTTAGAAACTTGCTTCGGGCCGCGGCCAGCGAGCATCATACACCGCGTGTGAGCTTCCGAGCGGATGAGTTCCCGGCGTATATGGCTTCCCGCACTTTGGATCGCGCTCAATCTTTCTCGAGACGCTATGGCCTCGACAAACCCGTGCTTATGGCGCCGATGGCCGGTGCTTGCCCAGCGAGCCTGGCGATCTCCATCGCCAATGCGGGCGGCATGGGTGCCTTAGGCGCACTACTCACGCCGCCGGAGGGCATCCGGGCGTGGGTGACGGAGTTCCGCTCGGCCAGCAGCGGGCCGTTTCAAGTGAATCTGTGGATCCCCGATCCGAATCCCGCCCGCGACGCCGCGGGCGAAATGCGGCTACGCGAGTTTCTTTTGCGCTGGGGCCCGGCCGTGCCAGAGTCCGCGGGCAACTCCGTGCCTCCGGATTTCGAAGCCCAATGCGATGCGTTACTGGAAGCCGCGCCCACGGCAGTCTCCTCCATCATGGGCGTGTTCCCTCCAGCCTTCGTCGAGAGAGTCAAGCAGCGGGGTATCGCCTGGTTCGCCACCGCGACCACTCTCGCCGAAGCTAAAATCGCGCGCGACGCCGGCGCCGACGCGATCGTCGCGCAGGGATATGAGGCCGGCGGCCATCGCGGATCCTTCGATGCGGCGCTTGCCGAGCGGCAAGGGGTAGGCCTGATGGCCCTCCTTCCCCGGCTCGCCGATCAGATTGACATTCCGGTCATCGCCGCGGGAGGAATCGCGGACGGCCGCGGAATCGCGGCTGCGTTGACCCTCGGCGCAAGCGCGGCCATGCTCGGCACGGCTTTCCTGCGCTGCCCGGAAGCCAAGACCCATGCGGCTTGGGCCAACGCGCTCGAGGGGCTCGATCCAGAAGCGACCACGCTCACGCGGGCCTTCACCGGCCGTCTGGGCCGCTCCATTGCGACGGATTTCGTGAAGGCCGCGGCCTCGCAGGAAGCTCCGCCGCCAGCGCCCTATCCGGTGCAACGTGGATTGACCGCCGCCATGAAGCAGGCCGGAGCCGCCGCGGGCGACTATCACCGCATGCAGGTCTGGGCCGGACAGTCCGCCGCGATGGCGAAACCGGTTCCGGCCGGGGAGCTGGTGAAGCGGATTTGGGAGCAAGCCGAGGCGCTGCTCTGAGAACAGCAGGGCCTCGGGTCATTGACCGTGGCCGGCGCAATGCATCACTCCCAGGAAGCGGCTCCACGGGCCAACCGCTTCGTGATATTGATGCGCCATGATCCGCGAAATCTGGTGCAGGTGGGTCAAATCGTGCGCGGCCCAGGCTGCCAAAAGCTCGGAAATCGTAACCACCCCCAGCGCCGGGTGCTGGCCTCGCACTGCGAACTGCTCGGGATGCAGATGAAGCGCGTGCAGCTCGGCCAAGCTCTGGGTGCGCACGCGGGCGAACTCGTCCAGTGACTCAGCGCGAGTCCGGCCCTGCGCTTCGCGGGCGTAACCTTTACGGTCGAAGGCCGGAAACGGGCGCAACTCGCCGAATTCCAGCAGGAATTTGACGCGCGTCATCCAGTTGGTGCGATCGGTCAGGATCAGGTGCCGGACGACGTCGGTCACGCTCCAGGTTTTTTCGCCCTCGTTGGCCGTAACCCAGGCTTCCGGCAAGTCGCGCAGGAGCGCGTTCAAAGCGGCCGGCGTGCGGCCAAGAACAGCCACGGTACATTCCAGGCTCTGTTGCATCGCTTCACCTTTCTATAGTAGTCGCTATGGAATTATGGCGCACCTTGCCCGGTGCCGTCAAGAGTTGTATAGTAGTCGCTATAGAAAGGCAGGATCATGACACGGCGCGGCCGGCCCCGCGAGTTCAACCGCGAAGACGCCCTGTGGCGGGCGATGCAGGCGTTTTGGGCGCGCGGCTACGAAGGCGCTTCGCTGGCCGATTTGCAGCGGGCCATGGGAGGCATCTCCGCGCCCAGCTTTTACGCCGCCTTCGGATCCAAGGAAAAACTGTTCCGCGAAGCCGTCGAGCTCTATAGCCGCACCCTTGGCGCACCGATGATGCGGACCCTCGGCCAAGAGCCCACCGCGCGCGGCGCCATCGAGGCCTTGCTCCAAGCCGCCGTCGCGGCGTTCACGAAACCGGGCCTTCCGCGCGGCTGCATGCTGGTGCTGGGTGCGATGAACAACACGCCCGCGAATCAGAACGTACAGGACTACCTCCGCAGCTTGCGCGTGCGACGCCAGAAGAGCATTCGGCGAAGGCTTGAGCGCGGCGTGGCCGAAGGCGAGCTGCCTCCCGGCCTCGATGCGCCATCTCTCGCGTCCTTTATCACCACGGTAATCGATGGACTCGCCATCCAAGCCCGGGATGGAGCCGCGCGTAAGAGCCTGGATTTCTCCATTCGCTGCGCGATTTTAGCCTGGGAAGCCGCAACCCGAAAGAAGGCGCACCCCCACAGACGGGCGTCCTGAACACGGCCAAACGGGACGCCGATTGTGCGGACCTTCTCGCCGCCAGGAGAGGCCGGCTAACTCCCGGACTCACCCGGCAAGGCTCCCAAAGAGGTACACCCAGCGCGAGGATACCCACAAACGCGGGTACTATTACTAGTGCGCTTTTGGTATTGCAAGGACTGTAACTCTTCGGCTATGCTGGATCGGTACCAAAGTAGATACAGGTCGGAGGGTCTTGTCTCATGAAGTTGGACCAAAAGTGTACTACTAAGCTGGCCTCGTTGTCCGCATTGGGGGCTGGGGCGCTCGTTGCAGGGCTAGGTACGGCCAACGCTGCTCCGATCGTGCAGACTTTGCCGCCGGGAAAGGTCGGCTTCGACTCGGGATATAACCCAAGTTTTGGGGCCACAAACAGCCTGTTCGGCGGCGCTGGGTTCAACCTTTTCACGCAGAGAAACACCGGCGGTACAGTGAGCGAAGGCAAGAGCCGGAGGATTATGTTTTCGGGGCTCGGAGCTGGGCTCAACTTCAAGTTCGCCACCAGCGACGCCTTCCTAAAAATAGTTGGGTCAGGGGCAACGCTGGGCGCCGCGAACCTCGCCGGCGCCGGAAAGGTCGCCACGCGCTTTTGGATTACGCACATCCACACCACCACCTTCTCCGCCACCTACACCACTAGGTCGCACAAGCGCAGCCCCGCGCCTTTCTCCAATAAGTACGCACTCTTTACCTTCACCTTCGACGCCCAGACTTACGACGGATGGGTGGAGCTGAGTTTGGACAAGAACGCAAATGTCTCGGGGACCAGCGCGAACTTGGGCCCCGATATGACCATCACCGAGTGGGCGTTTGACAGCTCCAACTTGCCGGCCGGTTCCACCGGTTCTCAGGGCGCCGTACCCGAACCGGGGACCCTGGCCAGCACCGCTTTGGGGGCGTTGATGCTGGGAGCACTCGGAGTCCGGCGCTGGAAGCAAGCCAAGCACGCCGCGTGAAGCTGCTGTTGGTCGGCTGGGACGCAGCCGATTGGAAGGTCATCCGTCCCCTGCTCAAGAACGGCCAGATGCCGCATTTGGCCTCCTTGATGAGTCAGGGGGTTCACGGCAACATCGCCACTCTTTACCCGCCGCTGAGCCCGACCCTGTGGACTTCCATCGCCACGGGTAAGCGTCCGACCCGGCACGGAATTCACGGCTTCATCGAACCCACTGAAGACGGGATGGGAGTGCGCCCGATCACGAATCTGGGCCGCACCACCAAGGCTCTCTGGAATATCCTTCATCAAAACGGCAAGCGCTCCGTCGTGGTGGGGTGGTGGCCGTCGCATCCGGCCGAGCCGATCCGCGGCGCGATGGTTTCGAATCACTTTCCTTTGAACTCCGATGCGGATCCGGAAACGCCCATAGCGCCGGGAACAGTGCACCCGCCCGAGCTCGCCGCGGAGTTGGCCGATTTGCGCGTCCACCCCATCGATATCACGGGGGAGATGTTGCAGTTGTTCGTGCCGGAGGCGGCCCGCGTGGATCAAAGCAAAGACCGGAGCCTACACGACCTGGCCAATATCGTCGCCGAGACGCTCAGCATCCATGCGGCGGCCACCGATCTGATGGAGCGCGTGGAATGGGACTTGGCCGCGGTCTATTACAGCAGCATCGATCATTTTTCGCATCGCTTCATGCGCGACTACGCGCGCAAACGCCGGCGCAGCGAAGGTGAAGAGGAGTTTTATGCGGAGGTCGTCTCCAACGCCTACCGCTATCACGACGTTATGCTGGGCCGCCTGCTGCAGTTGGCCGGTCCCGAATGCCCGGTGATTCTGTTGAGCGATCACGGATTCCATTCTGACGCTCTGCTGCCGGATTATATTCCCGCGGAGGCAGCCGGGCCCGCAGTGGAGCATCGTCATTTCGGGATTCTGTGCATGCGCGTGCCTGGCGTCAAAGCGGGCGCGCAGATTTATGGCGCAAGTGTTCTAGACATTACTCCCACGGTGTTGCATCTGTTCGGCCTGCCGGCCGGCGGCGACATGCATGGCAAGGTTCTGATCAACGCATTCCCCGGCCAAACCGAGCTGCCGCGCATTCCCTCATGGGATGAAGTTCCCGGCGAAGACGGCCGGCATCCGCCGAACCTCCACTACGATAGCGCCGCGGCGGCGGAATCCCTGAAACAGTTGGTGGACCTGGGCTACGTCGCCCCGCTGGGGGACGATCAAGCCAAGAACGTCGCAAAGGCCGTTACGGAGAACCGCTACAACCTGGCGCGGGCGTGCCTGGATGCCGGCGACCTTCCGCAAGCCGCGGAGATTCTGGTGGATTTGGTTGCACAGGAGCCGGAGGAGGGGCGCATCTTCATGCATCTGATCCAGTGCCGGCTGCACCAGGGGCTGATCCCCCAGGCGCGCAAGGATTTGGCGGCCTTCGACAAAGCCTGCGCGGAGTTTGCGCCGCGCGCCGCTAAGGAATTCGAGCGCCGCCGCGCGGAGCGGCCGGATACGGACCTCACGCCGGAAGACAAGGCAGAGCGGCATGAGCGCCATCGGCTGGCCGAGAAAGCCAACGGGCACGTCCTCGAAAGGCTCCTGCTGCATGCGGAAGTGGCGTTGGCGCAGGGCCGGTCCAAAGCGCAGAAGGAGCAGGCGCGAGCCGCGCTGGGAGAGCTGGCGGTCATGGCCCGAGGCTCCGAACTGGGAATGTTCCTGGCCCGCGGTTTTGCGGCTGTCGGCGAATCGGAGCGCGCGCTTTCCTACATTGCCCTTATCCTCAAGGAGGACCCGGAGCGATACGAGGCCCTGAGCCTGCGTGCGGGGATCCAGTTTGCGCTGAAACGGTACCAGGAGGCCGCGGAAAGCGCGATCGATTCGCTGGCTCTGGTGTACTTGCAGCCACAAACCCATCTGGTGCTGGGGACGGCTCTGGAACGTTTAGGAGATCCGCGCGAAGCGGAACGGGAATACCGGGTTGCCCTGGCTCAGGCGCCGGGATTTGCGCGGGCACGCCTGGCGTTGGCGAAATTGCTGCAGCACGACGCTGCCAGGCTCGGCGAGGCCGCCCAGCATATGGCGCAAGCCAACCTCACCCGCGAGCAGGTGTCGAAGAAACAGGACGCTGCTCGCGCGGCCGCGGAGGCGAAGCTCGAGAAGGAAACGGCCGGCGTACCCGCCGCGGAGATGCAGCGGTCGGCTGCCATCTGGTCACGCGGAGGTGCTGCTCCGCCCCAGGATCGATCGCGAGTAATCACCATCGTTTCGGGCTTGCCACGCAGCGGAACTTCGATGATGATGCAGATGCTGGTCGCGGCCGGTATTCCGCCATATACCGATGGCGAGCGCGTCGCGGATGAGGACAACCCGCGCGGCTACCTGGAGCATCGCAACGCGACCCTCTTACACAAGGACACCAGTTGGCTGCCCGAGGCTCGCGGAGCCGTAGTGAAGGTCATCGGACACCTCTTGACCCATTTGCCGGGCGGCGAAGAGTACCGGATCGTGTTCATGCATCGCGACCTGGGCGAGGTGTTGGCGTCGCAGAAAGCGATGCTCCAGCGCTTGCGGCGCAAAGGAGGGCGCCTGAGAAGCCCAGCCCTGACCCACGCCTACACCAGTCAACTGGTGCGCATCGACCAGTGGCTGAAGCGCGCCGAAAACGTCCACGTTCTCGGCATCAGCTACGCTCAGGCCGTGGAAGCGCCGGCTGAGACCGCGGCCAAGTTGCGCGCGTTTCTGGGAGACCCGTTCGATGCGGAGCGCGCCGCGGCTTCGGTTGATCCGACGCTGCGGCGGCAAAAGGCCGCTCTTGAGTCGAAAGCCAGCTAAGGGACGTTAGTTGAACGCTCTTTCCTTGTTGAACGCTGCCGCAGTGTAGAATCATTGTTGCCGCTCGGGAGGCTCTCATGAAAACAGGTTGGACGCTGCTCGCTGCGCTGACGATCCTCGCGACCCTGCCGGTCCGTGGGGAGCTGCTGGAGAAGACAAAAAAGGTGGCGGGCATGACCGTGCACTACAAGGTCGTTCTCCCTGACGGATACGATCCCTCCAAAACTTATCCCGCGATCCTTGCGTTCGGCGGGGGTCCGGAGACGATGGACACAGTCGATAGCGTTCTGAGCCGCAACCTCCGGGCGGAGGCAGAGAAGCTGGGATATATCGTGATCGCGCCGGCGGCACCGGACGATCAGGTGTTCTTCGAGGGCGGGGACCGCATTTTTCCGGAGTTCCTTAAAATGATGCTGGCCGAGTACAAGATCGAGGGCAACAAGTTCAATATCGCGGGCCCATCCAACGGCGGAATCGCCGCGATGCACGTTGCTGCCGAGAATCCGCAGTACTTTTTGTCCGTGACCGCCTTCCCCGGCTATATGTGGGAGCCGAGCGCGGCGAAGCTCCAGGCCATTTCAAAAATGTGCGTCTTCTTGTACGTCGGCGAGAATGACCAATACATGTGGCATGGAGAGATGCAGAAGGAAGTGGAATGGCTGCGTTCAAAAGGAACCGTCGCCACTTACTCCGTCGAGAAGGGGCAGCCGCACCGGCTCGCCACGCTGGCCGGCGCGAACGCGGTGCGTCTGTTCGATGGATTCAAGCAGGCCGAGAAAGGCTGCACCCAGCCGGGGAAGGACTGAACAAGATGAACTCGCGTGTCCCCACCTTCTTTGTCGCCGCCTCGATTACGCTCGGGATGGCATCGGCCCAGACGCCTCCCTCCACAGTTGACGATTACCTCGGGGCAGCCAAGGTTGCCGCCGGCACTGAGTGGGCGGGGACCTTCCTTCGCCTCTGCATTCCCCCTCCAGCGAGGCCCCCAGCCCCGGAAGCCGCCGCGGGAGCGCGTGCAGGCGCAGCGCCTCGCCGCCCGCCCGCCAAAGAAACCTGGTACGCGGAACCGGCCAAAGTGGCCGACAATTTATATTTCCTCGGCACAAAGATCCATAGCGCCTGGGCCATCACCGGCAGCCAAGGCATCATCATCATTGAGGCGCTGTTTGATTATGCGGCGAACGACGAAATTCTTGGCGGCCTGGAGAAGCTCGGCTTGGACAGGACCAAGGTGAAATACGTTATCCTCTCCCACGCGCACGCCGACCACGATGGCGGCGCGAAGCTGCTCCAGGATGAAATTGCCGGGGTAGACCTCATTTACGGCGCTGAAGATTGGGAAGCGGTGGATAAATCCACCAACCACGCCGGTGGCAAGCCGAAGCACGACATGGTTGGCGCGGACGGGATGAAGGTCTCCGTGGGCGACGCCTCGGTTCAGATCGTCACTACGCCCGGCCACACTCCGGGCACTCTCTCTTATCTGTTTGAAGTGAGGGACAACGGCAAGCCGTTGCGCATCGCTTATGTTGGTGGAACGGCGATCCCTTTTAACGCCAGCGCCGACTACTACGACGGCTACATCGCGTCAGCGAAAAAGATGGCCAAAGCCGCCGCCGGGTTCGGCGCAACGGCTCTGCTATCGAATCACTCCGAGTTCGATGATGCCTTCTTCAAAGCCCACAGCGCCGCGAACCGGCAACCAGGAGAGGCGAATCCATTTGACGTGGGCGCTGATGGTGTAGCCCGCTACTTCAGCGTGGTTCAGGATTGCGCGGAGGCTACCAAGCTTCGGGCAGCTCGCCAGTAGTTTTAGTGGGCCCTGTTGGATTCGAACCAACGACCAACGGATTATGAGTCCGCTGCACTAACCGCTGTGCTAAGGGCCCGCTTCCTTCGATTGTTTCACAAGCCCTTGGACCTCCGCCCACACATCCGCGGCCACCGCGGGCTCCGGGCGCGAGCCATCGATCAGCTTGACGCGCTGCAGCTCGTCCGCGGCCAACCTCCGGTAAGCCTCGCGGACCTTGCGGTGAAAGCTCAGGTCCTGCTGTTCCATGCGCGTTTCCATATCCTGCGTGCGCACGCTGCGGCGATGCGCGCGGGCCAAGCCGGTCTCGACGTCGATATCGATCACCAGCGTCAAATCCGGAACCAGTCCGCGGCAGGCAATGCGGTCGACCTCGTACACCACTTCCGCGCCCATCCCACGCGCCGAGCCCTGATACACCAGAGTCGAATCGGTGAAGCGGTCGCACAGCACAACCTCGCCCCGGCCAAGCGCGGGCAGAATCCACTGCTCGACGTTTTGCGCGCGGGCCGCGAACATCAGCAGGAGCTCGGTGGTGGGCTTGAGGTCGGTATTCGCGGCGTCCAGAAGCACGCGCCGGATTTGCAGACCGATCGGCGTGCCGCCAGGCTCAGCAGTTTCAAACACGGCGCGTCCGCTCTCGCGCAGCCTCGCCGCGAGCATCCGGAGTTGCGTCGACTTGCCGCTGCCCTCCGGGCCTTCGAAGGTGATGAACAATCCGCGCTTAGTCGTAGACGTAATGCAGCACCTTCTTCAGGTCCTCCCAAGCCTGGCGCTTGGCGTCCTGGTTGTACGGCCGCAGAAGATACGAAGGATGGTAGGTCACGATCACCGGAATATCGTGCCATTTGTGCCAATGCCCGCGCAGCCGGGTCACGCCGTCCTTGGTATTGAGTAGAGCCTTCGCCGCGGTCGAGCCCAGCGCGCAGATAGCCTTGGGGCGAATCGCCATCAACTGGCGGAAGAGGAACTGGCCACAGGTCTCCATCTCATCCGGGAGCGGCGTGCGATTCTCCGGAGGCCGGCACTTCACCACGTTACAAATGTAGACATCGGCGCGGTGGATGGGCATCCCTTCCTTGGCCGTGGTTCCGTCGATCATCTGCGTCAGAAGTTGTCCCGCGCGGCCGACGAAGGGGAGCCCTTGTGCATCTTCGTCCGCTCCCGGCCCCTCGCCCACGAATACCAAGCGCGCGTGAGGATTGCCGGAGCCGATTACGATTTTCGAGCGCTGCTCGCATAGCCGGCAGCGCCGGCAGTCCGGGCCAATGTCCTCCTGGATCTTCTCGAGTGTGTCACCCTCGGGCTCCAGCCCAGGCAGGACGACTTCTTCTTGCGGCGATATTACTTTTATTGGTGTAGATTCGCGGCCAGTTTCTTTTGGGGCCTCAGCGAGGTACACATCGGTCACGCCCAAATCCCGGTAAAACTGCAGAGCCTGCCGCAGCTCGTCCCGATTCATCGCGAACTGTGCAGCGCCAGCCGCAGCTTGATCATCTCGTCGAAGATGCGATGGGCGATGGCGGTCTTGGGCGCGCGCTTCACTGGGATCGCTTCACCGGTGCGCAAAACCAGCACCACTTCGTTCTCATCCGATTCGAATCCTTCGCCCTCTGCGGACACCAGGTTCGCCACCACCATGTCGCAATTCTTGGACTCGAGTTTGCGGCGAGCCTCCTCCACCAGGTTCTCGGTCTCCGCTGCGAAGCCGACCAGCAAGCGGTCTCCCTTCACGCGGCCGAGCTCAGCCAGAATATCCGGCGTGGGGTCGAGCTCCAGAGACATGCGCGCGGCGGTTTTCTTGACTTTATGATTCGGAGCGTTGACGCGATGGTAATCCGCAACGGCGGCGGCCTTGATGATGATGGTCGACTCTTCGAGATGCTCCATCACTGCCGCGCGCATTTCGACCGCGGTGTGCACGGGAATGACTTCAGCGCCCTTGGGAGGGTCCAGATGCACCGGACCCGCGACCAGGATCACGCGGGCCCCTCGTTCCAGCGCGCCCGCCGCCAGCGCGTAACCCATCTTGCCGCTGGAGCGATTGCTCAAATACCGCACCGCGTCGAGCGGCTCCTGCGTGGGACCCGCGGTGATCAGGATGACCTCGCCTTCCAGATCGCGGTGCTGGCGCACGGTAGCGCGCCGTCCAGATGCCGCCAACCCAGCCACGACATCAGCGATTTTCTGCGGCTCGGCTAATCTCCCTGGACCTACGTCCCCGCATGCAAGTAAGCCGTCCTCCGGTTCCACAATCACGTGGCCGCGCTCGCGCAGGATGCGCAGGTTCTCGCGCGTGGCCGGATGGTTCCACATGTTGCTGTTCATGGCCGGCGCCAGCACCACCGGACCGGTGAAAGCCAGATACGTGGTGGTGAGAAAATCTCCGGCCAGGCCGTGCGCCAGCTTGGCCATCAGGTCCGCCGTTGCGGGCGCGATCACCAGAATGTCATGCTGCTCAGCGACGCTGATGTGCTCCACCGCGCTCGCCAGAGTGCCTTCGGGGTTGGCCGCGCTGAACAGATTCGAGATCACCTTGCGGCCGGTGAGCGCGGCGAAAGTTAAAGGGGTGATGAACTCCTGCGCAGCATCCGTCAGGATGGCCTGCACGGAGAAACCGTGCTCCATCAGCGCGCGAGCCAGCTCGGCCGCCTTGTAAGCGGCTATGCCTCCGCCGACTCCCAGCGCTACATTCATCGCAATCGACCCCCGCGATTACGCTTCGGTGGATTCTTCTTCAGGCACGGCGCGAGGCAAGCTGGGATCGTCATACTGCACCAGCCCGCGCCGCACCTCTTCCATGGCCGCCACTGTTGGTTTTTTCGAGGTGGTAGGCAGGAAGCTGCGCGCCCCGTTCTGTAACTGCCGCGCGCGCTTGGCCGCCACGATGATAAAGCGGTAGGCGCTCGATTCCGGGTCGTCCGGAATCACGTTCTGCGCCGTCTGCTTCAGAATAGTCTCAGGCATTTTCAAAACTCTCCAGAATCGGCCGGATCTCGCGCTCCATGCGCTCGCGCCGGCTGCGCGTGGCCTCCACGATCGCGGCCAACCGCTCCACCGACGCGTTCACTGACGCGTTCACCAGCACGTAATCATAATCCGAATAATTGCGGATCTCCGCGGCGGCCTCGCGCAATCTGCGCTCGATTACAGCTTCGGCATCCTGCGAGCGCGACCGCAGCCGCTGTTCCAACTCCCGCCGGCTCGGGGCCAAGATGAAGATCGAAACCGCGGCAGGAATCTTCTTTTTTAATTGTCGCGCACCCTGTACGTCAATGTCGAGCACCAGGTCCTGCCCCTCGGCGGCGGCCCGTTCCAGCTCGCCCCGGTGGGTGCCGTAGTAGTTGCCGAAAACCTCCGCCCATTCGAGAAACTCGTCCTTGCCGACGCGCGCCTCGAAATCCTGGCGGTCGATAAAATAGTAATCTTTTCCGTTCTGTTCGCTACCGCGCGGCGCGCGCGTGGTGTAGGAAACCGAGAAGCGTAAGTTCGGCACGCGCTTCATCAACTCATGCACCAGGGTCGACTTCCCCGATCCGGACGGCGCGGAGATAACGAAGACGTTGGTCATTCTGGTTTATTCATTCCAGGTTCAAGCTCTGTTCCCGGATCTTCTCGATATCCGCTTTGGCCGCCAGAGCCAGCTCCGTGATTCGCAACCCCGTTTCGCCGATGCCGCTGGTCTTGGACAAAATCGTATTGGTCTCGCGGTTCATCTCCTGCAACAGAAAATCGAGCTTCTTCCCCACTTCACCGCCGGAATCCAGCAGAGCGGAAAGCTGCGCCGAATGAATCCGCAGCCGCGCGAGTTCTTCGCCAATGTCGCTGCGGTCGGCCAGAATCGCAGCCTCTTGCGCGAGCCTCTGCGGATCCACCTGCGCGCCCTTCAGCAGTTCTTTCAATCGCTCCGCCAGGCGGTTTTCGAACGCCTGCACGGCATTTTCGCGAATCGACTCCATCTCAGCGGCTCCGCTGGCAATTTGCTGGTTATGCTTGCGCATTTCCGCGGCAATCTCCGCGCCTTCCCGCTCGCGAAAGGCGTTGAGCTGGCCGAGTGCTTCCTCCAGGGCTTCGCTAAGCGCCGCTCCCAGTTTGGGATCGGGTTCTGAGTCCTCAGGCGAGGCGAACATGCCGGGGACACGAAGAGCCGCGTTCAGGTCCGGCTCCGCGTCTAATCCATGCGCATTGCTGGCGTCCTGGAACGCTTTCAAATACGCTTCCAGCAGAGCCTGATTCAACACCGGTCCCGCCACGCCCTCGGTCGCGCCGGGCAGGGACAAACGAACCTCCACGTGGCCGCGCGCCACGCAGCTTTTGACCAGCGCGCGAATTGTGCTCTCGAAAGAATCCGCCGCTTCCGGTCCGCGCACATGCACGTCCAGCCCGCGATGATTCACGCTCTTCACGCTGACCACCACTTCGCCTTCTCCGCAGCCGCGACGCGCGCGCGCAAAGCCGGTCATGGAACGCAAGCCATTCCGGGCAACGCCGCTCATAGATTCACGTCCACCTCGAGGAATTGCAGGTCATGCAAACGGCGGTAAATGCCTCCCCGGCTGGCGAGCTCTTCATGCGTGCCGATTTCCGCAATGCGGCCGCGATCCAGCACCACGATCTTGTCGGCTTTGCGCACGGTGGATAGGCGGTGCGCGATCACCAGCACGGTGCGATGTTCCATCAGCGTTTGCAGCGCGCGTTGCACCAGCGCCTCGGATTCGCTGTCCAGATGCGAGGTCGCTTCATCCAGAATCAGAATCGGCGAGTTCTTCAGCAGCGCCCGCGCGATCGCGAGCCTTTGCCGCTGCCCTCCGCTGAGCTTGAGGCCGCGCTCCCCGATGATCGTGTTGTAGCCCTCCGGCATGCGCGCGATGAATTCCTCGGCCAGAGCGGTCCGCGCGGCCTGTTTCACCTGTTCCGGCGATGCATTCGGACGGCCGTAGCGAATGTTGTTCTCGACGGTGTCGTTGAACAGGAAGGTGTCCTGCGCCACCAGGCTGATCTGGTCGCGCAGCGATTTCAGTCGCAGCTCGCGCACGTCGCGGCCGTCGATTTTGATCGATCCGCCGGTGACATCGTAAAACCGCGGCACCAGATTCGCCAGCGTGGTCTTGCCCGCGCCGCTGCCGCCCACCAGCGCCACCACTTCCCCGGCCTTGACCTCGAGGTCGATCTGTTCCATGTGGAAGCCCTGTGGCGAACTGGGATAGCGGAAGGTGACATTCTCAAATTGAATGGATTTCTCGAATCTCCCCAGCCGCGCCGTGCCGTCTTTGATCTGCTGGTCGCGGTCCAGGTATTCGAATACTTTTTGCGAGGCGCCCAGGGCCTGCTGAAAGATGTTGTGGATGCCGGTCAGGCGCTTCACCGGCTCATACAGCATCAGCAGAGCCATCACGAAACCGACGAAATCGCCCGTGCTCATCGCACCGGCTTTAATCTGCAAGCGCGCGTAGGATAGTAGACCTACAATGGTGATCGCTCCGAAAAACTCGATCAGCGGGGAAGAGATTGCCTGTTGGCGCACGTAGCGCAGATTACGGCGACGCAGCTTCGCCGCGCGATCGCGGAAGCGGTTCGATTCCACGTCTTCGGCGACGAAAGATTTCACCACCTGATGCCCGCTGAGCGTTTCCTGCAAAACTTGGTTCAAGTCGGCCGCTGCGTCTTGGGCGCGCCGGGTGGTGCCGCGAATCCGCTTGCCCAATTTGAGCGTCGGCACCAGCACGAACGGCAGTAGAGTCAGACTGACCAGCGCGAGCCTCCAGTCCTTCTGAAGCACCACCGCCAGCAATCCCAGCGTGGTGAAGCTTTGCCGCAACAAATCCGCCAAAATACCGGAAAGCGCCACCTGGATCTTTTCGAGATCGTTCATGATGGAGCTCATGACGCGCGCCGACGCGTTGGTTTCGAAGAAGTGCGCATCCTGCTGGAGCACCTTGTCGAAGACGTCCTGGCGTAAGTCCGTGATCGCGGAGAAGCCGACGTAGTTCACCAGGTAGTTGGCGGTGTAATCGCAAACGCCCTTCACCGCGAAGACCACTAGGATGGCGAAGGCCACCATGGTCCAGACATTGTGCAGTGAAGCCGGCACGAAGGAACTCAAATAGACCGCGTGATTCAAGACTGGGATCTTGAAGAGCACCACCGGAGTATCGGGCGCCTTCGGATCCAACACACGGTCGAATACCGGCTGAATCAATAATACGGTGAGCGCTTGCGCCGCTCCCACGCAAGCCATCAGAACAATCGACGCCGCGAGATGCGCCGTGTACGGCACGGAGTAGCGCAACAGCCGGCTCAGTTCCTTCACGCCTGCGGCTCCTTCACGCGCTTGAGAGCGTCCACTGCCGCGATCGCTTCCGCGGCTGCGATGCCCTGAATGCCGTTGGGCGAGGTCAAGACGCGGGCTTCGGTCCGCCATGGAGCCCAGGTAACCGGGTTCGACGAGCCGAAGATCGCGACCACCGGCACTCCAAACGCCGCGGCGATGTGCGCCGGACCACTATCGTTGCCGATGAAGATGTGCGCCCCGGCCATCAGGTTTTTGACTTCGCCCAGCGGAGCCCCGCTCCATATGCGGTAGTTTTCGAAGGCAGCCGTGTTGTCGCCCGGCCCGGCCACGAACACGGGTTCCAGTCCGCATTCGTTTTTGAGATGCGTGGCAACTTCCAGAAATCGCCTGGCAGGCCAGGTTTTCGCTTGTTCCGAAGCGAAGGGGTGCAGGACGGCATAACCGCCGGGAACGATGTCGGGTGGAGGAGCGGCGATCAACTTGGCTCGTGGAATGGGATATTGCGGCACGCCCATCGAAAACATCGCGCTCGCGATATGTTCGGCCGTGTGCACCGGGCGCTCTTCGCCAAGGATCTCCTGCGCGCGCGGGATGCGGTCGGAATACAGGAAGCTGTAGCGATGATGCGCGAAGCCGGCGCGCAGAGGCGCTCCCGCGGCCATGGTCAAGGCCATGCTCCGCGTGCCTCCGTGCAGATTCAGAACCAGGCGCGGACGCCAGCGGAGCAAGGCCCCCGCCTGCGGCGGCAAAATGCGCTCGATATCGCGATTGCCTTCGAACACCTCGCGGAAGCGGTCTTCCACCACCACTGCGATGCGCAGATCGGGGCGATGAGATTTCAGAAGATCGAAAGCCGGGGTAGTCAGCACGCAGTCGCCCAACGACCGCAAACGGATCACTGCGATCCGCGAGCCCGCAGGCAACCGCTCCAGCACGGATGGCATTTATTCTTCGATGCGCGCTTCGTCCACCAGCATGACCGGGATATCGTCGCGAATGGGGTATACCCGCTTGCATTCGACGCACTTGAGGCCGTTTTCGTCCTGCTTGAGCTCGAGCGGCGCCTTGCATTGCGGGCACACGAGGATCTCCAGCAATTCCTTGCTGATAGCCATAGGTAACGACCAGTGTAGCACCGCTTGCTCGGAGGCTTTGGAGTGTGGCCGAATGGCGCCGAATCGCGCCCTTTGCGGGGAAATGTTAAACTGAAAATCGTCCTGCTGGGAGGTCGTCTAATGGTAAGACTGCAGACTCTGGATCTGCGTATCGGGGTTCGAGTCCCTGCCTCCCAGCCACTTCCTCCCCCTCCGGTTGATCATGCTGTACCATGAGGGGTCATGGAGTCACGGCTCAGCGGTAGTGTGGATGTAGGCGAACGTGCGGAACGCGATAGCCGCGAGAGCGGAGTGGATGCCTACTTTTCCGCCGACGTTGAAACCGACGGCCCAATCCCCGGCCCGTACTCGATCTTGTCCTTTGCCATCGTGTATGCGGGCTCTTTCGACGGTATCCAATTTCGACGACCGCTGGACTATCGTAAGACGATCTATAAAGAACTGAGGCCGATCTCGGATGATTTTCAGCCCGAAGCCCTACAAGTGAACGGATTGGATCGGGAGAGGTTGTCCATAGAGGGAGCCGCCCCCGAGAAAGCAATGACGGAGGCCTCCGTCTGGGTCAAGGGCATCGCAGGCCGTGCGCGACCAGTCCTGGTGGCGTATCCGCTCAGCTTTGACTGGACGTGGCTGTATTGGTACTTTGTACGTTTTTCAAAGGACGGATCTCCTTTCGACTATTCCCGCTGCTTTGACATCAAAACAGCCCTGGCTGTAAAAGCACGGATTCCCATATGTGAAGCTGGAAGATCCAAGCTCGATCCGTCGCTGCGCGGCATGCACAGGCACACGCACCACGCCCTCGACGACGCGATTGAGCAGGCCGAGATTTTCGCGAACATCTTTGAATGGGAGGGGGTCCGTGGGAGAGCTCGCTGACCGTCGCACGGCTACCAGGGATCAGCTTTCAACGATTCGAAAGGAACTTGGCGAGGCTGCAACGCGCTGCTCCGGTAAGGCGTGCGTCTACGCCACAGGGTCGTTCGGGCGATGCGAGGCCAGCCGGCATAGCGACCTCGACCTTTTCATTGTGGGGAAAGTGGATGAAAGCGGAGACCGCTTGCTGAATCGGTTGGACGAGATTTGCATCAAAGCGGATCTAATCGAGGTGACCCGACGGTTGGGAATACCGGAGTTCTCCGGCGACGGGCGATATCTACAGTTCCACACGGTGCGAGATTTCACGAAGGCGCTCGGTACGCCGGAAGACGACGTCACCAACACGTTTACAGCTCGTCTTCTCCTGCTCCTTGAAAGCTGCCCTCTTTTGGAACCGGGCGTGTATTCGGACGTAATCGGGGAGGTGGTAGCCGCCTATTGGCGGGACTACGAGGATCACAAGTCCACCTTCATGCCAGCCTTCCTCGCAAACGACATACTGCGCCTCTGGCGGACCTTCTGTGTGAACTACGAGGCTAGAACTGAACGACAGCCCGAACCGCTCAAAGCCAAGGGGAAGGTGAAAAACTACAAGCTGAAGCACAGCCGACTGTTGACCTGCTACTCGGCGGTGCTCTATCTCCTTGCCGTATACAACATGCAAAGGACCGTCTCCCCCGATGACGCCGTCGCGATGATTCGGCGGAGTCCCACGGAGAGGCTTGAGTGGCTCCTCGCTGAGCCCGACCTTGCGGATATGAGGCCTGATATCGTTCGTCTACTTGAGCAGTATGACTCCTTTCTCCGGGTAACGAACGCTCCCGAGGAGGATCTAGTCAAGCAGTTCCTTGACAAGTCCAAGAGTCGAGAATACGTGGATTCCGCCTATGCGTTCGGTGATACCGTTTTCAAAGTGCTGCAAGGAATCGGAGGCGGACATCGGTTTCACCGTCTGTTGGTTGTATAGAGCATTTTTCACCCGCGGCATCACAGCTAGTCCGCAAGCTCACACCACACGCGCCCGCTGCCCGTCTCGTGTGCGACAATCACGCCATGAGGTTCGGAATTCTTCTCGTGCTCGGCCTGACTGCGTGTGCTCAATCGAAACCCTTCGACAAGGCCGCTTTTGAATCGACTCTGCGGTATTATGACTTGCTTCTGCCGGCCGTCGGCGTTTCGGTTTCGGATCCGAAGCCGGCCAAGGGCCTGCCCGGTTTTTCCGAGGTCGACGTTCGGCTGACGTATAACGCCGACTCCAAGGACGAGGTGTACTACCTATCGGCGGATGGCCAAACGGTGATTCCGGGGACTACAGGCTCGGTGCCGGCGTTCAATCTTAAGGGCAATCCGTTTCAGCTCAATCTGGACAAACTGGTGACCTCAGGCGCGCCCGCCTTCGGGGCGGCCAACGCGCCGGTGACGATCGTCGAGTTCGGTGATTTGGAATGCCCCTCTTGCCGAGCGGAGGCTCCGGTCCTGCGCCAGCTCCTGCCCAACGCGGAACCAGGCAAAGTGCGCGTGGTGTTCAAGGATTATCCGCTCGAATCGATTCATCCGTGGGCGAGGGCGGCGGCTGATGCGGCGCGCTGTGTGTATCGCCAGAATCCGGAGGCGTTCTGGAGAGTCTACGACTGGTTCTACGACAATCAGGACGAGATCACCCCTGACAACCTGAACGACAAAATGGTTGCGTGGGCGGGCAAGAACGGTGTCGATTCGGTGCAGCTCGGCCGGTGCATCTCCACCAAGGCAAGCGATGCCGACGTCGCTAAGAACATAGCCGAGGGACACACGCTGAACGTGACCGGCACACCCACCCTCTTCATCAACGGGCGCAAGATCAGCGGCGTGGATTTCCAGGTGCTCCAACAGATTGTTCAAGTGGAGCTGGATCACGCGGCGAAAGCTCACTAGCTACCCGAGGGCTCACTAACCTCCGGCGGGCGCGCGCGTCTATTGTCTTCGAGTGGCCGTGAATCCCGCCTCCCGCGGCTCCTCACACTTCGTTCCAAGTTGAGGGAGAGATTGATACAATGGCAAGAGATTCTCAAGGAGCGCCCATGGCCTCTCGTTCCATGTTCGTGTTGTGTTCCGCCGCGTTTTGCTTGATTTCCGGGCGGGCTTTTGCGCAGGCTGGCGGCACGGCGCCGCCTCCGGAGGTCGATCAGGCGCTACGCGCCAACGTCAACGCGTTCTTTCAGGATTTTGTCGACAGCAAGTTCCGGGCCGCTTTAGACCTTGTGGCGCGGGACACCCAGGACTATTATTTCGCTGCGCCGAAAGCTGAGATGAAGAAGTTCAAGATCGATTCCATCGAATATTCGGACAACTTCAGCAACGCTGCAGTGAAGCTCAACGTCACGATCATTCAGCATTGGCGGGCGGAGGGTTTTGCCCAAGACGTGGACGTGGACAGAGTGTGGACGACGAGTTGGAAGGTCGAGGACGGGAAGTGGGTGTACCACGATCAACCCAAGACCAGTGGCTGGGTGACTCCGATGGGCCCTTCCTCTGACTTGGCGCCAGCAGGCCGCGCTGCAAAGGCCGAGAATCGGAAAATCGACGACGGAACCATGGCTGCAGAAGCGCAGCGGATACTGAACGAGACCGGAAAGACCACGGGTATTAGTCCGGATGCGGTGACTCTGTCGTCGGATAAAGCGTCTTCGGCGAAGGTAGTCTTCCACAACAACGTTCCGGGTTCGGTTTCGGTGAGCCTTGCTAACGTTCCGTCCGACCTGCCGGGCTTTACGGCTAAGCTCGATAAACGCAATGTCAACGCCGGTGAAGATGCGGATATTGAGCTGAGTTTTGATCCGTCTGCGGGCGGCCGACCCAAGGCGGGATTCGTGACGATTTACGTAGTGGTCGATCCCTTTGAGCAAGCGTTTCCATTCCGCGTGAATTTCCAGACACCTTAGACAGTGGCGCTCTGCTAGAGGACGTTTGGCGATTGGGTTGCCTGCCTTCCCTGCGGAGGCAACCTAACTCGTCATGGTTTCGTCAACCAGCAACGTGTCGAACGCGCTTACGGATTCGATCACTCTGAACGCAGCCCCCGCTACTGGCGGCACAAGTTCCACAGATTCAACAGATTCCTTCACCGAACAGCTTGTTTCCGCCCTGGAGAGCTTCATGGGCCAAGCCGGTAACGGGTCTCAGATCCAGATGACCATTCAGCCCGAACAGGGGCAGAATTCCGGCAGTAGTCAATATCTTGTCACCCTGACCTCCCCGTCGGCGGCGTCAACGCCGGCGACATCGGTAGCCTCGACAGCGGCTTCAACGAATACTCCGACAGCCTCGGCGACCGCTGCGGCGTCTCAGGAGGTAGCCACGCCCGCTGCGGCGCTCACGACCTCCTACGAAGGGATGCCGGTCACCACGATTCAGGAGCAGATTCAGCAGATGGAGGATTCCTGGGCAGTGCTGACGCCGCAACAAGTCGCTTTCCAACTGGCAAACGCCGCGGGAACAGGCGGAGGTGTGCCCACAGCCACCGTCCCGGGAACCACGCTCACTTTCGGCGACCTGACGCAGACGCAGCAGCTCGCTTATCAATATGGGAGCTCTTTCGGAACCGGCGGCGCGTCCATGCAGGACTTCCTTACCCAGTATGCCGGCCCGAATTTGCCGTGGAATCTGAGCTACAACGAGATCCAGTCCAACCCGGACATCATGGCCGCGGCGGACCCTTCGTATCAGTCCCAGGGTGGGGCGCAGAGCGGGATCGTCTCTTCGGCGGAGCAGCCGTCCAATCAATATGGCAGCGGTGCCACGGGCACGTCGCTTAACGCCGATAATCTGCCGAATCCGGCGCTGATTCAATTTCTGCCGGCGGACCAGCAGGCGGCCGCGGAAGCCGCGGTCGCTGCCGAGGGTGCGTACGGGACCAATATCGCCGGCGGGATCCAGGCGTACCAGCAGGCGCTTGAGTCCGTCTAGATTGCTGCAGGATTAGTCTCGCGAATTTGGTGAGATAGCGGTTTGTCTCGCCGGCAGCTAGTCCAGACGTGTGCGCACATGGGAGCGAGGGAGGACACTCGAACCCAATGCTTACACAACCCAAGGGCGTGACCATGGTTTATGGCACGACCACATATCCGGTCCCACGCGCAACGTGGAATATGTTTGCAACCCAGGCGCAGGCCCAGCAGGTGTTCGCGCTGGCACAAAAGAATTTCCCGGCGATCCAGTTCCAGTTAGTCGACGGCGCTCTGGATGGCTTCGACATTTTCTTTTTGTTGCCGGATCCAAACCCGCAGGGCATCGCGGTCTGGCTGATCCAGGCGACGGTCCCCGGCCCCAATAACACGACGCTTACGCTGGATGATTTTGCCGGCGACGTTTGGGATCGGGGTCCGGCGTCTTTAGGATTCGGCGGCGTTCCCGATGAACTCGATACCAACGGCGCTTACGGCGGAATCGGTGGCCCGAACTTGATCTACTTCAATGCGGGCACTGGCGTTGCAGAGTTCAAGTGGTCGGAGTCGACGCAACCGGAGCTGGACTAAGCAAGAGGCAGGGCGGGGTTGATGCCCCGCCCACCCGTGAGGACGTTACTGGATGCCGGCCAGCACAACGCCAGTCTCGTTATCGAAGATAGTCCCGCCCGAAGTGATCCCACCTAACGAAATGGGGAGATTCGTACCCGTCGGGAAGGCTTGGCCGTTCGCGGTGGCGGGGATTGTAAACGTGATCACGTATTCGCCGAATGCACCTTGCAGGTACTGCACCTGGGTCACGGATACACCGACGCTGTCGATCGCCAAAACTACCTGGGAGGCCAGGATGGTTTGCGAGCCGGAACCGAGCTCGCCAGTCTTTACGCTCGGGGTGGGCTGGCCAAGGCCGGTTACGTACATGTAATAGGTTTGGCCTGCCTGCGCGAAATTGCTCGGCGTGATGTAGTTCCCGTTCGAGTCGAGGACGATGGCGTCAAGCGCACCTGCTGTCCCCGCGAAGGTGAAGATGCCAGGCTGCATTTGATAAACGGTGACGCCGGTAGTGGTGGTGGTCGCTGAATTCACTTGCACCACGACAGTCCCCGATCCCGGAGTCGCTTCGCAAGGCGTCTGGAAGTTGACCTGTTGATTTCCATTGACATTGGAGACGCTCAGGATCGGCGCAGCACTGCCATTTACGGTGATACTGACACCCTGGAGTGTGTAGGGTACTGGAGGCGGAGGTCCGAACCCGTTCCACCATGACTGGACTCCTGTAACGTTGGGCGCAAGTCCGGCCCCGGTAACGGTCGCCAGACCGCAGGGAACAAGCCCCGGCTGGAAGCTCGCCGCGTTGACGAAGCTGGTTGCTGAGACGCTCGGCCCGGGAGCAGTCACGGTAAGTGTCGCAGGCGCGGTAAAGGTTGCATAGGTAGCGTCGACAGTGACCGTGCCCGGGGTGGTCCCGGCGGTGACGTTCACCGTTACTTGGCCTTGCGCATTGGTGGTTCCAGTGGTCGCACTCAGGGACGCGGAGCCGCCGGCTAGCGAGAAGTTTACAGTGAAGCCCTGTAGCGGGTCGCCCTTATTGTCTTGAAGAGCGAAGACCAGGGGTTGCGCGAAGGCTGCGCCTTCCAGGGCAATCTGGTTGCCGCCAGAAACAAGGGTCAGGCTGCCTACGACGGCGTTGGCGGTCTCGGTAAAGGTGACAGTGGTAGTCCCGTTGATGGTCGCTGTAACCGTAACGTTACCGGCGCTTGATCCAAAGGTGAGTTTGGTCGAGCCAAATCCGCCCGCACCGGTTACCGTAGATGGAGGTGAAAGTGTCGCGGAACCTTGCGTGACTTTCCAGGTAATGGTGACGCCGCTAATAGGCGTTCCACAGTTGTCGGTAACGGTTGCGGTCAGAGGTAATGAGAGCGTTGACCCGGGGTTGGCGTTTTGGCTGTTCCCGCCGCTTACGGTCAGCGCTTGCGTCGAACCGGGAAGTATGTTGACGGCGTAATCGCTAAAGCTGCTGTGTTCGCCGATGATGATGTCAAAGCCGTGCAGGCCCAAACCAAGTTGCGCGCCGCTTGCCGTGAGCGTCGCTGCGCAGGCCGGAATAAAGTTGCAGGTGATGACTCCGTTCTGATCGCTCAACGGACTGCCTTGACAAGTGCCTGCACCGTTGTTGTTGGGATTGGTTGCGTCGGCAATCCGGATGCCCACGCCGGGAATCGGCTGACCCTTACCAAATGCGTTGGTGAAGAGCGAAGCTTGGATGGCGCCAGGAAGGACGTCGCCTTCGCCGCCGGTGATCACGCCGGTGACTGGTTGTTGGATGGAGATAGTGGGACCACCGCCGAAGGAATCGATCTGATAGATCGTTTCGGTAAAGGTGACGGAGCCGAGGACATTACCGGATCCATCGGTTGCCGTTGCGACCACTGTAGTCGACTGAAACGCTTCATTTTCACCGGGGAAGCCGGGATAGAAAACGCTGTACGCCTGCCCGGTGTTGTCGGTGGTAGTGTTCGGGCTACCAACGGTGCCGATGGCGGCGCCGGTAACGGAAAACGTCACGTTTTGGTTCGCGTAGGGATTGCCGTTTTGATCGACTAACAGTACGGTCAGCAGGTTATTCGGGTTTCCAAATTGCAGCACTCCGGATTGGAAGAGTTGTCCGTTTCCGGTGACGATGCTGAGTTGATTGGTACCACCGGTGGGCGAGCCCGGTGTTCCTGCGCCGGGAATGGCGAGGGCGAAAGTTGCCGTCACGGTGTTATTGCCTGTGCCGGCCGTCATAGTGACCGGATAGCTGCCGGGCGTGCTGCCGACAGTCACGATGGTTTGGACAAAACCATCCGCGTTGGTGGTGGTGTTTGCGGGCGTTATGGTGAGAGAGGGATCGCCGGTGAAGGACACGGGGACGGTGTAGACGGGATTGCCGTTCTGGTCAAGCACTCGGGCGATCAGCGGGGCCGCGGTGCTCCCCGGCGCCAGGTTCGTCTGGGTAGCGTTATACGTGAGCGGCGTTGTGAATGCCGCTGGAGTTTCGGAGGGAACGTAAACAAATTGCAGTGGGCCGAGTCCCTGCGACGCCGCGGCTTGGGCGCTGACGGAGTTGGTGGACAGGTTGACCAAGTAGACGTCGGAGAGCGAGGTTCCTCCCGCAACCACAAATAGGAATTGCGCCGAAGGAAGTTCGCCCGAGATTACGGCGGAATAGACTTGCGTCGCGGGCAGGACATTCTGGAGGGTGGTCACGGTCACGGAGCTCAAATCGGCAGCGACGTCCCACAGGGTGCTGTCGTTCGGACTGTGCGCAAAGATCCGGTTTTGTCCCGCCACCATGATGCTGTCGAACAGTTCGGTCGACGGGTAGTACTTGATGCTGGTCGTCGCTCCGGTGATGGGCAGACTCAGCCTGACCAGCGACTGCCCGCCAATGGCGGGAGTCTGATTGACAAAGTAGGCGTACGCCGCATCCGGAGTAAATTGAAGCGGCCCTGGCGTGGCGTTGATCTGCGCCACCGTGGTGGGCGAGCAGGTCAACGGCGAGCTCTGACATGTAGTCTCAAGCACGGTGGGATCGATTTGAAGAATTTCATTTCCTGCCGTCACATACAGCAGGCCGAGGGGGGACAGAGCGAAGCTGGTTGCGTCGCCCCCGAGGCTGGCACCAGTGGCTGGGTCGCGCAGCAGGTACGGCTGACCGAGCTGTTGCACGGATGCGATGCTGGTTGGAAGCGTGACGGTAGTTATGGCAGTGGCTGAGGATTCGCTCAGAATCCAAGCGGTACCGGCATCGCGGCTGAACACGACGCCGATCACGTTTCCAGTAACAGGTTCATTCAGCACCACGCTATCGTTGGCCGTGCTCAAAACAAATACATTGCCCGCTCCGCTCCCTTGGCTTGCCGACACAAGCAAGAAGCGCCCGTCCGGGCTCATGGTCCCTTGGGTCAAAGTTCCGCTCAGGCCGTTGATGGCTTTGGGAGTGCTAAACGCCGGGTCGATGGAGTCAAGGCCGCCGGAGCCGACAATATAAAATTTGCTGCCGTCTGGTTTGGCGACGATCTGGCTGGTTCCGGAGGGTCCCGTATTGCCGATGTTTGAGCTGGCAAAGGTAGCAGTGTTTTCCGGAAAAACCTGGAACGGGCCCGACGCCGTAGGGGCGAATTCAACCGCATATCCGACGCCCTGAGGGTTCTGCGCAAGGGCCGCGCCTGACAGGACGGTCAGGCACACCGCCAGCGGGACGTTGCGATTCAGCATGGAAATACCTCGTGGATCTTGAGTGGGACGCGGGTGGACAACTGTAAGTGTACCACAGCGGATTTGGGGTGCGCTAGCAAAAAACAGATTGCGAATCAAATGTTTGATCGACTGTGTGCGGGGATTTCTTTACGGGGAAAAACAGAAGGGGAGGAGCCGAAGCTCCTCCCCTTCTTGCGTGAAGCAGATCTAGCTTAGTGGACCAAGCTCTCGCCGCGCTGACTGGTGCGAACGATGCCGGTGACATTGCTGACAAAGCCGCCGTTGTCGAGCAGGAGGCCGAGGTAGCCCTCGGAAATTCCGGCCTGCAGCGGCCCCTCGCCAGCCCCACTGATGAACGCATAAGCGTGGCAGTATTGGAACTGAGCCTGTGCGATGATGTAGCCCTGGAACCCAGCCGCCCAGCCGGGCGCCAGACCGTTCGGGCCGTTGCCGATCGATCCGCCGCTGGTAGAGAGGACGTAGGTCAGAAGCTGTCCGGCAGGAACCTGGCCGACCGCACTCGATGAGCTGGTCGCGTTCGGAGTCGGACAAGTGCCGGGGCTGGCCACGTTGGTGCACTGAGTCGGAGGCGCGCTGCCGCCACTCGCGGTGGTTCCGTAATACCAGAACTGTACGCCGCCGAACTGGCTGGACGCGGCAGAGACGCCGCCGACACCCAGGTTGTCGAGCGACGTGTTGGCGATTGCGATACCGGTGTCATAGCCCGCTGCGTTGGTCACGAACGGGAAGAGCAGGTTGCAAGCGCAGCGCACGATCTCGAAGTAGTTTACGTTGCTCGGAATCGAGGCCGTCACAAAGCGCGGGATGGTCAACGTGCTGGAAGGCAGATGAGCCGAGGCCGTGCTATAGAACGGAGCGAAGCCGCCGAATGCTTGCGCGATCTGGTTCGGAGTCGGCTGGTTGAGGTTCAGGTTCGGAGTGTAGGAAACGGTGGTTGTAACCGTCGCGCTCTCGACGCTGAACGGATCGGCGAAGATCACCTCGTAGACCACGAGACCGCTCGACTGAATGGGGCTAGTCGTATTGAGCGCTCCCGCCGCACCGCCCGTTCCGGTGTAAACGGGAGAGTAGGCTCCCGCTCCAGCCGTATCAGTATTAACCAGCATGGCGATACCACTGGGTTTGCTGGTGCACACGCCAGCAGTCTTTCCGCAATTGCTGTTGAAGAGCGGAATCGCGTCAGGAACCGAGACCACTGCGCCCGCAGGGATGTTAGAGATTTGCACTTGGAGACGCGTTCCGGTATTGGCGATGCCAGCGCCCGAAATTCCGGTTGTGGCGTCATACAGCCCTAGGGTAGTGGCCGTTACGGGAACAGTTCCAACTCCTGGCGGAGGATTGGGGGTGGGATCGTTGTTCACATTTGCGCCGCCGCTCGTGCCCGGATATTCGAAGCCGCTCTCGGTGTTGTAGATGGCGCCTGGGACGTTCTGGTTCAAGTCCGCTGGGTAGTTGATTGTGGCAGTCCCCGCCCATCCGGTCAGCCCTAGGGTGAGCGTGGCATTACCATCGTAGGTCCAGTAGCTGGTCCCGTTGTAAGTGCCATTGCCGGTGACGGTTCCGACCGCCTGGTTCAGGATCAGCGAGATGTTCTTGGTCTTCCAAGAACTCGCGAAGCCCTCACTCCAGGTAAAGCTTGGCTGTGGCGAGCCCGGTAGAGCGCACTGCAGGAAGCTAAAGTTGGTCTGGGAGATACCGGCGATCATGCCCGGCCCGATGAAAGCGACGATCTGCTGGGGATTGTTGAGCGCCAGCGAGGTGTTGCCATTGATCGAGATCTGCGCCGTGATGTAGCTGGCGACGAAGTTGCCCGGAGCCGCGGAACCGTTGGCATCGTGCGCGTCCGCACGGATGTTGGTGATGCGGATGGTCCGATTGGTGGTGGTTCCCGGAGGATCCAGCGGAACACCGAGCCAGGTCACCGCATTGGGTTGATTGGCGACAGCCGGAGTCCCAAGCTGGCCCTGGAACACGTTAGGGTGCCCAGCGGTGCCGTTGTACGTGGCGCTTGGGACGCCCGTCGAAGTGATTGCGCAGACGCCAGCGCCGGAGGGAGTGTCATCCGGAGCGCCGGTAGCGCCGCAGTTCAGGATGGGGTTTCCGGGGTTGGTAGCCGAGTGCGGTTCGTCAACGATCAAGAGCGCCTCAACGAAGTTGCCAGCCAAAACTCTGCTGGTGAGGTACGTATTGATCGTCACCGTTACGTTCACGGGCTGCACCAAAACCCCCGTCGGCGTGGGGATGCCACCTGTGCAGTTCAGCGTGATATCGCCCATCAGCTCCGTCCAACCTTCGGCGCGCACCGTCGGGGGTACGCCTGCGTTGGCAATACACTGAAATGGGGCACTTGTTTGAGCGCTAGCCGGAACGGTGAACCCAGCGAGCAGGGCCACGGGGGCAAGCGCGTAAAGCCATTTGCGAAAATCTGCCATTTCCTTCTCCTTGTGAAATTCAGAATGTGAATTGATGGAAGTTCTTCTTTTCAACCTGAGCCTCAAACGGTTTTTGATCAAGCTTGATGCCTCTCAACCCTCAAGCCCGCCGGCCAAGCCCGCCCGCTGGCATGGTGCGCCGCCGGCTTTTGGCTCGATCCGTCTGCTTGATGGCTCATCGTTGTCTTCGACTTCTCTTTGTACAGCTCGTTTCTCGTATGTGCTCGCGGGATTCACGGTCAATGAATGCCGCCTACAAAACTGCTTCTGCTACACCCTGGACGCAGTCAGAATATAGATACCATTCTCCACGGGCTCAAGTCAAGCAAAAAATTAGGGTTGCGCTCCGGAGGGCACCCCGTTTCCCCACTTCGGGCTCGCACTATTCCACCACCCGGTGCCAGCGGGAGTCAAGGGAAAACAGGGAACGGCGCAATCTAGGATCTTAACGGCGGGAAGTCTCATCGAACGGAGTAAAGCCTGTGGAAAATCACCGCGCTCAACCCCGAGTCGATGCTCCTTACTACTGATCCTTAATGTCTTTCCGCAGCTTTCGCATCTCCGCTTTCAGCTCATCGCTGGCCGCCAGCAGATCGGTGATGTCATAGATGACGTGAGGCGTCATGAACAGAATCATCTCCGTACGTTCGTGCTGATATGTGTGGCTGCCGAATAGGCCGCCGATGTAAGGCAGCCGGCTCAGGAACGGAATGCCGTTGGTCGCGGTCTGGGTGGTTTCGCCGATCAATCCTCCGATGGCGATGGTGTCTCCGTCATGAACCAGGATCTGGGTTTGCACGGTCTGTTGCGAAAAAGAAGGGGTGAGGCTCGAACCGGTGCTGGTGGTGTTGGGGTTGATTGCGCCGCCAGTGCCGCCCGCACCAGGCGAGCTGACTTCCTGATTAACGATGAGCGTCACCATGCCGCTGGGGTTGATGCGCGCATTAACTTCCAGCGTCACGCCGGTGTCAACGCCGGAAATGTTTTGCGTGAAGGCGTTGGTGCCTCCCAATTGCAAGGGCGTGCCCACTTGCGAAGTCAGCACCGGAACTTGTGTGCCGACGTTGATCGACGCGGGAATGCTGTCGGTGGCGATCAGGCTGGGCTCGGAAAGAATGTGCACGTGACCGATGTTCTCATTCAAGCTCAAGGCGCCCAGCAGCTGCTTGGTCTTGCTCACCAGCATTCCGGCGGTCAGCGTCGCGGTGCCACCGACCAGCGACAGAGCCGGAGGAGCCAGCCCCAGCCCGGAGTTATTGGTGCTCTGATTGCCGAAGTAGGCCGCAATGCCGCTCGCAAAATTGTCGGTGAGATCGACGGAATAAATCTTGGCGTCCAGAAGAATCTGCCGCGGCGGCCGGTCCAGCTCCTTAAGCATTTTCAGGATGGTCTGATACTTCTGCGGATCCGCCTGAATCATGAGCTTATTGTCATAGGGCAAAGGCACGATGCGCGGCGGAGCTTCGAGCTGTGGCGCCGAACCTGTGGGCCCCACCACGCCCGTGTTGGAGTTGGAGTTGGTGGTGGAGTTGGCAGATCCCGAGCTTGCGGCTTGGGTCGTCGCAGTTGTCGCGAAGGGAGTTTGCGCCGAGTATCCGCCGAAGGCCGGCGCCGAGTAGCCGCCCCCGCCCATACCCATGCCGGTTCCCATCCCTTGACAACCTCCGCTGCCGCCGAAGCCACTGCTGAAACTATTGGGCGCGCCATACCCGCCTCCGGTACCGCCCATGCCTCCGCCCACGGCGTATCCTCCTCCGTATCCTCCATAGCCGCCGGCTCCGCCGTACCCCCCGTAGCCGCCGTACCCGCCATAGCCGCCCCCGTACGCACCCCCGTAGGCACCACTGCCGCCCATGCCGTAGCCGTAATTGTTGTACGGCGCGCCATAAGCCCCGCCGGCGGCGCCCATTGCCCCCGGCGGCAATACAGCGGCCGCGGGATTGAACAATTCGTTCAGGGCATACGCCAGGCAGTCATTGCGGCCGTAGAGCACGGTATAGACGTAGTCGTCGACTGCGCCGGCCGCAGCTTTGGCAGGCACGTCCAGCTTCTTGAGCCAATCCTCCACCGTGTTGAACACGCCCGGATTGGGGGCGATCGCGATCAGCAGGTTAATGCTGTCCACCGCGAGGAAGTGCACCGTACTGTTCTTGGCATCGAGCGAGATGCCCTTCAGGATGGTGTCCAGCTCCTTTTCAACATCGGAGGGCCGGGCGTCGTGGAGCTCATACAGGTGCACGCGCTGGCCCGTGAAGGTATCGCTATCGAACTGGGAAACGATTTCGCGCATCCGCTGCAAATTGCGCCCACTATCGAGAATGAACAGAAGATTGGCGGGTTCGTAGGTGATGATCTTTGCGCTTTCCCCCTTGAATTCGTTGAGGACCTTGGTCAGCTCGGTCACCGAGACGTATTTGAGGAAGATCATCTCCAGTTGCAGGCCGTCGCCCTCGGAAACATCGCGGCCGTTGACGGTGACGGGGATGGGCTGGCTCATGGCGTCGGCCATCTTGAACACGCGATACACGTCGCCTTCCTGCTGCATGGCGTAGCCGTTGATGCGCAGGATCATGTCCAGCAGATTGCGCGCATCGAGATCCTTGGCTTCACCGTAGGAATTGATAGTGATGCTGCCGCTCAAGCCTCCGGGGGGAGGGATCAAGATGATGCCCAGCAAGCGGCCGAGGCGGTCGACCACATCGTTGAGAGACGCGTTGTTGAGCGTGAGATCGGCGGCGGAGACTTTGGGAGCGGCCGCAGGCTGGGCCGGAGCAGCTTGCTGGGCCGGCGCCGGCGGTTGTGGCGCGGGGGCCTGCACCGGCGGCTGCTGTTGCCCCCAAGCGAGGCCGGCCGTCAGCGCCGCGCCCAGTCCCACTGCGATCCACAAAAAAGAAGAAGTGCGATGATTCATCTCGAGATACCCGGTCTCCCCTACTTAACTCGCTCCCAGCGGCAGGATTGCCCCATCATCCCTTGCGAGCTGCTCTTCACAAATCCGCCGACGACGGTGCCGGAAGGCGTGGTGTCTCCGGATTTGCATCCATAATAGCCGCCTCCCACATCCGGTCCGACGACGGACGGAATGCTGGAGGCGGAAGTGGTCTCATCATTCGCGCCGATGGCGATCACCCCGTTCGATGCCGGAGCAGTAGACGCCTGCTGCGCCGGCGGTTGCTGGGCGGCCTGCGGCGAAGTGTCTTTAGGCTTCAAGTCGCTCAGGTTGCGCACAACCTGGTCGCCGTTCCATTCAAAGGTAACCGTGTCGCGATCGAAGGAGACCACCGTAAAGTCGCCGATCTTGTCGCCCGCGGCGTAGCCTTTCTGCTCCTTGCCGTTCGCGGCGCGCAGCTCGATCACGGGAGGTCCGCCGAAGTGCAGTTGGCCGTAGTAGAACGGAAGGTCGGGCATTTTCGGCGGCGGCGGGGGCGGGGGCGGAGGCGGAGGCACCTCGACGATCACGTTGGGATTGCGATCCTTGGAAAAGAGCATCTTCTGCGCGGTGTCAATGTAATCGGCAGGAGCCACGGGCCGCGCGGGCGAACCCTGCGGAGGAGCGAATACGGCCTGTTGGCGGGCGCGCTGGAGCAACACCGCGCGCTCCTGCGCTTCGGCCTGCTGGCGGCGCACGCGCAGTTGCCAGACCAGCAATGCGACCAGGCCCACTAGCGCCACATTCAGCCAGATCATTTTGCGAGTCATGCCGCGGGGGTCCGGCTCTAGAGACCGGCTCCTTTCTTCGCGGTTCTCTGAGCTCCGGGCTTGGCCGGAACCAGCGAGCGCGGCGTGACGCCACCGACCGCCAGCCGCACGTTGACCGTCTTCTCTTTGGGATTCGCCGCCTGGACCTGCAGATCGGTGGTAGTGAGCAACTCCGGCTGGGAGGAAATATCGGCCAGGAGATTGATCAGTTGATCGATGTGGCACTCAATGTTGATGGCCACCACGGCTTCTCCGTAGGCATCGCCGAGAGGCACGATCGGCAACAGCTCCGGCTGCTTGATGGTGATCTGCTGCGAACCGCACAGCCGTGTCAGAATCTGCAGCAGCGCGGCGCCGGCCTGCGCGGCTGTTTCGGTTCTGATCAATCCGGCTTCGCGTTTGGCGAGGTCAGCAGAAAGGGATTTGAAGATTTCCTCTTTCTGCGGGACTGTCGCGGCGGCATCCCGCAGGCGGGCCAGACGCTTTTCGGCCAACGCGGCCGAATCCGTGGGAGCGACCACCGCGCCACCGGAATTTCCGCCGACGCTCCAGAAAAAAACCGGCAGCGACAGCACCACTGATACGGCGGTCCAGGAAAGCAGGCGGCGCTCCCGCGGGGAGAGGCTCATTTCACGCCCTCGCGGTTGGTCTTGATGTGGAACTGTTGGCCGCCGCTGGGCAGGCGCATGGGCGAACCCTGAAACTCGGACCCTTCAAACAGCTTCGAGGCGTCCAGCAGCGAAAGCAGCGGCGCGGATTCCGGAGTCTCGCCGGAGACGATCACCTGCTTGGCGGAGAGCTGCATGAGGTTGACCCAGGTGGGAGGCGCGAGCACGCGCGTCAACTCCGCCACCACGTCCATGTCCGCCTTGGGCTGCGCGCGCAACCGGTCCAGAAGCTGGATGCGGCGCTCCGCGTCGTCGATCTGTTTGTCGAGCGCACTGGCGCGGTCGGCCGCGGGAGTCACGGCGGCGATCTTCTGATCGAGCTGCTTCAAAAATCTTCTGTTTTCGAGCGACGGCAACAGCAGGAGCCACGCGGCGAGTCCGAGCACCGCAGCCGCCAGTGCTCCAGTGGGAACCCAGCGCATCCGCGAGCCGGCATGGCGCCGCTCGGTGGGGAGAAGATTCAGCTCGAGCGAAGAGCGCGGGCAGGCCGAGACCAGCGCCGCGGCGACGGCGAGTGGAGCCGGGAAGGCGGGCGAGTCGCCGGAAGCAAGCTTCAATAGCGCGGCCAGCGAGACCGGCTCGGTTCCAGGAGCGATCCGCAGCTCGGCCGCGGCAAGCGCGGCAGCGCGGCCGTTGCCCTCGTCGTGGGGGGATGCATCGAAGCTGGCCGAAAACAGCGGCCTAGCGGGGCTCTCCCCGTAGAATTCCATCGCGCCGGTGGAATCGTCGACGGTCAGGAGCTCTGGCGCCGGCGTTTCGCCGAACAGGCGCAATGCGGAGTAGATCGCGGCCGCCGAACAGGTGAACGCGCCTACGCGCACGCCGGCTTCCTCAAACGGCGCGGCGTAGCGCTCGACCGCATCGCGGCGCGCTATCGCAACCAGCACCGTCGCGCTACCGGGCAATCGGGCCCACGCCGAGTAAATATCGTCGTCGCCGTAGGGATGGAGACCATCCGTCTGGAAGCGGACGGCGTTGTCCAGATCCTGCTTGGAGACACCTGGCAAGGCAATCGGCCGCAGGATCACATCGGCGCGCGGCAGCAGCACTACAGCCGAGGCATGCGTGAGAGCGTGCTTGCGCAAAAACGCCGCATAAGTTGCTCCCCACTCCGCGGCGGGCCGGCGCCGGAAATCCTCGATCAGCAGTGAGTCGATGAGCCGTGCGCCGTTGGGGCGAACGCGCACCGCGGCGATGCGCAGGGACTCGGCTCCGCGCGGGCCCAGGATCTGGATGCCGATGCCGCTGCCCAGCGCGAGGATTTTCTTGAGGCTCGCCGGAATCATGGCACTACAGCTCCGGTGACAGGCGCAGATGCGGGAGGCGAGAGAGGGCCCGGGGGTGCGACCGCTAATTCGCTCCAGGCATCGTCGTAATAGCGCAGCACGTGCACAGGCATCTGGTAATTCTTCTTGGGATCGAGAAGCATTATGGTTGCCGATGCAGTGCGCAGCACATCGGAAGGGGTTCCGTCGGGGTGGCGCAGGCGCGCGGTGGCGCGCAGGGTCCAGACGTGATTGCCGCCGACGCTCAAGCCCGGCGCCGAGATCCCCAAGTTGCTGGCCTCGCCCATGTCATGGAACGGGCGCACGTAGCGGCGTTGGAGAATTTGGGCGATTGAAGCAGCGGGCACGCCGATGGCCTGCATCAGGGCGGGGCTCGCCGTGTTGATATCGTACGGCCCCTCGCTCCCCCACACCGACAGGCAATCCCGCAGGCCGCCGCGCGCGTATAGGCGGCCTTCGGCGTCGGCGGTGAAGTTGCCATAGAAGAGCTCCGGAGTCATGCCTCGCACCAGCAATAATTCCTCAATCTCTTCAAAGGACGCGTGGCGCGGCAGGAAAGTCGGCCCGCCTGACTGTCCGAGCGAAAAATAGAATGAATCCAACGGGCCAGGGCCGGGGCTGCGCCAGTCGATGATGGCCTGTGCCAGGGATTGCGCCAGTGCCGGATCGCCGGAAACCGCGGCCACGACGCGGGACAGCTCGCCCGGGGTGGCGGTGTTGATATTGAGCTTGGCAGATTCCGGGATCAGCTCCACTACGGCGTCGCCGCTGGGAAAATGCATGATCATGCGGGGCTCGTTGGGGGCCCAGAAGCGAGGGGTGCCGTCGGGATTGGTCTGGGTATAGCCGGTCCAACCCCACAGCATCCACTGAATGCCGCGCTCGACTGCACCGCTGGCCAAGTAGTAGGTCCGCAGACCGTCGGAGTCGCCGCCGGCGCGATTGGTTTCCGAACGGACGGTGGAGGAGAGCGCGAACGCAATCGCCGCCAGAGCCGCGGCCAGCCACAGCACGGCTAATAGCGCGGACCCGCGCTGCGCCGCATGCCTGGAGCTGCGCTCAATAATCCGCATAGGGAGCCAGCAACTGCCGGTTCAAACGCACTGGCACGTTGACCGTGAGCATGGGCAGATGAGCCGGGTCCGCGGCCAGCGGAGCCATCTCGATCCGCATCGCGCGCGGCAGGTCCGGTATTCCCTGCCACGCGGGCAACCAATCTCCGCCCATCGGGGAATCCGGGACCGGCTTGCGATAGCCGAAGCGAATATACGCCATCTTGCCGGCCAGCTCGACCGACTGGGGCGTGAGGGCGACTGGCGCAAGAGCTTGCCCGGCGCACAGCGGAATGAGGCTGGAGGGGCCGGCGTAAATTCGCTCATTCATCATCAGGCGCAGTCCGCCTTGCGGATCAGGTGCCGCGGCGTATTCAACCACTCGCGGATAACCGCGCGCGCCTTCGGCGAGCGAGGAGCTGCTCACAAAGCGCAGCGAGGTTGGATCGCCGATAAAAGCCGCCATCGGGGGTCCGCCGGGGCATTGCATCGCCACCGGCATGATGCCGCCGAGCTGCCGGTGCAGAGCCCGATCCAGTCCCATCACGCGCCGGTTGTCGTCCAGACGGGCGTGAACTTTCTGATAAGCGGAGAGCGCCGTGCGCATGGTCATCAGCAGGCCGGTGACGATCGCCGCCACCAGGGTGACGGCGATGATCATCTCGATCAGAGTAAAACCGCGGCGGGTTCCTCTACGGGACATTAATGGGATCTCCCGGTTGCAGGATGCCGCGGCGGAAACCTTCCAGCGAAAACTCGTGGCGGGTTGCGCCGTCCATCCACCAGATCTGGAGTTGAATACGGTCGAGGACCCATTGGCCCGGTCCGGCGCCCGGCGCGGTCTCGAAGGGCTGCACCACGGCGCTCCAGCCGATGGGCTCGCCGCCAGTGAGGGCGGGATCGAAGGAGCCTTCGATCGGCTGGCCGCGGCGCAGTTCGGTTGCAACCAGCAGCTCATCCATCTTTTGGCGCGCCAGCAAGGTGGCACGATCGTATTGGGAGAGGCGCGCGGCATTGCGCGTGGCGGTGACCAGGCCTCCCATCAATCCGGCCACGGCGATGCCCATGATGACCGCGGCCACCAGGACTTCGAGCAGAGTGAATCCGCGTTGGCTGCGCCGTCTATTTCTCACTCGCCGCCTCCGGATCGGAGTGCAGCGTACCGGTGACGGGATCCACCCACACGCGGCGCTTGCGGCCTTCGTTGGTCTGCAACTCGATGCTGATGCGCGGGGGGCTTCCGCCGGGGTAGAGCAAGTAGCGGCGCTGGCCGCCGCCCTGTGCGTTGTCCAAGGCGGCGTTGGGAAGCTCCGGACCGGCCGAAGCGATGCGCACCGGCGTGGAAAACGCCAGAGTGCGATTCAAGCTCGAGTCCGCGGAGCGCGCGGAAATCGCATTGTCTTCCGGCGAGACGCGAATTTCGATCACCTGCTGAGTGCGATCGGCGCGGTCGAGAGCGCCGTTGAGGAGGCTGACCACGCGGTCGGCAGCGGTCCGCAAGCGCAGCGAATCGAGGCCGGCGGAAGCCGTCGGGAAGGTGATCGCGGCGAGCAGTGCGATGATGGTGACCACCAGCAGCAGCTCGATTAAAGTTACGCCATCTTGCCACACGGCGGCACAACGGAGCCTGGCGGCCCTATGCCGCCGCAGGCCCGCGCCGCGCGTCTTATTTCGCGTTACTCCAGCTCTCGATGTCCGCATTGTTTCCATCGCCGCCGGGCGCGCCGTCGGCGCCATAAGAGACCAAGTCCGGCTCATCGCCGTGCGCACCCGGATAGGCGTATTGATACTGGTGGCCCCACGGATCCATGGGGACTTCCTTGGGCAGGTACGGTCCGGCCCACTGGTCGACTCCGTCGGGCTTGACGCGCAGCGCGTTCAGCCCCTGATCGGTGTTGGGGAAATTGCCGGTATCAAGTTTGTAGGCCCCCAGAGCGGTCATGAAGGAGTCGATCTGGGCTTTGGCGGCGGTGCGCTTGGCTTCGTCGGCGCGGCGGAACAGAGTCACGCCGACCAAGCTCACGAATAAGCCCATGATGACCACCACCACGAGCATCTCGATCAGCGTCACACCATTCTTCCTGGCGCGCTTCGCGCTCTGTGCGCTAGGCCGTCTGTTTCTTTTTCGAATGTTTTTCATAGATTCACGTCATTAATGCTCGTGATGGCGAGCAGCAGGCTCAGAATTAAACTCCCGATGACGATTCCCATCGTCAAAATGATCAACGGTTCAAACAGCGCCGTAAAGCGGCGGATAGCCGTGCGCGTCTCGTTTTCGTAGATGTCGGCCATGCGGTAGAACATGGTGTCGAGGTGTCCGGTCTCCTCGCCCACGTTCAACAGGTATCCGGCCAGCGGCGGAAACGCGCCGGTTTTTTGCAGTGGCTGGGAAATGCCTTCTCCGCGCTTGACCCCCGTGGCAACGGCTTCAAGCGATCCGGCCATACGCTGATTGTTCAAAATTCCGCGCGCGATGCCTAGCGCCGAAACCAAAGGGACGCTGGAGGCGACCAGGGTTCCCATGGCGCGGGCGAAGCGCGAAGTCTCGGCTTTGCGCAACGCGTCGCCGAGTAAAGGAACCTTCAGGCGGAACGTATCCCACCACAATCGTCCGGCGGTAGTGCCGATATACATGCGGAACGCGATGATCACGGCCAGCAAAGTAATCGTACCCGGCAGCCACCAGGTTTGAATAATCGCGCTGGCCTGCATCATCAGCAGGGTCGGGGTGGGGATCTTGATGTGCGGGTCGGAGAAAATCAAGGCGAAGCGCGGCACCACGAATTCCAGCAACACGATGATGGACGCGATGCCCACGCAGCTCAGCAGGATCGGATAGATCATGGAACTGACGATGTACCCGCGCAAATCGTCGCGCGTGGTTTCAAACGCGGCGAGCCGTTCAAAGATCAGAGCCAGCGATCCCGCGGCTTCGCCTGCGCGCACCATGTTGATGTAGAGCTCGGAGAAATGCGTGGGGTGCGCGGCCAGGCTGTCGGCCAGCGATTTGCCGCTTTTGAGGATGCGCAGAACGTCGGTGACCAGCGCGCGGAAGCTGGCGCGCTCGCTCAGCTCCGAAGTGATCAGCAGGGCGCGATCGACAGGCACGCCGGAGTTCAGCAGCGTGGAGATTTCGCCGGTGAAGAACAGCACGTCCCGGCGGCGGCCGGCGTCGAGCAGAGGAACATTGATTTTGACGTTCTTCCTCGGCGCTTGCTGGCTGACCTCGACCGGGATGAGACCCTGGCGGCGCAGCTCAGAGGCGGCCAGGCGCTCGGTTTCGGCAGTCAGGCTGCCGGTGCGGATTTTTCCGTCAGCGGCAACGGCTTTGAAGAAGAAGGCCGTCGCCACTTAAAACTCCTGGGTCACGCGAGTGACTTCGCCGGGGGTGGTAGATCCGCGGCGCACCTTGAGCCAGCCATCCTCGCGTAGAGTGCGCATGCCGTCGCGGCGGGCCGCCGCCGCGATCTTGGTGGAATCGTCGTTCTTCATGATGTGGTTGCGGATGTCTTCGCTCAAATCCATCAACTCAAAAATGCCCATGCGGCCGTGGAAGCCCGTGCCGAAGCAGTGCTCGCAGCCCGCGCCGTGCCAGGTTTCGATGGTGTCGCCATCGGGAGTAATTGCCGCGCCCGCGCGCGTTTTGCATTCGGCGCAGATCACGCGCACCAGCCGCTGCGCCAGCACGCCCACTAATGAAGAAGTGATCAAATAATTGTCGACGCCCATGTCGGTAAGGCGCGAAATGGCGCTGGGGGCATCGTTGGTGTGGAGAGTCGAATAGACGAAGTGCCCGGTGAGCGCGGCGCGAATGGCGATATCGGCGGTTTCACGGTCGCGGATTTCGCCCACCATGATTACGTCCGGGTCCTGGCGCACGATGTGCCGCAAGCCCTGCGCGAAGGTCAGCCCGATCTGCGGATTCACGTGAATCTGGTTGATCCCGTCCATCTGGTATTCGACCGGGTCCTCGATGGTGATGATTTTCTTGTCGCTCTGGTTGATACGCTTCAGCGCGGAATAAAGCGTAGTGGATTTGCCGCTGCCGGTGGGGCCGGTGACCAGAAAAATGCCATGCGGCAGTGAGGTGTAATACTCCATGCGTGAAAGCATGTGCTGATCGAAGCCCAGCCGCTCCAGATCGTAAAAATCGCCCGCTGACCGATCGAGAAGACGCATGACGACGCTTTCGCCGTAAAGCGTCGGCAACGTGGAGACGCGGAGATCGACCTCGCGCCCGATGGTCTTGATTTTGATGCGGCCGTCTTGGGGCAAGCGCCGCTCGGCAATATTCAATCGCGCCATCAATTTCACGCGGCTGATAATGGCGGCTTTGAACTCGCGCGGCGGAGGGTCCTGATTCACCAGGACGCCGTCAATCCGGTAGCGCACGCGGAACTCTTTTTCGAACGGCTCGATGTGAATATCGCTGGCTCGCTTTTCGACCGCCGCCGCGATCATTGCGTTGACCAGCCGGATCACGGGAGCCTCGCTGGCCATGTCGCGCAAATGCTCCAGGTCTTCGACATCGGTGAGAGGCGCGGCGAGCTCGGCATCGTTTTTCGCGGTTTGGCCGTAATAGCGGTCGATCGCGTCGAGGATTTCCTGCTCCGGGGCGATGCCCGGCAAAACGGCGAGCCCGGTGCACGAGGCAACGGTGGAGCGAGTCTCGAAGTCGTTGGGATCGGCCATGGCCAGCGTGACGGTATGGTCGTGCTGGGTGACCGGAAGGCAGCGGAACTGGCGCAGGAAGCGTGGGGAGAGCGTTTCCAGTTCGGGCGAAACGGCGGGCGGGCCTTCGATCGCCAGAACCGGAACTTGCAGTTGCTCGGCCAGCGCGCTCAGCACGTCGCGATGCGCGACGAAGCCCAGGTCCACCAGGATCTTGCCCAGCTTGTCACCGCGCTCACGCTGCAGCTCCAGCGCGCGGTCGAGGTCCTCCTGCGTGATCTGCCGGCGTTCGATGAGGATCTCGCCCAGGCGCATCTTGAGCTAGCGTTCGGTCAACTTGATGGCTGCATCCAGCGCGGAAGCGCTGTTTCCGGCGCGCTTCAGATCGAGCAGCTTGCGCCGCGGCGCCTGCACCAGCAGCTCCGACGGATAGCCCGAGCCGTCCTCCCACAGGAAGCGGTCGATCACCACCTCCAGCACGACTTGATCGTCCAGCGGAACCGGATCGAGCGAGGCCGCGGTCTCGACCAGAGCTTCCTTCATCCCCTTCTTCAGCTCCGGAATGCGCGCGATTTTTTTGGCTTTGACTTGGGCTTTTTCATCCGGACGCAGCACCGCGTGCATCAGGCTGGTGCCGTCACTCACCGGATTCATCTCCGCGGTGAACACCGCGCCGAAGCCGTCGATATAGACGCCGCGCACCTGTCCGGTCACCGCGATGGGCGTGTCCGGGAAGATGCGCGCCAGGCGGTCATTGAGACTGATTTCGGCCGCGCGGATGACGGAGCGGCGCACCTGAGGGGGAGCATCGGCGATGGCGCCGGCTGTGGCCAATGCGGCTGCGGACAGGACGATCAGTAGCCGGCACAGGGCCGGCGCGGCCCCCAGGGCGTTCAAGTGACTCGGGGGCGCCAGCCGCGCCAGGCTCCGTTGTGCCGGCGAGTTTCTTAGAAGAGTTTTCATTGCCTCACCAATCCCGCGGTTTTTACGTACATGGCGCTTTCGCGGGCGCTGAAGGCGCCGACCAAACGGTCGACCTCTTCCTCGTGCCGCGCTTCTTCGGCAGCCACGGCTTTGTTGACCGCGGCATTGATCTGCGCGCTGGCCGCGGCCGGATCCGCCGCAGGCGCGTGGAAGGCGTGCACCAGAATGGCTCCGGCAATCACGCACGCCGCAGCGAAATTCGGGGTCCAAAGGGCGCGGAGCGCTCGCTGGTACCAGCGCGGCTCGAAGATTTGATCCGAGACAAAGGCGATGCGGCGGGGGATCTCCTCCTCGCGCAGCGTCGACAGTGCGTCCAGGGTCAGGCGCAGCGCGGCCAGTTCCTCCCGGCAAGCCGGGCAGGCGGCGGCGTGAACCTCGGCCTCGGCCCGCGCGGAGCTTTCCAACTCGCCCAGCGCGTAGGCTTTCCAATCATAGGATTCGCAACTCATGTTTCTCCTAACAGGCTCCTCTTTACGACAGGACGTCGCCCGCGTTGCGCAGCACACCGGGAGCGAGAGTGGTCTTGAGAAGCTCCAGCGCGGTATACAAACGCGATTTAACGGTGGATACAGGGCACTCCAGAATTTCCGCGATCTCATCGAACTTGAAGCCTTGATACACCTTGAGCAGAACGGCTTCCCGCTGATCGTCACTCAGGCGCTTAAGCGCGCTCTCGACGGCAAGCGACAACTCCAGCGGCAACAAGCGGCTTGAAGAACCGGCCGGTGGCAGATCCGGCCGGATCTCGGTTTCGGGCCGCTTGCGCCGCAGCAAGGAGAAGGCTTCGTTGTGCGCGATGCGGAACAGCCATCCCGCGAACTTATCCGCGTCGCCGAGCTTGGGCAGATTCTGATACGCCTTCAAGAACACATCCTGGCTCACGTCGAGTGCGTCTTCCCGGTTCGCCAGCAACCGCAGCAGGTAGTTGAAGACGCGCTTCTCCCACCGGGACACAAGGAGGTTGAACGCCTCCACGTCTCCCCGCCGCGCTTTAGCGATCAGGTCGCGATCTTCAACTTCCCGGAAGATCACTCGTTAAGTGGCTCCGTAGCTAGAGACGCCCTGGATGTGGAAAAAGTCGGAGGGGCGCATCTTTTTTAGAACATAGCCTGGCTATAGTTTGACTATAGCGTTTGGCCAGAGGGGCGGGGAGCGGAGCGCGGCTTAGAGGTGGAGCGGTCAGCCAGGATCGAGGCGGGAGGCGTTTAGTCAAACATAACGTCCTTTATGTGGCACTATTTCGAGGAGCAATCGTCGAACCGCGACTACAGTCTTGCTAGACGTACACCGCGTGACCGAGCATCGCCATCAATCCGAAAAGCAACCTCCCCACTGCCTCCGTCGCAGTGAGATTGATGGAAGCTTCGAGCACGCCAGCGGCGGGCTGGCTCAGGCGCATCTGAAATTTTCGTGGCGCGGCCGTAGCCGCATCCTCCATCATCAGGAAGGTCGAAAGAATGCGTCGTGCGTCGCTGCTGGTAGAGAGGTAATCAACTGTCGCCATGCGTGTCGCCGCAGGGGCGAACGAAAAGGTGACGCCCACGGCATTCGCGTCTGGAATATTCGCCGCGTTCTGGCCTTGCAGGGGTGAACTTGGATCTAGTTCAGCGCCTTGCTTCTGGTAGTGGCGCAACCCCCACACGAGTGCGCTAGTGTCTACGTGCTTCCATTCCGCCAGGTTCTGCGGAAGAGCGCGTGTCCCAGAAACTCCGCGCATCCGATCAAGCAATGTGTGCAAGTAGTCGAGATTAGTTGCCACCACAGCCACATTTGGGCGAGGAAACCCTACGAAGGTGGTCCAAGTGTCGTTTTCCGACTGCTCCTCGAAGACGGCCACTCTGGTTCCGGAGCTTTCTTCAAACCGCTTGGCCGAGCTTCCGGCCGCTCTCATGAAAGCAGCTCCATCAAGCGACACGGCCGATCCAAAGACCATGACCAAACAACCTTCATAGCGCATCAAGCCGAGACCGCTTGGCGGACGGAATCGCCGCGAGCCCTCGACGGCCAACGCAAGCGTCTTGCCCTTGATGAAATCCCCTAGTCCGCCGTTTTTGAAATTCAACAGAGTCAACGGGAACATGCGCGACTGCATTTCTAGCGCTGCCGGTGTCAGAGTCCCTTGGGGTGCAGCGTCGCCGGAAGAGGCCTCGATGTCCCATATGAAGGGCCCGTTTGCTCCCAGAACGGTCTCTGTGTCTGCCGGAAGCCAGCCCATCACCTGATTCAGGCTCGGTTGTTGCGTCGCCGCAGTAGACTGTGCGAGACAAACGGAAGCCACAAGCACCACAAGAACGAGTCTGACCATGATTACCTCTTTACATCGGAGCGAATCCAGCCGATTTTACATCGGAGCGAATCCAGCCGATCTGGCGACTCGAACCAGCATTGCAGATGGAGTCCTTAATCAGTGCGCGATTGCCGGTCGCCACTTCTAGCGTTTCCAGAGCCAATGGGTTCTGACTGGGACAAGCAGGCCGAGGGACCGCATGAAGCAGGAACTTGGAATCGGGCGACCACACTATCTCGGTGTCATTCACACCGCCTAAATCACGTTTCTTGGATAGGTCCGTTCGATCCAAGAGCATAGTCTTCGACGGCGCTTTGGTGGGGTCTCCTCGCTGGAGAGCTGCGATCCACTTGCCGTCGGGTGAAAACGACCCGGCATAAAGCTGCCCCTCAAGTTTCGTCAGTGACCCACGCGTCAGGTCCAGCAGCGCCAGCCCGCCTCCCACCGAGGGCAACGTCCCGGTGATCAAAGCCTCACTTCCCTCCGGAGATACGCTCAAAACCCGCCACGGTGACCCAACCCTGCAGTCCGAAGTTTCGATGACAGCGCTAACGTCTCCAGCGGGAATGGCCGCTTTATACACGCCGCACCTCCCGGCAGGGTAGTTGCCCTTGGCCCCGCCGAAGACCAGAAAATCCTCACCGTGCGAAAGCGCGAAGGGTCCGGCTGAATAGAAGGCGTCCAGCCCGGGGATAATACTGACGCGCACCGGGTCTAAATCGATCTTGAAAACGCCCCGTTGATCAGTGAATGACCTCGGACCTGTTTGCTTAAATGCGCTCGCGTACGCCGACTTTCCGCTTGGTCCGTAAGTAAACCACCGCGTGGTCAAAGTAAGGGGGATGTCAAACGCCGTGCCCCCAGGAGGGAACACCGAAATGACGGACTCCGTCGGTCCCTCGCCCGTTGAACGGGACACCAGAGACGCAGGACTAAAGGAGACCGGCTCGACGCTACCTGCCTTGGGTGCGGAAAACGCCGCGATTAGAGCCACCAAAACAACTTTACGCATGTCAGGAAGGCCTCTCAGCACATTCGACGCGACAACTGGGAGGATCAGACTCGCCGTTGTTACACTTCCTCGACTGTCACGTCAGTTGGTTCCGAGAATGACGTCTTATGTAAAATTTCGCGGTAGTGGGTCAGTTTGAAGTGAAACTGACCCACTACCAATTTCGCCCATCGTTCTCTCCGGGCCCGCTCAGGGCTGAGACTGACGCTTAGCGACCGAGCTTCTCTGGCATAATGCGGATGAGGCACCATGACCGCCAAGGTTCTCATGGACGTTGAAGAGTACCTTCGCACCAGCTTCGAGCCGGACTGCGAATACCTTGACGGCGAAATCGTGGACAGAAACATGGGTGAGCTACCGCACGGAGACGTGCAAGGCAACCTGTACCGCATGCTATGGCGGTTCCGGAAGACGCTTGGCATTCGCGTCGTGACCGAAATCCGGGTCCAGATCAACCCTCGCCGTTATCGTGTCGCGGACGTCGCGGTCTGGAAGGATGACAACATCGGCACTGGAATCCCCACCGTCCCTCCCTTCCTCGCCGTCGAAATCCTCTCGCCGGAGGATCGCATGGTGCGGATGGCGCCCAAAGTTCAGGAATATCTCTCGATCGGCGTTCAATGGGTTTGGGTGATCGATCCTGAGGAACGTGCGGCGCTGGTGTATTCGCAGGCTCGCCCCGAAGGCGCTCCGGCAACCGTGTTGCGGACGCAGAACCCGGATATCGAAATCCCGCTCGAAAGCGCGTTCGATCTCGATTCGTAGCGGCCCTACTGCTGCGCGATCGAGATCGCGATTCCGTTTTGGCTGGGCACGCCGTTGACCTGCATGGTCAGGCCGACCAGAGGCGGGTACACGAAGTTCTGGAAATTCGGATTGGCGGATACCAGATTCGCCGGATTCGGCACGTAGACCTGGATCTGAAACACGTTGCCGGGCAGCCCCGGCGCCGGGCCAAGGAACGCCTCAATGCCATCGCAAAAGATGCCATCGACGTACACGTCAACCGGGTACTGGCTGACCGCGTAGCCATCGGTGATGGCGATGGGGCCAACTCCGGTGGCAAAAACGCTGATGGGATCGCCGGGCGCGGCGGGATTGGAAGGCGTGTTCAGCGTGCCATCCTTGTTCAAAATGTAGCCCTGGCCGAAACCGCTGCCGTTTTGGGAGAAAATCCCGGGAGCGGTGGCGTTCAATGCGACCAGAACCTCATTGGAGCTGGCTCCGCTGGAGCTCACCTGCACCAGAGCCGAGCCGGCGGGAACGCCCTGGGGAACGGTCGCGGTGATCGCAGTGGCCGTCATCGAAATCG
>JASHNT010000054.1 GCA_030041495.1 Bryobacteraceae bacterium | reverse complement strand
CCCAAGCGGTCTGTAATGCCCAATTTCCATTTAGGCCTTTCTCCCGCTTCGTTTTTAGCATCTAACCTCCTTGCGCGCGCCATAATATTTCCTGACGTTTCTCTGACGCGGCAGTGCCGGCTTAAGGGTGATCCTCACGCACCACAAAGCCGACGCCTCGCACGGTCTCTACCAGCTTCTTTTCGAAGTTCTCGTCCACTTTCCCGCGCAGCCGCGCGACGTGCACGTCGATGGCATTGTCGAGCGGCGTGTGCCGGCCCGGCTCTTTCCACACCTCGCGCGCCAGCATCTCACGGGAAACTACGTGGCCCCGGTGTCGCACCAGGTACTCCAGAAGATCGAATTCGCGCGGCGTCAGATCGAGAGATCGCCCGCTCCGCTTGGCCAGTCGCCCGACCACGTCCATTTCTAGATCGGCCACGCGCAGTGGCAAGGTAGTATTAACGGTTCCGCGCCGCGACAGAGCGCGAACCCGCGCCATCAGTTCCGGGAAAGCAAACGGCTTCACCAGATAATCATCGGCGCCGGCATCCAGACCCAGCACGCGATCCTCCACGGTATCTCGGGCTGTCAACATCAGGACCGGAGTTTTGAAGCCGTGTTGGCGCATTGTACCCAGGATTTCGATTCCACTGCGGCCCGGGAGCATAACGTCCAAGAGCATCAGGTCGAAGGACTGCGTTCCGACCAGATAAAAACCTTCCTCGCCCGTCCGGGCAAGGGTCACAGTGTGCTGTTCCGCCTGAAGGCCGTCCTTGAGCGTCTGCGCCAGCTTCTGTTCGTCCTCGACGACCAAGATCCGCATTCGCTCTTCTCAACCCTTATAGACCAATTGAAACAAAAGTGCCTACTTAAGAGTTACTGACGTTTGTCTGACGGAGTCGTCACAATAACTTCAGAATGTCTTCAGTGGTTCCACGAGCAGTTCGACGCTATAAATGGGATGTAACGCCACAGGAACGATTTCGTGCTCACCGCCGGACCCGCCAAGAAGGTCACGATTCATCTCAACGCGGATACGGTCTCCCAGCAAGATTTCCTGAGCCGGGAGGTTCTGGCTCTGCTGTTTCAACACGGCGTCGCCGGAGCAACAGTGACCCGGCCGGAGGCCGGCTTTGGCTCGCATCACCGGATGCACTCGGCCGGTGGCGGCATCGATGCGGACCGGCACATGCCGATCCAAATCGAGTTTATCGAAACTCAGGCAAAAATCGAGCGGTTCCTGCCGCTGCTGGAGAAGCTCCTGACCGACGGCTTGATTGAAGCGCATGATACAACCGTTCTCAAAGCGGCGTTCGCGGAGGGACATGGGAACCGATGACGCGTGCGGCCGTTTTGCTCGTCATGGCAGGGCTTCTGCGTGCCCAGGTTCCAGCGATCTCTCTGGCAGAAGCCCAGCAGATCGCGGTGAAGAATCATCCGCGCGTGGCATCCGCGGCTCTGACCGCGGAAGCGAGCAAGTCCGTCATCAACGAGGTGCGGTCCGCCTACTATCCGGCGCTTTCCTCCAACACGACCGCCGTGGGCACTCCAGAACATAATGGGGTGCTTTTTGCCGGAGCAGTGACTACTTCCAGCATCTTTGACCGGGTCGCGTCCGGCTTGGTTGCTAGCCAGCTTTTGACGGATTTCGGACGTACAAAGAACCTTGAAAGAAGCGGCAAGTTGCATAGCGCGTCGAAGGACCAGGACGTGATCAAAACGCGCGCTCAAGTGTTGGTTGACGTGACTCAAGCCTACTATAATGCGCTGGCATCGGAGGCGGTTTTGAAGGTCGCGCAGGCGACCCTCGACCTGAGGCGAGTGACCTTGCGGCAAGTCACAGCCCTGGCGCAGAGCTCAATGCGTTCGACCTTAGATGTAAGCTTCGCCCAGGTCAATGTTTCCCAGGCCGAGCTGGATTTAGTTCGCGCGCAGGACGAGGTCAAAGCGAATCACGCGCGATTATCCGCCGCCATGGGCAATGACCGGGATCAGCCCTTCACTCTGACGGACACACCGCTGCCGGCCGAACTCAATTCGGACGTCGACGCCTTGATCGCGCAGGCAACCCAGCAGCGGCCCGACCTTGCGGCCTTGAGACTGGAACAACAGGCATTAGACAGCACGGCGGAAGCTGAAAAGGATCTTCGTAACCCGACGATCACGGCGGCTGCCGTCGCCGGCGCAGCTCTCATCAAGGACGATCGCCTGCCGGAAACCTACTCGGCAACCGGCGTGAATGTCAGCATCCCGATCCTGAATGGCGGCCTCTTCAAGGCTCGGCGGGAGGAGGCCGAATCGCGCGCTGCTGCGGCGGGGAAGGATGTCCAGACTCTCGCGCTGCAGGTTGCCCGCGACGTTCAGGTAGCGTGGTTGGACGCCAATGACGCGTTCCAGCGCCTGGACGTGACCGCACGGATGGTGGCGGAGGCGAACGAAGCGGAGAGGCTGGCGGAGGCTCGCTACGATGCGGCACTCGGAAGCATCGTCGAGCTGAGCCAAGCCCAACTCAACAAGGCTTCAGCCGAGATCGCCGCGGCGACTGCGAAATACGAGTACCTCGACCGCCGCGCGGCGCTCGATTACGCAATGGGGGTGCTGCGATGACGCAATGCCGTAAGTTTGTCCTGCTCGGAGTTTTGGGGTCGGCCACGTTTTCGAGCGCGTGCTCTCACAGCGTGGCTGTTGCCAATTCTCCGCAGGCCGCGAGCAACCCTCCGGTGGTCGCCGTTGCAAAGGCCGCCCACGCTGATCTTTCAAGCAGCTTGATTCTCACAGCCGAGTTCGAACCGTTTCAGGAAATCGACGTGATGGCCAAGGTCTCCGGCTATATTCGCGAGATCAAGGTTGATATAGGAGATCGCGTGAAAGAAGGTCAGCTTTTGGCCACATTAGATGTGCCGGAAATGCAGGACGATCTGAACCGGGCCGCGGCTGCGATCGACGAGGCGAATGCGGAACTGGCTGCTGCGCGAGACGATCTGCAGCGGGCCCAGTCCGCGCATGAGATAGCCCATCTTTCGTACTCGCGCATTCTCGATGTTTCGAGACGCGAGCCTGGCTTGGTTCCGCAGCAGGACGTAGACGAAGCGCACTCGCGCGATCTGGTCGCGGAAGCCCAGGTGGCCGGCGCACAGGCGCGCATCACCGCGTGCGAGCAACGCATTCGCGTCTCGCAAGCGGAGCAGGCACGTATCAAAACGCTTTATCAATACGCAGTGATTACGGCTCCGTTCGCCGGAGTAGTTACCAAACGCTATGCGAACGAAGGCTCGCTGATTCAGGCCGGAACATCGTCCCAAACACAAGCCATGCCCGTGGTGCGGCTTTCCGAGAACCGCCTGCTCCGGCTTTCGCTGCCAGTGCCCGAATCGGCGGTCCCTTTAGTCCATCTGGGTGAACCGGTGGACGTTCAAGTTTCGGCGCTGCATCGAACCTTTCCCGGGCGGGTGGCGCGCTTCGCCGACAAAGTGGACGAAGCCACGCGCACCATGAAGACGGAAGTCGACGTTCCGAACGCGAGCCTGGAGCTGGTGCCCGGCATGTACGCGGAAGTCGATTTGATCACACAGCGCCGCAGGGATGTTCTATCGGTTCCGGTGGAGGCCTTGGATGTGGCCGACAGTTCCACTCAGCTCTTCGCGGTGCGGCCTGACGGCGTTATCCACATCATTTTTATCCGGACGGGAATCGAAGACGCGGAGCGGGTGGAAGTTCAGTCCGGGGACTTGAAAGACGGTGACGACGTGGTGATCGGCTCTCGCGCAGGCCTTATGGAGGGCATGAAGGTTCAGCCCAAGATCACGACGCTTGCCAGCGCTGTAACGCTTAAACCCTGAGAGCGATCCATGTCCCGATTTGCGATCCGTACTCCCTATCTGATTCTCGTGGTCTGCGTGATCGTGGCGATTCTGGGAGTGGTTGCGGTAGCGCAGATGCCGGTCGATATGTTCCCCACCATGAATATACCTGTGGTCGTGGTGGCGACGTTTTATTCCGGCATGCCGCCGCAGCAGATTGAAGGCGACATCACTTACCACCTGGAGCGCTTCTTCACGCTTGCCGCTGGTATCGACCATATCGAATCGCGCTCGCTCAACGGCGTCAGCATCATTCGCGTCTATTTCCAGACCAACACCAACGCGGACATCGACGCGGCAACCATCGCGAATCTCGCGGTCTCCGACATGAAGGACTTGCCGCCGGGGACTCTGCCGCCGGTGGTTCTCAAATCCGACGCGTCCAGCCTGCCAATGTGCCTGGTCACCATGAACGGCGACGGGATGACGGACGGAGACCTCAAGGATATCGCGCAAAACTTTGTGCGCAATCAGTTGGCCAGCGTTCCCGGAGCCTCCATTCCCCAGCCGTTCGGCGGACCTTGGCGCCAAATCCAGTTTTACGTCGATCCGTACAAACTCGAGGCTCGCCAGTTGAGCCCCATGGACGTGGTACGTGCGCTGAGTCAAGCCAACGTGATTCTTCCCGCCGGCGACGTGCAGATCGGGAATCTCGATTACAACATCTACTCGAATGCTCAGTTTGACCTGAAGGATGCAGCCGAATATCCGCTTAAGATGAACGGAGAAAATCCGGTGCTGATGTCGGACGTGGGCCAGCTCAAGGACGCGCACGCGTTGCAGTACAACGTGGTGCGTGTGAACGGCCAGCGATCGGTTTATTTGCCGGTGATGAAGCAGGGCGGTGATTCGAACACCATCGCCGTGGTGGACGGCGTGCGCAACGCCGTCAAGCACCTGGTTGACGTGCCCGCGGCGATGAAGACGGGCGTGGTCTTCGACCAATCCCGCTTCGTGCGCACCGCGATTGAGACCCTGCTACACGAAGGCGGCGTCGGGTTGTTCCTGACCTGCGCGATGATCCTTATTTTTCTGGGCAGCCTGAGAGCCACCGTTGCCGTCTTCTTCTCGATTCCGCTTTCGGTTTGCGCAACGTTTTTCATTCTTCAGCTTGGCGGATCCTCGATCAACAGCATGGTGCTGGGTGGATTGGCCCTGGCTTTGTCGAGGCTGATCGATAACTCCGTGGTCGTGCTGGAAAATATCTATCGTCATCTGGAACTAGGCGAGCCACAGCGGGTGGCTGCGGAGACCGGAGGGAAAGAGGTTGCGCTACCGGTCCTCGCCTCCACGCTGACCACGGCCGTAGTGTTCTTCCCCGTCACTCTGCTGGCGGGAGTAAGCAAGTTTCTGTTTTCGGCCATGGCTCTAGCCGTGGTGGTTTCCCTGTTCGCCTCATATTTCGTCGCGATGACCGTGGTGCCACTGTTCTGCGCTCGATTCCTGAATGCGAATCACGGACAACATCCGTCGTCCCGCCAAAGTTGGAGCGACCGTTTCAACGCGGTCTTCAACGCCGGATTCCAACGCATGCTCGCCACGTACCAGGCGTCAGTTCATGGCGTTCTACGGGCGCCCGCCCTCGTCTTGCTAGTCTTCTCTGCTGCTTTCGGTGCGAGTTTGCTGCTCTATAATCGCCTTGGCCTCGCGTATTTTCCCCAAACCGATGCCGGCCAGTTCGTGATCACCTTCAAGGCTCCTTCCGGAACCAAACTCAGCGTGACAGAAGGCGAAGCGGCGAAACTGGAGTCGATCGTGAAAAGGATTGTCCGGCCGGAGGATCTTGGAATCATCGTCGACAACATCGGAGTCGATAACGGTTTCTCTGCGGTGTACACGTCCAATGCCGCCATGCACACCGGCTTTGTTCAAGTAGGCCTGACCCCGGAGCACGAGATCGGCAGCTATGACTACATCGCCCGGATCAAGAGGGCCATGGCACAAGAGATGCCGGAGCTGACTCCGTTCTTTTCAACCGGCAGCCTGGTTGATGCGGTGGTCAGCATGGGCGCCCCCGCGCCGATCGACGTGCAGATCGTCGGTTCAAGTCTTGACGCCGACAACGAAGTCGCGCAGGACATCGTCAGCAAGTTGCGGACATCGCCCGCCATTGCCGACGTTTTCATGCCGCAGGACCTCGATTATCCGTCGTTGCGGGTTGACATCGACCGCCTGCACGCCGCGAAACTCGGATTGACAGAGCGGGAGGCGCTGACCAACGTCATCACCTCACTCACCTCGAACCAGATGATTGCGCCCAATCTGTGGATTGATCCGCGGAACGGCAACAATTACTTTCTGACCGTGCAATATCCGGAGAGCCAGATTCATTCGATCCAGGATCTGCGCTCGATTCCACTTCATGCGGACGGCGCCGGTGAGCCGACGCGCCTGGATATGATCGCCAAGATTGAGCGCACCGAAGCGCCGACCGAGGTGGATCATTACCAGATCCGACGCAAACTCGACATTTACGCCCGTCCGGCAAGCGAGAACCTGGGCGCGGCGGCCGATTTCGTGCACGCGGTGGTCGATCACGAAGGTGTTCCCTCAAACGTGAACGTCTTTGTCCGCGGAAGCGCGGAGGCGATGAATGCGTCGTTCAGAAGCTTTGCCCTGGGCCTGAGCCTGTCGGTGGTCTTGCTGTATTTGATTCTGGTGGCGCAGTTCCGGTCGTTTGCGGATCCGGCGATCATTCTGCTGGCTCTGCCGCCCGGAATTTCAGGCGTGTTATTGATGCTGGTTTGGACCGGGACCACGCTGAATGTGATGTCGCTGATGGGCGTGGTCATGCTCGCCGGAATCGCCATGTCCAACAGCATTTTGATCGTTGAGTTCGCTCATCGCCTGCGTATCGAAGGCCGATCGACGGCCGACGCCGTCATCGAATCCTGCCGTGTCCGCTTGCGGCCGATTCTAATGACTTCGCTCGCCACGGTCATTGGGCTGCTTCCGATGGCGATGAAGCTTGGCGAGGGCAGCGAGTCGTATGCGCCTTTGGCGCGTGCTCTCATCGGGGGCCTGCTGGCCTCGGTAGCCTTGACCATATTTCTGGTTCCGGCGGGATTCCTGTTGGTCTATCGGAACAAAGCGGCGGACATCACCAACATGACGATATGATGACAAACGATGGGAAAGAATAAACTCTGCTTCGCCGGAATCGTTGTCGGCGCGGCGGTCGCTTGCGCGCAAGGCCCGACGGCGCCGCCGTTCTCTTATGAAGGCGCCAACGGTCCTGCACACTGGGGCGGTCTCAGCCCGGAGTACGCGACCTGCGAGACCGGAAAACAGCAGTCTCCAGTCGATATCCGCAATGCCGAAACGGCGAATCTATCGCCGATTCGCTTCCACTACACGCCGGCCGCGCTGCGGATCATCAATAACGGTCATACCGCGCAGGTAAATTTCCCGGCGGGAAGCTTTATCACCGTCGGGGCCGAGCGCTACGAGTTGAAGCAATTTCATTTTCATCGCCCCAGCGAGGAGCGAATCGATGGCAAGCCTTTCGAGATGGTGATTCACCTGGTCCACGCCAACGCCAGGGGCGATTTGGCCGTGGTCTCCGTGCTCGTCGAAACAGGGCAAAGCAACGCGACGCTGGCCAAAATCTTCGACGAAATTCCCAAGACAATCGGGAAGGCGCAGGACAGAGGCGGGATCCAAATCGACGCATCCGCCCTCCTGCCGTCCGGCCGGGAGTATTACACTTACCGCGGCTCGCTCACGACTCCGCCCTGCACCGAAGGCGTTACCTGGTTTATTTTAAAAAGCCCCGTTACGGCCAGCGGCGAAGAGATCAAAATGTTCTCCGCGTTATTTGCGCCCAATGCCCGGCCCATCCAACCTCTGGATGGACGAACGGTGAGGCGAAGCAATTAAGCTGGTTCGGTTCATTTGCGGTTAATCCACCTTGTTCCGAGTGACGGACAATCCGGCCTCGTCGGTGACCACCAAGCGGCGGAGACGTCCAGTTGAGGCGCGTGGCGTTCGCGGCATTGTTCTAACGATCTAGCTTCGAACTCAATCCCCGGTTTTATTGACAGCATCAGCGTAAGTCAGAACCGCAACTCTATCCGAAACATTTCGCAGGAGTTGCGGTTTTCGCGTTTCTCCACACGTCCGCAAACTTTCAGCCACCGGCGCGACGATCCGGGCCCAGAACTGGTTCGAGTGCGCCGGTTTCTCCGTTTTCTCCAGTTGACAGGTCCCGTTTGTTGACAGGGTCGTCCACGCCGGGGTCCCAAGATCTAACGTGAGCTTTTGAG
>JASHNT010000053.1 GCA_030041495.1 Bryobacteraceae bacterium | reverse complement strand
GATCGGCACGGTTTGGAAGAACACGGCATAGGGATAGAAGGCCTTCTGCACCCATCGCGACGATGAGAGAGCAACCGCCGCTGCAATTCCCACAAGCGTACTGAGCGCGAACCCGATTACCGTGCTGCCGGCGGTTTCGAGCATCGCCTGCGCCAGCTCATCCCGGCTCTGCCATATCGCCACAAATACGGACGACGGAGCCGGAACCAGATACGCCCGCACCCATCCTTCCCGCACCAGCAGCTCGATTGCCGCCGTGATGGCGAAGAAAGGAATCAGTGGGGGCAGGGCCGCGCGCAGCGCTCTCATTCCTCGATTGCCCCCAGCAGCATCTTCATCACGAGCCCCAATCGCGGATCGGCCCGCAGCTCATTCGTTCTCGCTTCCGGCAGAGCCATGCTCCGGTCCAGACTGATATTCCCGCCGCGCTTTCCCATCACCACCGCGCGATCCGCCAGGAACGCCGCCTCCGAAATCGAGTGCGTCACGAACACAACCGTCATCCTGCGCTCACGCCACAGCTCGCGAAGCTGCACGTCCAGATGGAATCGCGTGATCTCGTCCAGAGCCGCGAACGGCTCGTCGAGCAACAACAGTTGCGGCTCCGTCACCAGCGCCCGCGCCAGCGACACGCGCATGCGCATGCCTCCGGAAAGCTGCGCCGGATAGCGATCGTTCGCTTCCGCGAGATTCACTTTCTCGAGCGCGGCGCGGGCTTTCGCCCCCCGCTCCTCACGCTCCACGCCCATCAGCTCCAACGGAAGCGCGGCGTTATCGAGCACATTGCGCCACGGCAGCAGGTGCGCATCCTGAAATACAAACGCTCGTTGGAAGCGTCCTGCTACCGGCTCGGTCGCAATGGTCCCCGCATCCGGCTGGTCCAGGCCCGCGATCATGCGCAGCAGCGTCGATTTTCCGCAACCCGACGGACCCAGCAGTGCCAAAAACTCACCCGCTTCGATGCGCAGGTTCATGCGCGCGATCACCACGTTGGTATCGAACGCACGCCGCACGTTCTCGATGCGGACGGCGACCCCCGCGCTCACAGCAGCGTCGGCCACAGATGTAGTTCGGTGACGGTCGCGCGCGGCGGCATCTTGGCGACCGCCAATACAGCTTCAGCAACATCGATCGGCTGCAGAGCCTTGTCCAGCGTCTCCCGCGTGGGCTGCACTGGCCGCTTCACCAGAATTTCGGTTTCGGTCAACCCCGGACAAACTACGCTGGTGCGGATGCCGTTTTCCTTTTCCTCAAATCGCACCGCGTGCGCCAGGCCGAGCAATCCTCGCTTGGCCGCCTGGTACGCCGCGCCGGAAGGATCGGACCACAAGGCTGAAACCGAAGCGATGTAGATCAAATGCCCGCTGCGCCGCTCGCGCATCGAAGGCAGCAACGCCTGGGTGGCGTAATACGCGCCGTTCAGGTTCACGCTTACCATCGCATCCCAAACCGGCGGCGTCAGCCGCTTCAGGTGCCGGTCGGGAGTGTTGTCGCCGGTCGCGTAAACCATGACGTCGACTTCGCCCAGCTTCTGGCGCGCCGCGGCCATCAGCCCCTCCATATCCGCGGCCTTGGTCGAATCCGCCGGATGAATCGCGATGGCGCTGCCGGCCGACGCCATCTCCATCGCCAGATCCTTTAATCGCGCCTCTCTTCGCGCCGAGGCCATCACCTTCGCTCCCGCGCGCGCGAACAACACCGCGATCTGCCGGCCAATACCGCTCGAAGCGCCGATCACCACCACTACCCGATCTCTGAGCGAATCCGCCATGTCTTGTCCAATGGGTCGTTATGCCGCGGTCAATCCGCCGTCGATGGTGGGGCAAGAGCCGGTCACGAATTCAGCTTCCTTCGAGCACAGGTACAGCACCATGTACGCGACCTCCTGCGGCCTGCCCATGCGCCCCACCAGTTGCCGCGCGTGCAGCTCCGCCCGCGTTCTTTCGATCTCGTGCGCGTGATATTTGGCGAGATACGCATCGACGAACGGAGTGTCCACCGTTCCCGGGCACACCGCATTCACTCGAATCCTTCCCGCGTAATCCAGCGCCATTTGCTTGGTCATCGCGATTACCGCGCCCTTGGTTCCGCAGTAGGCGAAGCGCCGTTTCAATCCCACCAAGCCGGCGACAGACCCCAGATTCACGATGCATCCCCGCGACGCCAGCAATTTCGGCATCGCGGCTTTCGTGACCAGGTACACTCCTTCCACGTTGACCCGGAAAAGCCTCTGAAAACCGTCATGCTCTGTCTCTTCGATGTTGCCCACCAGCCCGATGCCCGCGTTGTTCACCAAAATGTCGAGCTTCGCAATCGAAGCCAACATCCGGTTCACCGCATCCTCATCCGCAACATCGACCACCGCCACCGAGGAACCCGGCAACTTCAATGACAGGGCCTCCGCGCCGCGCTGGTCGATGTCGGCGATGATGACGGACGCGCCGGCCGCGGTCAATACCTTGCAAATCTCCTCGCCGATCCCGCTCGCGCCCCCCGTCACCAGCGCGCGCATCCCGTCCAATCGAAAGGGTGTGGTCATGAATTCGCATTTTACGTCATCCGCGTGGAACGGCGTTTTGTCTGCGGCTATAGCGGACCACCTTGCGCGGATCGGCCGAGCGATCGACCAGAACACCGAACCACGCCACCATCATTTCTTCCCAAGTCTGGTCGCCCCAGAACACGTCTTTGTTCGGATTCGGATTGAACTTGTTGTTGGCCGAGTTGTCGAAGTGCGCCACGGCCACAAGCTTCGCCCCCTTGCGCGCTTCAACGGGCCGCTCCGCGTTGTATCCCAGTTGCCAGTTGAAATCGTACTTGGGCACGCGCAGCAGGATCTGTTTTTCTCCGTTCGGAAGCTCCAGCGTGTACGTCATGTCCTTGCCGCGCAGGTGCATGTGCGGCGCGAACCAAACGATCTCGGCGTTCTGTTTGAATTCGACCTCAGTCGACGTCTCCCAACTCGGATCTCCCGCCGGAATCCGGAACGATTGTTCATCGCGCGGAGCCGCCGGCGCCAGCGTCACAAACCGCTTCGCCGGCGGTTCCTTCGCGATGGTGAACCCAACTTGGGTTTGATCCTCCGTCTCCTCGCCATCGGCCGTGTAGTGGATCTGGAGCAATATGTCATAGCCGGCGGGGATCAATTTCCCCGCGTTGTAACTGCGAAAATCCATCGGCGCGCTTCCCGGCAGGAACACTGCTTCGAGCGCCGAAAAATTCTCGGCCGCCACGCGCGGCCCAATCTGATCGCCATTGGCATCACGTAGAACCACCGGAGTTTCCGGTTCCCCGTAATTCACCGCCGGATCGTGCGGAACGAAGGAGACCGCTACGTGATGCACCACCCTCGCATTGCCGGGGCGCACCTCGATCGACGTGACCCAGGTATCTTTTGTCAGGCCGGTCGGCAGCACCACCGTGGTCAATTCGACGGTTCCCTTTGCGGGAACATGAAACGGCTTCGGCATCCGAACAATTAAATCGGGACGAATGGTCCAGCCTTCCGGCCAAGCCACGGGAGCAGGCTTATCGCGAGGATCACCCTCTGCCGCTCCATCATCCGCCCACTCGACCAGCGTCTGAACCTCCGCGCTGGTCAGTGTGGGAGCGTTAGACCAGTGGCCATAGCTCTGGTCGGCGAACCAAGGCGGCATCTTGCGCGTCAGTACCGCTGCTTTGATCGCTTTGGCGTACGGCCGGACATCTTGATAACTCAGGAAAGGCATCGGGGCGATCTCACCCGGCCGGTGGCAGCTCTGGCAATTCTTCTGGAGGATCGGGAGCACATCCTTGTCGAAGGTAACCGGCGTCGCCGCCGCCATGCTCCCTGACCACGCCCACACCCATGCCGCCGCCAGCGCGAACCCCTTCATAGCCCCCTCCGAGCCATCGTAACTCACGGGCGAATGAACTTCGGTATAGAATCATGAAAAGCTCTTTTCCCCGGGGAGGAAACCAATGGCCACGAAAGCCCTAGCCTTGATGGCGGCAACGCTCGCGATCGCGCCTGCCTACTCACAGACCGCCCGCGTCGTCGACGATAACTCGCTCCGCAACGCCGCCAAGAACGGCTCGGAGTGGACCACTTACGGATTCACGCAAGGCGAGACTCGTTACAGTCCGCTCAACCAGATCAACGCATCGAACGTAAGCCGCCTCGGCCTGGCTTGGTCCTACGAAATCGGCCGTGGAGGCGGCAATCAGGAAGCCACGCCGCTGTTTTTCAACGGCACTATATACAGCATCACCAACTGGAGCATCGTCTACGCCGTCGACGCCCGTACCGGTAAGGAAAAATGGCACTGGGACCCCGAGGTCAATCAAGACAAAACCCGCCCCTACATCTGCTGCGGAGTGGTCCAGCGCGGCATCGCTCTATATCAGAACCTGGTGATCGCGCCGATCATCGACGGCCGCCTGGTCGCGCTCGATATCAGCACCGGCCATCCGGTATGGGAGTCGCGCATCTCTTATTCGCAGGACGGCTACACCGTCACCATGGCTCCGCGCATCGCCAAAGGCAAAGTGATCATCGGCGTCGCCGGCTCCGAGCTCCCCATTCGCGGCTTCTTCGACGCCTACGACGCCCGCACCGGCCAGCGGGCCTGGCGCTTCTACACCGTCCCCGGCGACCCATCCAAGCCCTACGAAAACCCCGCGCTCAAGAAAGCCGCCGAAACCTGGTCCGGCGATTTCTGGAAACTCGGCGGCGGAGGCTCGCTGTGGGATTCCATCTCTTATGATCCCGAGGCCGATCTCATCTACGTCGGCACGGGCAACGGCGGGCCTTGGCCCGAGCCATTGCGTCACTCCAAGGGCAAGGACAACCTTTACGTCGCCTCGATTCTCGCCGTCAAACCCGATACCGGCGAGCTCAAGTGGTATTATCAGCCCGTCCCCGGCGATTCCTGGGATTTCGATAGCGTGCAGCAATTGCTGCTCGCCGACATCACCATCAAGGGCCAGCCCCGCAAGGTCCTGATGCAGGCCAACAAGGACGGCTTCTATTATGTCATCGACCGCGTCACCGGCCAGTTCATCTCCGGCGAGCCTTTCGTAAAAGTCACTTGGGCGCGCGGCCTTGATGAGCGCACCGGCCGCCCCTTCATCAATCCCGAAGCGCACTACGGCGATGAGACGATTCAGATTATGCCCGGACCCGGCGGCGGACACAATTGGTCGCCGATGTCGTTCAATCCGGCCACCGGCTTGGTCTACATCCCCTCCTCGCTTTCCAGCAGCTCCGTATTCGCCATCGACGAAAACTATGAATGGAAGCCCGGCCGCAGCAATATCGGCGTGAGGCGCGGACCTCCACCCAAGGATGGCATCGGTCTTGCACCGCCTCCCGCCGCGACGCTGCCCCCTCCGCCCGCCATCGGACCCGAGGTTGCCGCCGGATCTCCCACCGGCGCGTTAATCGCCTGGGACCCGGCTACGCAGAAGCAGAGCTGGCAGGCTCCTGGCGGAGGCTCGATCGGTGGAGGCACCGTTACCACCGCGGGCAATCTCGTAATTCAAGTGATCCCGGATGGACGCCTGGTCGCGTACTCGGCGGATAAAGGCGAGAAGCTGCTCGACGTCAAAACCGGCCTGGCCGGCGGCATGGGACCGCCCATCACCTATGAGCTCGACGGCAAACAGTACATCGCCGTCGCCGGCGGTCAGGGAATCGTCGTTGGCCGCAATGTCGAGCCCGGCGCTCCTCCGCCCCAGGCCGGACCGAACACCATCTTCCCCAAGCTGATGGTTTTTGTCCTGGACGGTAGGCCAATCGGACAATGACGGCAAGCCTGTCGGACAATAAAGTCATGCTCGCCCGACTCATTCTGCTCGCCGCCGCTGCTTCGCTCGCGTATCCGCAGTGGATCAACTATCCGACTCCCGGGATTCCTCGCACGGCGGACGGCAAGCCCAACTTGAAGGCTCCCACGCCGCGGATGGCCGACGGCAAACCGAACCTGCAAGGCATCTGGACCACGAATTCGGACTACTTCAAGGATCTGGCGAACGATATCGAGCCGAACGGCGTGCCCATGCTGCCCGCGGCCAAGGCGATCGTCAATGAGCGCGAGAATAACGATCACAAGGGCGACGCCATGGCGCACTGCATGCCCCCCGGCGTTCCGCGTATCGATACGTCCAACTCCGGAGACGCTCTCCATCCGTTCAAGATCGTGCAGACGCCTCAATTGGTTGTGCTGCTCTACGAGACTTCGTCGAACTCGATCTTCCGCCAGGTGTTCCTCGATGGCCGCCCGCTCCCTAAAGACCCGCAGCCGAGCTGGCTCGGCTACTCGGTGGGTAAGTGGGATGGCGATTCTCTGGTGGTGGACACGGTCGGCTTCAATGGCCGGGCTTGGCTCGATACCTTCAAGGGCCATCCACAAACCGAATCCGGCCGCGTGACGGAGCGCTTCACGCGCCGCGACTTCGGTCACATGGATCTGCAGATCACCATTGCAGATCCTAAGATGTACTCGCGGCCCTGGACCGTGACGCTACCGTACACTTTGATGGCCGACACCGAACTGATCGAGACCGTTTGCGAGAACGAAAAAGACTCAAGCCACGCGGCCACGAAGTGAACGCCGGGCGTAGCCAACTCCGCCACCGGGCTTTCGCTCCAGCTCCAATTCGCTGAAACAAAAGGGATTCTTCCAACCTACTTATGCCTGACCGAGTATGTCCGGAAAAAGCGATTCTGATACCAGCCCACCCATTCGCGAGGGCGGTTTTAGACGCAGCCGCGGGGTTCTACCAACCCGTGCCTGCGCCGGCAAACAGAATTCCACGTAAATCGTTCTCCCTCCGTGGCGTCTGAAGTACCATAAAGGAAGAGTTCTTTTCTATGCGCTTCGGCCGGTACGTGATTTTGGCGGCCATTCTTGGGATTGTTGCCTTCGTCGGCAACACCTATTGGAAACATCGGAGCACGCTGTTCCGCGACGCGCTCGCGGCTCCCGGATCGCTGGCGGCCGGCACCGATTCCGCCGCTTCCTCCTGGTGCTACACGGAAGCCGACGGCGCCAAGGAAACCTTCAAAATCTGCGCCACGAATATGCGGGATCTGCATGACCCTTCCCGCGTGGAGCTGGACGGTCTGAAGCTCTGGCTCTATCACAAAGACGGCTCCGAATACGACCTGATCCAAAGCGACAAGGGCGAATTCGACAAATCCACCAAATCGCTGTATTCCGACGCTCCCGCCGACATCACCCTCGGCGTCACCGCGGACGGTCCGCAGCACGGCCGGATTCTCAAGATCCATACCTCCGGAGTGCACTTCGATAAAGAGAGCGGCCACGCGTCCACCGACCGCGAAGCCCAGTTCGAGTTCGATCAGGGCACCGGTTCCGCCATTGGCGCGGATTACGATCCCAACTCCCGTCAACTCCATCTGCTCCATAACGCCATTCTGGATTGGACCGGCAAAACACCCGATTCCAAACCCATGCACATCGAAGCTGCCGAAGCGTATTATTTTGAACGCGATTCGAAAGTAGAACTGGTGGGCTGGTCCAAGCTCTCGCGCGAAGGCCTAACGATGGATGCCGGAGCTGCGGAAGTTGTGCTGGATCACGGGGAGATCAAGCGCGTCGACACCAAGAACGGGAAGGGCGTCCAAGAACAGAACGGCCGTGAAGTGGATTTTTCCGCGGACCACCTCGGCCTGGATTTCGGCGAGCATATGGCGGTGCGTCACATTGAAGGCTCGCCCAACGCGAAGCTGGTTTCGACCTCCGCCTCCGGAAAAACCACCGCCACCGGCGACCGAATGGACATGGAGTTCCAGGTCGCCAACGGCGAGAGCACCTTGCTGAGCACCGTCACCACCGGCAACAGCGTCGCCGAGTCTGTTCCCGTGGCCGCGCCCGGCTCCTCCGCTGAGACCCGCGTGCTGCGCAGCGAGACGATCCGCATGAAGATGCAGCCCGGCGGCAAGGACATCGCCAACGCGGAAACCGACGGCCTGGCGACCCTCGATTTTCTGCCTCTCCGCCCCGACCAACCCAAACGCGAGTTGAAAGGCGACAAAGTCTGGATCGTCTACGGCCCGGACAACCGCGTCCAGTCTTTCCGCTCCATCAACGCCACCACCCGCACAGACAAACCCGCGACCCCCAAGCAGCCGATGCCTCCACCGGCCATCACCTCCAGCAAGGATATCCTCGCCACGTTCGATCCCAAAACCAGCGAACTCGCAAGCGTCGAGCAGAAGACCGATTTCCGTTATCAGGAAGGCGACCGGCAAGCGCAAGCCGACTCCGCTACCCTCGATCAGAAGGCCGACGTCATGACGCTGCTGGGCAAAGCCCGCCTGTCGGACCCCTCCGGCTCGACCAACGCGGATCGCATCGTGATCGATCAGAAATCCGGCGATTTCACGGCGGAAGGTAACGTGGCCTCCACACGCCAGCCTGACAAAGACGGAAAATCTTCGGCGATGCTGGACACCGATGAGGTGTTGGAGGCTCGCGCGCAGCGCATGATATCCACCGGTCACGGCCCCGATCAGAAGATCCGTTATGAAGGCAAGCCCGGAGCGCCGGCCCGCATGTGGCAGGGCTCCAATCGAGTCAGCGCGGACCGCCTCGACATCGACCGCAAGCGTCACGTTCTGGAAGCCCACGGCAACACCGTCAGCCAGTTCGTCGACAAGGGCAAGGATGACAAGAGCAAGGACGGCAAATCGGCGAAAGCCGCAACGAACTCCAAATCCGGCGCATCGATATACACAGTAGTGAAAGCCCCGGATTTGGTTTACTCCGATGACACCCGCTTGGCCGTCTATCAGGGCGGCGTCGAGCTTCAGCGTCCCGATATGCGCGTCGACTCCAAGGAATTGCGAGCCTATCTGAAGGACGCCGATTCCAGTTCTTCTCTCGACAAGGCCATCGCCGACGGCGCAGTCAAGGTTTTCAGCAACCAGCCGCCTGAGAACGGCAAGCCGGCGCGCCGCCGGACCAGCTCCAGCGAACACGCCGAATACTACGCGGACGAAGGCAAGGTGATCCTCGAGGGCGGCAAGCCGGAACTAGTGGACAGCGCCAAAAACGAAAAAGCGACGGGGGAGCAATTGACCTGGTGGACCAACGATGATACCTTCATCGTCAAGGGTGACCAAAGCGACCCGGCCCAAAGCGTCATCCGCAAAAAACATTAGCTCCCGTGCGTACCCTCCAGACCGTCGAAATAACCAAGTCCTATCGCGGACGCAAAGTAGTCGATAACGTCTCTGTCTGGGTCAAGCAGGGCGAAGTTGTCGGTCTGCTCGGCCCCAACGGCGCGGGCAAGACGACTTCGTTTTACATGATCGTCGGCCTGATTTCGCCCGACTCCGGCCGCGTGATGCTGGATGAAACCGACATCACTCCGCTGGCGATGTATCAGCGTGCGCGCAAGGGCATCAGCTACCTGCCGCAGGAAGCCTCGGTGTTCCGCAAGCTTTCCGTCGAGAACAACCTGATGGCGATCCTTCAGGCTTCTCGCCGCGACCTGAACCGCCGCCAGCGCCGGGAACGGATGGATCAGTTGATCGCGCAGCTCGGGCTGGAGCAGGTCCGCAAGAGCAAAGGCTACGTGCTCAGCGGCGGGGAGCGGCGCAGGACGGAGATCGCCCGCAGCCTGGTGATCGAACCCAGCTTCCTCTTGCTCGACGAGCCGTTTTCCGGCATCGACCCGATCCAGGTGCTGGAGCTCCAGAAGATCATCTGGGACCTCAAGCAGAGCGGCATCGGCATCCTGGTGACCGACCACAACGTGCGCGAGACTCTCGCCGTCACCGACCGCGCCTACATCATCAACGAAGGCCGCATCTTTCGTTCCGGATCGCCCGAGGCATTGGGCAGCGACCCCGAAGTGCGCCGCGTCTACCTTGGCGAAAACTTCAACCTGGAGTGGCAAAGCGGAAGGTGGCAGGTTCCCGCGAACGAGGGGTCGTAGCCGTGCGGTTGCTCCTGTTGGCGCTTTCGACGCCGCTGCTGCTTGCGGCCGAGTCCCCACTTCAAAGCGCCGACGCCAAGATGGAGAAGTTCTCCAAGGAGCAATGGCGCCGCGGCGAAACGGTCACCTTCTCCCCCGCCGAAATCGACGCCTGGATTCGCGACGAAATCCCCAAGACTGTCCCGCAGGGCCTTCGTGATCCGAAAATCACGCTGGGCCAGGGCGCCGCGACCGGCTCCGCTCTGGTCGATTTCGTCAAGCTGGAGCAGGCTCGCGGCAAGACTCCCGGCATGATCGCCAAGATGTTCCAGGGCGAACGGCTGCTCAAAGTCTCCGTGCGCCTGGTCTCGGCGAATGGAACCTGCACGGTGTATCTGACGCGTGTCGAAATCGGCGGAGCGAGCCTGGAAGGCCGCCCGCTGGACCTTTTGATCAGCACCTTTTTCAGGCCGCTCTATCCCGGCGCCAAAATCGACGAGTCGTTCGAGATGGATTCCAACATCGACCGCATCGATCTGCGCCCGGACGGTGTTCGCGTCACCATCAAGAAGTAACCGCCGCGTTTTTGATGGCGTTTGCCGCCGCGGCTCGCCCCATGCGGATGCAATCCGGAATGCCGATGCCGGTGTATCCGTTGCCCGCAAGATACAGCCCCGGAATCGCGGCCGCTCGCGCCTGAATCTGCTTCAGCCGCTCCGCATGCCCGACCGTGTATTGCGCCATGGAGCGAGGGCAGCGCGTCACCGAGGTAAACAGCGGCTCCGCCGTCAACCCCAGAATCATGCGCAGCTCCTCGCGAGCCAGTGCGACCAAGGTGTCGTTGGATTCGTCCAACACCGCATCGTCGCCCGCGCCTCCGAAAAAGCAGCGCAGAAGAATTTTGTCCGCGGGAGCACGATGATCGAACTTGCTTCCGACAAAAGTGCATGCGGCCATGCGCGAGCGCTCCACGCGTGGAATCAGAAAGCCGTGGCCGGCGCGTTGGCCGTCGAATTTCGCAGCGTCGTAGCACAGGGCCGCGGTGACGGAAGAAGTATACGGAATGGAGCCGAGCAGCGAACTGAGCGTCCCATCCAGCGTCGCCATCAGCCCCGCGGCGGCCCACGCCGGACAAGCCAGAATCACGCTCGAGGCTTCCATCCAGCCGCCATTGACTCTCAGCCGGAATCCGGATCCGGTCCGTTCGCCAGTCTCAGCCGCCCCGTGCCGCAAATTGAGTCCCTGCGACAACTTCTCCGTCAGCGTCGCCAGTCCGCCTTTCAGAGTGCGAAACAAGCTCGCGTTACTCCCGCCGGTTGCCGCGCGCGTCGCGGGCGCTTTCAACACCGCTCGACCCAGGCTACCGGATTTCCTTTCCATCTCGACAAACGGACCCAGTACGCTGGTCACGCTCATCTCGCGCGGATCTCCGCCGTAGACTCCGGAGAGCAGCGGCTCGGCAATATAGTCGAGGGTTTCGTGTCCAAAATGATCGGCGACGAAATCCGCCACCGACCGATCCGGCAACTCTACCGGACGGCGGAACAGCTCGAAGCCCATCCGCAGCTTCGTGCCCCAGCCGACGATCGGCGATTTCAGCAGCGGCCACACGCGCGTCGGCACGATCATCCGGAAGCCCTCCGGCAGCCGCACTAGTTTGCCGTGGCGCAAAATGTACGTCACGCGAGTCGCGTCATTGGAGCCGATGACTTCCTGCTCCAGCCCCAGCTCCTTGATCAGCGCCAGCGCTTCCGGCTTTTGCGAGATGAAACTGTCCGGACCGCCTTCGATCACGCAGCCGTCGCGCACCGTGGTCTGGATTACTCCGCCCACGCGAGGCTCTTTTTCAATCAAGGTGTAGGCAGCGCCCGCCTTGGCTAAGTCATAAGCCGCGGAGAGTCCGGCAATGCCCCCCCCTACAATGACCACCTGTTCCACAGTCTTATAGTGTAAGTCCGCGCTTACAGCTTAAATTCGCGCACGATTTCGACGCACGCCTTGACGCTTTCCACCGGAGTTTCCGGAAGGATGCCGTGGCCGAGGTTGAAGATATGCCCGGGGCGCGAGCCTGTGCGCCGCAGCAACTCATGCACGCGCATGCGCAGCTCGGGAATCGGAGCGAATAGCGCGGCCGGATCCAGGTTTCCCTGCACCGCCGAGCGGTAGCTGATATCCATCCACGCCTGGTCGATGTTGATGCGCCAATCCACGCCCATCACGTCGCCTCCGGCTGCATGCAGCTCCCGGAAGAACCCCGCGGCGCCGGTGCCGAAGTGGATCACCGGGACACCCGCGGAGCGGATCCGCTCAATCAGGGCGCGCGAATACGGCGCAACGAAGCGCACGTAATCGTCGGGACCCAGCGCGCCCACCCAGCTATCGAACACCTGAATGATGCGCGCACCTGCGGCCACCTGCAGCACTCCGAACGCGCCCAGCACGTCCACCAGCTTGCCCATCAGCCGCCGCCACAGAGTCTCATCGCGATACATCATCTGCTTGGTGCGAATGAAATGGCGTGACGGACCGCCTTCGATCATGTAACTGGCCATGGTGAACGGAGCGCCCACGAATCCTATCACCGGAACGCGCCCGGCCAGAGCCTTGCTCACCAGTTGGATCGATTCGCCCACATACCCCAGCTCATCCGTATTCGAAATCGAGAGGCTGTCAATGTCGCTGGAGGTCCGCACCGGATTGTCGATCACCGGCCCTTCGCCTGCCGCGAAGCGCAGCTTCAATCCCATCGGCTCCACGGGCAACAGCAGGTCGGCAAAAATGATCGCCGCATCGACGTCCAGAATCTCCACCGGCTGCAGCGTGACCTGCGCGGCCAGGTCCGGCCGCTTGCAAATTTCCAGCATTCCGTGCTTAGCCCGGATCTCGCGATACTGCTTGAGATAGCGCCCGGCCTGTCGCATGAACCAGACGGGCCGGACATCGGTGGGCCGGCGCCGGCAGGCTTCGAGAAAGCGGCTGTTCATGGGAGCCACACGCATGATAAGTTCAATCTACTCCTATGCCTAAACGTTCTGATTTGAGTTGGGGGGCGAACCTTCACCCCAGGGGTGCCTTCACCTCACGTTAGCACAGCGGACCCTCCCGGGGCCTTAATTTTTGGGTTCGTGCGGGAGTTTTTTTACTCTTTGGGACGGCCGCGCCGGATGCGCTTAAGAATTTGGCCTGCTTTCGCCGCCAATTCCGCCGGAAGAGCCGCCTCAAAGTGCAATTCAGGCATGTGATGGAGTTGGAGGCGCCTCGATAACTGCTGCTTTAAGAATGGCTTAGCGTGTTGGAGCCCCTCCAACGTAGCGGTCTGCTCCTCGGCCGGTCCCCCCAGGGTCAAGCGCACGTGCGCATGGCGAAAATCTGGAGAAATCAGGACTTCCGCCACCGATGCTTCGCCGATCCGGGGGTCCGAAAGCTCATAGGCAATAAGTTCGTCTAATTCCTCGCGCAGGTTCTCCGCGACCCTTTCATTGCGATGTGCGGCCACATTTGTACAATAGCAGACGTGAATCTGAGGCTCCGGCTGTGCTGCTTCGCGGTCGCCAGCGCCGCAGCCATCGCCCCATCTATTAACGCCCAACCCCTGAGCGTGTATTCGGAATTCGCCCGGATCGATGCTTCAGGCCAAGTGACCGCACCCGAAACGCCTCGGGAAATCCTTTCCCCCGCTCTGGTGCGCAACGGATTTACTTCGTTTCAGATGGTGGTCCAGGCTCCACCGGATAAAGAGTGGTGGCTGTTCGTGGGAGAGAATCCCGAGAAGGTCCTCAAGGTAACGATGTACCGCGAAACCGAAGACGCGCTCGAGCCGGTGGAGCTGCCGCATAAGAGCTCCGGCGCCGAAATCCTGTGGATAGACGTGTGGACCCCGGCCGATGCGCCGATGATGCGGATCAAGATCGAGCCGGAGCTTTTGATCGACGGCGATTGGGCGACGTATCCGATGGAGGCTCGCGTGATGGCTGCCAGGGTGCCCGATTCTGCGCTGCCTCCTGGGAGCTATCTGTGCCCGTTGGTTGCTGCCAGTCCTCCGCTCCCGATGGTACGCCTTCAGCTCCGCAATGCCGCGCAGGATTTCGCTTTGGCAGCCCCGCTCGAGCAGGAAGAGCGCAACAAGCTGCTCGATTTCTGCGACCGTCCCACTCCCGCGCGCTGGTCCGAGAATTATCTGCACATCCGGGATTACTTGTTCCGCCTGCCTGCGGTAAACTGAGTACTGCACGTTCCCCAATTAGGGCCTGAGCGCACAGCGAAGGAGCTTGCCCGCTCCGGAGTTGTGCGCGGTTCAAGCGGAGCGCACAGCGAAAGCGTTGTGCGCGGTTCAAGCAAGGAGAGGTGGCCGAGCGGCTGAAGGCGCACGCTTGGAAAGCGTGTTTAGGGGAAACTCTAACGAGGGTTCGAATCCCTCCCTCTCCGCCAGTCTTTTTCGCCCGTAATCCGAACCCCTCTTTCTCGGCCGCTCAAGCTTCTTGGCCCCCGAGGCTAGCGAGCGCCGAGCGCCGGTGGCTCACCCAGTTCGCGCTGACCGCCCGCCTAACGTAGAGGCGGACGCGCCCCCAGTTTCGTTCTAGAATGGCGCTATATGGACATCGCCACCGGGTTGAGCGGCCTCCGGTCTGCGGCCGAGTTGACGCGCATGCTTCGGGAGGGTCTCAAGGCGGGAGCAGTCAAGCCGGATGAGATTTCCGGTCGGATCGGCGAAATCTACGATCACATCACAGACTCAAAGGATGCTTTGGTCGACGCCAAGGACGAAATCGAAGGCCTAAAATCTGAGCTCCGATCACTCAAAGAAGAACGCGGGATCGCTGACAGCCTGGAATTCGACGGCACCGTCTACTGGGTAGCCAAAGGTGAGCGATGGGATGGCCCATTCTGCTCTCTTTGCTGGGACGGCAAAGGAAAACTTGTACGGCTCCAAAACCAGGAGGGAGCCGGAACACATCCCAATTTCTCCTACTGTGGTGCCCTGTGGATCGCATTGACGTAACCGTTAAGAAGCGTCCTCGGATCTTTGACTGACCCTCCCCCTGCCTCCGCTGGAAGTAGCTCGCGCTTGCAGCGCTCTGGATTGCGGGCGGGCCTCGACGCTCACTGTGTTATCCTCGGTTCAGCGTTAGCCGCCAGCGGCACTTATATGCGCGAACGGGCCCACACCACCATCAGCCTTATAAGCTTCACTGACGACATCTACTGTATCGGCCCCAGGCGCATCGCCGCACAACTCAAGCGTTACGGATTTCAGGTCCATCTCATTTTCCTGCGCGCGACGGATTTTTGGGGGCAGACTCGCCAACGTTTTCAAACCCATTTTTATAACGACGATCTGCCGGACTCCGTCTACCAGCAGTTGTTCGCCATCTGCAAGGACAGCGCTGTCATCGGCCTCAGCGTCTGGACTCATCAAGCTGACCAGGCTGCCCTGGTAACTCGCCGGCTGCAGAGAGAACTCGGTGTTCCGGTGGTCTGGGGCGGGATTCACCCCACCAGTTATCCCGAGGACGCAATCAAGATCGCCGATGGCATCTGCTTGGGTGAGGGCGAGATCAGCTTCCTTCGCGTTGTCCAGGCCATCGATGCGGGAAGAGATTTTCACCATACTCCGGGATTTTGGTTCCGGGACGGCGACCGCATCCATCGCAATCCGGGCGAAAAGCTGGTCGAGAACCTGGACGAGCTCCCCTTCATGGACTTCGAGTTTGAACAGCACTTCGTGAACGACCAGGGCGCCTTGAAGCGCATGGACCTGGCGCTCATGAAGAAGTATTACGGCGCGAAGCTTTGGACCATGTTCAGCCAGGGGTGTCCCTATAAGTGCACTTTCTGCTCGAACGATGTCTTGATCGGGTTGGATTCCGGTTACCGCAAATTCCGCCGGCATTCGGCTGCGTTTTTTGTCGCGGAAGTCAATTATATTCTTGGCCGTTATCCGCATATTTGCAACGTCGTCATCGATGACGACGCGTTCATGTTTCTTCCCTTCGAAATTATTCAGGATTTTTCCAACACCTATAAAGCGGGAATCCGGATTCCTTTTTTCGTGACCGGCGTAATCCCCGCATCTGTCGAGGAGCGTAAATTCGAAGCACTGATCGGCGCCGGGATGGTCAAGCTGCGCATCGGGATCCAATCCGGAAACCCGCGCATCATGAAGGAAGTTTTTGTCCGGCCGCTCCATGACGAAAAGATCTTCGCCGGATCGAAGATCGTTCACAAGCATCGAGCAAAGATGGCGCCGGTTCAGTATGACCTGATCGTCGATAACCCCTGGGAGCACCCCGAAGAGCTGAAAGACACCCTGCGCCTTGTGGCCGGACTAAAGCCGCCCTACACCTTCACGATAAATTCTCTAACTCTGCTGCCCGGAACCACGATTCACGAAATGGGTAAAGAGGCCGGCTTCACAAACCCAGATGCGAAGATCACGCTTGCTTCTTACGTCACGTACATGCCGACGGAATTGAATCTCACGCTTGCGTTTTACAACATAGCGCCGGTGCCGAAATTCTGGTTGCGGCGGGTGCTGAAGCGCGAGTACGGCAATCGTACCGTCACGATGAAGCAGTATCCATTCATCGGAGCCCTGATCTCCGTCGCAGGGCTAGTCAAAAAAGTCGTGCACGGGCTAATGCGACGGGATGTTTCCGCGATTCCTCGGCCGCTCGATCTGTGGGCGGGGAAGCTTTTCGTTCGACGGCCGCAGACGCCGACCTCGCCCGCGCCACCTCAGTTCGAGCACTGCCTCCCCCGCCCAACCGCGATCTTCTCCGGGAAGCCAGCGCCGGGGAAAATGATCGGCGTCGCAGCCGGAGCTTTGAACAGCGGGCAGCCCGCACACACCGAGTTAAAAGTCCTCTGAAACGCGCCGTCCTAACATTTCGCTACGAGAAAAAGATCGCGCCCTATGCCGACGCGTTCCGCAACGCCGGAATCGAGCCGGTGTTTCTAACGCCCGTTTCTCCGCTCGAATCCCTGAGTGGCATGGGATTGGTGCTCACCGGCGGCACCGACGTCGATCCATCCATCTACGGAGCGGAGCGCGAACCAGCGACTGACGAACCAGACTGCGAACGCGACGCCATGGAATTGCGTCTCCTCCGCGAGGCCCTGCATCGCGATCTACCCGTACTCGCCATTTGCCGAGGCATGCAGTTGTTTAACGTCGCCCACACGGCCGGCACTCTGATGCAGGATATCGCGGGACACCGGGCACCCCACAACGTCTCGGTTGCGCCCGGGACGCAGCTTGCAAAGATCCTGGGCGCCGGCACGCGAAGCGTCAACTCGCGGCATCATCAAGCGGTTGGTTCAGTAGGCCGCGATCTCTCGATTTCGGCTCGCGCCGCCGATGGCGTCATCGAAGCTCTCGAGCGAGCCGGTCGCCGCTTCGCCATCGCCGTGCAATGGCACCCCGAGGACATTTTTGCGCAGGAGCGCGCTTTATTCGAGGCTTTTTGCGAAGCTCTCTAGCTTTTCCAGCGGAAGCCGGCCGGTGTACAGAGCCATCCCCAGGGCCGCGTGGATGTTCATTTCATGCAGTGCCCGGACGTCATCCATGGTGGTGATGCCTCCGGCCGCCGTGATCTCGTGCCGCGTCGCGGCGCGCAGACGCCGAAACCACTCCAAATCCGTGCCCTGCATCATCCCTTCCTTGTCGACATAAGTGCACAGGAAGCCGGAGCAATACGGCTCCAGCCTCTGGATCACCTGCTCCGCCGTAAATTCGGTCGCTTCCTGCCAGCCTTTCACAACAATGCGTCCGTTCTTCGAATCCAGCGCGATCAGCAATCGTTCCGGTCCCGTTTCCGCGGCGATTTCTTTTAGAGCCGGCGTGAACGCCGCGGTTCCGACAATCACCCGATGCGCGCCTTGATCCAAAAGCCTGCGCGCTCGCGCAGTGTCCCTCACTCCTCCGCCCACCCGGCAACGGGCCCGTGAGGCGAGCATCTCCACCAACGCCGAATTTTCTCCTTTTCCCATCGCGGCATCCAAATCGATCACCTGAATTTCCGGAAAAGCCGAGAATTTATGCAGCATTGCGAGCGGCGCGTCGCCTTCGAGCGCCTTATCACGCCCTTGAACCAGTTGGACGACCTTGCCGTCCATGAGATCGATGCACGGAAAAATCATGACCGGACCGGAACGTTCCTCCCGCGAAGGAAGCTCTTGAGATCGGCGACCGTATAGGTGCCGTAGTGGAAGATAGACGCCGCCAGGGCGGCATCGGCCCCCGCCCCCTGGCTGGAGAGCACCTCGAAGAAATCCTCCGCCTTCCCTGCCCCGCCCGACGCGATCACCGGAATACTGGTTGCCCGGCGCACCGCGCGGGTTAGAGGACAGTCGAACCCGGTTTGCACGCCGTCGGTATCCATGGAAGTCAGCAGAATCTCTCCCGCTCCCAGCTCCTCCCCGCGGCGGGCCCATTCCACGGCGTCGATTCCCTCATCGTGCCGCCCGCCGCGTGTGAAGACATTCCAACCCTCGCGATCCTTGCGCCGGCGGGCATCGATGGCCAAAACCACCGCCTGCGCTCCGAATTCGGCGCTTAATTCCGAGATCAACTCAGCGCGGCGGACCGCGGCCGTGTTTACGCTGACTTTGTCCGCGCCCGCGTGCAGAATGCTCCTGGCGTCGCTGACGGAGCGAATCCCTCCTCCGACGGTCAGAGGAATGAACACCTGGCGCGCCGTGCGAGCCACCACCTCCACCATGGTGTCGCGATCGTCACTGGAGGCCGTAATGTCGAGGAAGACCAGCTCATCGGCGCCTTGCTCGTTGTAGCGCGCCGCGAGCTCCACTGGATCGCCCGCGTCCCGCAGGTTCACGAAATTCACGCCCTTGACCACGCGGCCGGCGGTGACGTCCAGGCAGGGAATGATGCGCTTCGCCAGCATGCCTCAAGCCTCGATGAAATTACGCACGACGATTTGGCCCAGTTCGCCCGATTTCTCGGGATGGAATTGAACGCCGAAGACATTGTCCTGCTCGAGCACGGCTGTGTACGGAACCATGTAAGTGCAAGTGGCCGCCGACGCCGCGACAACCGGGCAGTAGTAGCTGTGGGCAAAATAAAAATAGGGCGATTGGCCGAGCCCGCGCAGTAGCCGCGATTCGCGCACCGGCTCGATTTGATCCCAGCCCATGTGCGGAATGCGCAGCTTGCCTTGAAAGCGCGCGACAGTTCCCCGGAAGATTCCCAGTCCATCCTCTTCGGGCGCCTCCTCGCTCGACGTGAACAGCGCCTGCAATCCCAGACAGATGCCCAGGAACGGCACTCCGGAGCGGATGCGGCCGGTCAGCGTCTCACGGACGTCCAACTCGCCGAGAGCCCGCATGATCTGCCCGAAGTGCCCCACACCCGGAAGAATAATTTTCGAGGCTCGCCGCAGCCCTTCGCCGGAACGCGTCAGCTCATACTTCGCGCCGATCGAATCCAAAGTGTTGCGGACGCTTTGAAGATTACCCGCTCCGTAATCCAGCACCGCGATCATAACAGCCCCTTGGTCGAAGGCAACTGCTTCTTGAGCCGCGCGTCTTTCGAGCACGCATAGCGCATGGCGCGCGCGAAACACTTGAAGATCGCTTCGATCTTGTGGTGATTGGACCGGCCGTAGAGTACTTTCGCGTGCAGATTTCCGCCCACGTGGTTGACGAACCCTCCGAAGAAATCCTCCAGCAGCTCGGTTTGCAGGTCGCCCACCAGCCGCGTCTTCACCAGGTCCTTGTAGACCAGCGCCGGCCGTCCCCCCAGGTCGACTGCAACCACCGCGAGCGTTTCATCCATGGGAAGCACGAAGTAGCCGGCTCGATTGATGCCGCGGCGGTCGCCGAGAGCCTGTAAAAACAACTGCCCGAGCACGATGCCGCAATCCTCCACCGTGTGGTGCTGGTCCACGTCCAGGTCGCCCTGAGCCTGCAGAGTCAGGTCGAACCCGCCATGCTTGGCGAACAATTCCAGCATGTGATCCAGGAAACGGATTCCGGTGGAAATGTTGTACGTTCCCCGGCCTTCGATCCGCAGACTTCCGCGAATCTGCGTCTCTTTCGTGTTGCGCTCCAGCGCGGCTTTCCTCATGCCGCCCCCAATACCGATTCGATCTGATTGACGTTCTCGACCACGCCCGCGGCTTTTTCCTGACGGAACAGCTCGGCCAGCTCGGCGGCTCGCGAGTGGCCTTTCGCGATGACCCCGATGAACGGCACTTGCGCGGCACTGGCCGCGCGCGCGTCATCGACCGTGTCGCCGACGTACCATAACTTACGTCCCGGCTTCATGCGCTGGATGGCCAGCAAGCCGTCCGGAGCGGGTTTCGGATTCGCGACGTGTTCGGCGCAGATGATGGGATCGAAACGCAGACCGGAGGCGAAGCGCGCGAGAGTGATATCCAGCTCATAGCGCAGCCGGCCGGTGAAGATCGCCAGATCGAAGCGCGCTTGCAGACGGTCCAGCAACCCGGGGCCTGGAATCCAGGATTCGCGGCCGATCAATCCATTCCCGTTTTCGCCCAGAAAAATGCGATTGAAATAATCGACCACTGCATCGTAGTCCACCGCGACACCCAGGTCCGCGGCAATTTTTTGCGACAGCGCCCAGTCATTGTTCCAGCCGCCGGCGTTCTTATACTGCTGCACGAAATCGTGCGACACGCGTTGGCCAGTGAAGTGCGCGACCGTCTCGATGATGGCCGCGCGGTAGGAACCGGTGACCTCGGCCAGAACACCATCCATATCGAAGACTATGACTGAGTCCATAATTTCTCCAGCTCAGTCAGGAAGCGTCCGGTTGCCGCTCGCGGCCCCAACGTGACCCGCACACACCCCGCGATTTCGTAGCTGCGGTCGCGCACCAGCACTCCGCGCCCGCGCAACGCATCGCGAATCGGAATCGCGCGGCCGCCCAGACGCATCAGCACGAAGTTGGCCTGACTCCGAAAAAAGGGAATCCCCAACTGCTCCAGGCCCCGATAGACTAGCTCGCGGGACTCCAACACTTCGGCGACGTATTGCTGGACGTATTCCGTGTCCCTGACGGCGGCCCGCGCGGCGACCACGGCCAGGGAGTTCACGCTGTAAGGCGATTGCGCCTTGCGAATCCATTGCATATTCTCCGCGCAAGAAAACAGGCAGCCGCATCGCATCGCCGCCATCCCATGGACTTTCGAAAACGTGCGGCTGACAAACAGGTTGCGCCGTTCCCGGATCCAATCGAGCGCGGTCACGCCAAAAAAATCGAAGTAGGCTTCGTCAATCAGCACCACGGCGTCCGGAGCGGCGTCAAGAATCCGGCGGATCTCCTCCGTTCCGATCGCGCTTCCGGTGGGGTTGTTGGGATTCGCGATCAGAATGCCGCGCGTGGCCGGCCCGATCGCGGCGAGAAACTTGTCCAGAGGAAATTGCAAATCCGCCGGATACTCGATCTCGCGCACTGGGGAGCCTGCAAGCTGGGTGTAGAACCTGTACATCGCGTAGGAAGGATGCATGACCAACACCTCGCCGCGATCGCCCACGAACGTGTTCACCAGAAGCTGGATCGCCTCGTCGGTGCCGTTCGTGAGTGTGAATTCGTCGCCCGCCACGTTGAAAACTGCCGCAAGGTCGCGCAATGCCGCGGCGTATTCGGGATAAATGGACAGATGATCCGCGGTCAGATACGCACGCAGCGCCTCGATCACCGCGGAGGAACAGCCGACGGTGTTCTCGTTGAAGTCCAGCCGCAGCTTTCCCTCGCGCCCGCCCGCGGGCGGCGAATAGGGCGCCATGCGGCGCACGGCTTCGCGAGGCTCGATCATGATTGGCGCGCCTCATTTCCAACGGCTCCGCCCTGCCGGGCTTCGACAGACCGCGCATGCGCCTCCAGTCCCTCCGCGCGAGCCAGCGTGGTGATCGCCGGCGCCAGGCGCGCCAGCGCCGCCGGCTGCAATTCCTGCACCGAGATGACTTTGACGAAATCGGCCGAAGAGAGGCCTCCTCGTAGGCGGGCCGCTCCCGAGGTCGGCAATACGTGATTGGGGCCGGAGGCATAATCGCCCGCGGCTTCCGGACTCACCGGCCCTAAAAATACCGAACCCGCATTTTGTATCGACGGCAGCAGCGAAGGATCGTGCAACGCGAGATGCTCCGGGGCCAGGCTGTTGGAGAATTCAACGGCTTGCTCCAAGCTCGCGGTGATGACGATGGCTCCGTTGGCGTCGATCGAGGGCCGCGCAACATTAGCCGTCGGCAGTACCTCGAGCTGCCGTTCCACTTCCGCCGCGACGGCTTCCGCCAGCCTTTGCGAAGTCGTCAGCAGGATTGCCGACGCGTCCACATCGTGCTCGGCCTGCGCCAGAATGTCGGCCGCGATCCATTTGGGATTGCCCTCGGCGGCGATGATGACGATCTCCGTCGGCCCCGCGACAAAGTCGATGCCGGTTTCTCCCGCGATGAGTTTCTTCGCCGCCGCAACGTAAATATTCCCCGGCCCGACGATGCGCTCGACTCGTGGCACCGTTTCGGTTCCGTAGGCCAGCGCGGCGATGGCCTGCGCGCCGCCCATCTGGAAGAAATGCGTCACGCCCAGCCACGCCGCTAATCCCAAAATCTCCTTGCTGGGCCGCGGACAGGCCACGCACGTCGTCTTTACTCCGGCCACCTGCGCTGGAATCACGTTCATCAGCAATGTCGAAGGCAGAGGATAGCGGCCCGCCGGCGTGTACGCGCCCATCGAATCCAGAGGCCGGACGATGTGGCCGAGCCGCCGTCCGTCCGGATAATCCACGAAACGTTCCTGCGGAAGTTGGAACTTCGCGTAGTCGCGAATATTCGCCGCGGCCGTGAACACGGCACGCTCGAAAGCCGGGTCTAGCTCGCCGTGCGGTTGGATGCGTACGGAAGAGCCTTCGAAGCCGTCGAACTTACGCGCGTATTCGAGCAGCGCCGCGTCGCCGCGCGTGCGCACGGCTTCAAGAATCGGGGCGACCGTACGCTCGGCCTCTGCGAGGCGCACCGCCTTGCGTGAGAGCAGAACGCTCGCGTCTCTGTGTTCCAGTAACCGGATCATTACATTACGATTTTGTTCAACGGATATTCGACGATACCTTGCGCTCCGGCGTCTTTAAGCCGCGGGATGATGGAGCGCACGGTCGATTCATCGAGAATCGTGTTCAGCGCCAGCCAATCGCCATCGCTCAGCGGAGAGATGGTCGGCTTCTTCAATGCCGGAAGCACTTGCAGCACGGCGTCCAGATGCTTCTTTTCCACGTTGAGCATCAAACCCACCTTGCCCATCGCGGCGATCGCGCCCTCCAGCAGCATCTTGATGTCACACAGCTTGCGATGTTTCCAGGTTGAACCCCACGCGTCCGCATTGGCGATCAACTGCGTGTTCGATTCGAGCACCGTCTCCACGATGCGCAGCTTGTTGGCTCGCAGAGAAGAGCCGGTCTCCGTTACCTCGACGATCGCGTCCGCCAGCACTGGAGGCTTGACCTCGGTCGCGCCCCAACTGAACTCGACCTTCGCCGTCACGCCGTTGGCTTTGAGATAGCGCTCGGTCGCGCGCACCAACTCCGTGGCGATCACCTTGCCCTCCAGATCCTTTACCGACTGAAACCGCGAAGACTCCGGCACCGCCAGCACCCAGCGCACTTTGCCGAAGCTCTGCTTGGCGTAGATGAGGTCCGCGACGGTCTGCACTTGGGCCTCGTTTTCTTCCACCCAATCGCGGCCCGTAAGGCCGGCGTCCAGCACACCGTCCTCGACGTAACGAGCCATCTCCTGCGCGCGAATCAACATGCACTCGATCTCCGGATCGTCGATGCCCGGGAAATATGAACGGGAGCTGGTGGTGATCTGGAAACCGGCGCGCCGGAATAGATCGACGGTCGCATTTTCGAGCGACCCTTTGGGAATGCCGAGTTTCAATTTCATGTCAGTTCCCATACACGGTCGCGGGGTCGTACGCCCGCTCCTCAGTCACCTTCCATTCACCGTTTTCCAGGCGGCGGAAGAAGCAGCTTTGGTAACCCTCGTGGCAGACCCCCGGTCCTAGCGCGTCCACCTTCAACAGCACCGTGTCCTTATCGCAATCGGTGGAGATCTCCTTCACCACCAGACGATGGCCGGAGCTTTCGCCCTTCAGCCACAGCTTGCTGCGGGAGCGGCTGTAAAACGTCGCGTAACCGCTTTCCACAGTTTTGCGGAACGCCTCCTGATTCATGAAGCCGACCATCAGGACGCGGCCGCTGGTGGCATCCTGTATGACCGCGGCGACAAGGCCGTCGAGTTTAGTGAAGTCCAGATCCATAAATCTCCAGTAAAAAATAAAGCCCACCGTTTCCGGCGGGCTGTCCAAGGTGCACAAAATCGGAGGATCGCGCGCGTCAGCCCGTCACGGCATGGCCATGATGCGGATGGTGAGGATGACGCGCAGCGAACATGAAAGCGTAGGATAGCACAGATTCGATCGAAAACGCCAGGTCAAAAGTGGAAGATCAAAAATGGAAGCCGATCATGCCCGTAAACGTCCGCGGCGTAACGTAGTGCGTGCCGCTGAAGGTGGAAAGGAAATTGTAAAGCGCTTCTTTGTCAGTGATGTTGACGATGGTCAGCCGCGCGCTCCACTTGCGCTTGTCGCCGTGAAACAGGTTGTCGTCGCCGATACCGACGTCGAAAAGATTGCGGCCGGCCACGCGGTTGGGATTATGATCGTCATTCTCGGTACCCGGCGTGGGGATGCTCAGATACTTCGAGCCATACATCGCCGCGGGGCAGATGCTATTGGGGCTGATGGGGGTGGTCGGAGTAGCGTACACGCCTCCGCAGGAGAGCCCCGCCTGATACTGCTGGTCCGGAGAGAGAATCGACGCATCGATGAGCGAGACCGAGCCTAAAGGTCCGTTGGCGCAGTTCCCTCCAGCGCAGGGCGCGGCTCCCGCCACCATGCCGCTGTCATAGCGCCAATTCACGCTGAACCAGGGTCCATTCTTCCACGGCTGATATTGTGCATTCGTGGTCTGGTTAAAGGCTTCATCGTGATCGATGCGGAACACCTCGCTTCCCGTAGGCGTCGCGCCGATGCCGGAAATCTGCGGCTCGAAGAATCGCGCGGCCACGCCGGACATCACTACGTACGCCGTCAGCCCGTGGAAGTTGGGCATGGTCCCGCGGATCGCGTAGCCCGGAATCTTGGAGCTGTCCCATTCGATTGGGAATGTGATGGGCGTGTTGCCCAGCACGCTGAAGTCGTACGCGCCGTGCGTGTATTTCCAGATGTATTCGGCGTCCACCACGAAATAGCGTCCGAAGGCCTGCTCCAAGCCGGCGTGGAACTCATTGCGCCAACCCGGACTTAGCGCCGCCGTTGTCACGCAGGGGCTCACCGTGGAGGTCATGATCGCGTTGACCACCGGATTGGCGCAGCCTTCACTCGCCAGCACCAGATTCTCATTAAACGGGGTCTCCAGAGTGCGCGCGTAGGAAATGCGCAGCACCGTGTGGGTCGGCTTTACGTTATACGAGATCCCCAGGCGCGGCTCGGCCTGGTTGGCGCTGGTGATGCCGCGATAGATATCGCCGCGTATGCCCAGGTTGAAAGTCCAATTGTGCAGATTGATGGTGTCCTCGGCGTACAAAGCGATTTCACGAATATCCGCGTGACCGAGGAAAGCGTACTCTCCGCTGGTCGGATTGGGGCAGCCGTCGGAAGCGGGCAACGGAGCCGTGCGCGTCAGATCGTAACAGGCCAGCAACGGATTGAAGGCCGGGTTAGGCTGCAGCGCGCCGGTACATGCCGCCGGATTGGTGAGCAGCGGATTCAGGTCCGCGGTGCCGTTGGCGTTCAAGCATACAGCGTTCAACGCCGGATCCACCAACCCCAGGCGGTCGTCTTCACTGAGAATCGTATCCGAATAATTCGCGCCGATCTTGATGTTGTGCACGCCTTTCACATAGGAGACGTCGCTGCGCAATCCCAGATCGGTCAGCCGGCGGCTCTGGCCTACGGTTTGAAGCTGGAGGTCGGGCGTCAGATCGGCAAACGGGTCGCGGCTGGGATAGTAGTTGTATTGATCCTGCCGCGCGTACGCGCCAAACGTGAACACAGTGTACGCATTGATCAGGTGCGTGTAGCTGGGCGAGAGGTTGAAAGTGCGGATTTGCGAGCGCTGATCCTGCGCGCCCACCGGCTGACCGTTCGGGCCCAAACCGTTGCACGAGGCCGAATAATCAAACAGAGTGCCGCACAGCGGTCCGGACCAGGCCGTGGCGTCCTGTGCATCGTAGGAATTGGGGGTTTGAAACCAGGAACGGGTGTAGCCGAAATTGAGCGTGATGCTATCCGCCACGGTCGGTTTGTAGTCCACCCGGTCGAACAGGTTCCCCTGGTTGCCCTGATCGTGCATCACTTTGAATTCGGGAGTGTCCAGAAACCGTCCGGTGTCCATCCCATTGACCGAAATAAAATTCCCCCAGGATTTCCCGCCCATCAGAAAATCGCCGGCTTCGTTGTAGGTGTTGAACGTGCCGAAACTGCTGGTGAAATCGCCGTGCGGCTGGGTCGCGCCAAGCCCGGAGCGTGTATTCACCACGATCACCAGGCTGGTTTTGTCGCCGTATTCCGCGGGCGGCGCGCCTTCGATGACCTCCATGGATTGCACGGCGTCGGAAGGAAGCTGATTGGAAAAGACCTTGCTTTGTTGATCCGTAATCGGTTCGCCATCCACGGAAAAGGAGTTGGAGGCGTGATCGCCCAGGCCGTGAAACAGCCCGTTGGAATCCGCAGTCACTCCCGGCGATGCCAGCGTCACCAGCGAGCTCAACGAAGAAGTCGAACTCTCGATCGGGAGCTTGTCGAACAGCGCCCGATCGACATCGGTATGCGTCACCGGATTGGTCTCGATCAGATCGCCCGCCTCCACCACGTTCACAGTCTCCTTGGCTGCGCCCACCTGTAGCGTAATCGGCTCCAGTTGAACGGGGACCGTCGACTTCACTTCCGTATCGCTCTCGCTAGCCTGGAATCCGCTGGCGGTGACGCGAACGTGGTAGGGATTGAACGGAACGTTATCGAAGTGGAATGCTCCGGCGGTGTCGGTTTGCGCCTTCTGGCTGTAGCCGGAGACGGGGTTGCGAATTTCAACCGCCGCGTTCGGGATAGAAGCTCCGGATGGATCCAGAACCGAGCCGTGGATGGCTCCGGAACTCGCGCCGGCTGCTTGCGCCCACACCGGAACGGGCAGGAGAGCCAGGGCAGCCAAAACGCGAAGCTTCATCTTACGATTTTCCTTCGCCTTGGCAAATCCCGCCAGCCTTATTCGGCAGGCGGGCATTCAATCAAGATAGGCGGGCCAGATTCAGGAATGAACGGGAGCCGATTCGCTACTGGAATTGCACCCCGACCACGGAGGTCTGATAGGCGAAGTTCATGATCCCCAAGGCCATACCGCTCGCCGAAAAGCTTTGGGCGGGCAGAGCCGGTTTGAAATCGACCTCGGTGTACGGAGTGCCCGGAAGCGCCAGCATGGCGATGGCTGGAACCGTGAAGGTTTCAAGCGTGGAAGGGACCAAACAGGCAAAGGCGGCTCCAGTTTGCCCCGTGTCGTCGGTAAAGCTGGAGCCGGTAATCAGCACGTTGTAATCGGACGATCCCTGGGTCCAGTTAATCGTCATCCCATTGGCGCGCGTCACGGTACTGGTCTCGAGCCGGTTTTGGTCCGAATTCTGCCAGGTGGGCGACTGCATGATGTTGAACTGGATCGCAAAGCTGCCAACGTCAGGGCCGCCTCCGCCGGTCACCGAGTAGGAGCCGAGCGAAAAATAGGGTGCCTCCGAGCCCAGGGACGTCGGATAGTATAGGCTCGGTGTTCCTCCGTGATCGATCAAGGAAACTGGCCCACTCGGACCGACCAGGTTGATCTGGCCTGCGTTGGCGCCCCCCAAATAAGTGATCAGGGCCGGGTTTCCCGTTAGCCCGTAATTGTAGGTCAGGCAGGTGCCCGGAGGGGGAACATCGAACGACGACAGCACCAGCGGCTGTGTGTTGGCGATGATGTTGTTGTACGTCTCAGAGACTTGTCCAAATGCCAATTCAGCGTAATCCGAGAAAACCAGGCCGGCGGACGCCGATACAAGCTCGCGCCCCATCTGAGCGGACCCGTAAATAAATGGCCCGGTCGCGGTTGTGAGGGCCTGCACGGCGGAGCTGGTGAGCGCCGGGTTCAGCGGCGTGCACGAGCGGCCGCTCGCGGTGATCGGCATCACGGTGGTGTTGCTCACCAGGTCCCCGATCTGGAGCACTACAGGCACCGCGCACCCCCCGGGAATAGCGCCCGGTTGTCCCGAACCCGCGCCGCTGGGCATCGTGAAGTTGATCTGATCCTCGCCAATGCAGCAGCCGGAACGCCCTTGATAAGTGATCGGCACGGAGACGCCGCCGATCCAAAGGGTCATGGCGATTGAGTTCGTCTGGCCGAGCGAATTTGTGCTATCGCCGCCGGTCACGGCGCCCAGCCCCGTCGCCCATAAAGTGATCACATCCCCGGGCCGCGCCGCCCCGGTGTAGGTATCGGGACAATACAGAGGAGCCTGGCCAGGCGTGCACGTGTCCGCCAATGTTCCCGTTCCAGGCACGGCCGAGACCAGACTGTAATCCGGATAAGTCGCGATCGTGAGTCCTTCGCCATCTTGGGAAAAGCTGAAGACCCCAATGTTGTTGGAGACAACTTGAACCGTAAAGGTGGAGCTCGCCGATCCGTTGTAGGTGACCGTCAAGGTGCCGGAACCGGTCTGAGTGCCCGACGGGAGGAGGGCCGCAAGCTGCGTGGCCGAAGCGTAGTACATCAGCGCATTGACGGTAACGTTGTTGACCGTGATACTAATGCTGCTTCCACCCGCATTCTGGCTCTGAAAACCGCTCTGCGCGAAGGTGAGGGTGCTGGGGCCTAGGCCCGTCCCTTGTACGATAAAGATCGAGCCTTGCGCAATCCCCGAATTCGGCAACCCCTGCGGGAGGTTGCTCGCGGCATTCGCCACGTTGGTAACCGCAGGTTGACCCCATACGGCTCCTACGCCGAGCGCCAAGGGCAAAACTAGTTTGAGTAATTTCATGTGACCTGAAGCCATCGCAAAGAACTTCATTATAAGACGCCCGCGCTCAACACCCGGTTGCGTTCAACACACCCGGTTGCCTTCAACGCGAGGTTGTCTGGCATGGCTAGCTTCCGGAGGCGTGAATCTGCCGCAGAAGCTCCTCCGCATATAGCGCTCCCGCGGGGGTCTCCTCGTGCTTGAAGAAAGCGTGCACGTCGCGCCCGGATTCGAGCATGCGTCGGGCCCGCTGCGCGATTTCGGCTCGATCTTCGGGCGAATAGTCCGGCTTCCGCAGCCGCACGTAGACGAATCCGGCCGTCAGCACCTCGGGAACTTCAAATTTCTCCGATTCCGCCAGGCACAGCGCGACGCCGTGCTTTTCGAGCAATCCGTACACCTCCGGCACAAGCCACGACGCATTGCGGAACTCGAAAGCACAGCGGATATCGGCCGGCAGCTTTTCGAGGAACCCGGCCAGCACCGCCGGATCGGCCTTGAAATTCGGAGGCAACTGGAATAGCACCGGTCCCAGCCGCTTGGTGACTCGCAGCGGATCGATGGCCTTGAAAAAGATTTGCGTGAACTCGGCTTCCTTCAGGCGCAGGATGTGAGTGATGCGCTGATGCGCCTTACACGCAAAGACGAATCCTTCCGGAGTGGCCTTGATCCAGTTTTCTAGCGTCGAGGCCGACGGCAATTGCCGGAACGTATAGTTGATCTCCACCGCGTTTTCACGTGTGGCATAGTGCTTGAGAAAATCCTTTTGCGGAAGTTTAGCGGGATAGAAGTCCGGCTTCCAGGCCGGGTAAGCGAATCCGGAGGTGCCTGCGAATAAGGTTGCCATGATTAGCAGGCTACACCGTAGCCGGCGTACGCCGGACACGCACCCTCCCTACCATGCGCACCCACCCCCGCCCGGCCGCTCCGCCCGCTTCCCTCCCGCTCCCCGGACTGTGCCACACTAGACTCAGGTACGGGAACCGGAGCCGCCTGGATAGCGTCCAAGCTGGGTAGAGACCTGAGGATAATAGATATGCGGTACTGGGCATATTTAGTCGCGAAACTGACAGTTGCGGGCGCCATCCTCCTGTTGCTCCGCAAGGCCGTCGTGCTCCTGTTCAAAAGCGCGGACATCTACCAGTACGTCGGTCCCACTCCCTTTTCGCGCGCCACGCCTCCGCACAACGTCCTCGGCTACGGCTTCTCGATGCTCGCGCTGTCGCTGCTGGCCGCCGGAACGGTGTGGCTGATCCTGTGGGATTCGCGCACCCGCTGCCGCACCTGCCTGCGCCGCCTCCGCATGCCCGTCGGCCGCGGGTCCTGGTCGCACATTCTGCTGGTCGGAAGGCCCAAGACCGAATATATTTGCCCCTACGGCCACGGCACATTGAGAGTGGACAATTTGCAGCTCGACGGCGGAGAGACTCCCGATTGGCGGCCGCACGAAGATATCTGGACGGAGCTGCGGGCGCTCGAGGAATCCAAGAAGTGATACCGCCCGCATCCAGGATCGCCCTTGCCCATTAAGCTGCAAAAGACCTTCCTGACGCGCCTCTTAATGACCCGCGCGGGCCGCGTCGCGCTGATCAGCGCCGCTGTGCTGCTGGTGGCATGCCTGTCCACGTTTACGTATTTCTACGTGCAGCTCGCCAACCTCACCGACGAAAAACTGCGCAACGGATTCTCCAACATGAGCGTCGTCTACGCCGCTCCCCGCCCCGTGCTTCTCGGCGAGCCCGCCCGCGCCGAGGAGATCGCCGAATACCTGCGCCGCTGCGATTATTCCGAATCCAACCGCAGCCGTGCCGGATGGTATCGCGTCCGCCCCGACGGCATCGAAGTCAATCCCGGCCCCGACGCCTACGATCAGGAAGGCGCGGTCATCAAGATCTCTGGCGGCAAGGTGAGCGAGATCATCTCCCTCGCCGATCACACCGACCGCACCGAATATCTGCTTGAGCCAGAGCTCATCACCAACCTCTTTGACCGCAAGCGTGAAAAACGCCGCATCGTCCACTTCGACGAAATTCCCAAGGTGGTCGTGGACGCCGTGCTCTCCGCTGAAGACAAGCGCTTTTTTCAGCACCCCGGCGTCGATCCCTTCGGCGTCATCCGCTCCGCTTTTGTCGACGTGAAAGATCGCCGCTACGCGCAGGGCAGCTCCACGCTGACCATGCAACTGGCGCGCACCTGTTGCCTCTCCACCGAAAAGAGCTGGAACCGCAAGCTCCGGGAATTATTGATCACCCTGCACCTTGAGCAAAAATTCACCAAAAAACAGATCTTCGAGTATTACGCCAACTCGATCTATCTTGGCAACCAGGGCAGCTTCAGCATCAACGGCCTCGGCGAAGGCGCCCAGGTCTACTTCGGCAAGGACCTGAGCCAGGTGACTCTGCCCCAGGCGGCCATGCTCGCCGGCCGCATCCAAAACGATCAGTGGGATCCGTTCCGCCATCCCGAGCAAGCCCGGCAGCGCCGCAATCTGGTTCTGAAGAACATGCGTGAGAACGGCCAGATCACCACCGCCGAGTACGAAGCTGCAATCGCCTCTCCGCTCGGTGTCACGCGCGGCACCACCCAGGCCAGCGAAGCCCCCTACTTCGTCGATCTGGTCAAAGAGGAGCTGCTCGACAAGTTCCAGGATCGCGATTTTCAGAACGACTCCTACCGCATCTACACCACCCTCGACATGAATCTCCAGCACGACGCCGAAGAAGCCGTGAAAGAGGGCATCGTCGAGACCGATCAGGCCTGGCATCGCCGCAACAAGAAATATGGCGCCGACGAATTCCCGCGGGCGCAGGTCGCCATGATCGTGATGGACGCGGAAACCGGCGAGTTGAAGGCGCTGGTTGGCGGGCGCGATTACGGAGCTAGCCAGTTGAATCACGCCCTCGCCAAGCGCGGGCCCGGATCGTCCTTCAAGCCGTTCGTCTACACCGCGGCCATGGAGACTGCGCTCGACAATCCTGACGGCAAACCGGTGCTGACCCCCGCTTCTACCGTGGTGGATGAGCCGACCACCTTCTGGTTCGAGCAGCAGCCGCCCTGGACCCCCGCCGATTTCGAAGATTTCCGCTACGCTCCCGTCACCCTTCGTGAGGCCCTCGCGCATTCCTTGAACGTGCCCGCGGTGAAAGTCGCCGAGGCGGTGGGATACGACAAGGTGGCCGCGCTGGCGCACCGCGTCGGTTTCAACGACGACATTAAGCCCACCCCCGCCATCGCGCTGGGTACTTATGACGTTGAGCCGCTCGAAATCGCCCGCGCCTACACGATTTTTCCCAGCGGCGGAAAGCTGCTCGACACCGATTTCATCAAGAACATTCGCGACCGCCAGGGCACCACCATTTTTTCGGCCATCCCCAAGCAGTCCCAGGTGGTCGATCAGCGCGCCATCTATCTGGTCGTGAGCATGATGGAAGAGGTGCTGCGCTCAGGTACCGGAGCCTCGGTCGCGGCTCGCGGGTTTCGGCTGCCCGGTTGCCCCGCGGATCTGTATGCCTGCGCCGCCGGGAAAACCGGAACCGACAAAGCCGACGGCTGGTTCGCCGGCTTCACTTCCAAGCTGATCTGCGTGGTCTGGGTGGGTTTCGACGATCATCGCGATTTCAAGCTGCAAGGCGCCGATAGCGCTCTGCCGATCTGGGTGGATTTCATGAAGCGCGCGCACCAGCATCGCGAATATCGCGACGTGCAGCCCTTCGAAGCGCCGGATGGAATCGTCACCGTGGATATCGACGCGGACACCGGTGAGCTCGCCACGCCGCGCTGCCCGCACATCCGCAGCGAGGTTTTCATCGCCGGAACCCAGCCGGTGACCGCCTGCCATCTGCACGGCGATGGACGCGCCACCCAGGTCGCCGGATGGGAGCCGGTGCAATCGCAACCGGCCTCCGGCGACGTTCGCCCCGTGGCCGACGCTCACGTCGGCGATCCCGGAGCCTCCCGCGTGATTCCAGTCTCCCCTGCCCAGCCCACGCCGCCGAAGCCTGAGAAAAAAGGATTCTGGCAGCGTCTGGGCGACATCTTTAAGTGATTCACCCGATCTGTACGCGAAGCCCACGGTGCTACAGTAAGAGATAAGTAGAAGCGCACAGGCGCCGGCCGCGGCGCCAGGGAGAGATACGGAAGCGGCCGGCGAATCCGTTATC
>JASHNT010000003.1 GCA_030041495.1 Bryobacteraceae bacterium | reverse complement strand
CTGCCAACGGTAGAACACCGTGGGCTGCAGGCCCAGCTCGTCACACAATGCCGAGACCGCTGCTCCTTCCAACAAATGGCGCCTCAGGATGGCGACCTTCTCTTCTGCGGTGTAGTGCTTGCGTTGCTTCTTCATGCGTTCTCTCCGTTATCTTAACGGCGGAACGCTCTCTCCATTTCCAGCTGAGGCGGAACAGCTGGCCGAAAACGCCCGGTTTAGGCACGGGCTGCTAGTGTAGTCAGCGCAGCCCTCTGATCGATGTACGCCTGTGCGTTCTTCTCCTGCTTTCGAAGTGACTCGATTAGTGGGGCGAACCAGTCGTTGAAGAAGTCCTCTGCCTTGGCCGCTGTGTCGTGGACACGAAGGATGTCGCGATAATCCAGCGGGGGGAAGTACGGGGCATGGGCGAGCATTAGCAGTGGCCTGCCGAAGCCGTACGCCAGGCCTGCGACAAACGCTTGCTTGGCGTTATTAGCCTCCCAATTCGTGTGGTCGGTGGAAAGCAGGTGGCATACGACCGCGGACGCACCGTCGACGCGGTTGATGTACCAGGCGACGGGCTGGTTTGGGCTCTCGGAGGGGTCGTCGACAACGGAGGCTATTTCCGCCGCTGCTATGCGACGTGCTAGTTGGTTGGAGGCTTCGGTCGGGATCTGGGCCTTGATATAGAGCAGGGTCGGCCGCGTGGGTCGTTTTGAGCGGTCCAAAAGATCGTCGCAGAGGTTGGTTCCGTCCCCGTATGGCTGGTCAGCGAAGAAGCCCTCTACGATTTTTTCGCTGTTGCTTGCGCCCTGATATCCGATCGTTGTGAAAAGCTGTAGCCGGTCGAAGTCGAGCTTTGCCCGTTCGATTGCGGTGTCGAGGAGCAGCCAGATTCGCTTTCTGTGCGCGATCGCGTACCCTAGCTCGAACAGCACATTTGGGTTAAGCCCCGTGAGGTCCGCGATTAATGATTGGCGAGACTGAATCTCGTCGGTTATCCGGGTGATGATCGGGCGACCGCCCGGGAAAAGCGTTTTCCAGCCTTTGATATTGACCACGCCGCTGCCGTTTATCAGATCGATCGAGCGTTCGATTGTCTCGGCTCGCGCGGCTGGAGTTGATGGGTACGCTACAAAGCAGCTCGGTAGTGCCTCCATTTCTAGGGAGTTTACTATGATCTGCGGTGCGGGTAAATGGTGCTTGGTTTCTGGGGGACTGCGCGAGCGCGTGGTGATATTCGCCAGGGATTTCGGGTCTTTTCCTTTTCCGTGGTGCGTCGATCTTAAGCATCGTGCACCGTGCGGGGTTATTCTCGGCGGGCTTCGGTGCCGGCGTCCTGGCGGCGACCGCCCGTGGTCTCGCGACACCTGGAGTGGCGGACTGGTGCTTTTGGGCTGTTGGGCTTGGGGTGGGTCGAACCTCAAGGGGGCGGCCTGATACGGAGATCGGCTGGCACGCCGAAGAATTTGCCAAGGGGAGGGGGCGGTATCTGGGTCCGGAGCCGGTTGGCGGAGCCTTCTCCGGGCGAGTGCGCGTGCGGCATGAGCGTATCTTTGCTGGTAGGTCATACGATCCTTGCATTGCCTGCGCGACGGCGTTTTCGAGGGGCGGCGGGTCGTCGATCACGGTACGCCAAATTGAGTCCAAATTGACCCAGTCGTACTGATGGCGGAGCCAATTGCCGATGCCGCGTATGCTGCGCGAAGGGAGGCCGGGGGCAAAGGATTTCGGCCTGATCGCCCAGCCGGACGGCTACGTCGCCGATCACCTGAAGCCTGGGTTCGACGGCGGCCACGGTTTTGGCGTCGGCGCGGGACTCGTCGGCATTCATGCCAATCGTAAGTTTCTTGCTTCCAGCGATCGCGCCGCCGATGTCGCGAAGGGAGAGCGACGGTTCCCTAAGGCCTCGTGCGCGGCCCGGATGGCAATGGGTTTTTTCAGGGTGTGGGCCGCCTAGAGGTCGACGGGCGCGCCGAACAGATCTGAGAGGCGGTTCTCAAGGCCCACCATGTCAAGCAGGGACAGATGCTTGGAGGTGTCGAGTTCCTCGATTTGGTCGATGTCGGGTGTTGGCGTCGCGGTGGCTCGTGCGAGTGGGCCATGCAGGCGAAGGTGGAGGATGCTGGCGGTCTTCAGCCCCAGCTCGTGTTCACGCAGCTTTGTGATAGTCGACGGCGGGCCAACGCCATGCGCAATAGTGCGTGCGCCATATCACATCGAGATGCATTTCAGGTTCGCTCAATACACACCTGAGCCATCACGCAGCGACCTTCGGGCAAGCCGGAGCTTGCGGCGATGGACTTTAACTCGGCTTCCAGATCGTCGAGAATGCGCAGGCCGTGGGCCTCGAGCATGAAGGGATCGGTCTTCCAGGTTGCCAGATTCATCGAATGGAGCCGCGCCATGAGCGATGCGGCCACGGGGATCTCTTGCAAGACTGAAGTCGTGCGTGAGCCTGGGACGGCGGCGGCCAGGGATCCCAGCCTCTTTCCGATCAACGTTTCCTGACCGTAGTGCGCCTGGAGTTGTTCGAGAAAATCGTAGTAGCCTGTGAGCGCCGGCAGTGGCGAGGACAGTGCGGCGGTTCCTCAAGAAGCAGCCGGCCGCCTGGGCGGAGGTGTTGGACACTCGTGGCCAGGACATCGGCTGGGCGATGAATGTGGGTCAGCAGGAAGCGGCAGTAGATCAGGTCTGCATCCCGATCCGGGTATGCAGCGGACAGAACGTCGACGTCTCGAAAGGTGAGTTCGGGATACCGGCTCCGCGCAATGGCGAGGTAGTTTGCGGAACGTTCGTAGCCCACGACACATCGGCTGTTCGTCACGTCGCGCAAAAGAGCCGTCGTCGCGCCGATCCCGCTACCAAGATCCAATGCGAGCTCGACGCGGTCAGGCTTTGCACTTTCCAGAAAACGCCGGGAGGACGGAGCAAATGCGGCGGCTAAGTATTCGAGCCGCTGGGCGGCGAGTTGGTTGTCGCCGAATGAATAGTGGGAGCTTGAGAATGATTGTTCCATGGTTGTTCCGGCCAGAAGGCTCCCTGGTCCAGATGGAGTCAGGCAAACCTTCACGGCCGCCTTTCCGTTCAAGATTTGTCGTAAGGGAGTTCCGGCGACCGCGTTAGCTGTGGAATCGCCAAAGCCAGGGCCGGGCAGGATTTTGTTGCCGTGGGAGCAACATGGGGCGAATTCTAGCACGTGAAAGGCGTGGGGCGCTGATGTTCTCCAGGGCCTTTTGCTCCCGGACGATCGACGATTGGCTGGCATGCGGGCGCGGATTCTTGTGCCCGCGTAGTCGTGGATGATAGACTCCGAGACCGGATGCCATCCGCCGCGCACACTCTGCTGACCCTGAACGGGGTCGATATCGCCATCATTGGGATTTATTTCGCGGTTTGCCTCGGGCTTGGGTTTTATCTCAAAGGGCAGGCCGAGACGGGCGAGGGATTTTTTCTCGCGGGCCGGGAGATGACGGCGTGGATCGCCGGGTTGAGCTTCGTCTCGGCCAACCTAGGTGCGCTGGAGCTGATGGGGTGGGCGGCGTCGGCGTATCAGTACGGCATTCTGGCCACGCACTGGTATTGGATCGGCGCGATCCCGGCGATGCTGTTCCTGGGCATCGTGATGATGCCGTTCTATTACATTTCAAAAACGCATTCGGTCCCCGGCTATTTGCAACTGCGCTTCGGAGAGGCCAGCAGAGGGCTATCGGCAATTTCCTTCGCGCTGATGACAGTGCTGATGAGCGGCATCAATATGTACTCGATGGCTTTGGTGATGAAGGTGGTGCTGGGGTGGGACATTCACTTCAGCATCTGGATTTCGTCGCTGACCGTGGCGGTGTACGTGGCGCTGGGAGGGTTGCGCTCCGCGATTTTCAATGAAGTTTTGCAGTTCATGTTGATCTGGCTGGGCGCTCTGGTGATTCCGGTGCTGGGGTTGGTGGAAACGGGAGGATGGGCGCCATTGAAATCTCGCATCGCCCAGCAGCTCGGGACGCAGGATTACACGCATCTGTGGAGCACTTTAGGCTCGTTTCAAGACAACCCGATGGGGATTCATTGGACGGGAATCGTGTTCGGGCTGGGGTTCGTGATCTCTTTCGGTTATTGGACCACGGATTTTCTGGTGGTGCAGCGGATTTTATCGGCAAAAGATTTGCGGTCCGCAAAAATGGCTCCGATTATCGGGGCGGGGTTCAAGATGCTGGTGCCGTTTATCGTGATCCTGCCGGGCTTGCTGGCTCTGGGCGTGCTTCCCTACAAGCTGACCGGTGAGACGCAAGCGGTTGCGACCGGAGGGCACAGTTATAACGAGGTCCTGCCGCTGATGCTGGCTCGGTACTGCGGACCGGGGCTGTTGGGGCTAGGGATTACGGCGCTGATTGCCGGATTCATGAGCGGGATGGCGGGTAACGTGAGCGCTTTCGCGACGGTGTGGACCTACGATATCTACCGCGCATTCTTGAAGCGCGATGCGACCGACGCGCATTACGTCTCGATGGGCCGCTGGTGCACGATTATCGGCGTGCTGGTGAGCATTGGGACGGCGTACCTGGTGATGCAGTTCCAGAGCATCATGGACTACGTACAGGCGCTGTTCAGCTTTTTTATCGCTCCTTTATTCGGGACCGTGATTCTCGGGATGCTGTGGAAGCGAGCGACGCCGGCGGGAGGCTTCTGGGGCTTGCTGGCCGGAACCGTTTCGTCGATCGGGATGTGGGGGTGGGTAAAGGCGGACCCATCGGCGTTATCGATTGTGGCGTTGTCGTCGCACGCGAAGGACATGGCAGAGAACATGTACCGCGGGTTGTGGTCGTGGGTGATTTGCGTGGGCGTGACCGTGATTGTGAGTCTGCTGACGCAGCCGAAGCCCGAGGCCGAGCTGGTGGGACTGGTTTACGGATGCACCGAGATCCCGCACGAGAAGGACGCGCCGCTTATCCAGAGGCCGATGTTTTGGGCGGTGGCGATCGGCGTGGTGTTCGTCGTGCTGAACGTCTATTTCTGGTGAGCGCTCTTCTTTAAGGCGGCAAAACGGCCAAACCAGCCTTTGCGGCTAGAGCTGCGAAGTACAGTTGGGGCAGCGCTTGGCGGCGATCGGGATGGACGTGCAGCAGAAGGGGCAGTCTTTGGTGGTCGGCGCGGCGGGAGCGGGCTCGGGCTTGCGCTGGAACTTGGAGACTTGCCGCACCAGCATGAACACCACGAAGGCGATGATGAGGAAATTGATGATCGTGTTGAGGAACGTACCGTAGGCGACGACCGGGGCTCCGGCGGACTTCGCGGCGGCAAGAGACGCGTAAGACTTCCCGTCCAGAGCCAGGAACAGATCCTTGAAATCGACGTGGCCGAGGATCAGGCCGATGGGCGGCATCACCATGTCGTTGACCAGCGAGGTAACGATGGCGCCGAAAGCAGCGCCCATAATCACCGCGACACCCAGATCGAGAACGTTGCCCCGGGCGACGAATTTCTTAAAATCTTCCCACATAAATCCCTCCCGTTGAGACTACGCTGTTTCGAGCGTCGCGGTCACGATCGACAGAGCGGGCAAATCGAGTTTCATTCGTCCGGCTTCCACCGTTACCGTATGGGGCTTGATGGTAACACGATTGGGATTATCGAAGCTGTTGTAGGCGTTGAGATCGGCATCGTGCAGGATCTGCGCCGAGCCGCTGCGCGCGGTGACGCCACCGAGGGCGCAATCGATACTCATGTTGACGTCGTGGCGGGGATTGACGAAGGTGACCACCAACTGGTTGCCCTGGCGCGAGGCGGACATGGAGAGATCCGTGGGCGTCTCGGACTGTTTGGGGGCTCCTCTACCGCCGCCGCGCGCGCCGTCCGCAGGAGCGGGCGAATTGGATGCGTCGGTCTCGACCCGGACGGCGGTCTTGCCCCGGTGCGGCTTGAACAGCATGAAAGCCCAATAGCTGGTGGTTCGCACGGCGGTCTTGCCCTGCGGGCCATCCGTGATGATCATGCACTGGAGCACGTTAACCATTTGCGCGATGTTGCACATGTACAGCTTGTCGGCCTGGCGGTTAAAGACGTTCAGTCCGAGGCCGGCGGCAACCGCGCTGCGCATGGATTGTTGCTGCCATAAGCGGCCATTGCGTTGCTCCTCCGCTGGAGTGACGCCGTGATCCCACACGCCCCATTCATCGAGAAACAGACCGATACGGCGATTGGGGTCGTAGGTATCGAGAAGGTTGCGCTGCTGGACGATGGTCTGCTCGACGCGCTGAAAGGTGTTGAGCTGCGCGTACATCGCTTCCGGAGTGAAGGCGAGCGGAGCCGACGGCGAGTCTGAGTAATGATGCACGGAATAACCGTCCGGCTGGCGGTTGCCGGCAAGAGTGTCCATGAATCCGCGGGTCCATTGAAGGTTGTTTTGATTCGGTCCGCAGCCGACCAGGAACGGGCGCACGCCTCCGAAGGGACGGGCAAAGGTGGCGAAGTGGCGGAATTCAGCCGCGGCTTGATCGGCGCGGAAGTTTCCTCCGCAGCCCCACAGCTCATTGCCGATGCCCCAGTAGCGCACGTTGAACGGCTCAGCCGAGCCGCCGGCCGCACGCAGATCGGAGAGAGTGCTGCCGGAAGGATAGTTGCAGTACTCCATCCAGTCGCGCATTTCTTCGGGCGAGCCCGCGCCGACGTTAGCCGCAATGTAGGGTTGCGCGCCAATCAGCTTGCAGAAGCCGATGAACTCATTGGTGCCGAAACTGTTGTCCTCGACGTAGCCGCCCCAGTTGGTATTGACGGTGCGGGGGCGCTTTTCCGGGGGGCCGACCCCGTCGCGCCAGTGATAGTCGTCGGCGAAGCAGCCTCCGGGCCAGCGCAGCACGGGAACGCCGAGCTCTCGCAGATAGTCGACTGTGTCGCCTCTATAGCCGTTGACGTTGGGAATCGCCGAGTTTTTCCCGACCCAGATGCCTCCGTAGACGCAGGAGCCAAGATGTTCGGCGAAGTGCGAATGCAGCTCAGCCCGGATGGTCCCGATTTCCTGGTCCGCGTGCACGACGGTCTTGCGCGTGGCCGCGCTCTGGCTGAAGACGGCGCGCGGCAGGAGCGAGGCGAGCGAAGCGGCTCCGGCGGATTGAAGGACACGCCGCCGCGTAAGGTTCGAAGGCATGGAGAGCATTATAACGGAGCGGGATTTGGGGTATCGTAGCCATTGAGCAACTGGCCGGCACAACGGAGCATGGCACTGGTTAGGCCGCGTTCCTCAATGTTTGGGAGGGGCGCCGGCCCTGCGCCGGCTTCTATGACAAGACGGGGAGTTTGTGTGTTGGCTTGCGGGAGCGGGGGTGGCGGTAGCGCGAGCCCATATGGGAAGCCCGAATGGCCGTCGCAAGTAATGGATACGTACCTGCACCGGCTTGGCAACCCGGAATTGAATTACGAAGACATCCAGGGCTGTGGCATCACTTGCGCCACGCTGTTGACTCCGGCGCAACGCGAGGAGCAGGCCGAGGGTTCGGTGCAGAAGTATCCGGGCCCGGCCAGCATCAGTGTCGCCCGCTTTCGGACAAATGGTTATTGGATTATCCTAATATGTATGCGGATTTGTCGGCGAATTCCGGAAACGACGTTTTGTCGCGCACCCCGGGGAGTTCGCGCGTGAGTTTTTCAAAAGGCATCAAGACAAGCTCATCTTCGGCGGCGATTGCAATTGCCTGGACGGCAACGGCAAGCAGCAGCCTTCCGCGAACGATCCGGGGCGGGATACTCCCAACGGCGTGGCCGCCCGCTTTACCGGCGTTTCGACGGCGCGAAGCACGCCGGGGATTTTGCAGCGGCCGGCGGATGCCGGCATGTTTCGCAAGATCGCGTGGGACAACGGGAGCAAGTTGTTGAAGCCGGCTTGAGGAGGAGCATGAGATTCGGAGGCGCGTGCGTGTTGATTGCGGTGGAGGCGTTCATGCGGGTGATGCCGGCGAGCTCGGGACCGGGGTGGGCGGGGTCGGAGTGAGGTTGGGCCGTTTCGCGCTGTTGCTACTGACCGCGGGATTCGCTGCCGGGCAGACCTTCGCGCCCACAGGCGATCTGAAGTTCGAGGCGGCTACCATTAAGCCGACTCCACAGGATGCGCCGAGAAGGTCGTTGCGCGCCAGCGCGGGCGGGAAGCGGTACGCGGCCGCGGGTGAAACGCTTCACAGGTTCCTTTGGATCGCGTATCAGGTCAAGGCGGAGCAGATCACCGGCGGACCGGACTGGATCGACACGGCGCGTTTCGACTTGAATGCGGAGGCGGCCAAGCCATCCAGCCTTGAGGATCTGGGAATTATGCTGCAGAACCTGCTCACGGAGCGCTTCAAACTGCGCTTTCATTTTAAAAAGAAACAGATGAAAGCTTACGTGCTCACTCAGGATAAGGAAGGCGCTAAGAACCTGAAGGCTCATCCGAACCCCACCGGCGGGGATGTTCATCTGGATCAGTACACGGAGAACGTGGTGCACCAGAGATGGAACGCGCATTGTGCGTCGCTGGATTTTTTCGCGTGGCGGCTTTCGCAAAAGATGGACGCGCCGGTCCTCAACCAGACGGGTCTTACAGGATGCTTCGATTTTGGACTGGAGTTCACGGAGGATCTGCCACCAGGCGTCCAGGATGGGCAGGTTGTCAATGGGGCCGTAGTCGACACCTATGGGCTCACCATCTACCAGGAGCTGCCAAAACAGTTGGGGTTAAGGCTTGAGTATAAGCGCGCTCCCGTGGAGACGATGGTCATCGATCATGCGGAGAAGCCGACTGACAATTAGGGCTCTAGTCATGGCGTGGGCGGCATCCTTTGCCGTCGGGCAAGCCTTCGCCCCGATGGGCAATCTCAAATTCGATGCCGGCACGTTCAAGGCGAGTCCGCCCGATCAGCAAGGCGGCGGATGGGTGCACCCCGAGCCTGGCGGAAGGCGCTACGTCGGCGCGGGCATGTCCCTCCGGGACTACCTGTGGGTCGCGTACCAGGTCAAGCCGGAGCAGATCGCCGGCGGGCCGGACTGGATGGACTCGGAGCCGTTCGACTTGAACGCTGAAGCCGAGCACTCTTCCAGTTTGATCGATCTGCACATCATGCTACAGAACCTGCTGACCGAGCAGTTCCACCTGAAATTTCACTTCGAGAAAAAAGAGATGCGAGCCTATACGCTCACCGTGGATAAGGATGGGCCGAAGAATTTGAAAGTCCGCCCAAGCGCCAACGGAGGTGACGTGTTTCTCGATCAGGTGACCCAGCATCTGGATCGTGAGAAGTGGACCGCGCACTGCTCGTCAATGGATTTCTTCGCGTGGCGGTTGTCGCAATCCTTCGATCATTCCGTCATCAATCAGACTGGCATCGAGGGATGCCTCGACTTCCAACTGAGGTTCACACAGAATCTGCCGCTGGGAATCCACGATGGCCAGGTGGTGAATGGAGAGCCGGTGGACTCCTTCGGGCCCACCATTTATGAAGCTCTGGAGCAGCAGTTGGGCTTGAAGCTGGAAAAGACAAAGGCTCCGGTGGAGACCATGGTCATCGATCACGCGGAACGGCCGTCCGCGGAATAGCCGTACTTTACGTCAATGCCGCGGCCGGGACGGCGGCTTTGTCGCTCTCAACCTCGTCGCGCCGGGTCCAGAAATACACGGCCAGGAAGATCGCAAGCACACCGAGCGCGAGTCCGAATTCGCCCGCTACGTACGGCGTCTTCCCTTTGTACACCGTCATCGGGTCAAAGAACCGCTGAATAAATGTGTTGTGCGCGGCGTGCAGAACCACTCCGGGCCACAGACTGCCGGACTTAAGACGCATCCACGTCCATACAAAACTGATGGCCGGCAAAAGAACCAGAGTAAACACCGGCAGGTAAAGCCAAACCGGCGTGTCCGGATGGTAATCGCCGAGCAGAAGCAGCGGATAGTGCCAGAACGCCCAGATGAGGCCGGAAATAATTGCGGTCGCGGCGAAGCCGTGTTGTTTGGCAAGCTCCGGCACCAGGAAGCCTCGCCAGCCGATTTCTTCTCCGAGCACCGTCGCGGCGCCCGTGATGACGCTTATTGTCGCCGTAAACAGGAAATAGAGGGAAATAGTCAGCCACGGAGGCATCGGCCCGAGCCCGAGGTCCTTCGCGATCAAATCCACAAGTTGCTTGTTGGGAAAGCCCCCGAAACCGGAAAGCCAGACGAACGCGTAGGCGACGGTTCCGTATGCTAGAGGGAGGAAGTAACAAGCCACTTGATAGCGAGTCTGTCCCCACTTCCAGCCGAGGGTGGAAAGATTGCGGCCCAGGTACTTACAGGTGGCCAGCGCCGCCAGAGCCGGGCACCACATCATACAACCGACATAGTTCACGTAGGGGCCGCCGGAATGGCCGGATTTCGCGATCAAAAAATAGAAGACCGAGCTGAAGGCCAGGGTGAACCCAATAAAGATGGCGATGGGCCGCTGGCTTTCGGTCGAACGCATGCGGATCATCTTAGCGCAGGTGATTGCAAGAATTCTGTTCCGGTTCGTAACATATCGCGCCTTCGGAAGCGTCCAAAGTCGTGATGAACCTTGGCGAAACCTCACGCAGGAACTTGATCCGTTTAGGACTTGGCCTTCCTTTGGCTGCTTTGGCGCCGCGATCCGGCTGGGGATTCGCCACCGGGGATTTTTGGAACAACCAGGACCCCAAGGATTGGACCGACGCTGAAATCAAAGAGTTGCTCTCGAAATCGCCGTGGGCCAGGCCGGCGGAAATTAAAGATAACGGCCAGGTTGGTTCTTTAGGTCCGCCCCGGTCGGGACGCGGGGGCTCACGGTCCGCGGCGAACCGGACGGGAGCGGGTGCGGCGCCGAGCATTCCCAGGATCGAATGGAAGGCGATTGTTCGTTGGGACTCCGCGCTCCCGGTGCGAACGGCCTTGAAGGATTTTGCTCCCAAGGACGCAAACGATTTCTACGTGCTCAACGTGATCGGCAACCTGCCCAGCGCACTTCCACCTGCCGATGAGGCGGACGACCATGGCGAACAGGCATATTTGAAGGAAGTCACCACGTTGCAGCACAAAGGCGACGCGATCCATCTGGCTCGCATCGAGGCGGCTCCGGAAAGCAGCGTCTCTCCAGCCGGCACCCGCTTCTACTTCTCGCGCATGCTGGCTTTGATGCCTGAGGATAAGGAGGCGACCTTCGTCACTCGGATCGGTCCGCTCGATCTCAAATGCAAGTTCGCCCTCAAGGACATGCTGTATCGCCGGAACCTGGAGCTGTAGGAAGCCTCAGTTGCTCGGGAGTCAGTAGAACTCCGTCCTTCGCCGTAGCGCTTGCAGCCAGCAGAGCGCGGAGCACCAGAACACGGTTCATCCCCACCTCCATATCTGGTCAGTTTACGGTGACTGGCGCGGGGACGCTGCACACCGGCGAGCCGCTACTCACCGCACCGCAAACGTACACCTGAGTGGTTCCCGGCCCGAGGCTTGAGGGAATTTGCAAGTTGACCTGCTGTACACCGGGGAGTCCGGGTGCGGGTCCAGCGTAATACGGCACGGCGATGTTCTGGCCGCCGATATTGGCGGTGATGCTTCCGGCTCCCGAAAGTCCCGTGCCCCACATCGCGATGAACGAGCCGGGCGCGGCTCCGTTGGAGGCGCTGTTCACGGTGCCATCCTGATTGACGATTCCGCCGGAGAAGATGGCCGGCTCGAAAGGCGCGACGTTGACGGTGGTCGCCCCGCTCGGCACTCCGTTCGCGGTCACGACCAGTTGCGCGGAACTCTGCCCGGTGAGCCCGGAGGGCACCAGAAGATTGATCTGCGTGCTGTTGCTAAAGAGAATCGAGGCGGCAAGATTGCTGAACGTCGCCGACAGGCCGGAGCCGTTGAATCCCGACCCCATGACGGTGGTCAGAGATCCGGGTACCACGGGTTCCGCGAGAAAGCTCGCCGCGTTGAGGACGGAACTGATGACCGGCGCCGGAGGAGGCGGCGGAGCAGTGACGCTCAGCGTCACCGGAATTGCGACCGCGCCGGCGACCGGTCCGGCGTCGACTGTAAGCGAGCCGGTGTAAGTGCCGGGAGCGAGATTCCTCGGTATCGCGATGGTACTCAAAGTCGCGTTGCCCAAGCCCTTGATCGAGCTCAGGCTCAGCCAGCCGGAAGCGCCATTCGAGTACGTCATCGAGGCTTGCCAGGACATCTCGCCTCCGCCGCTGTTGGCGATGGAAACGTTTGCCGTGGTCTCTTCGGTCCCCGCCTGGACGGTGAATTGAAGCGAGGAAGGATTCACCGAAAGCTTGGGAGGAATCGGGTCGCAATCGCCGACGATGGCGCAATCCGGCGGAGCCGTTTCCGGAACAAAGCGCGGCAAGGGGTCAGTGGGAGAGGCCGCGCCATCGGTTGAAGACGGCGCGAAAAAGACCTGTTCGGTTGTCGTCGACGCTTGGCGGTCACCATCCGGAGCGAGACCCAGGAAAGTGGGGATGGTCGCGGACTCGATAGCCGAAGGATTCGCGTCCACCACTTCATAGACGACGTATGCGGTGCCGTCTGCCGCGATCGGGAGCTGCGTCACGCTGTTGAAGTTTACGCTGCCGGAGCCGATCGCGCCCGGCTGATAAACCGGAGTGCCGCCGGCGCCGCTGGCGTCAGCACCGTTGACTCGCGCCAGCAGCAGGGAGCCCTCGGTCGATGGCGCGTAAGTACCGCCGGAGACGTTCAATCCGAAATCGCCGGCGGAAGTCGGTTGCAAGGCGTCGGTGCCCGCCACCACGTCCGGCACGTAGAGCAGCGCGTCGGAGGGGAATCCGCTGTACTGGATCAAAAAGCGTTCCCCCGAATCGGCGTTGAAGTTCGCGAATCCGGCAAGCGGCTGGAAGGCGTCACCGAAGCCTTCGGTCACACGCGCGGTCTCATATGCGGTCCCCGCGGCGATGAGATCGCTGAAGTCGATCATCGCCGGAACCGGCGAGCCGGCCTGCGCACAGATAAAGGATGCCGTGTAGCTGACGTACAATCCGCGATTGGTCGATCCGGCGGTGAGCTGCGGGTTGGTCAGCCCGATTCCAGCGCTGTTGAGGCTGATCGAGGCTACGATCAAGGACTGAAGCGGCAGTGCGTAGGCATTCGCCCGAAGCCCGGAAACGTCGAGATACGCGGAGCCGGTCGCGGAAAACTTGATCGAGATGCCGAGATAGGTTGCCGCCGTGGGACCGGCCATCAGCGGCGGAGTCAGGACGGGCTGCGGGCCTGAGCCGCTGTCAATGGTGAAGACGATACCGGTGTAGGTGGGACTTCCCGCGGTGCTGGAGATCCGATTCGTGAGATTGGTGTTGAGTCCAACGGTCACGCTGGCATTGACGGTACTACCGGGTACGCCGGCGCAGGTCAGCACCAGGTCGCCGATGCGCTCCGTAAGGCCTTCGGCGCGGACCATGGTAGGGACCGCGCTGGTGGCGCAGACCATGGACTGAGCAGTGAGACCGCCGGCGGAAAGGACGAGAAGGACAACCGGCATGCATAAGTCGCGCATGCAGTTTCGAGTATAACAGGGGGCCCGCGGTGCTAAAATCCGGTTTACACCTGTGTCCCGACGCTTTTTGTTCCCCGCCCTGATCCTCGCGCTCGGCGCAGCATCTTACGCGCCAGGGCAGGCAAGCTCACGCACGAAGAGCGCTAAGGGAGAGGTTGACCTCGACCCTCCCACGCAAGCTCTACCGGCGGAGATCGACCTGCCGACGGCCGTGACCGCGGAAACCGCGCGGCTGGCGTTTCGAGTCTCTCCGCTTTCGACAAAAGGTTTGCTGCTGGAGCAGACGCGAGACGCGCTGAAGTCCCTTGAGCAGGCTAGCCACCCGGGACGCATCGTGAAGCTGCGAGCGTTCGTGGCTGGATCGGCGGACTCGCGGCGCGTGCGCCAAATCGTCGCCGAATTCTTCGCCGGAAAGAAGCAGGCTCTACCCGCGCTGACCACCGTTCAAGCCGGGGATTTAACCAAGGACGGCGCCCAAGTGATTATGGAGAGCGTGTCCGAAGAATCAGGCAAGCGTCTGACGAATCCACATGGTTTGATTTTCCTCCCGGCAACGGTGGCCGCAGACGCAAAGAGCGCCGTGGAGAAACTGGCCTCCGCTGCCGCGCAGGCTCACGCGGCTCCGGCGGACGTTCTCGAAGTAACCTGTTTCCTGGGTTCCATCGGCGATGCGCCGGAAGCGGCGGCTGCCGCGGCGCGCGCGTTTCCTGCGGCCGCGAGGAATGGCTCGATTGATATGATCCAGCGTCTGCGCGCGCCGTCCGGTCCGGCGACGGCTTGTGAGGGAGTCGCGCGAGGCAGTAGCGTGACCGCGGCCAAGCTCATTTTCACGGGTGCGCAAATGGCCTTCGGCCAGACGGAAACCGACCTGCGGCTGGCCTTCACGCGGCTCGAAAAGACGCTGGAGCCGTTTGGCGCAAGCTATCATGACGTGGTCTTTGCCGGATTTTACCCGGCGGGGCGCGCCGCGCAAGAGAGACTCGCGCCGCTCACCGCCCAATTCCTTGCCCATCCCGCGCCGCCTGCGACCACTGTGGTTTTTGAAGGGTTGCCTTCGCCGGATGCCAGCATGTCCTTGGAGGTAATCGCTGCCGCTAAGGGCGAGGGGGTGCGAAACTAAAGGTTCGTGAAGCAGCGCCTGAAAACCCTGGTCCTCGCCGCCGCTTGCGCGATCTTTACTCAGTCCGGCGCGCGAGCCCAGAGCGACCTGCTCACGGTGACCTCTCCCAACGGGCAGATCGAATTCGATCTGTTTCTGACGCGCCAACCCGACCCCAGCGAAGCCTACGTGCGCCTGGCGTATCGCGTGTCGTTCAAAGGCAAGCTGCTGATGGATACCTCCTTCATGGGGCTGAATATCCGCGATCAGCCGATCCTGGGAGTGAACGTCGGGCTGACGAGTTCCAAGCGCACCAGCGTGGATGAAGCTTATACGGTCCCGGCCGGCAAGACCAGCCGCATCCGCAATCACTATAACGGCCTTACCGCCGAATACGAGCAGAATGGGACTCTCGGCCGGCGCATCAATGTGGAAGTGCGCGCTTACGACGATGGAGTGGCGTTCCGCTACAACATCCCGTGGTCGGGCCAGATGGCCGACGCGCAAATCGACGACGAATTCACGGAATTCAATTTCGCCAAGGACGCCGAAAGTTATCCCTTGATCGTGAGCGATTATGCGACCGACTATGAGGACGGCTACAGCAGCATGCCGCTCAGTGCGATTCATGACGATTCGCTGGTGGCGCTGCCGTTTTTGGTCCAGCAGCCGGGAGTGGGTTGGGTCGCGGTGACCGAAGCGGACATCGACAACTACGCCGGCATGTATTTGAAGCATGAGCAAGGCAGCGCGATGATCTCGACACTTGCCACAAGCTACGAAGACGACACCACGGCGGTACACGTGCACGCTCCCGCGGTGTGCCCGTGGCGGGTGCTGTTGATCGGGCCGGATCCCGGCGCGCTGATCGAATCCAACATCGTCGCCAACGTGAACCCGCCTTCGGCCATCGCGGACACGTCCTGGATCAAGCCGGGCAAGGCGGCCTGGAACGGATGGTCCGGCGGCACTGTCAACAGCGCCGTGAACACCGCGGCCATCAAGCGCTATATCGATTTCGCGGCTGCTTCCAAGCTCGAATATGTGATGATCGATGAGGCCTGGGCGGCGCCGGGGCAGGGCACTCTTCCGCGCGATATCGCCAAGCCGGTCGCCGGGCTCGATCTTGGGGAAATCCTGCGCTACGCGAATTCCAAGCACGTGGGCATCTGGCTTTCGGCGGACTGGACCTCGATCCAGAGGCAGATGGAGTCGGCCTTCGCACTGTATGAGAAGTGGGGCGTGGCTGGGGTCAAGATCGGCAACATGAATCGCGACGATCAATGGATGGTCAATTTTTATCGCCAGATGGCCAAGGCCGCAGCGGCACATCATCTGATGTTGGATTTTCACGGCGCCTACAAACCCGACGGCCTGAATCGCACCTGGCCCAACGTGCTGACGCGTGAAGCGGTGATGGGCCTGGAGTATGCGAAGTCCGGCGCGCGCATCACTCCCGATCATGACGCGATGTTGCCGTTCACGCGCATGCTGGCTGGTCCCATGGATTACACGCCCGGCGGCTTCGACAACGTCACGCCGGACGAGTTTGAGCCGCGCCAGGACAAACCCATGGTGATGGGTACGCGCGCGCATCAGCTCGCGCTGTACGTGGTGTTTGACAGCCCTTTGATGATGGTCGCCGACAATCCCTCGGCCTATCAGGGGCAGAAGGATTTCGAGTTCATCGAGGATGTCCCCGCGAGCTGGGATGAGACGCGCGTGGTCAACGGCAAGGTGGGCGAGTTCGTGACTGTGGCGCGGCGGAAGGGAACCGATTGGTATGTGGGCTCGATCACCAATTGGGACCCGCGCGAAGTGAGCATTCCGCTGCAGTTTCTGGGATCCGGGCAATACATCGCGGACATTTACTCCGACGCCGCCGACGCGGGGACGAATCCCAAGCATACGTCGATCGAACAGCAGCGCGTGAACGCGTCGACGGTTCTCAAAGTGAATCTGGCGCCGGGTGGCGGCGACGCGATCCGGTTGACACTGGCGAGATAGCGGGCAACGGCCTTCCTCAGCGGAACCGCGAAACCGAGCGCGGTTCAAATTTTTCCCTGGACATTTCCTTTTTCTTCGCCTAAAATAATGGACATGGCTCTCACCAAACGCCAGAAGGAATTTTTGGACTTTCTGGCGAGCTTCCTTGAGAAGAAGGGCTACAGCCCCAGCTACGAGGAGATCGCGGAAGGTTTGGATTTGGCCTCGCTCGCTACCGTGCACAAGCACATCATGGCTCTGGAGGCCAAGCACTACGTCAAGCGCGGGTTCAACCAGAGCCGGTCTCTCGAGATCGCTCCCAAGTATTATGAGGAGCAGCGCCAGCACCGCCAAGTTGCGGCGATGGCTCCGCCGGTCTTGGAAATGCCGCTGTTGGGACGCATTGCGGCGGGCGCGCCGGTAGAGGCGATCGCCGGCCAGGAGACGCTGAGCTTCGCGGATTTCGTGGGCGACCCGGATACCTACGCCTTGCAGGTGCGTGGCGAGTCGATGATCGACGACCACATCTGCAGCGGCGATTACGTGCTGGTCGAAAAAGTCCAGGATGCGCGAGACGGCGACATCGTTGTGGCTCTGGTGGACGGAGCCGAGACCACGCTCAAGCGCTTCTATCGCGAGCCGGGCGGACGCGTGCGCTTGCAGCCCGCCAACGCCGCCATGCGGCCGATCTATGTGCCGCAGGAATCGGTGACCATTCAAGGGAAGGTCCTCGCGGTTCTCCGTCGCTACTAAGGCCGTGCTAGCCTCGGCACATGATCCGGGTTTGGGGCTACAAGGGCAAGGACGACTGGAACGAATATTGGAGGCTTGACCGGCTCCTCCGCGCCCAGGAGCAGCTTGAGGCCGAATTCGGGGCACTGGGCATCAAAGATCTCGATATTACCTACACCCGATGGAGCCCTCCGTCCAGCGAAGACAGCTTGCGGGACGTCGAAGTGTTCGTTGCGCCGGGTCAAAATAGCGCCTCGGACGATCCGCGCGTCTTGGAAGCTATCAAGCGCCTCACAGGGCTATCGGTGGGACCCAGTCCGGCCAAGGACGAAGCGGCCTTTCAGGAACGAGTCGAACGGCAGCTCCTGTATCTGCGCCAGCGCTTCGAGCTGTGGGATGGCAAACTTCCGCGCTTCATTCTCGGCCTGGATTTTGACCAGGGGCTACGCAATTTTAAGCTGCATCCCAAGGAGCCGGGCGATGGCGCCTGGTGGATCACGACGTCGACGGAGTGAATGACGACCGGCGGGTGCTCCCGGCGATGCTGCTGGAACCAACGGGAAAAGGACATGCGCTGTTGGAGGATTTGCGACGGACCTTCGACTACTGGCATCCGGGCAGCGGCCACAATTACCGCATGCCGCTCAGCGATGTTCTGAATTATCGCCGCGTCCTGCTGCGGCATGGCGTCGATTGCAATGAAGCCTTCCGTGATGGATTGGTGGAGGGATGGTATCCGATCGACATCGACCCGTTGTTGAACTCGCGCGGCATCCGGAACCTGGTCTCGACGCCGCTGCCTGATCACTTGGCCGATCTGCTCGAAGGTGACGTCAACGGCGGAACGGGGCGCAATTTTACCCATTTCCAATTCGCGGCGTTAACGGACAACTGAGCCTGGCCGGTTTTCTGTTGTTTCGGTCAGCTAGAATGGGGATGAATGCGCTCCCAGCGTCATCTCCAGCCACGGGAAATCGAACGAACTGTACTGCCGAACGGCGTACGCGTGATCACCGAAAAAATGCGCCACGTGCGCAGCGTCTCGGTAGGAGTGTACATTGGCACCGGTTCGCGTGAAGAGGAGCTGGAAGAAACCGGGCTTTCCCATTTCGTCGAGCACATGGTGTTCAAGGGCACCAAGAACCGCACGGCGGAGCAGATCGCGCGCTCGGTGGATTCGATCGGCGGCGGTTTGGATGCATTCACTTCCAAGGAACTGGTCAGCTACAACGTCAAGATCCTGGATGAGCATTTGCCGGAGGCTTTTGAGATCGTCGCCGATCTGGTGCGCAACCCGCTTTTTGAAAAGCACGACATCGAGAAGGAAAAGGGAGTGATTCTGGAAGAGCTGAAGATGGAGGCGGATAACCCGGAGTATCTGATCCATGAAATCTTCTCGAGTAACTTCTGGAAAGGGCACGCCTTAGGCCGCTCGATCCTGGGCACCAAGCAGACCATCCGGGCGTTCGACCGGGATACAGTCGAACGCTATTACCATCAGTTTTATGCGCCCGCGAACATCCTGATCACCGCAGCCGGAAACCTGAAGCACGAGCAAATGCTGCGCCTGGCGGAGGAGCGTTTTGCGGACCTGGCTCCGCGCCGCATGCGTCCGTTGAAGGAGGCTCCGCAGCCGCATGCGCCGCTGATTTTCAGAAACAAGAACTCGCTCGAGCAAGTTCACGTATATCTGGGTGTGCCCTCCATTCCGGTGCCTCACGAATCGCGCTTCATCTGTTACGTCCTCAACGCGATTCTGGGAGGCGGGATGAGCTCGCGGCTGTTCCAGAACATTCGCGAAAAGCAGGGCTTGGCTTACACGGTGTATTCGGACGTGGCGATGTATCGCGACGCCGGATGCATGATGGTGTACGCGGGAACCTCACTCAAATCCGCCGGCAAGGTGATTGAGTCGATCGTGCATGAGCTGCACGAAATCGCGGAGCATCCGGTGACACCGGAGGAGTTGCGCCGCGCCAAGGATCACTTGAAGGGGTCCAGCGTGCTGAGTTTGGAGTCCACCTCCAGCCGTATGGGGAACCTCGCGCGGCAGGAGTTGTACTTCAAGCGCTTCATCACCCTGGATGAATGGCTGGAGCGGGTCGAGCAAGTGACCGCGGAAGAGGTGCAGGCTCTGGCGCAGGATTTCTTTCACCCGAACCAGATGGCTGTGGCGATGCTCGGACGCTTGGAAGGATTTCGCGTGCGGCGTCAGGATCTGATCCGCTAAATGCGTCCAACGAAAACTTGGGTCCCTTGCGCCGCGATCGCTGTATTGCTGGGTTGCGCGGCACTCAGCCAACACGCCTGGGCGCTCGACACTTCCAAACTTCAACCCCACGGCTACGTTAACGATTTCGCGAACGTCCTGACGCCGCAGAGCGCCGCTGCGCTGGAGGCTTACTGCGGCGAGGTGGAACGAGCCACGGGAGCGCAGTTCGCCATCGTGCTGGTGGATTCGCTCGACGGCGAGCCCATCGAGGACGTCGCCAACCGGCTGTTCCGGCAATGGGGCGTGGGCAAGAAGGGCGCCGACGATGGGCTCATGCTGTTGCTCGCGATCAAGGATCGGCGGCAGCGGGCCGAGGTCGGCTACGGGCTGGAGCCAGTGATTCCCGATCTCTACGCCATCCAGGTTCTGCGCGGGATCCGGCCGATTCTCCAGCAGGGCAACTACGGCGGAGCGCTGCTGGCCGCGGCGCAGCAGTTTGGTTCGCGCATCGCGGCGGAAAAAGGCGTCTCGATTAACGGCGCGCCGGTGGAAGCCCTGCCGGAGCGCGGCACCAACGGCTCCGGCGGATTGTTCCCGATCGTTATCGGTATCATTTTTGTAATCCTGCTCCTGAAGTGGATGTCGCGCGGGAGCGGAGGCGGATACGGCGGCGGAGGCGGCGCAGGCAGCTTCCTCGCTGGGATGATTTTGGGTGACATGCTGGGCGGACGCCGCGGCGGAGGCTGGGGCGGTGGCGGTTTTGGCGGCGGCGGCGGATTTGGAGGCTTCGGCGGAGGCGATTCCGGTGGAGGCGGCGCGTCCAGCGGCTGGTAGTTGGGCGGCAAGGGGGATTCGTGGAACCACTCAAAGAACTGGTCGGGAAATTGGAGCATGCGTTTTCCGGACGCCTGGTTTCCGTGGTGCTGTACGGTTCGGCCGCGTCCGGAGC
>JASHNT010000052.1 GCA_030041495.1 Bryobacteraceae bacterium | reverse complement strand
CTCCTGCTCGAAGCCGGCCCAGAACTCGGGATCGTTGTCGATGGTAGCGCGCACATTGGAGGGGTGCGGCGTGCCATCCGGCATCATCACCTCACTCATCACGATGTAGGCGTTATTGCGGCTGGCATCCGGATACAGGGCCACTGGTTTGAGAATACAGTCCGAGCTCTTGCCCTCGGCCTGCATGGTGGAGCTGCCGTCAAACCCCCACAGCGGCAGATCCGCCAACGTGGGCGGCTTGTCGAAAGACTTGATGGTGGTCTTGCCGCGCAGGCTGGGGACGGGAACGTAACCGTCCAGCCAGATGTATTCAAGTTTGTATTTCATCGATTGGGTTCCTTCTCCTGAGAATTAAATGGATCCGCCGTCCTGCGGTCCGTGTGAAAACTAAGTGTCAATGAAGACCGCGATCCTTAATTGTCAACGACGGCCCGGCGAGTCCGCAAGAGTCTTTCCAATCAAATGTCTTTATAGAGGGCCGTCAAGAAACTAATAGGGCGCACAGGCGGCGAGTCCGTTGTGCGCCATCCGAGACAAATGAGGCACGGCCGGAACTCCCAGGCTCGGCGAGCATCGACGCCTTGGTCATTGAGTGATCACCGTGTGAAACAGCGGCGGGCACCGTTCCAGGAACACGCTCTGGTGAACCTTAAGCGGACCCTCGGAGGGCAAATCGCCCACACTCGCGAGGAACTCGCGAACCGGCTGGTTCCGCGGTGTCGCGCGGTAATCGATCAGAATCTCGCTGGCCCCAGTTTGACTGAAGAGGACGCGCAAGCATTGGTGTTCGATTCTGCGCGAGAACGCTCGGCAGCTCATGACCCAGCACGAGACGCTCGGCTGTCCGCTCCCGCACTGGCCCGCAAGAACCGCGATGATGCCGAGAGGTCCGAATTTGTCCTGATATGCCGCGACCATCACGAACCTCGACGGATCTTCCAAATGGGCCTGCCACTCCGATGTGGTGAGCCGCCGTCCGTTGATGTTGAACTGGTTTGTCTTGTTGATCAGCTCAAAGGCGCGAGCGGTGTCAGATCCCGAACCCATGTGTATCGTAAGCCGAGCCTCAGCCCGTGCGAGGAAATCGTCATGCGACAACCCGGCGGCCGCAAGGTCCACGGCGTGCTCACCGAATTGCGCGGCGGCCCGGATGCTGGCCAGCCGAAGTCGGTCTTCGGTCAGCAGCTCCTTCTTTCCGAATTTGTCCTGAAGATCGAGGATCAAGCGGTAGACCGCCTCGGGATCGTGTCCCGTAAACAAATACGTCTGCATCTCCGGGTACGAAGTCCGGACCTCATCGAGTTCCATGGGGCTATCGTCGACGAAAACCACGCTTTCGGGCCCGACGTTCCACGCATTGAGCACTCGTCCGACGGCTTCTGATTTGCGTCCCCAGCCAACTTCGCGAGGAAAGACATATTCGCTTTTGAGAATCAAATCTTCGCGCGCGAAGGCTTCCTGAACCAGCGCAGAGTCATTCTTGCTGGCGACCGCAATCAGCACACCGCGGGACACCAACGCGGCCAGAAACTGCTGATAAATGCCGTGAATGAGGGCCTTGCCCGCCAAGTCCCAGCAGACAGCGCCGGGACCAACCTCGCCCAATATTCCACGCCAGACAGTGTCATCCAGATCGGTGATAAGTCCTTTCTTCGGAGCGGGCGCTTGAATCAGCGTGGCGAGCAATCGTGAAACAACTTCCGCATGCGCTGTGGTGTACGGAAACCCTAGGGCGATTTCCGATCGAAGGTCGAAGCGTTGGTCAAGCGGCGAGATCCAGTCAAGTTCGCGAGATGAGGCCGTGTGGACGAAGCCGAGCTGCGAAAGGCGTGCAAGAAAACCGCTCACTTCATTGCTCAACGCGAGTTCGGCGGGCCCGGCCATCCAGCCTGGCTCGTGCGAAAAGGGAGGAAGGGGCAGTGTGGGCGGACACAAGGCCATCCCGCCTCTGTATCCCGATTCAGCCAATAAAGATTCGATTTTGCCGAGAACTGCGGACACGTTGCCCAAAATATCCTCGGTGAGTTCGGGCCCCCACCCTCCCAGTTGCCTCAGCCCTAAACGGCTATCGAGGTCCTGCCATTCGATGGTGAGAGCCATGGCATCTGGCCACCCGGCGAGAGCCCTTTCAAGGTTGCCGCATAGGTCGCCATAGATGCCGGTCTCTACGCAGACGGTGCGATCGGGGAGCGCTTGGTTGAGGTGGGCTTCGAGGAAATCGCAGAATTGCAGCGGCATAAAGCCGCACACCAGCCATGTCCGGAACCGCCGGGTTCCCGTTGCGCGACGTTTTTCATTGATCTCCAGAGCTTCCAGCAGCCGCAATACTTCACCATATCGCATTCCCCGCCGTTGTCCCCGCCAGTGTATAAACGGCGGAGCAATAATAGACCACGAAGCGCCGCGTGAGCGGGGTTTTGTGGCGGTCGAAAAGTAGACCACCACACTTCAGTTCCAGAACATTACAGATGAGTTGTGTTTGTGGGACACCAGGGGGTGTACAAGGTGGAAGTGTATGCGCGCGTAAGACGAGCCGTGCAGGTGGACGGTATGAGCATCCGGC
>JASHNT010000051.1 GCA_030041495.1 Bryobacteraceae bacterium | reverse complement strand
GCCGGATGCTCATACCGTCCACCTGCACGGCTCGTCTTACGCGCGCATACACTTCCACCTTGTACACCCCCTGGTGTCCCACAAACACAACTCATCTGTAATGTTCTGGAACTGAAGTGTGGTGGTCTACTTTTCGACCGCCACAAAACCCCGCTCACGCGGCGCTTCGTGGTCTATTATTGCTCCGCCGTTTATAGATCCGACATGTCACGAGTCATTGAGCAGCCCAGTCGTTTTGCCGCCATTATCGGCGCCGGTAGTGGACTCGGGCGGGATATCGCGCTTGGTCTCGCGGCAAAGGGCTACCGCGTTTTTGGAACTGCTATCACACCAGAGGAAATCGCTGACCTCCAACAGGCCTCCGGCGGCGCGGTTACGCTGACGAACTGCGATATCACCGATGAGCCGGCGGTCAAGTCCTGGGCTCATGCCGTGAGCACGCAGACAGATGGCGGGCTGAATCTTCTTATCAGCAACGCCGGAATCTTGACTCCCGGACCTATCGAGACGCTCCCCCTCGACTCCATCAGACGCGAATTCGAAGTGAACGTTTTCGGCGCGCTGTCGGTGGTGAACGCATTCCTTCCGGCTTTGAGAAAGGCGCGCGGCCGTATTGTGCAGGTCAGCACCTGGACGGCACACCTGCCCCTTCCGTTCAACGGTCCATCCGGCGCTTCGAAGGCGGCCATGGAGGTATTCGCTACCGTCTATCGCGAGGAACTGAAGCGCTTCGGTATCGATGTCGCCGTCGCGGTCGCCGGAAACATGAGGACGGGCGGGCCGGCCAAGACGGCCTCGGCGCTCGCGCGCGCTGCGGAGCGGATGACGCCGCAGGAGCGCGATCTTTACGGACAGATCTTCGGAACCTTCGCAGCCAAGCTCAACAGCATGCAAGACCACGGGCTGGCCTCGGCCGATGCCGCCAAACGCGTGATCGAGATCGCCGAACAGAATCCTGCACCGCGCTTTGCGGCGGTTGGGCAGGATGCGGAAGAGATTCTTCGCGTCGTGCGCGAGAAGTCCGGCGATGAGCAGGACGCCCTTCGTCTCCAAATCGTAGGGCTGAGATAAGAAATCCAAAGAGAAGGAGAAAGTCATGATCGAAATCATTGAACCAACCGACGGGCGTGCCGTCCGCAACAAGAACAACGTCCTTGCCCTTTACGATCTGATGATCAATCAGAAGCGATCGGAGGAGGCGACCGCCAAATTCGTGAGTCCGTCATACATCCAGCACAACCCGCTGATTCCCGACGGATCCGTGGCGCTGGGACAGTTCTTCGCCAAGGTCACGCGCGAGCGAGCCCGGGCACGCGTCGTGGTTCACCGGATCATCGCGGCCGGCGACTACGTATGGGCGCACTTAAACTTCCTGAACCTGTTCAACGATGATCCCGGCGACACCGGCATTGCCGGCGTCGATATCTATCGCATGGACGCGGAAGGGAAAGCCGTCGAGCACTGGGATACGTTGCAACTGGTGGGCACACCTCAAAACTCCGCTCCGATCATCGCGCCGAACATTCCGCGTGCGAATTCGAACGGCATGTTCTGACCGCAAGACGAACTAGCAAAAGAGAAGGAGAACAATCTCATGTCGAACAACCTGACCGCCGTGCTTCAGCCGCCCTCGCGGAACACATCGAATCTAAAGGAGCCCGCGTATCATTGGATCAACGGCGAATGGGTCAGCTCGTCTACGGTGGCAGAATCCGTAAATCCTTCCACCGGGGAGGTGCTCGGGCAGTACTCGGCGGGCGGGCGAGCCGAGGCGGCGGCCGCAATCGCCGCGGCGCGAAAAGCGTTTGACGCGGGCGGTTGGTCTCACGACCCTCAACTCCGATCACGGGCGCTTCTCGAGCTCGCTGAGAGACTTGACGAGCGAGCAGACGCAATTGCGCTGACGATTAGCCGCGAGATGGGCAAGACGTTGGGTGACGCGACCATCGAAGCTACCTGGAGTCCCTCGACTCTTCGTCACAACGCTGGAACGGCGCTATCGCAGACAGGCACGTCCGCTGAGGTCGCGCCGGGCGTATTCGCCACCGCCATGCGCGAACCGATTGGAGTCGCGGGACTTATCATCCCTTGGAATTCCCCTCGCGCGCTCCTGGTCCGCGCCTTAGGGCCGGCTTTGGCGGCCGGTTGCACCACGGTAATCAAACTCCCCGGTCAGACGGCGTTGGTCAATTCTCTCATCGCGGAAGCGGTCGCGGCGACCAAGAGTTTGCCGAAGGGCGTGGTGAATATCTTCACGGAAGCTGGAAATGAAGGAGCGCCACTTTTGGTTGAATCCCCCGACGTCGACGTCATCAACTACACCGGCAGCACCAAAGTGGGTCGTCAGGTCGCCGAAAAAGGCGCGCAGACGCTGAAGAGGATTTGCCTGGAATTGGGCGGGAAAACGCCGCTGATCGTTTTTGAGGACGCCGATATTGACGCTTTCGCACCCCTCGTCGTGACAGCGCTCACGAAGTTCAATGGCGAATTCTGCATGACGGGCTCCCGGGTCCTCGTACACCGAAGCGTCGCCGGCGCGTGGCGCAAACGAATCGCATCCCTTTTGGAGAAGGTAGTCGTCGGGCGAGCGGATGACCCGACTACTCAGATGGGTCCGTTAATCGATCGCGCCAATGTCCAGCGGGTCGATCGCATTGTCGAGGATGCAAAACGGTATGCGCGGGTCATCGTTCGTGGCGGCCCGATCATGGACGGTCCTCTGGCGGCCGGTGCGTTTTATCGCCCCGCCATGCTGGAGACGGAGGCGCTGAACGTTCCGTTGGTTCAGGAAGAGATATTCGGCCCTGTACTGAGCTTTGAGACTTTTACAACGGAGGAGGAGGCGATCACACGCGCCAATGCCACAGTCTTTGGCTTGGCCGCCGCGCTCTTCACCAATGATTTCGATCGCGCGCACAGGGTCGCCCGCGCCATCAAGGCCGGCACCGTTTGGACCAACACGTGGGCAACTCTCAGCGACGCTTTCGAAGAGGGCGGCTTCAAGTACAGCGGCATCGGACGCGCACGGGGTGCTCGCGCCATGGAGGAATTTCAGGAAGTGAAAACGCAATTTCTTGCCGTAAGGGCCCTGGATGGATCGTCCCCGCACTCAGGTTCCATGGCACAGTAACTCTCAAAGGAGAAACTCGATGAGCATTCCCAGTCTTCCCAAACTCGGTACGCCGCCCGCCCCGGCACCCTTACGGAAAATCGCGCTTGAAGAGCACTTCGGCCACCCTGATCTGTTCATGAGGGACAGTGAGGGTCGGTTTGAGACTCGCAAAGAAGCCACCATCGGTCACCTCGGCCCTGAGTATTTTGAGGTCGTTCAAAGCCGGCTTCTCGATTTTGACACGACTCGGCTTCAGGCCATGGACGAAGCTGGAGTGGAGAAGGTCCTGCTCTCATTGACCACCTTCGGCATTCAAGCGATCACCGACCGTGCTGCGGCGCAGAGCACCGCTTGCACTGTCAATGATTTTCTCGCCGAACGAGTGCGTGCGCACCCGGACCGCTACGTCGGCATGGCAAGCCTCGCAATGCACGACGCCGGCCAAGCCGCACGAGAACTTGAGCGCTGCGTGAACAAGCTCGGCTTCAAAGGCGTGATGGTGAACGGGTATAGCCAGATCGACAGTGAGGACAATTTGCTCTATCTCGATGACGAGCGGATGACTCCGTTGTGGGAAGCGCTGACTGCTCTTGACATTCCCCTCTACATCCACCCTCGCCCATCCCACAATGCCGCGCAATATGACGGTCATCCCGAGCTTACCGGAGCGGCATGGGGCTTCGCGCCCGAAACGGCGGCGCACGCGCTCAGAATCGTCTACAGCGGCATCTTTGATCGCTTTCCGACGGCCAAGCTGGTGCTGGGACATCTCGGCGAATCCCTACCGTTTCTTGCCTGGCGCATTCAGCACGGAATCAACTTCAGTCCGAATGGCCGCTTTACCAAGAAGCGCCTGGTCGACTATCTCGCGGAGAACATCTGGGTCACCACGAGCGGCAACTTCAGCACCCAGGCGCTCCATTGCACGATCCTTACCATGGGTGCCGATCGTATCCTTTTTTCCAATGACTACCCGTACGAGGATTACGCCGAGGGCGGAGAATTCATCGATACGGTCGCCATCAGCGAGAGCGACCGTCGCAAAATCGCTTACGAGAACGCCATGGCTCTTTACAAGCTGTAGAACGGCTCGCAAGAACATAGATGCGTTGAACAACACCTGATTAAGAAAGAAAAAGCACACGCATCCGTCGATCAACGTGGCCGCCTGGCCGGCCGGTTACTCAGATTTTTCGGCCGGGCAGTAGCTTCCGGCGCTAGCCGGCAGCGCCAGTATTCATTCCGACGACGAACGGCACAAACGAAAGAGAGAACCATCACATGCCGGCCAACTTGACCGCGGTCCTTCAAGAAGTTTTGCAGAACACAACGAATCTGAAAGTGCTTCAGCAGCTCATGACGCCGGACGCAACCTACGTTTCGCTGAACTTCGACAACCCTGAACTGAAGAAGATCATGCCTTGGACCGGCACTCACAAGGGGCCGCAGGCTCTGCCCGAGGTCTTTGCGGCGATCCAACGCTTTTGGAAAACACTCGACTTCAAGGTCACCGACGCGATCGAACAGGGTAGCCGCGTCGCCCTCTTCGGCTCTTTTACGTACAAGTCGAACGTGACCGGGAAGGAAATCACATCTCCTTTTGGTCTCCTGGCGCGTTTCGAAGGGGACAAAGTCGCTTACATCCAGTTTCTCGAAGACAGCTATGGCACTTCAGGCTCTTTCAAAACAGGGGGCGCCACACGGTTCCACAGCGATCCTTCGGCGAAAGAGGTTGAGGTCTAAAATCGACCGGCATTATGACTTCATCGTGGTGGGAGCAGACGCGGCCGGTTCTGTCCCGGCGGCAGAGCTGGCCGCCGCTGGGCGAGCGAAGAACCGTGAATGCCCATTGCGCACCGGACCATTACCGGAAAGCTGGCAGCCGCCTGATTTCCGGCATCGCCTCAGGTCCTGCTTCGAAGTCCTGTCATCCGCTATCCATAACTAAATCATGCCTTAACCGCTTCCGCCAGGATTCGACTGGACCGGCTGCCCGAATGCACTAACCGGTGCACGAGGGATCGGCAATGCTCAAAACCAGAGGCGGTCGCAGCTTTAACGAACGTACGATTCATGCGGTGTGGACCCTGATGTTGGTGTTCGCATCGGCAGTGCCGGCTCAGGATGTCAGCGATGACTCTGAGCTATTGCCACCGCCCTCGGTCGCCGAGAAGTGGGACCTCTTCGAAGCGGAAACCGCCTCAACTTTCACGTTAGGCGCGGGAGCGTTCAACGCTACGGTGTCGCAGGTCACCCACTCAACACCTCTCTATGGCCGGGACCTATGGCCGGCCTACGGGCAACGTTTAGGAGCTTCCGTTGCCGACATAGCCACCCAGAATTTCTTTAGCGATTTCCTGCTTGCCTCCGCCCTCCATGAGGACACCCGTTACCGCCGTCTGGGTTCTTCCCACCGGCTTTGGAGCCGAGTCGGTTACGCCGTCACCCGGTCGTTCGTCGCACGGACCGACTCCGGTGGCGCCGAATTCAATTGGGCGAATGTCGGCGGCACGGGGATGAGCGCAGCCCTATCGAACGCGTACTATCCTGCCGGGAGCAGGAGCGTCCGTACGTCGGCTACAAATTGGGGCGTCAGCCTGGTTGGCTCAGGGCTTGTAAATCTCATGCCCGAGTTCTGGCCCGACGTGAGCCATTGGATGAAACGTATCGTGCTCGGACACGATGAGACGCGCAGACGCCGGAATTCCCTCTGATGCTTGCCAGCAATCGAGCAGCCTGCCAAGAAAACGATCAAGGGCGCTGCCGTGAATTCTCCGGAAATGTTCAATTCATTGGGATTTCGGAGGAACGCTTTCTGGACAAACGCATGCACCAAGAGGATTGACAAACGCTGGCGGCTGTCAAAACCAGCATCGCTTGAACAGAAAAAGGAGCATCTCAATGAAAACCGCATCGACCATTTCCCGCTTGTTGTTAGGACTGGTGTTCACCGTATTCGGCCTGAACGGCTTCCTGAACTTCTTCTCGCCGGGTCCCATTCCGCCGCTTGCCGGGCAGTTCTTCGGCGTCCTCGTTCAGTCGCATTACATTACTGTCGTGCTGGTGATCGAGATCGCCGGTGGCCTCGCGCTCTTGGTGAACTGGATGACGCCGTTGGCCCTGACGGTCTTAGGCCCGGTGATCTTCAACATATTGCTGTTCCACATCACCATGCTGCCCTCCGGACTTCCGCCGGCCGTTCTTGTGGCGATCCTCTGGGCGATCTCCGCTTATCACGTGCGGTGGGCGTTTGCGGGATTGTTCCAGAACCGGCAGGTAAAGCAGCAGTCTCGCCGCTCGCCCGCAGGCGCGGCCCGACTTGCCTAAGCTGAAGGGGTTGGAGCAGGCTGAGGAGTCAAGACGGCCGGTCTGCTCCGGTGCGTGTAATTTGAATACCGAGTTTTTGCATCCGGGCCTGCAGCGTCGAACGCTTCATCCCGAGCTTGGCTGCGGCCCCCATGGGACCTGAGATCACCCAATTGGCTTGCTCAAGAGCGCGAACGATTTGCTCGCGCTCTGTTTCTTCCAGCACCTTGCGCATGGAGCCCCGCTCCTCTTTGGGGCCGGAGCCCGAGGGCGTGGAGGCCGGGTGTGTCAACGACGAGACCTTGGGAGCGTTTGCGAACTCTGCCATGGCCACCTTCAACACCGGGCCCTGCGTAACGATTACCGCACGCTCGATCACGTTTTGGAGTTCCCGGATATTGCCCGGCCAATGATATCCGGCCAGCGCATTCATCGTGTCGGCGGGCACCGAATCGACGGTCTTCCCCATGCGCCGGCTGAACTGCTGCACGAAATGGCGCACCAACAACGGAATGTCTTCAGCCCGCTCGCGAAGCGAAGGCACGCGAATTGGAAATACGTTCAGCCGGTAGTAAAGATCCGGACGGAACTTATTTTCCTGCGCCATTGCGGCTAAATCGCGATTGGTGGCCGCAATCAATCGAGCGTCGCTGCGGAGTGTCCTGGAACCGCCCAGGCGTTCGAATTCGCGTTCTTGAAGCACGCGGAGGAGCTTCGGCTGAAGTTCCAAAGGTATCTCGCCGATTTCGTCCAGGAACACGGTCCCGCCGTGCGCGAGCTCGAAGCGCCCTATTCGCTGCGCGATCGCTCCGGTAAATGCGCCCTTCTCATGACCGAACAATTCGCTTTCGAGCAAACCCGTGGGAATCGCAGCGCAATTCAATTTGACGAAAGCTCGCGCCTTTCGGGAGCTGAGATCGTGGACAGCGCGGGCGATGAGTTCCTTGCCGGTGCCGGTTTCGCCGTAAATAAGGACCGTCGAATCGGTCGGCGCAACGATCTCGACTTGCTGAAGAACACTGCGCAGGACGCTGGAGTTGCCGACGATATCCTCGAACTGCATCTCTGAACGAATTTCATCTTCGAGGTAAACCTTCTCGCGGCTAAGCTGCTCCTTGAGCTGGTTTATCTCTTGATAAGCCAGGGAATTATCGAGCGCGATCGCAACCTGTTTCGAAATCTGGATCAGCAAGGCCAGATCCTCCTCGCTGAAGGGCTTGTCCTCGACCCGCGCCACCGAGAGAACGCCCAGCGTCCGATGCCGTCCCACCAGCGGGCAAGCGCAACCGAATTTCAGGCGTTCCGTGGTTTCCATCGGGATTTGAGCCTCCTGCGAGATGTTGTGCTGGGCGGCCTGCCCCGTTAGGAAAACGTCCCCCAGCATCGAGCCCTCGATTGGAATTAGCAACCCCTCGCGTGCCGCCCCCACCGCTCCCGGAAAATCGAGCGTGTAGAGACGCAAGTGCTCTCCTTCCGGAAGAGCGACACCCGCGGCATCGGAATGGAGGGCGTTGCGGACGCTCACTGAGACCGAACGCAACAGGTCATACAAATCCAGGTTGGAGGCAATGCTGTTGTTGATTTCAAGGATCACCTGGAGGCGGTCTAGCGCTATTTGATCTTTGCTTGACGGCATTAGGTGCCCAGAGTAGCAAACCGGATGCCAACCTGCTGCGGGCTGCCCGGAAGCTGGCAGCCAACCCGTATTTGGGCGGCGATCCGCACCACAGACCTCACGAAAGCTGCTCTGGACACTGATTCCATTAGACTTCTCTCAAAGCGCAGAACGGCAGCCACGATGCGACGGTTGAGATTGGGTACGGCTGTTGAAAGGTAGCGCGTACCAAGTCACTTATGCTCAGAATCGACAGCATTCAAACGGAATCCGCGATCACCCTCGAACTCCATGGCCGGTTGATTGGACCCTGGGTCCCCTTGCTCGAGGCCCTCTGGAAGAGCACGGAAGGGTGCCCGGCTCAGAAGAACCTCGCCCTGGACCTCACGGACCTAACGGCAATCGATGGAGCCGGGCGGCATCTTCTTCGCCTAATGAAGGCTCAAAGCGTGACCCTGGCGGGCGGAGGTATCGGTATCCGCGCCCTGCTGGATGACGACCAAAGCGTAGCGTTAACTTCTACGGGAACGCGGAAAGGAGCAGCATAAAATAGGCTCTGGAGCGTCGACAGGCATATCTTGCAGAGGCACAGCGGCTGAACCACACCGGGAGCTTCGGGTGGAAGCCCGATACCGGAGAACTTGTCTGGTCAGAGAAAACCTATCGCATTTATGAATGGGACCACGCCGAGAAGCCAACCCTCATCGGGGTCTTCGAGCAGATACATCCGCAGGTTGCTCAACAAGTCGTAGACGACCTGTCTCGCACTGTCACAGAATTCGAGACGCGAATCATTTCTTGAAATGGTTATTTGTAAGGATACGAGGGAATCTTGGAACACAATCAACACGTTTACGATCGTTTCACTTTCCTTCCTTCAGCGGACTACCTGGTGGTGGAAGGCATGCCAGAGAGCAGAACGTCTGGCGGATCATGACTGAGGAGAAGGAGAAGTATGACAAGCGATCGAACGATTCTCATCACGGGAGTTACGGGCAACCAGGGCGGCGCGGTCGCGCGGGCCCTGCACGGCGCTGGGTTTCACCTGCGCGGCCTGACGCGAACGCCGGACAGCGAGCGGGCGACGGCGCTGGCACGCCAGGGCATCGACCTCATTAAGGGCGATCTCGATGACGAGGCGACATTGCGCCATGCCTTGGCCGGCGACTGGGGCGTCTTCGGCGTGCAGAACGGAGGAGAGGCGGGCGTCGAGCGGGAAGAGGCGCAAGGCAAGCGTCTTGCGACATTGGCACGCGAATCGGGCGTCGAGCACTATGTCTATACATCCGTGGGATCGGCGAACAGGCGAACGGGTATCCCGCACTTCGAGAACAAGTGGCGCATCGAGGAGACTGTGCGCGACCTCCGCTTCCCCTCGCATGTGATCCTGCGTCCGGTGTTCTTCATGGAGAATCTGCTAGCGCCCTTCAGTCTCCAGGGGTCCACGTTGGCTTGGGCGCTCGGTCCGGGCGTGAAGCTGCAGATGATTGCCGTGGACGACATTGGCTGGTTCGGCGCGCGCGCGTTCACGGACGCCGCCGCCTTGAATCGCCGCGAGATCGACATTGCCGGTGACGCACGAACCATGCGAGAGGCGGCGGGGATCCTGACGGAGACGCTGGGCCGGCCGATTGCGTTCGCCCAGACGCCAATCGAACAGGTCCGGCAGTACAGCAAGGACCTGGCGACGATGCTCGAGTGGTTCGAGCGCGTAGGCTACAACGCCGATATCGCCGGCCTAGAACACGAGTTTGGTCGCACACTCACAAAGCTCCCCCAGTGGGCACGCCGTCGTATGCCACGGAGTGTCTAGGCAACGCGAAGCACGATTTTGCCGTGTGGCCCCGGCATCCCATGCACCCACGGCATATTCCTGGCGACATCGTTCCATGCCTGGGCCACGTCTTTCAGGGCGTACACGGTCGCGACGTCTGGTCGGATGGCACCTTCTTCCAGCAGCCGTCCGATCCTGCTGAGCATGTCCCCGGACGGTACAAGCCTCATCATCAAGCCGGTTACACGGTGCGCCGCCGCCTCGTCTTGCGACACAGGCTGGACAGCAGAAACGAGATAACCGCCCTCTTTCAAGACCAGGAACGACCGCTTCTGTGTGTCGCCACCGATCAAGTCGAGGACCACGTCGACGTTCTTCGGCAGACTCTTCTCGGACTGAGCATTCTCGGATTGAACTGTTCGATAATCGGCATTCGATGCCAGTTGGACCGCGTAGGCCCCCACGGCGCCGGCCCCACCATGAATCAGGTTCGTTTGTCCCTTCGCCAAGTGACCGTGGGTGAAGATTCCCTGCCATGAGGTTTGGGCGGCCACTGGCGCCGATGCCGCCTCCTCAAATGAGAGGTTGGATGGTTTCCTTGCGATGGCCGTAGCCTTGACAGCCAGGTACTCCGTGTATGCGCCCATTCCGGTGGCGGTGCCGAAGACCGCATCACCCGGCGTACACACCGTGACGGCGCTGCCAACCGCTTCAACCCGTCCCGAAAACTTCGTGACCAGGTATCACGGTAGGTCGAATCGGAAATATCTGTCTTATGGTTCCGGAGGCCTCGACAAGATCCACATGATTGACGGCGGTACTTCTGACCTTGACTAGGATCTCATCGGGTGAAATCGCAGGCGTCGGTACATCGTCGAACGCCAACCGGCCGCCGTACTCTAGCAGTCTGACAGCTCTCATAGGAGCCCTCCACAATCTTCGGGGAACGCAATCTGATCTCCAGGCGTAAGGTGAGCGACGAGACGAGTCCGGCACGGCTCGACTGTCCGATATTTCGACAACTGGCGATATTCTGAGCAGAAGGCCTACGTCCAGCTTTACAAGGCACTGGGCGCTGCCTGGCAATGATGACCGAACCGCGCCCTGCGCACCTGCCGGCCCCACCAAGTGGATCTGCCAAGATCATGGCAGTCTGCCGACCTTTAGGCCGGCAATCGTCTTGCGCCGGCTCTTCGAACCCTGCATTTTCAAAGAGTTAGCTCCTGGTTCGAGTTGGCGGATGGAGTGCCATCCTCTGGCCGAGGCTCGAATCAAATGAACAACGACATACGCTACAGCAACCGCGAGGCGAAGGAAACCTTCATGGTCGAATCCGCCAGGTCTTCGTCCGTCGGCACGGATACGGAGGGCGAAGCCCTGGTCGGTGACATGTGCGAAGTGATCGACTTCGAGCTTCCTGAGCAGGGTTCAGCCCGCCCGCACGGGATGCCGCGGGCGATCCAAATCCTGAGAGCGATCCTATTGGCGGCGTTGCTCTATCCGATGGGCGGGTCGGCTGCCGACCTCAAACCGGAAACGACGCAGGCCTGGCAACAATACATAACGGCTGCCGAAGCCCGGAATCAGGCACACCTCGCATCCGGAAGCCCCTTCCTTTCGATCGACGCCGAACCTGCTCAGGCCGCGAAACTCCGGCAAGGCGAAATCCTGGCGTCGCCCGCGGCCCCGAATGTTCCGGTGAAGGTTCACGGCGGACTCATTCACGATTGGACTGGAGCGATTTTCATCCCGAACGCTACGGTGCCTGACATTCTCCGCGTGACTCGTGACTACGCGCACTACAACACGGTCTTCCATCCGAATGTCGTGAGCGCCAAGCCGCTTGAGACCGGTGATTGGGAAGACACCTTTTCCATGATGGTGATGAACACGTCGTTCTTCGCGAAAAGCGCCCTGGATAGCGACTACCGCTCCGAATTTACCCGCCTGGACGATCAACGCTGGTACAGCACTACCGAAACGACTCGCGTTCAGGAGATCTCCGATTATGGCAGCCCTTCCGAGCACATGCTGCCGGAAGGCCACGGAATCGGGATCATCTGGCGCCTGTACAGCATGGCGCGGTACGAAGAGCGCGACGGCGGAGTGTACATCGAACTTGAGGCGATCGCCCTCAGCCGCGACATTCCCGCTGCGCTTCGGTTGTTCGTCGATCCGATCGTGCGCCGCGTGTCCAAATCGTCGCTGGTCACCTCGCTCCAACAAACCGCCGATGCGGTGCGGTCCGCGACTGCCATAATCAGCCGGTCAATAGATCCTCGGCCTTCAGTGGCGAAATCCGGCTCCATCGTGAGCATCAGCGTGAGCGCGACAACAATGCGGTCCTTCCGTTAATTCACCCGGAGGCGAACAGATGCACAACGTAATAGAATTCTTGATTCACAACGGTTATGCGGCTTTGTTCCTCGCTGTGCTTGCCGAGCAACTCGGCTTGCCCGTGCCGGCGACTCCGTTCCTGATCGCCGCAGGAGCTTTAGCGGGTGTCGACCAACTCAGCCTGCCGCGAGCCCTTGGCGTCGCAATCATGGCATCGCTGACCAGCGATCTCGCATGGTTTTACTTTGGAAAGCGCGAAAGCACTTTGGTGGCGCGGCTGCTATCGTGGTTTTGCCTAAAGCCGGAAACCTGCGCGTCTGAGCGGCGGCGCCGTAGCACTTGGTCGATTTTGGTCTCCAAATTCTTGCCGGGCCTGAGCCTGCTTATTGCACCTCTGGCCGGAATGATGGGCGTAGCCATCCGGAAATTCCTTGTTCTCCAGTCGATCGCGGCTTTGCTTTGGGCTGGCGCCTACCTGAGCATCGGTTGGGTTTTTCGCGGCCAGATCGAACTGGTTGGCGCGATTTTCGAACGATTCGGAACGGCACTGGGAGTGGCCGTGGCAATCTTTCTGGCCGGCTACCTCACCGTCAAATACCGGGAACGCAGACGCCACCCGAACCTGGCGATTCGCTCGAAGGAAGCCCTGGCGCATTGACGTTTCCCTCCAGGGGCTACCGATCCCATAGACATCGGAAGCTTTGGGGAGAACCAAGCGACAGCCGAGTGACAACGCCGTGGGTTGGTAGCGGGTTTTTGGTCGGGCCCGCGATACAGTTGAACCGATTTAATACCGGTTCGAGTAAGTCGAACTGTACTGAACCCGGCGGCACGCGATTTCGATTTCGGCTAGCGGCTACCGGTCTTTGAACGACTGGCAGCCCAAGAGAGACGGCGCGCGCCGCGAGCGGTCAACACTGAAGGAGAGCCACTTTATTGACATTTGAGTGCGGGAGCGAGCCGCGCGAATCGGTGCCAAACTGACGATTTCAACCGCTTCCACCGGAACATAAGTCGAAGCGCGGGGTTCCGCGAATCAGACTCGATCGCATCGGCAAGGTTAGAAGCTATGCTCGCTGGCGCCGCGCTGCCGGCAGATGGCCCACACCGACATGCCGCTTTGTTGTTGCTCCGCCAGCAAGACTCGGCGGGGCGACCTAATTCCCACTCAAGAACTCGGCCAGAATCGCCTTCATTTCTCTCAGCGCTGTGGCCGGCGCCCAACCCGGACGGCGATCAGATGCTGGGTAAAGATCAAGGGCCATAGCAATTTCTCGAAGACAACCTCACCCTGCTCCCGGGCGATCGCCAGGACCTCTTCGGGATTGAGCGGGCGTTCGTCCGGAAACTGCCAGATACCGGCTGCCTCGCAGAGTCCTCTGGCGAGCCGGTACAATCTGGTCGGCGTGGGGAAAGAGATAACCACTAGGCCGCCTTCTCGCGCCAAACCGAAGTGTGCTCGAACGGCCCTCGCCGTCTCCTCGGGTGAGAAGTGCTCCACCAGGCCGACACTGAAAACGACGTCGACAGGATCGTCTTCCGGGCGCAGGTCGAGCACGCTGGCATTGGTTGCGACAACGCGGCTGGCATTGGGAAACCGCCGGCGCAGAAGCTCCAGCCCGTGCTCGTTCGTATCGACCACGCGGTACCGTTCCGGTTTTATCCGGCGAAGAATGGAATCCACGAAGCAGCTATTCGCTCCTCCGATTTCCATCACCGTCCTGGTTTGGGCCGGCGAAAACCGAGCCAAGGTCCGGACCAATGCGCGCGCGGTGTAGCGCCGGGTGAGGCGAGCAGTGGGAGGCACGCTCTGGTAGTAATTCGTCCAATCCGTGGATCCCTGCGGAAGGGACCGCCTGGATCGGTCCGTGAAAACGAAATCGCGTTGCAGAGCGAAGTTGCCGGCGAACAAAGCGGTCTCCGCTATGATTTTGGCCCACGGAACCGTGAGGCCGCTCCAGGAATATAAGACGTTGATCAGAGCATACGATAAAATAGTGTTGGCGCCGACCAGCAAAGCGTATTTTACGAACGTGCTCTGAAGGCTCGCCCGCGATAGAAACACTGCCTTTCTCGCCGCAAAGTAGTTGAAGCCCATCGCCACAACTCTTCCCGTGATTTGGGAGCCCAGAATCTCGTGGCTTCTTGCGTACGAGAAAAGGAAGACAGCGTTATCCAAAAGCGCCGTGAGCAAGCTTACTCCGGTGAAGCGGAGTAGGACGAAGCAGACCTTCATCGAATCCAGAAGCGGATTGAAATGCGAAGAACGGTTCCCATCCAAATAGATGCTCTGAACCGGCACCTCGACCGTCCGAACCAGCGCATGCTTCGCGGCGATGAGCATGTCCAGCTCAAACTCGTATCCGTTGGCCGGGATTTTCAACAGCCGCGGGATCAGCCCTCTCGGAATTGCGCGCAACCCAGTTTGGGTGTCGCCCAGGCGTCTTCCGATCAGCAAGCGAACCAAGACCCGTGTGCACTTATTTCCCGAGCGGCTCCGGAAAGGAACGTCAGCGCCAAAGCTGCGGGAGCCCAGCACCAAGCAATCGGGTTCGTCGGTGAACCTCCGCGCGACCGCTAGTATGTCGTCGACGGCATGCTGGCCGTCCGCGTCCGCGGTGAGAAAACCGGCAAAGTCAGGGAATTCGCAGAGCGCAAAATTGAGTGCCGTCTTGAGCGCGGCTCCTTTACCCAAATTGACCGCATGCCGCAGGACCTTCACGTCGGGCATGATCCCGAGCTGATTGAACACCGGCGTGCAGTCGCTGGGGCTGCCGTCATCCACGACCACGACCGCGGAAACGCCCCGGCTGAGGAGGTCGCGGACCAATTGCACGAGCAAAGCGCCCGGGCGGTACGCGGGAATCAAGACAATCAACTCCACAATCTGCCACTGCCAGTCCAACGATCACAACCGCCACGCTACACCCGACGCACGCCGCTCTTCGCGGTAACGGAATAGTGCGGCAGTACTTACGGTTAGTGTAGCAGGATGCTTGCAGAGCAACTCTGACAAATGGCACGCCGTCGTTAATCGGATTCGCGAGGCACAACTGCCCCGCGTGAGTCCGGTGGTTGATTTTGGCGGCATATATAAAAGTGCATGGCCCGCCGCTTGCCGTCAAGCAAAAATCAAGATGGTAGGAAGTAAGTCTGCAGAAATGTATCCGGACTACTGGTGGAGTCAAACTCCTGACCAAGATGAAAATTCGCGCGTGCCCGCCCGTTTGCCGCAATACCCTGGTCGCGAATCTCTTTGTACAAGCCAGGTGGCATTGTCGCAGCTTTCATTCCAGCGTTGTTCGAGGTAATCGGCAAATTCGTTCACTCGGGGGGCGTTGGTGTGGCGGCTCGGAAGCTGAATTCGCCTGAATATAACGATAATTTGGCGGCGTCGAAACTGCCGCCGCATTATCACGGTCAAACGCCCGCGGTGCTACGCTTTAGTGAAGCATTTGCGCGTCTTGAAGGGCCCGTCGAAGTGGCAAAACATCAGTCGTCCGAGGTCGAGCATTGGAATCAGATTGAGGAGCAAGCTCGGGCCGGTCAACAAATCTTCTGGCTCAATCATCCGAGAGTAGCGAAACATTATTATGAGAAGGCGCTAGTCGATGGCCTGACGTGGCAGGATTGGATGATCCGCGAGGCTTTGGGCAGGCCGGCTGAAGTTGCCTTGGAGCTGGGGTGTGGCAAGGGCGATGGCCTCGTCAGCGTATGGCGAGCCGGCGCGGCTCGCCGCCTGATAGGAGTCGATCTCCATGAAACGCGCTTTGCTGCCGCCCGAGAACGGCTCAAAGATGCAGGTGGCAGCCTTCACCTTAAGGCAGAGGACATCAATCACATTCGCCTGGAAGCCTCCACTTACGATCTCATCTACGCCCTACAAAGCTTTCACCACTTCGAGAACCTGGAATACCTCTTCAGCGAGATTCATCGGGCACTCACGCCGGATGGTTTTTGCGTTCTTAACGAATACGTCGGGCCTGCACGTTTTCAATGGACGGACATGCAACTGAGGCTCACCACGCAGTTGCTCGGACTCCTGCCGCTCAATTTGCGAATGTACCGCAACGGCATCGAAAAACGCGCGGAGGGCCGCAGCTCGGTCGAGCAGGTGATGGCGGTTTGTCCGAGCGAGGCGGTCCGGTCCGACGAGATTGTGCCGTTATTCCACCAGACCTTCGACGTAGTGCATCACAACCTCCTCGGCGGCACCATCCAGCACCTGCTTTACTCCGGGATCGTGCTTAATTTCCCCCACAACGACCCCGCCACGGATCATCTCATCGACTGTATCGATGGACTTGAGCGCGTGTTTATCGAGCATGGGATTGTGCTCTCGGACTTCGCGTTGCTCATCGGAAAGAAGCGAGCGGCCCCGGGCAAACGGCGGCCAGCTTGAGCTCTTTGGTGGTTATCTCACATCACCAGACAAGTTCAGAACCATGCTATATTCCTTTTACACAAGCGCCAGCGGGGGCTCACGATGAGGCGGCCACACTGCTCTGAGTAGACATGACCCTGTCAAGACCGAATCGCGCAACAGCCCTCCTGGTCTTCGTCGGAACGTTCTTAACGTATGCAGCCCTCACGCCAGGCACGATTGCGGGAATGGGATATACCAGCGAGGAAATGCACTCCGGCGACAGCATTATGGCCGCGCTCCAAGCTCGCCTCTCCGGGCGTCCAGCCCTGCCGATCAAATTGTCCCGAAATGGGTTCCTTCCAGTAGTTCTAGACCTTCCCTTTCAGGCCGCTGGAAAGCGGATTGTTTCAGAAGACTTCATTCTCTCCATGGAGCCCATGCTGGACACGGCGCTTCTCGTGACAATCCTCTTTGTATGGCTTCGGAAGCTCACCTCGCCAGGCCTGGCGGTTTGCTTAGCGCTTTCGGCTGCCTTCGGAACGCTGCTCTGGCCTTACGCCTATATCGGGCTGGAGACCAAGCAGTCACTGTTTCTTCTGCTGTCGGCCTACTTGGCCCTGGAGGGCCGTCCCATCCAATCCTTTGGGCGGGCCATCGTCTTCGGACTGTGCTGTGCACTTGCGATCGGCTCAAAGGCCAACGGCTTGATGCTTCTCCCGGCTGTCACGTACCTGGCATATGCGCAGTTTCGCGAGGGCTGGCGCCAGCGCCTGCCGTTCGCACTGACCACGTTGGCAGTCGCTGGGACTCTTTCATTCGCTAATTCCGCCGCCAGGGCTCAATATTACCTCGCTTCCGGTGTCACCACGTTTGTGCAGTTTAGGTCCACCATGATCGACAGCGTGTTTCAATACCTGGGTAGTCTTATCGGTCTGTTCGGCTCTCCTACTAAGGGCCTGCTGCTCTACGCTCCCTTGATCCTGCTAAGTCTCTATGCAGTTCCTTGCGCATGGCGCGTGAGGCGTGACCTCACTTTGTTCGTCCTGCTCACTGTCGGCGGCCTCGTCGGGGGCTTCGCTTTGGTCGCCTACTATGCGGACGAAACCTGGGGTGCCCGCTACCTCCATAGTTGTGTCGCTCCCCTTGTGCTCCTGATTGGAGCGAGCCGAAGCCGATTCTCATGGCGCGATGCCGCGATGATTCCGCTTACCGCGCTGGGTGTCGTCATCTCTTTCTTGGGCGCCTTTTACTACTACGGCAACATGCACGCTGCTAGCATTCGGGCAGGCGAGAACAATCTGGCGGAGTTGGTCGGGGATGCAAATTGGAATCAGATAACGTTCAATGCGCGCCTATTCGCGATCTGGTGGGAGTCTCCGCCCGGTCCCGTCTTATGGACACCGACGCAGCGCTGGATGTGGGAGATTCCCCCAGATGCGCCGCCAGCCAAAACGATCAATCTCGCAGAGTGGGCGCAACCGCAGTCGCTGCTCCTTCGCAGTTGGAACCTGCCGCGTAAGGGATACCTTGCCGTCGGCTGGGTCTTGCTTCTGCTGGCAGGCCTTATCGGCCCGACAATGCTGGTCATCGCCGGGTTGTGGTGTCGCCCGCCTCCGGACGTCGCAGACAGGCCTGTCGCGGATCTACTCAAGAAGATCGAAGCGGTCGCAAAACTGCCTGTTCGAGTTCTTATTCCGGTTCTGGCAGGCGGCATATTTCTCGGGCTTATTTTCGGGTACTGGGTTCACTCACCGGTTTGGCAAGCACCAGCTTCCGTGCCGACAGGCAGCCCGGCCTCATCGATTGTCACACCGAAATTGACTGTACCGCCGGGCCAGGCAGCAGTGGGGTATCTGGACATGGTGGACGATAAAACAGTCATCTCCGTCGCCGGCGGCAACCAGGTGCAGCTATCCGGCTGGGCGGCCTGTACAGACCCCGCGTCGCCGCTCGCGGAGGTGGAGGTCCTGGTAGACGGCCGACCGGTCACCAACGCAACCTTGTCGCGCCCTCGTCCGGACGTCGGCGCTGCCTACAATCGTCCCGACTTCAACAACAGCGGATGGCAGGCTGACTTTTCCGCGAAGGGCATCAAGGCCGGTACGCACCAACTTTCAGCGCGGCCGACCTGCACAAACGGGGAGAGCGCCACTTTACCAGCGTTCCAACTGATCGTGAGGGGCGAATAGGTGCGATTCCTTCGGCGTGATTTTGGGCCATCCGTAGCTCGATGGAGATCCGCCGGACACCCGACACTTCGACAACAGTGAATGATTGGAGCGAGACTGTTGGCCAAAAAGGGGTTCAAGGGCGAAACACAAGGGAGTATACTAAGCAGTTGAAAACGGAAGTTCCGGCCCAAACTCTTCGGCCGCTGATATCCACTGCAGCGAATGATTTTCGCGCGCAAGTGGTCGATCGCTCGGACCGCTGACAAAGCATGCTGATTACCGGCCTTCTGGCGCTACTTCAGATTGTGTACCTGCCGGGCGCCCTGTTGAGGCGCTGTTTCCGGTCGAAAGAGACGGACGTATTAGAGGCGGCAGCATACACGTTTGGGCTGAGTTTAATTGCGAATACTTGGCTGGTCGCGATCCTCGTCGCGCTAAGAGTGTATTCCAGCGCGGTGGTATGGGCAATTGTCCTATGCGAAATCGCGACCCTAGCGTTCGTCGGACTTCGAGCCCATCGAGCACGCACGAGTCTTTCCTGGGATCTTAGTGGTTGGGCATCGTTTGCACCGCCGCGCACTTTCAACGCCGCATTGGGGGTCATTCTCGCGCTAACTACAGTAGCCATATTCGTCTATATCTGCTACCTCGATTGGGGCACGGTCTTTTCGGAGAATGACGAAGTCGCAAGCTGGGACCGGTGGGCGATGGAGTGGGCGGCGGGGATGTTCCCCACTCGCACCAGTTGGTATCCCCAACTGATGCCTGCCAACTGGTCGCTGAGCTACGTCTTGCTCGGCCGCATGGACGTCAAGATGTTCGCGAGGGCGACGACGGCGTTGTACCCGCTTTTGACGCTTTTTCTCTTTCTCAGCCTTGCAGCGGCGCGGCGCAGCACGGCATTCCTGTTGGGGGCGGCAACCTACGGTTGGCTGCTGTTGCACAACCTCGGCATTACCTTCATGATGCTGGGTTACGCTGATGTGCCGCTCGCATTCTTCGGTTTCCTCGCCTTCCATGCCGTCTACCGGAGAACCGGGGAACCGGTATCCAGGGACGACGTCCTGCTGTCGATTCTGTTTGCGACAGGAATCCTGATAACCAAGCAGGGTGGAATTTACGGACTGGTTGCGGCACTCCTCTACGCGACTTGGGTAGCTCGCAGGCGTCCGGAAGAGTCACCTTTCTCGGCGAGAAACTCTGCCGCGGCCGTCGCGCTCTTTGGGCTGTGCTTCGCAGCCGTCTGGTATGGCGGGAAAGCTTTCCAGGTATACGGCGGCCACGATTATTCTAACCTCACGCTCTTGACTCAGGGCCTCCACCATGGGCGAACTTATCCTCAGCGATTGGTCGCAGCCGGTGAACTTTTCTGGAATTCCCGCGGAGACGTGGGACCGTTCGTGGCGCTGCCCGCTACCCTTTTGCTCGTGAGCAGCCTACTTCTGCGAGGGGCGCGGTGGATTACCGCACTTCTCATTCTGCCGTTTCTCCTGCTCTGGGGACTCTTCTTCAGCTATGAAATCCGTACGGCCTCCTTGGTGTTTCCCTTGATCGCGCTCGTCATTGGCATGGTCATCGACCGGCTGTTTGGGGGTCTGATGAAGCCTTTGGACAACATGACTCTTGGAGCCGCGACTATCGGATCCCTAATCGCGGTCGTGGTTGTCCTGGGGTTCTCCGGCTGGGTCCTGACGGGGAAGCCCGGAGCCTCCCTTTTGCCCGCCTGGGCCATTCGCTTCGAAAGCAACGAGTGGATCGCAGAAGCGATGGAGTGGTACTCGTGGGGGCTGGCGGCATTCGGTCTGATCGCGCTGCTCTCGATAGTCATTACCATCCGCAACAGACAACTGGTGATCTCTTGGCCCATACCTGCCGCGGGTTTGCTCGTGTGGGTCGCGGTGCTTGCAATGGGCAAATACCGTGCCGATACCATTGTCGCCAGTCAACGCGCTCTCGAACGCCGCATTGGCACGCCAGCCGTAAACGAGCGGCTTTACGCGATCGTACAGGCAAGAGCGATTCACCAGCCGATCATGACCGACTATTGGTTCCTTCGAAGCCTCCCGGACCTGGAGTCGCTGTACCGTGCCCTTCCCTGCGGGGCGCCGTGCAACTACGATGGACTGAAATGGGCAGCGGCCAGCCAGCCGGATGCCGGCTATATCCTCATGTACGATAGCGATTTCGACCCAGATACTCTGGCGAAGCTGCCGAGTTCCCGCGGATTCCACACCGTCTTGACGGTGGACGGCCTTCGCCTCATGAAGATTAACCGTGCGGCGATCGACGCAAAGAATCAACCGCCGCAGGCCCTGAGCGTGAATCCCGCTTCCGGCGCGGGCTCGCGTGGTTCATTTCGTTTTTCCTATTCCGATCCGGACGGGACTTCAGACATCTCGTCAGTCATCGTAATTATTAACGACACATCTAGAGGAATCAAAGGTTGCTATTTACAGTGGTATCGCACCACTAATACGATCACTATTGCGAACGATAACGGCTCGGGTTGGGCAGAGGAACAGAAGCTGGGGTCCTCGGGAGCGATCCACAACTCACAATGCGAAGTGGACATGCCGGGTACGTCCATGGCGGAAGCGGACGGACGGTTGGAACTCAAGCTCGACCTGCGCTTCTTGCCGGGGTTCCACGGCCGCAAGCACCTGTACACATACGTTATGGACGACTACGGTGCGAGTTCGGGATACCGAGATCTCGGGTCCTGGGACGTGAACTAGGGAGCTTCCGCGACGCGAGGATGTCCGGTGGCCACAATTACTCTACGTGTCCATCGCTCTGCAGCCAACATCGTCTCCTCAAATACCGCCTGGGCGAACGTACCTGTTACCGACCTGCCTGCGGATTACAGGGTGGCGGTAGCCGGCCACTGCTGACTGCCCCCCGCACAGATTCGTACGCAGCATGGGCTCCACCCAAAACAGATTGCACCGTCCGGCCGTAGTCTCTCAAATCGATCCCGTTTAGAGCCCGGCGCAAGCATCGTGGAGCCTCTGGATCTCCTCACTTAGCGCGCGCACGGTCCGTCCATTAGTTGTCGCAGCCGCTGCGATCTCGGCAAAAGCTCCTGCGACAACTGCCTGGTCAGCATCCTCTAGCGGGCAGGCCGTGGCCTCAAAGATGTCCCAGGGCGGACTCTGACTTTCCATCGTTGCAACAGCGGCCACCGCAGCGCCCGCGTCAGGGATCGACCGAAGGACTTCCAGAAGCGCGGGGTCGTCTATGCTGCCGGCAGCAGGGGCAGTGTCCTCCAAAGCAGAGTATCTCTTGCAGGTCGAGCGGAATCGTGAATTCATCGACCTCAATTGAGACTGTGCGCAACCGCCTTGTTCGCATCTTTCCATGACCTTTCCCACCATTGCCCAATTGGCCAAGCGTTACACAAGAATCTCGACGTTCCAAAAGCATTGAGCCTTGGGGCTATCGCAGCGGCCATTCCGGTGGGAATAGAACAGGCCAGTGTCTCGGACCGGCTCAAAGGGGATTCGGTCACCGCGTCACAGGCAGGTTAGCCCAAATTGCTCTCGCAGGACTCCTAGATAACGGCGCATCGATTCTCGAACTTCAGAATCGAGGTCGTGGTTGCTCGCGATCCAGTTCTGCATGTGCTCGATCTCACGGTATTGCGACTCGTTAAACGAACCGATCGTCACACCTCCCCGATGCCGGCGATGTAGATTCAGCGACTCCGGAAAAAACGCCAGCTTCCCGGATCGTAAGAGGTACGCGTAGGTCTTCCAGTCTCCGGTCACCCGCTGCTGGCGAATCTCGTCGCTGAATTCTCTCAGAATCCGAAGGAGAAGTTCACGCCGAAACAAGACAGCGCTTACGTTTGGAATCGTGTTCTTGACCGCCAGATAGCGGCGGATTTCATCGTCCCCAGCGTTGACGTACGATCGACTCCAACGTTCGCGCCCAAGGTCAGCCAGATAATCGCCGTAGTTCTCGGCCAGTACGGACCCGTCACCTCCTATTTGCTTACTTTCACAATAGCTGAGAATCACCTCGGGATCCTCGAATCCCCGTACAACGGTGGCCAGAAATTCGGGATCGCTGAGATCGTCAGCCTCGGCAATCCAAACAATTTCACCGTCCGACTGTTCCACTCCGCGCTTCCACTGGATGGTAACTGACTTGGAATTCACCGGGTTGGTCACGATCCGGGAATCCACGGAAGCAGACGATAAGAGTGCTGCGGCGATGGACAGGCTATCGTCGGTGGAGGCGTCATCCAAGAAGATCACTTCGTAGATCGGATACGTCTGTTGAAGGATCGATGACATCCGCGCGGGAAGATATTGCCCATAGTTGAAATTCGGCACGACGACGGAGACTTTGCGAACGGCAATCCCGGCCAGTTTGGCGAGTTCGAATGCATATTTGCGGAAGGAAAAACGCTCTGAGATGAGAGCGCGGCCACGATCACCAGAACTCCCACGGCGGATCGGGTCGCTCAGGATACGCAGAATCGCCGCGGCAAAGGCTGAGCAATCGCCCATCGCGACGTTTTCTCCAATCGCTTGGTCGATGAGCGCGTTGCTTCCGCCTGAGCCACGAAAGGCGACGACCGGCAAACCCGCATCCATCGCTTCCAGCACCACGCAGGGGAAAGGATCTTCCCTGGACGTGAGCGCGAAGATGTCGGCGCCGGCATAGTACAACGCCGTGTCTTCTTGCAGACCGGCGAAATGGATGTTGCGAAACTCCGCCGGACGTTCCTGAGCGAAGCCTGCTGCGCGCTGGCGCATCGAGGGCTCCCAATCCCCGACCCAGACAAAATGGACGCCCGGATCTTCGGCAACCACTAATCCAGCTGCTTCCAGGAACCAGTCCGCGCCCTTCCGGGTATCGGCAAAACCTACGCCAAGCGCAATACGAGCTTCCTTCCGCAAGCCGAGCCGGGCCCGCAGTTCGTCCCGAACCAAGGCTGGATCCAAATCGCGATAACGGTTGGGCTTGAAGACGCCCTGCGGCTGGATCACTGCTCTCTCAACGGGAACGGAGCCGAATTCGCAAAATGCATCTCTGACCTCGGAAGCGGGAAAGACCACGGTATCGGCGCAGTCCGCCAGGCTTCGGGCATGAGTCAGGAGATTATAGGACCGGATGATGCCGGGCAACTCATGTACCAGCGCCACGCAGCGCAATCCGCGCTGCTTGAGTGTGGCCAAGAAGTGACCGCCCACGGTTGTATTGACCAGAGCGCACTGGAAACCGCGATTCACCAGATCCGAGGCAAGTTGTATCGCCTCCGGTCCGCCCGCGTTGGCGGCAGAAAGGTCGTGAACCTTCCCATATTTTGCGAACTCTGGCTTCAGCGGCCCGCCTCCCAAACAAACGATCTCAACTTCACACCGAAGCGACGAAGTTAGCTCTCGCGCAAGATTCAGCGCGATAAACTGGGCGCCGTGCGGATACGCGTCGTGGCTGACGATAACGATCTTGCCCAGCGCCCCGCGGTCGCCTGTGCTACTGGCGATCAGCGCGTCCCGAGTCGCTTTCAGCCAGGCGTAACCGTAGCGTACATCGGGCTCCAGATGGGCTCCTTCCGCCCACTCGTTCCAGGCATTCACAAAGACCAAGCGCTCGTTTTCGGGCAGCCTCCCTTTTGTGTCTATCAGAGCATTTGTGAGCCACTCCCGATACCCGTCTGGGTTGGAGTTAACGAACACCGAAGCACCCTGCTCGCGCCTTGGACTGTTATCCCAGGCCGTGCAAACGCCACGGAAAAGCTTATATTCTGGGTTTGAATATTGCCGGCTGCGCTCAACCAGGGTGCGCCAGTCGTAAACAGCGCCTGAAAAGTCCGGATTGGACGGCTGAATCTGAGAAGTGAGGACGCGCGGAACGCTGAGGTTGGGCGGGAACTCTGTAGCGGCATCGAATCCGAAAGTTGCGGGGTCACGAACGTCGAACGACTGGGGATAAATCAAATACAGATCCCCCAAACCTTCGCGCCTGGCCCAGTTCCGCCAACGGACGGCAGTGGCGTGCGCGTCAGGCATGAGGGATGGCCGGTAAACCAACAACACAGGCCGGCCATGCACGCGCAGATACCGGGGGTCGCGCATATATTGCGCCACATGCTCGATGAAGGCTAGGTCGTCATCCTCAGAGTGGCTTTGCGCGAGGAGCAAATCGCCGACGGAGCCATCCCAACGGCGGCTCCAACTCTCGTTCGCCCAGCAAAGGCAGAAGGGCAGCGTGAGCTCCTGGTTTTCAAGATATTGGCGAATCGGTAGCTCAAGGAGCCGCTGTCCTCGAAACCAATAGAAGTAGAAGCAGAAGGCTCCTATACCATAGCCGCGGGCGAGCGCCGCCTGACGCGCCTGAACTTCCTTGAGACGTAGATCGTAAAATCCAAGTTCGCCGGGAAGATGAGGCTGATAGTGGCCTTTGAAAAGCGGCCTTGCCCGTGCCACGTTGGCCCATTCGGTAAAGCCCTTGCCCCACCAGGCATCATTTTCGGGAGTCGGATGGAATTGAGGCAAGTAGAACGCCACTAGGAGTGCATCCGGTTTGAAACCGGGAGGGGGCGGCGTGTCTTGGACGTAATCGCCGGACGAAGGGCCTGTTAGGATTTCGTTCCTTGCTGCCGGTTCAGCGTTCTTATCTTTCTTCGGTCGAATAGCGGACTTCGGACCAACCGGCAAGCTCCCCGCTCGCGAAAGGACGCCTCGCAAGGATTCCCCTGCCGACAAGAGCGCGCGATAAGCCTGCCTCAGGGGCGCCGTGACACGCCAACTCAGGGAGGATTGGAGCTCAATCCGCTGCGCCTGAAGCTCCGTGATCTGGGTCTCACGTTCTGCAACGGCCTGTTTCATGGCACGCAGATAACCATCCCGCGCAGCCAGTGTATCGTTCAGGTCCCTAATCCTTGTCTCTCGTTTCGCCTTAACGCCCTTCAGTACAGCGATCCTCTGGTTGCGCTGTGATAGCGTCTCCTGGAGACGCGCGACTTCGGTATCCCGATCGGCAAGCGTCCGGCTGAGGAGCGTCGCCTGCGCGCTGGCCTGCGAGAGGACCTCCATTAAGGCGGCGCATTCCGCGTCGTGCGCGGCGAGCTGGCGGGATTCACGCTCGAGCAATTCGACAAGCTGCCGTTCACGCTCCGCCGCCGCCTTTCCAAGAAGAGAGATCTGGGCATTCAGTTGAGATAGAGCCTGTTCAAGAATATCGCTTTGTGCCAGGTCCTGGAGGTCTTTTGTAAGGGAAGCGATTTGAGTATCGCGTTGACCGATGACATGATAGAGAGCTGTTTTCTGATCTTCCAGCTCATTCATGTAGCGGATGGCGGGGAAGTATTTGCGCAGACTCGCATCCAGATGCCTAAAGCGCTCCGCGGTGCACGGTTCCTCCAGGGAGGCTTTGTCTTGGGCGCCCTGCAAGAGCAATCTATACGCCTGACACGCCTCTTCAGGCACTCGGGAATCCGAGGCTAGGGCTGGCAATGTGAACTCACTGTGACGTAAATTGCGGTCGAGAAATTGCTCTGTATACTCGGCAAGCGCCCAAGTATCCGCCGGTGGAAGAGAATCCCCCAAAAAGGACGCCAGCCGGTGGATCTGATCCCCAGGAGCAGTCATCAACATGTCGTAATCCACAACAATTCGGCGCTTTTTCTCGGTCTCCAGGATCGCCGGAATCATATGTTGGAGCCAGAGAAAGCAGGTCTTTTCTACCGGAATTCGATTTCTCCTCTGGAAAGATAAAGCGACGCTCAGTGGGTTTCTGACTGCGATGAGATACGAACTGGGAAATCCGCAGGACTCGATTACGCGCTGCCAGAATGGCAAAATCCGCGAAGTGCGCGGATCTTTGAAGCCCCAGATTCCGCCAGATTCGATAACTCGCTGCGTGACCAGATGGCGCGCCTTGGAATGCAAAGAGGCTATCGCGCCATCGGACTCATCGGGGCGCCACGCCCAATCCAACCGGTCGTAGGCGGAATGCAAGTGACGGAGCAGTTCTTCGTTGACTGCCAAGACCTGGCGGTCTTCCCAGAACCCCTTAGGATTATCTTCACCGGGTGGAAGCAGGTCGTTGCCCAGCGGGACTCCGAGTGCCTTGAGCGCGCGCGCCACAACGCTTGTTCCCCCGCGGTGCATCCCGAGGACAATGAAGACATGCTGCCGGCTCACGCTCACATTAACACCACTATCATTACACCAGCCCAAACCGGACTCGCCCGGCGAGACATCGCTCTGAGGAGCATTTCACCCATTTAGGATCGGTCAGCAGGCAGAGGAACGTCAACTGCCGTTAGCCCTGGCGTGACAGTCCGTTGATCGAAGAAGTCGAGTGCCTCATGAGCAGAGGGCATAGTAAAGTCCACAGGCCGGCTCACGGCTACTCGGCGGATAAAAAGCCGCCCTGACGTCTACGATTCGGCCTCGCACGCGCGGCCCAGGAAGCGTAGGGCGTTCGCGGGCAGGCTTCCGAACGGCATACCCGCGTTTCGAGGCTCCACGTAATCGCGCTTTCGAACCCTCCGGTATTCCTCATGCCACTCTTCCCAATATCGGCCAGGCGGCGCGTTGGTGGCAATCCCGCCATGCACCTGATGAAACGAGCCTTCGCCAAGCAGCGTCATTACTTGGGTATCCGCCAAATTCAACGCGCGCTCAAAAGTATCGAGATTGACGAGTCCCCCGCCAGCACTCTGAAACTCCTCGTCGTATCCTCCCAGTTCCTGCCACAAATCTCGTGGCATAAAGAGGGCATTGGATTCCAAGATAGGCCCGAACCAACCGTGACGAGACGAATCGGCGAGCACGGAAATGTCGAATAAACGATAGCCGTCTCGGGGCCAGCCGATTGACTCCAAGAGTTTGTCTTCGGCTGACGGCGTGTAATCTCCTTGGACACTGATCGACTGAATCTCGCGGCCAAGGTGAAAGCCAAGAGTAGCAATAATGGGACGCGGAGATGATCCCGCGGCTCGGCGGCAAGCATGGAGAATTCCCGGAGTCACCATTCGGGCTCCGTCAATCATGACGCCTATGAGTCTGCCCTTAGCCTCTCTCAACCCGCAGTTCACGGCAAAGGCTGGTGAAGGCTTCGCCAACTCTCCAAGGTTTACAATTCTGAGATTTGCGTCGATTTGCTCGAGATCGCTGAGCATCCATGGCGCGTTAGAACCGTTGTCGACAAGGATGATCTCATATTCATTTTTCTTGATGTCCTTCTGGTAGCTCGCACTGAGAGAGTGAAGTGTCCTGGGGATCTCACGCCGCATGTTGAAGGAAACGGCGATCACGCTGATATCAGGCCGCATGCGGTTGCCTCCCGAAACAACTGCAGGCCGCGCGCCCCGTTAGAGTTGCAGCTAGACAGAACCAGGGGTTGCGCATACTCCAGCACTCGCACCAAGCCGCCAAGGGAGCTCGTTTAAGAGCTCGGATAAATCTTGGGGATGATCGGTAAGCATTCGCTCGAGCAGAATTTTGTTGTCCGCGGAGAGATGCGTGATGGATCGGCCGGCCACTCCCACGTTAAATCGCTTGTCATGCACGTGGGTATCGAGCACCTGACGGAGCCGCGCCCTATCGCATTCGAAACCCATGCCCTCAATAATTCTCGTAAAGAAGGCAGCACTGTTACCAACCATCTCTTCGTAAGTACCGCGAACAATCCATTCAGGGTCACCCAGCCGCTTCCAAGCCAAATGAAAGGCGATGTACCAAGGCACGCCATGCAATATCAGGTAACGGTGGCGCGCGTCTGTGGAAAGGGCCCGGTAATCTCCATCGTTGTCAATGAAGCAAATAGGATTCTCCCAGTGTTCCCTGAGCACGTGGTCATCGAACGAGATGATTGTATCGCCGAGGTTTCTCCAATGATAGACGACCTTCATGGCGTGTTGATGGATGAGCTCCAGATGCGGCGGATAGGGTTTGAGGTGCAGATGGAGCACAAACTGCGAACCCAACTCTTTGGTGAAGTGGAAGGGATAAAGGTTCTGTTCGCGATACCCATAGTATCCAAGGATGCGATTCGCAAAGGGGATATCCAGATACCGGGCCAGGACTTTGGATACGTATGTCGAGCCGCTCTTCATCGAGCACGCGACAAGCACAAAGCAACTTCGAGCGCCTCCGGCTCCGCCCGCGCTCCTGTCAAACGCCATATTGGCTTAAGTCTCTGGCCGGCCCAGACTGCCAATAAATCCGGAACCCGGTCTCCGGCAGCCTGGGCGAACCAACGATGAGCGAGGGATCAAAATCTGCTTATCGAGCCATTGAAAGAGCTACTCGCGGTGTTCGACATGGGAACGTTCGTTCCGTCACTGGAGATAGTGCCACCGTTGGGAGCCACCGCCGTACCGTTCCCTGCCAGCATGGTGCCCGAAACGTTCATAACGGCGCCAGCGAAACCCTCCAATCCAGTTGTGTTCCCGTTGATCTGCGAACCCGTGATGCTGATCGTAGAGGGTGCAGCAACCTGCTTGACGCCCACCCCAGCAAACGAAACATCGGAGTTTGTCACCGCAATCACGCTGTTAGTATTACCTCGAATACCAGGGTGAACGTTATAGATGTGCACGCCGTCGATTTCAACCGTCGCCGCACCTGAAGTACTAGTGACGCTCACACCTGCCTGCGTAACATTGAAGATCCTGCAGTTGTGGATCGCTACGCTCACTGGTGCGCTGACACTGACTTCTATGCCGTTGACATTGAATCCAAAAATATCGTCATTTTCAAAGGTCACACTCGCCGCCGAAAGGATCTCCACGCCATCCAATCCAGCAGAACCCGGGCTTGTCCCATTTCCAAGAAGACCGTCCAACCTGATGTTCCGCAGACTGACGACGTCGTTCGACCCGGCGGCAATTACAATTCCGTTGGTGCCGGCAACCAGAACCGACGCGACCTGGCCTCCTCCGCCATCGAGCGTAATCGACTTGGTAATCGTTACCGCACCGAACCCGCCTGGGTCCAGAGCGTCCATTTCGCCACCCGGCGCAGTCTTTGCAATTGCTCCCGCCCAAGTCTTACATGGAGCCGTCCGGCTGCATGGATTTGCGTCGTCGCCGACGCCGGAAACAAACGTCCTCGTCGCTTGAGCGCTGGCAGTCGAGGCAAACGAAATCACCAGTGCTGCTGTCAAAATGTGCGTGCGTTGAAATCCCCTCACGTTTCTCCCTCCAGTGGTGTGTGGGACTACGGCCTAGTAGTATAGCATCAACCCAAGTCGTCCTCCAGCAGTTTTAATCCAGTAGTTTGATCCAGACAAGCTGCGTTGCTACTCTCTCGGCCACGAACGCAACACAGCCACGATCCGGTTGCTCCCCGCCGCGTGGAGCCAGACCAAGACAACCGCCGCACTTGTAAGCGGATTTCCATGTGCAACAATAAACAAGCATACTTGCCTCAACGTGCGGAGCTCCGGCGGAGGTGAGCCGTGGCCGGCGTCATGGTCGTCGTGCAGAATGTTCAGATCTTTCAGCGATGGAGATTCCCCAAGACCGTCCACCTACAAACGATCGATCCATAATCCTTGTGCTCGGGATGGACCGCTGCGGTACATCCCTGTGCGCAAGCGTGCTCCACGCTCTGGGAATGTCGCTGGGAGCCAACCTATTGCCCGCGGACCGCTTCAACGAGCGAGGGTACTTCGAGGATCGAGAAATCTGCCGTGTGCATCAGCGCGTTCTTGCGGTTCTCGGGCGGTCTTGGGATACCCTCACCACGGTGCGTCCATTCCCGCCGGGATGGTGGCAGTCGGCCCCGATGGAGGGTTATTGCCGGGAACTTGCGGCAATCGCGCGATCCCGGTTGGCAGCGGCGCCTTGCGCGAAGTGGGGGTTTAAGGATCCGCGCACGGTTCTTTTGCTTCCTCTTTGGACAAAGGTATTCGACGAGCTTGCGATACGCCCCGTCTTTGTCATTTGCGTGCGGCATCCAGGCGCCGTGGCGCAGTCGCTTTCGGCGCGTGACGGTTTTCCGCCTCGCTTCTCGGAAATGCTTTGGCTGGAAAAGACTCTGCGCGCCTGTCAGGCTGCCTCGAGCCAGCCGAATTGCTTGATTCATTACGAAGACTGGTTCGTGGAGCCGTCCAAATGCGTCGACGCCTTACTCGGTGTGACGGGTCTCACTCCCTCTGAGCGTCCAGAAACGCTCGCGGAGGTGGTGGATTCTATTCTTAGTCACGAGTTGCGTCATGACGGCGAAATCTGGCCGATTGGATCTTTGGCGGCAGAGACCCTTTACAATCACTTGCGAGCTTGCAGCCATGCGCCAAACGGTGAAGTTTTGGGCGCTCTTGACTCGGCTCTGGCGGTTGCGGCAGACTTCATCTGCGGCGTGGAAAAGTTAGTCGGCCTCGAGCTGGCCAGTGGCCTGTATCCTCCTCCTTATGGAGCCTGCACGGAGCAGGATCTTCGCCTGATCCAGAGCGAGCTCCCTCTCGCGCTTGAGCGATTGCAGCAGCATGATCCAATGTTGCTTCGGCTGCGTTGGATGTTGGCGGACCGGGACCGTCAGCTGGTTCGAAGCCGCGACGAAGTAGCCCGCGCGCAGCAACTCGTCGAAGAACGGGAACTGCTGCTACAGCAGCCCATTGAGGGATTGGCTCAACCCGAGGCCCTGGCGCTAATGGGCGGCGAACGGCGGCGCGTGGATACAGAACAGGTGACGGGGCCGGGATCGAAAGTTGCGGAATTGCACAGCCGCATCGCGGAATTAGAGCGCCAAGTTGAGAACGATGCTGAGCGCACGCAAACCTTGGAAGCGGACCTCCGGGATCGAGAAAGATCGATTGCTATCAGCCAGCAGACGCTCAACGATCTGCGCCAGAACTTGTGTGATATTCGCTCTTCGCTGTGTTGGAAGTTGACGGCGCCCATCCGAACCGCAGTGGCGCTACCGGCCATGCTGCATCGTTTAGCCCTGGAACTTCTCTATTTTACAGTAGCGTTTCGATTTGCCGGCAAGCCCCTTGCAAAGTTGCTCTCGGTGGTAAACGTTCCAGGGGCGCGGTTCTTGCTTCCTCAAACCCCGCTTTTCGATAGCGAGTTTTACAGGCTGCAGTATGCCGATACCGATGGCCGCTCTAAGAACTTATGGGCACACTATATCGGATTTGGCAGCGGTGAGGGACGAGATCCACACCCGTTATTCAATACGGACTATTATAAGGCACAGTATTCCGATATAGCCAAAAGCGGGTTAAACCCACTTTTGCATTATTCGAAATTCGGCGCCGCTGAAAAGCGTAATCCAAGCAGTTATTTTGATTCAGCCTACTACCTTGAACGCTACGCGGACGTGCGTAGACATACGGTAAATCCCCTTTTGCACTATTGGTTATATGGCCGGCACGAAGGGAGAGAGGTAACGCACGTACAGTCCCTTCCGGCTGATGCGGATTTCAAATGAAACGGTCATCCGAGCACCTCAAGCCAGCTCGGCGAATTGGACGCTTATTTGCGAAAACAGAATCTGCCAGCAGGCGCCGCTCAGCGCATGCGCATCCCGTATCCGGCCGACGGCGCCACGTGTTGTGGGGATTCAGGTAGAGGCCGATGACGGCCGTGTTCGGCGTCGGCGAGAAGAGCGCGATTCAAGCGCTGGACCCGCCACGCCCGCCGCTCCCGGTTCTCGCCGGGTCGGCCGAACGCCACTGCTTCGAATACTTGCGTGACGGCGGCATCCCACCGGCGAACTCGTCACGTTCGGGAACGGTCGACTTCGTCATATACTGCAGATTTAGGCGAGATGATCTTCAGCCACGGTAAATTCACTCAGAAAGGCCTCGCCTTGGGTTTGCGGCCGGGTGATCGCCACTACCTGCGTATGTTGGGCCGCCCGAAAATTATGATCTCATCGCCGCGATGACATTCAGCTTAATGGCGGCGCTTGGCCTGCGCCAGAATAATAGCGTTATCGACATAGGCTGCGGTTCACTTCGAATCGCAAGATTGTTGATCCCGTTCCTAAATCCTGGGTCGGCGCGCGACTTGAAGGTTGGCTCCCCAGAAATGCGGTTTTCAAACTTTTTCTCTCAAGATTCCTTCATGTTCCTGGGGTCCGGCATGGATTCGAACTTAATCTCTGAAGACTCGCGAAGGTGCCTATTTTCAGAAGATTAACTGTCAACAAATAGCACCACGCCGACGTGTCGCCTGGGCACTGCCGAGCGGCTCGCACGCCCTAACTCCGGAAAGCACCGCCACTACCGCCACACCACCCCCTACCCTTGCGATGGGCATCAAAAGCGAGAAGTCCATCCCGGCGGCCCCGGCGATCGCCTTGCCCCCCAAGCGGAATCAGCAGGGACTTGACTGTGCCAGCAGCCCAAGCCATGAATGTGTCGAGCCGCAACGGGAGCATGCAAATAGAGACCAGGTTCGTATTCATCACATGAACACCAGCCGTTCGACCGAGTAGAGTTTGCGGGACGAATTAGGGGCGGGCGGCAGCCCCGTTGTGTGGCAGCAGGTTATCGAGCTGCTGGAGGGAGCATTCCCCGATGCACGTAAGCACATCTTGGAACCAGGCGAACGGTTCGACCCCGGCCAGTTCGCAGGAGGCGACGAAGCTGCGCAG
>JASHNT010000050.1 GCA_030041495.1 Bryobacteraceae bacterium | reverse complement strand
ACTGCCTGGCTCAACGCCCCCTTCCAGCCGCCCCCGGAAATGCTGGCCGCCGAGCAACTGCCGCTGGTGCTGGTTTGAACTTGGACAGCAAAGTGAAACAGCCAGGGGTCTGGTTTGCGAATGACCGAAATCAGGACGCTAACTCGTCCCCCAGCAATCTGTCCACTTCGCCCTGCCTGCTAATTTGGACAGCAATGCTTCCGGGCATAAACTATCTTCAAACTTTGAATTACGAACGGGAAGCGCGATGCGCGCTCCGCCTTCGCATCAGAAACGGATCACAACACGATCCTGAAGTCACACAGAAAGGAAAATACATTGACCCCCAAGAACTCCATCAACGCGATCCTCGATGCGCTCACCTCACAGCGGCAGCATAGCGAGACCCCTCTAATCGTCACAATCGAACCCTCTCTCATCCAGGATGCGCTGAACGCTCTCCGCGGCTACAGGACGCTATTCGCTCCATTCATTCCCGGTCTGACGGATACAGTGCCGATTTACGCAGCTTACAAACGGATGCGACAGGCCAACATGACCCAGCAAACCATTTTGCTGTTTGTCGAATGTCAGACGATGGAGGAGTTCCGTGAGGCTGTCGGCCGACTGCCGATTCGAAAGTCTTCTGAGTGGCGCTCAATTGACACAGGTCACTGAGAACTCGCGCGCTGAAGTTTGCCCGCCTGCACCGCTCCGCGACCCGAGGCCGCCGCCGGGAGACTGGACGTGTCAATGACCCACAGATTCCTCTGACGAGTCAGAAAAAAAGGGCCCGGCAAGAGCTTTCGCCCCACCGGGCCGCACGAGGGAAGAAGTCAAACTAAAAGAACCTGGTTCAGAAAACGGTTAAGCCTCAGCGATGTCCTCCGCCACCGTGTCCACCGCCACTGCTGCGTCCGCCACTGCTACCGCGCGAGGCCGGAGCGCTGCGCTGCTGCACGATGGGCGGGTTCATGCGCAAAGGTTGCGAAGATCCACGGCCCTGGCTGGGATAATTGCCGCGCGACTGGGTTCCGTAGGAGGAACCGCCGCGGGCTTCCCCGCCCCGGGCCTGGCCCCCATAACTGCCGCCGCGGGCTCCGTAGCTGGAGCTTCCGGTATTGCCGCGAGCCGCGCCGTTAGCGTTGTAGCCGTTCAAGCTATGCCATCCGCCGTTGGTTGCGCCGCGTCCATTGGTTATCGCCGAGCGGCTGGAAAACCGCATATTCGAGGCAGTCTGCGGCATGCCACGCGAATTGACCGCGGAACCGGAGACGCGGCGGCTGGCCGCGCTGGGCGGGATGGCGAGAGATCCGCGAACCGCGCTGGCGCGGGCAAGCTCCGCGCTGTTGGGGCGAGCCATGCCGGCCCCGCTGATGGCGCCGCGTCCGAATTCATTAGTTCTCATGCTGCTGACCGCGTTGTTCACGCGAGCATTGCGATAGGCGTTCATGACGCCGACGTTAGTGACCGAGTAGCGGCCTGCTACCGCGCCCGCCCCGTACCAGGGATGGTAGGCTTCATAGGGAGCCAATGGCACCCAGCCAACGTTGCCGAATCCGAAACCGAATCCGACACCGAAGCCGACTCCGGGACCCCACCCGAAGAAGCCGACCATTGCGGGTCTCCAGAAGTGCGGTCCGCCGTAGATGCCGGGCCACCAAGCCCAGCCAAACGGGCTCACATACCAGGCTCCATAGTGATACGGCGCCCAGCCCCAGGGCTCGGCACCCAGCCAAGTCCAGCCGTAATAACTCTCGTCGATCCATTGGCCGTTCTGATAGGGAGCCCAACCGGGAGGCTCATTGGGAACCCACACGTTGCCGTAGTTCGGATCGTTCTGCCACTGGCCGTAGGGGTCCAGCGACTCGCCGCCGGGGACATCGGGAGGGACGTAGCCGGGGCGATAGCTGCTGGTGGACTGCATTACTTTATCGCGATCCAGATTGAAGCGGTCAAAATCATCGGTGGGGATCGCGGCGACAAGCTGGAATTCGGGATTATCGGGGGTGCCGCGGACCTGCATGGTTTGTCCGGGCGCGAGATTTTCCGAACCCTGCGGGCCGTAGATTTCGGCCTCACCGGCGCGGACGGTGATTTCGGTGATACCATCCGAGCGCACCGAGACGCGATAGGTTCCGGCCTTGGTGGGACGAACGGAGACGGTCGGGGTGCTGATTTCGACCTGTCCGGGATTGTCCTGCAAGACGCGGAAAGCCACCGTGCCGGCCGCGATCTGCACCTGATACTGATTCAGCTCAAGCTGGCCGAGGCGCACTTCGGTGGAAGGCGCGAGCCGGATCATATTATTAAAGTCAAACTGAATTTCAGCGCGGCCGCCGTCGCCGGTCTCCAGGCGATCGCTGGCGACCAGGGGAACGTTCAGCGCGGCGGGGGAAAGCTCGCCCAGATCGCCATGACGCATGCCGACGTTGCCCTGGATGTAGCTGAGACGCGCGACTCCATGGCTGGGAGCGTCGCCCGCGTTGGGGTCCTGCGCCCAAGCCGGCCTCACCGCCAGGGTTATGACCGCCAGAACCGCGGTCGCCAGAGTTGCTGCTGAAACGATTGCTTGAAGAGCTGTCCGTTTCATTGCCGTCACCATTCGCACATGTGGAGGCAATTCAGCGGCCATACACCGGGGCTTTTATTATCAATCAGTTGACGACAAAGAAAGCCCGTTTGCCGGTGGCTGAAAAGCACCAGTGGTGGCTCTGGGGAGCCGGTTCACTACTTGGCAGGCACACGGTTCACACTAGGCCTCGCAGGGGGTTCCCGCGCGGTTAGCTCTTGGTCAACTCGTCGTAGAGGCTGCCGTAAAAGGCGGCGTTGAAGGTCCAGCCGAGGTCGCTGGTGTTGACTTGCATTGCCAGGGTGTCGCGGGTAGCGCCGGCTCTGATGGCGGCGCGGGCGCGGTCGATGAGACTGGCGAACTTGTCCCGGAAGGCCTGGACCTCGGCGCGGGTTTTCGGCTCGCCGCGGCCGGGGATGGCCATGTCGAAATCGAGCTGCAGGACGCCGTCGAGAATTTTGGTCCATTCGACAGCGCTGCCGCCGTTGGCGAAATCGACGATCGGGTTTGCGTCGGTGATCTGGTCGCTGACCATGACGACTTTGAGATCGGGGAAATAGATCATGGTGTCATCGCCGGTATGGCCGCGGCCGAAAGAATGGGCTTCGACGGTCACGCCTCCATACGCCAGAACATAATCTTTCGCGAATGTTTGCGTGGGACGGCCGGGAATATCTTTGGTGCGGGGATCGCTGGCCATGTCGGATTTAAGAGCGTCGAGTCCGATCACGGTTGCGCCGGCTTCGATGAACTTCTGGTTGTTGCCGACGTGGTCAGGATGGTGATGGGTGTTGAAGACGTACTTGACGGGGAGCATGGAGACGGAGCGAATCTCTTCCATGAGACGCATGAAGTTTTCGTCGCTGGGATTTTTGGTGTCGACGACGATGAGGCCTTCGGGCGCGACGCGGAGAACGGTGTTGGCTCCGCCGCCGGTAATCAGATACAGATTGGGTTTGAGCTGGCGGATTTTCTCAACCGGATCGGCCTTTCCCCGGCCTCTTCCGCGCCCGGCGGGGGGTTGGGCGAACAGGGCCGCGGCGAGGAAAGCGAACACGGCGGCCAATCCGGCGTAAAGCAGTTTTCGCGACATTTCAGATACTCCTCTTGATTGATTACTGTACCTGAATACACGCCTCAAGAGGTGATGGCGATGGCGGAGATGAGCGGCTAGGTACGGGAGATCGATCCGGCAACAAGTGTACCGGCGCCGCCGGGGTTGAGACGAATACATCGCAAAAATGCGGGCGCGATCGCTCGCGCCCGCGCATATGCGATGGCCGTAGAAGAGACTTACGAGGCTACTGACCCGTCGGGATTTCGAGCTTGTTGGTCAACTGCTCCAGCCGGTCCTTGGTTCTGCCGTAGTCGACGAAGTCGGCGATCATCTTGGCCAGATCCGTCGCATAGTCGGCGTTGGCTTCCAGATAGTCTTTATACTCGGCGAAATTGTGATGCGTGTCGCCGTTGAGGTGTTCGATGACGGCGCTGGTATAGCCGTTCAACTCATCCAAGAACGGAACGATGCGGACAATCACCCTTTGCTGCCAGGCGGGTGCGTCTTCGCGGGCCGCCTGTAACTTGTTCTCGGTTTGAACCAGCGCATTGATGTGATCGCGGATCTGGTTGATCATGGCCGCCTGGGTTTCACGGCTGACGGTCATGCGATTGAAGCTCTCCATGGTGACGGCGTCTTCCTTCACCTGAAAAGCCTGCGTCTTGGCTTGCGAAAGGAGTTTGGTGACGGCTGCCTCGGGACCGGTTTCCTCGGCCGCCCAAGCTGTTCCGATGAGCAGTGGAAGCGCCCAAACGAAGGAATTGCGTAGTTTCATGCGGATCTCCTTTTCGACTCGTGCGAATTGCTGTCAATGTGCGAGGAGCATTCTGAGAGCCAGGGCGGGAGGGCGCTGATGAGCAAGAACTTCGCGCGATCGACGGCGCATGACGCGCGGCGCGATTGGGTGAAATCCCTCAGGAAAGCGGGCGAGAAGGCTTAGGCGCGGCTCGCGCCGAGTTAGCGGCTCCTGAGGTTCCGACCATTCTCTATTTAAGTCCGCCCATGGCAGAAACCGATCCGTTCATGAATATTTGCTCGGCTCCCTGAGACTGTAGTGCTAAAGCTCAGAAATGCCGGCCCGCGCCATGAGGACATTGGTGGTGGATGATGAGCCGATCGCCAGGCGTGTCCTGTGTGAGGAACTGGAGGTATTTCCGGACGTCGAGGTTATCGGGGAGGCCGATAACGGGAGGGACGCTCTGGCCAAAATCCAACGGCTTCAGCCTGAGCTCGTTTTCCTGGACCTGCAGATGCCCATCATGGGCGGATTTGAAGTGGTGCGAAAGCTGGGCGGCGGAGTTCTGCCCGTGATCATCGCGGTTACAGCCTTCGACGAACACGCCATAGAAGCCTTCGAGGCCGGGGCGGTGGATTATCTACTGAAGCCGGTGAGCGAAGACAGACTGCGGATGGCCGTCGAAAGAGCCAGAACGCTGCGAAGGAGTCCGGTCGAGAACGCAAACATCGTGGCGGCCATCGCGTCGGCCGGCGCACCGCAACCGCCGTCCGGCAACGCGCGGAAAATTGTCGGGAAGAGCGGCGACGATTACTTCCTGCTTGACCCAGACGAGATTCTTGCGTTCCAGGCGGAAGGCGAGCTGGTTTGGATCATCACGCCGAAGCAGCGGTTGCTGGCGACGCAGAACCTGCGACTGCTTGAGGTGCGGCTGCAGGGCCAGCAGTTCCAGAGAGTTCATCGAAACGCGATTGTGAACGTAAACCACGTCCGGAAGATGACCGCGATGAGCAGCCAGCGCTGGATGATCACCCTCAGCAACTCGCTGCAAGTGATCGTAAGCAAGCGAATGGCGCACAATATTCGCGGCATTCTGCAGTGGTGAGAGGTCTCGCTTCGATCCGCTCACCGCAGTTATTAGTTCGCTGGTTCAAGGTTCATGGCCACCCGCAAGAATACGCTAGGGAGGCAAGCGGTTGTCCCGCATACTGGCGCAATGAACAGAACGTGTTGCCTGTCCGGCGCCTTAGTTCTTATCGCATTCCTGCTCCCAAGCGAGGCGCGGGCACAGATTACAAGCGCCAATTCTGGAACCATCCGAGGATCTATTGTCGATCCGACGGGAGCAGCCATTCCAGGCGCGACCGTTGAAATTCACAATCCAGTTTCAGGATATGACCAAAAGGCGGTGACCGACGAGAAGGGCGCCTTCGAATTCGACAACGTACCGTTTAACCCTTATCACATTTCGATTGTGGCGTCCAATTTCCAGTCGGGCGAGACCGACGCTGACGTCAAGTCTTCGGTCCCGGTGCAGCTCACGCCGATCAGTCTCAAACTCGGGACTTCGACGACCACGGTCAACGTGGTCGAAGCCGCCGATCTGGTGGAAACCGATCCGGAGACGCACACCGACATCGACCGCGCGCTGTTCGACAAGCTGCCGCTCGAAAGCCAGTCCTCCACTCTCAGCTCGCTGGTGACGCTGGCATCGCCGGGAGTGGCCGCGGATTCCAACGGTCTATTTCACGGCTTGGGGGATCACGCTTCCAACTCTTTCTCGATCGATGGGGAGCCGATCACGGACCAGCAGAGCAAGGTGTTTTCCAACCAGCTCCCGGCCGACGCGGTTCAATCCATGGAGGTCGTCGAAGGCGCTCCGCCGGCCGAATACGGCGGCAAAACCAGCCTGGTCATCGTGGCCACCACGCGCTCCGGTTTAGGCTCGACAATTCCACACGGCGATTTCACCACCAGCTTCGGTTCTTTCAACACGTACAACGAAGGCGCCGATTTGAGCTACGGAGGAAAGTCCTGGGGCAACTTCATTTCGCTCAGCGGCCTGGACACCGGCCGATTCCTCGACGGTCCCGAATTCACGGTGATGCACGATCAGGGCAACGAGGAAAACGGATTCGACCGGCTGGATTTCAAACCTTCCAAGAACGACACGCTCAACATCGATATTCAATTCACGCGGTCCTGGTTTCAGACTCCCAATTCATTCGATGCGGAAGATGCCACGGCATGGTCCGGCCCGGTGTGCATGAACTATCTGAGCTACTCCACCACCTGCAACGGCCTGGGTCCCAACGGCGAGGTGGTTGGATCGCAAGATCAACGCTCGAAGATTCGCACGTACAACATCTCGCCCAGTTACACGCATGTGATCAACGCGAATACCTTGTTTACAATCGGGGCGTACGCGCGGCAGGATCAATACAACTACTATCCCAGCCGCGACCCCTTCGCGGATCTGACTCCCAATCTGCAGCTCCAGAGTGTAGGCCAGAATCGCCGCTTGACCGATCTTGGCTTGCGGGGCAATGTCTCCTACGTCAAAGGCGTCCATAACATCAAAATCGGCGCCACTTTTTCGGACACCATCCTCACCGAGAAAGATTCCATCGGCATCGTGGATCCACTGGCCAACCCGGTTTGCCTGAACTCTGACGGAAGCGCGGATTTGAATCCATTAATCACCAATCCCAATGCCTGCGTGGGCGCTCTTCAACCGAATCCCAGCTTCAACCCGCTTCTGGCCTGCTACGATCTTTCCCGCACCGCGCCCCTTCCGGCGTCCGACGGCTGCCCGAACTCAACCAGCAGCGACTATCTGTTCAACGGCCACGCCGACATTCATGAGTACGCGGTGTATATCCAAGACACCATCAACCTCCATAACTGGACCTTCAATCTAGGGCTACGGGGGGACGTCTATCGCGGCATCTCGCAAGCCAGCCAAGCGGAGCCCCGCCTGGGCGTCTCCTATAACGTGAAACCCACCAACACCGTCCTGCGCGTCTCCTACGCGCGCACTCTTGAAACTCCCTTCAACGAAAACCTGGTGCTTTCCAGCACCGGATGCGGTAATCCGGTCATCGCCGCGATCATGGCTTCGACGATAAGCCCCTGCGTGTCGAGTGTGCCGATCGGGCCAGGCTGGCGCAACGAATTTCACGCGGGACTCAGCCAGGCGTTCGGGCGCTACTTCGTGTTAGACGGCGAATACATCTGGAAATACACTCACCGCGCGTTCGATTTCAGCGTTTTGGGTGACACGCCGATCACGTTCCCGATCGAATGGGACAGGTCCAAAATCCCGGGCTACGCGATCCGCGGCACCATGCCGAATTTCCACGGGCTTACCGCTTACACCGTCATGTCGGGCGTCGCCGCTCGATTCTTTGAGCCGCAGATCTCCGGTATCGGCGCGACACCGGCCTCCACCTGCGCTGTGACTGCGGTGGGTTGCGAAGTTTTCCGTATCGACCACGACGAGCACTTCAATCAGACCACGCATCTGCAATATCAGCCGTTCAGAAACGGTCCCTGGATCAGCTTCAATTGGCGATACGACAGCGGGTTGGTTGCGGGACCCGCTCCCTGCGCCGGTGGCAATTGCGCCAATGGCCCGGCTGGCTCAGCCTCGGTTGTCGACGCGTCCATTCTGACGCCAGATCAGCAGTATCAGGCGGGTCTGTTTTGCGGGACCACTTACGCGACGCCGACCACTCCGATCAGTCCCAACAGTATCTGCCCGGCGTCCGAATATGGATCGAAATACCTGTCGATACCAGCGCCGGGAACCGAGAACGACGACCACAATCCGCCCCGCATCGCCTCGCGCAACCTGTTCGATGTGGGTATCGGTGACGACAATCTCTTCCACGGCGATAAGACCCGCTGGAGCGCGCGCTTGACCATTGTGAATCTGATGAACACGGAGGCGCTCTACAACTTCATTTCCACGTTTAGCGGAACGCATTACGTCACGCCGCGGGCGATCACCGGTCTCATCGGATTTCACTTTTAAACTCGTCCCCAAAATGGGTGAGTACGCGCCGAGCTACTTGGCGTCGTCGACGGGAACTTCTTCGGGTTTGCCGTCGACGTACATCTTGGCGGAATCGATGAAGCCCGCGACGGTCAGGTGGAACTTGACGTCCTTATCGCCCTTGTTCTGCCAGAACCAGCCGTGGATGCCGGTGGTGGGAGCGGTGAAGGAGCCGTAGGATTCGGTCTTCCCGGTTTTGTTGTCGAGCTCGTAGCTTTCGTAGTAGTCTTTGTTGGGTTTGTTGTCGGGCTCACCGTGGAATTCGTAGAGGAGTGCGCCGTCGGCCTTCCAGGCGTAGACCATGCCCGCACCCTGCTGCATGTGGTATTTCATTTCGACGCCTTCGCCGGGTCCCAATTGAAAGTCCTCGGAATCGACCTTGTAGATCTTGGACTGGGATTTGTAGATGCCAGTCTGCCCCGGAGCCGGGGCGGCGACGGCGCGCCCCTTCGCGTTCGGATCAGCGCCGTTATTCGCGACGGCCGCGGCGATGCCGGTGAGACCCAGTGCTTTGCCGGTCTTGAGAGGATCGTAGCCGTATTCGGCGGGGAGCACGGCCGCGAACAGCAGCAGCAGAGCGAGGGCCAGGGCGATGCCGGTGGCTTTGGCAATCGCGGATTTCGAAGGGGCGTTTTGCGGTGTCATGCGAGAAAGTACCCTGCGATCTGGTATCCGGTGAGGATGAATCCGGCGCTCATGAGCGCGGTGTTGGTGGCGAAAGCGTGCTTGAGGAAGCCGGCTCGCGTGCGCCACCAGCTCAGCACGATCAGCACTGCGGTGAGCGCGAGGACCTGGCCGATTTCGACTCCGACGTTGAAACTGACGATATTGGCGATGAGGCCGTTCTTCGACAGGTCGAGTTCCTGGAGCTTGGTGGCGAGACCGAAGCCGTGAAACAGACCGAAGATCAGCACGGCGAATTTGGTGTTGGGCTGGAAGCCGAAGAAACGCTGGAAGCCGTCCATATTGTCGAAGGCTTTATAGACCACCGAGAGCCCAATAATCGCGTCGATGAAATAGGGATTGGCGTGGACGCCACCAAGGACTCCGCCGAGCAGGGTGATGCTGTGGCCGAGGGTGAAAAGGCTGACGTACTGGACTACGTCTTTCAGCCGGTAAAGGAAGAAGATGACGCCGACCAAAAACGCCAGATGGTCGTAGCCAGTGACCATGTGCTTCGCGCCGAGGTACATGAACGCGGCGACGGCCGTGCCATGGTTCGATTTGACGAAAGAGGCGTCGCGCCGGCTGACGTTGTGCGCGCTGGCGGCACAGGCGAACAGAAGCGTAAAAACGATCAGGAGCAGCGTGGTTTTTCGAGGCAAGTTATTTCTTCAACCTTCTCAGGAAACAGCCGTCCTAGCTTAGCTAGGTATATCGCACTATTTTACTCGCGTGGGGCTTCCGCCAGCGTCCGAATGTGATTCATCACCCGGAAATGGATGCGATGAATGATGGCGTCCGACCACCAGCGCCAGTACGTTGCCGGCCACAGGCCGTGCTGATACCAGGTGGTTCCTTCCAGCAGCGTGTGTCCATTCGGGAGCAGCGTCAAGCGGAATTCGCCCTGCTTTGAAACCAGATATCCGTGCAAATGCTTGGGCTCGGCGTTGCCGTACAGCAGCCACTCCCGCATCGGCGCGGGATTTTCGGTCACCGCGAACCGCAGCAGCCTCGGCTCATCCCATACCTCGATAGGTTCCACGAATGGCCCCGTCGAGAACTCGCAATAGCGCACCGCGCCGCGGCCTGAGCCGTCGATGTGAGCTCGAATCGGATAGGCGAGCCCGGTGTGAAAGTACCACTCCGTCGGCTCAGGTAGTTGCGGGAACGCGATCACGTACTTCCAGACCCGTTCCGGCGGCGCGGCGATCTCCATGGAAGTGTGTACTTCGAAGAGCGGGGGCTTGGCATTGAAATCCCAGCCGAGAGTGGCCAGCGGGAGAAAAAGCAGCGCAGGGAGTCCCCGCGCCGGGAACTCCCAATTCGTGATCTGATACGCCAGCCATCCGCCGATGCCACCCAGGAACGCAGCCAGCGGCATCGCCATGAGCATGCAAATCACACCGTCCCGCCCGGCGAGCAGGATCAACAAGGGTGCGAGGCCGCCCGCGATTGCGCCGAGGCGGAGAGCCCGGCCGCTGAATTCCGGCCGTTCCACCCACGCAACCAATCCTCCCGCGGCGCCGGGAAGCAGGAGGAAGATTGTCAGGCCGTAGACTCCGCTGCTCACCAGGCAGAACCCGCTCGCGATCATCACCGCAAGAATGATAAAGGCGACCGCGGCGCGGATTTCCCCCGTCATGACTCAGGCTCCTCTCACCAGTTGGACGATTTCCAGCGCCGACCTCCGCACCGGCCGCATCAGCGGCAATCCCGAAAGCCGGATCAGCACGACAGCGCTCGACGCCGCGCGTTCCAGCAGCTTCGCGGTTCTGACTTGATGAGGCGATTCGTCAATCACCCAGAAAAAAATTACGCCCATCTGCAAAAACCACAGTACGCCGGGCAAAGCCGGTTCCAGATCGCGCGGGATGCGCACGCCGCAATCGATGAGAATGCGCCGAAACCAGGCGGTATCAATGTCGCGGATGGCCCGCGTTTCGGAGCTGAAGGGCGAGAGCGGATGCTTGGGGTCCGCGCCGTTGCGGAGCAGAGCTCGAAGGATGCCCCGGTTGGGGGCAAAATGCTCCAGTTTCACTTGAATCAGCGCGCGGAGCCTGGTTTCGAGGGCCTTGGCGCCTTCCAGAGCGGCTTCGATCTTGGGCTGCATCTCCTCGCAAGACCGGCGGTAGAAGTCCATGACGATAGCTTCTTTGGACGGGTAGTAATAATAGGCGGCGCCGGTGGCCACTTGGGCCTTTTCGGCGATGGCGCGCATGGTGGCAGTGTCGAAGCCTTGCTCGCGGAAGAGGTCGAGCGCGGCTTCGAGGATTTTGTTTGCGGTCTGGTCGGATTTCGTGATTTTGGCGGCGGGCATCTGATTTGAACGTGTTCAACAATAGAATGCGCGCAGCCGGCGCGAATGTCAAGCACTTTTTGAACGCGTTCAGACCTTTACCGGCCGCCTTCCTGACGCGACGCGGCGGCAACTTACTTTCAAGTTAAGCTGAGGGCATCCATGAGATATATGGTGATTTCTCGAAAGTGAGGCCGACGGCGGGTACGTCGTGTCCGTTCCCGTAGTTCCGGGCTGCGTTTCCCAACGCAACACGCGAGAAGAGGCGCTCGGCAATATTCAGGAAGCGATCGAGCTGTACGTCGAAAGATTGGCGATTAACGGGCTGACGAAGCTCGCCCCGGCGTTTTACTTCGTCGCGATCTGGGTGAGCGAGGATTCCTGATTGAGAACCGCGGCGGCGTCGGCTTCGGTGAACTCCTGGGTCTTGTTCGAGTGGTTCATCGAGCAGAACTTGGGGCCGCACATGGAACAGAAGGCCGCGTCCTTGAAGCCTTCCTCGGGCAGAGTCTCGTCGTGGTAGGCGCGGGCGGTTTCCGGATCGAGCGCCAGCTCGAACTGTTTGTTCCAATCGAAGGCGAAGCGGGCGCGGGAGAGCTCATCATCGCGGTCGCGGGCTCCGGGGCGATGGCGCGCGATGTCGGCAGCGTGGGCGGCGATCTTATACGCGATCAGACCCTGCTTGACGTCCTCGCGGTTGGGAAGGCCCAGGTGTTCTTTGGGCGTGACGTAGCACAGCATGGATGCGCCGTGCCAGCCGATCATGGCCGCGCCGATTGCGGAGGTAATGTGATCGTAACCGGGAGCGAAATCGGTGACCAGAGGACCGAGGGTGTAAAACGGCGCTTCCTGGCAGATTTCGTTCTCCTTTTCGACCTGCATCTGGATCTGGTCCATGGGGATGTGACCAGGACCTTCGATCATCACCTGCACGTCGTGCTTCCAGGCGGTCTTGGTGAGCTCGCCCAACGTTTCGAGTTCGGCGAACTGGGCGCGGTCGCTTGCGTCGGCGAGAGAGCCGGGGCGCAGGCCATCGCCCAAGGAGAAGCTCACGTCATGCTTCTGAAATATCTTGCAGATGTCTTCGAAATGCTCATAGAGCAGGTTCTGCCGATGGTTCTTCACCATCCATTCGGCCAAGATGGCTCCGCCGCGGCTGACGATTCCAGTGACGCGGCGGGTCGTATACGGAATGTATTGCACCAGGACGCCGGCGTGGATGGTCATGTAGTCGACGCCTTGCTCGGCCTGCTCCTCGATGACTTCAAGCATCACGTTAATGGTTAAATCCTCGATGCGGCGCACGCGCGCGATGGCCTCGTAGATAGGCACGGTGCCGATGGGGACGGTGGACTCCTGAATGATGGCCTTGCGGATGCGCGGGATGTCACCGCCGGTGGAAAGATCCATCACGGTGTCCGCGCCGTACTTGATGGAATAACGAAGCTTTTCGACTTCTTCGTCGATGTTGGAGGTGGTTGCGGAGTTGCCGATGTTGGCGTTGATCTTACAGGCCGAGGCGACGCCGATGCACATCGGCTCCAGATTGGTGTGGTGGATATTGGCCGGAATGATCATGCGGCCGCGGGCGACTTCCTCGCGGATGGCCGTGGGGGAGAGGCGCTCCCGTCGCGCGACGTATTCCATCTCCTCCGTGGTGCGCCCCTGGCGGGCGTAATGAATCTGCGTGCGGATACGGTCGTTTGCGCGCGGGGTCACCCATTGCTCTCGCATACGACTGATATTATACCGTTTCGCCCAGGACGCGCCGATGATTCACTGGATAGAAAGATTTGATTGGACCTAAGGGAAAGGGGCGATTTACCCTCGTTGTATGATGGCAACCGAACCAATCATGTCGAGTGGATCTGAAGACATCTCCGTACTACATCGGGTGAGCCGGATCGTCAGCTCAGAGCTATCGCTGGACGAGATGCTGGGAGAGATCGTGGGGCTGACGGCGCGCGTATCGGGATGCGACGCGTGCCTGGTGTACCTGGTGGAGACAGCCACGGGCGAATTCGTTTTGCGCGCTTCACTGGTGCCGCACGCAGCGGACCTGGGAACGCTGCGCATGAAGATCGGGGAAGGCGTTACGGGTTGGGTGGCGGAGCACCAGTCGCCGGTAGCTCTGACGTCGCGAGCCTCGCAGGATCCGCGCTTCAAGATGTTCCCTGCGCTGGTGGAGGACACCTACGAGGCATTCCTGTCGGTGCCGTTGATCAACAAGGGGGGAGCGATCGGCGTGATCAACGTGCATCACCGCGACCGGCACGAACATTCGGTGGAGGAGATCAGCACCATTCAGTTCATCGGCGAACAGATGGGCAACGCCATCGCGAAGAGCCTGCTGGAGGAGGAGAACATACGGCTGGCGGCGGAAACCGAGGAGATGAAGCGGCAGCTCGAGACGCGCAAGGCGGTCGAGCGAGCCAAAGGCATCCTGCAGCGCCGGCACAATCTGACCGAGGAGGAAGCCTACCTGCGCATGCGTAACGAAAGCCGGCGCCTGCGGAGGCCGATGAAGGAGCTGGCGGACGCCATCATTCTGGCCGAGGAGCTGGCCCGCAAGGATTCCTCGGCGCCGGAGTAGCTAAGCGCCGGCATCCTATTTGTGAGCGGATTTGGCCGCTTCACCGTCGAGTATGGCAGCCAATTGCCGCAGCAGCGCGGCGCCGTCGCCGCGATAAGCGCTCCCATGCTGGCAAGCGAGCGTCGAGGGAGAAAGCTGCGCCAAGCGCTCTAGAATCTGGGACGTGCCGGTTGCGTGTGCGTAGTATTCCATCATCCCGCGCATCCCTTCACTGGCGCTGAGCACCTCCGATTCGGTCACCGGCGGAACTTGGGCGCCGGGCTGTGTGAACAGGTCTCCGCAGAGCAACGTCCGGGTGCTGGGGTCGAACAGAATGCCGCAATCCCAGCCGTGGGGAACGTGCGGTGTGTAGAGCCATCGCAAGGGGCGGCCAATGGAAAGCTCCTCTCCGTCCTTTAGTCCACGGGCGGGCCGGGAAGCAAAATCGTTGATGGACGTCAAGACGCCGATTTCGGCCCCGAATGGGGTCGCGTTCGGCGCCGCCCCGAGAAAGTCATTCAGGGCGCCGAACTCATCGCCTTCAAAATGCGAACCGCCGATCCAGCGCAACTTTTCGACCGGCATCACCTTCCCGACCGCTTCCGCTGTCAGGCCGAAGAGACTTCGCCAACCGGCGTGAAACAGGAGAGGTTCTTGGTCGGCGACCAGATAGGAGTTGAAAGTGAAACCGCCGGGGATCACATCTAGCGGCGTCGAGATCCGATAGATTCCCGCCGCGACTTCGTCCACGCGAGTTCCTGTTTGTTGGTTCACAACCATGGCGGTTTTCTCCATTCCGCGAATCGGGTCATCCGAACGGCTTACACCTAGACACGCCCTGCGATCGCGAGACGCAGGCGACCACTCATTCTATCTCAGGCACTCGATGAGGACATCGCGATCGAGACGGTGCGCGGGCCCTGCCCGGAAGGCGAAGCGGACCGGAGAAAGAGGAGAGGGGCGGGTGATGGAATCCGCCCCTCTTTTATCCAGCGCGTAAAGCCGGCTGGGATAACGCGAGTGCGTTAAAGGCAGGAGGAAGGGGTGCCGCGAGCCATTCCGCGAGACGCTGCAGGTCGCGAGCGGTGCTGACTGCCCCGCAGACGGGCAATCCAGTGCGATCTTCCGCTTGGGCTCCGTTGGCTCCGCCGCCGAGGCGATTCAGAAGAAGGGCCGTGCGATCATCGAGGCCCATGGAGCGAAGCCATGCCGCGCGATAATGGGCCTGATCGATGGATCGCGGGTCAGAGTTCGCGACCAGGAAAATGGAGTCGGCGTTCCGCAGGACTTCGAGAGCCGAGCATTCTTTGGCTTCGGACAAGTCCGCGCAGGTGACGTTGTAACGAGTGCGGGCTTGCGCCAGAAGGCGGCTGATGTGGCGCGGATGGGCCTCGCGAGCTTCAAGCGTATCAAAGACGTCTCCGGGGGTGACGAAGGCTCCCCAAGTACGTCCATCAAATCTTTGCGGGGATTCCGAAGAGTTCCACAAGCGGAAACCGTGGGAGCAAAAATCGGCCAGCAACACGGAGAGAGAGTAGCCCTCCGAAAGCTCACGGCTCAGGCTCTTGGCGACCGAGTCCGCGTTCGACTCCCCGTGTGCTGGCACGATGGCGTACACCGGACCCAGCGCCTCCGACGCGCCGGGTCTGGCGCTGGAACTCGATTTTCGCAGCGTCGGTTCCATGAACGCCCTACAATAGTGCACGCGCAGTTCCACTGCGTTCGGGATCAGGCGGCACTGGAATTTCTGGGCTTAACCTTGAAAAGCGCGGACGAAGGGCTCTGGCGATTGGGACAAATTGTCCATTTTCCAGCGACAATTTGTCGCGACAGGGGCTTAGACTGGACCGAAGCGCAGGATGGTACTACGTTCGGGCGCTAGCGCCGGGGAGCAGCGAGCTCGGCCTTGATGGCCTGCGAGTTCTTGTAAGCCTGCTGCTGCATGGGGCCGGAGATGGCGGCGGATTGATCGCTGTACTTTGCCCCTTCCTGCATCTTGGTGCGGTCGCCAGTGAGGCGGCCGATCTGGTAATTGGCCAAGCCGAGGTAGAAGTAAGTGATGCCCAGCATGCGCTGGTCCGCTTTGATGTAAGGCAGCGCGGCGCGGAGGTCGCGGTCGCAATCCACCCAGGCATTCCGGGGAGCGGCACAGGCGGTCGCGCCGGCGATATAGTAGCCGTCGCCGAGCATTGCGTCTTTCTTGCGCTCCCAATCGGCGTCGGTGACGCCTTCCGGCTTGGCCTTGCCCTTCATGGCGGCGATTAAACGCGTGGCGTAGGTGTTGGCCTTGGCAGGGCTGCTGGACTGGTAACCGCGCGCGAGAGCGTCCAGCGCGTCTTCGTTAGACGAATTCGCGGTGAGGATTTTCTCCGCTCCGGCAATCTCCTTGGCGGGGCTCTCTTTCGCCAGAGCCTCAAGATAAGTGGATGCGCACAGCGTCAGGTACTGGCTCTTGGGATTGAGATCGAGCAGCGCTTCGGTCAGGTCCACGACGCGCGCCGAATCCGTGATGGCGGTGGAGGCGAGCGAGTACTCGGCAAACAGTTGCACTTCCTTGGTGAACTCCATGCGCGTCTTCCAATCGGCCACCTGGGACGCGTCCGATGGTTGAGGTGTGGCGCTTTCGGTCTTGGCCAGCTTAGAAGTATCGAGAGCCAGTTTTTTAACGGCGTCGGCGTCCTTCTTGGACTGGGCGTCCTTCAATTTGGCGTAGTCGTCATCGAGCTGGTTGGCCATCAATCCGCCGGCCAACGTCAAAGCCGTGAGCGCGGTAATCCAGAATTTCATGGTGCCTCCCCCCTTGAACGCGCGGCCAGGATGCCGCGGAGTGGAACAGGTCATTATAACGCAAGCGCGGGCGGCGCAATCACTCGCGATATTTGCCGCCGAGCCGGTAGCAATGAATCAGGAAGAGGTCGAGGAAGAAGCGCGGGCCGACCAAGAACCCGACTTTGGTGCCTTCGACGTGGTTCCAGCGCACGGGGACTTCGACGGCCGGGATTTTGAGCAGCCGCGCGATGAACAGATCCTCGACATCGAAGGTGAACCCGTCAAGCTGCTGGCGGGAGAAGAGGCGCTGCGCGGCGTCACGGCGAAACAGCTTGAAGCCGCACTGGGTATCGGCGAAGCGGAGACCGGTGATCAGCCGCATGATGCGGTTCAGTGCGATCCCGGCGAGTTCCCGTATGGCGCTCTGATGCACGCCGATCAAGGAACGGTCGAGCGCGCGGGAACCGATGGCGATTTGGGCTCCGCTGTTTTGGGCGGCGTCGAGCAGCTTATCGAGTTCTTCGATGGGAGCGGAGAGATCGGCATCCGAGAACAACACCCAGCCGCCGCGAGCCTCCCGCATTCCGTGGCGGACGGAATATCCTTTGCCGCGATTGCCGGGGTTGCGCAGCAGGCGCAGGCGCGGGTCCTGGGCGGCGATGGACTCGACGAACGCGGCGGTGCCATCGCGGGACCCATCGTCGACGACGAGAATTTCGGCCTCAGAGAAGCGTGTGGCGGCGTCCAGGTAGGCGCGCACGCGGGCTAGAGCCGGAGGCAACCGCCGCTCCTCGTTGTACGCTGGAATAACGATGGTTACGCTCGAGGACGAAGTCAGAGAGCTTCATTATAGCGAGAGCCCGGCGCATGGCAAGAGAGCGCGACGATGATTCCTTTCGCGGATTTGAAGGCGCAGTACCGGTCGATCAAGGGCGAAATCGACGCGGCGGTCGCGCAGACGCTGGAATCGAGCCAGTTCATTCTGGGCCGCGAAGTGGCGGCGTTCGAGGAAGAGTTCGCGGCGTTTCAAGGGGCCGCGCACTGCGCCGGGACGAATTCCGGGACCAGCGCGGTGCACCTGGCGTTGCTGGCGGCGGGAGTGGGGCCGGGCGATGAGGTGATTACGACTCCGTTTACGTTCGTCGCGACAGTGGCGGCGATTTTATATACCGGCGCACGGCCGGTGTATGCGGATATCGATGCGGAGACGTACAACATCGATGCGGCGAAGATCGCGGCCACGATTACGCCGCGGACCAAGACGATCATGCCGGTGCATTTGTTCGGGCAGCCGGCGGACATGGATCCAATTCTGGAGATCGCGCGACGCCACGGGTTGACGGTGATCGAAGACGCGTGCCAGGCGCATGCGGCGGAATACAAGGGGCGGCGCGTCGGATCGATCGGCGATATCGGCTGCTTCAGCTTTTATCCCGGAAAGAACCTGGGCGCGTACGGCGAAGGCGGCTGCGTGACCACCAACAACCCGGAGTTGGCTCGCACGGTGAGGCTGCTGCGCAATTGGGGTGAGGAGTCGCGCTACCATCACGTGCTGCGCGGGTTCAACTATCGCATGGAGGGTTTGCAGGGCTCGATTCTGCGGGTGAAGCTGCGGCATTTGGAGAGGTGGACGGAAGCGAAGCGCAGGCTGGCTCGGGTGTATGCGCGGGAGCTGGAGGGCGCGGGGGTGCGGCTGCCGCGTGAGCGGGAATGGGCTCGGCACGTATATTCCGTGTATGCGATCGCGAGTGAGGCTCGGGATGAGCTGCAGCGCGAGCTGACGGCGGCCCAAATTCAGACGGCGATTCATTATCCGGAGCCGATTCATGCGATGGCTCCGTACCGGGATGAGGCATTTCCGCGCGGAAGCCTGCCGGTGGCGGAGCGGGCCGCGGGACGCGTCCTTTCGCTGCCGGTTTACGCGGAGCTGAGCGAAGTCCAGGCGCGCGAAGTGGCGTCGGCAGTGAAACTGGCCGCAGCGGTTCAAGCCAAATAATTTTCTGTGCAAGAGGGATTGACATCTCCGGCGTCTACTGTTATGTTGTTTAACACTACGATGCTTAACAGAAGAAATTCAAAGCCTCTGACACCGCTGGAACAGTTGATCATGGAGCAGGTATGGTCGCACCCAGACTGCACGGCGGAAGCGTGCCGGGAGGGGGTGGCGCCGAAGAAGGCGCTGAAGGATTCGACCATTCGGACGATTCTGCGGATTCTGGAGGAAAAGGGCTACGTTACGCATGAGGTGGAGGGTCGGACGTTTGTGTATCGGGCTGTCGACACCAAGCGCAGCGTGGCGGCGAAAGCGGCGCGGCAGTTGATCGAGCGGTTCTGCGAAGGGTCGGTGGAGGAGCTGTTGGTGGGGTTGGTTGATAACCAGGTGCTGGAGGCGAAGCAGTTGCAGAGGCTGGCGGTGAAGATCGCTTCAAGAAAAGCAGCGGCGAGGAAGGAGAAAAGGCCATGATCGAGTTCGTAATGGAGTGGGCGATCCGCTCGTCGATTTTGATCGGCTGCGGCGCGCTGCTGCTCGGTGCATCGCGGATACGCGATGCTTCCCTGAGACTGGCGGCGTGGACGGCGCTGCTCACTGGGTCGATGGCGATTCCGTTCGTGGGCGCGGCGCTGCCGACGGTTCCGATGGTGTGGGCGCGCGAGGCGGCACGGCCGGTTTATGTAGAGACGCCGGTGCGGGCGGCCGCGCCGGGCGCGGAGGTTCCCGAGAATGGCGGCGTGCAGCCGGCGCAGGATGGACCGAAGGTTTTCGATTACCGGAGTGCGGCGGCGCTGGTTTACGCGGCGATCGCGGGTGTGCTGCTGTTGCGGGTGTGTATCGGACTGGCGCTAAGCTTTCGCTTGCGGGGCGCCAGCCGCGCGACGGATCTGGATGGGGTGCGGGAGTCGGAGAGCGTGGTGTCGCCGGTGACCATCGGCGTCGTGCGGCCGGTGACGGTTTTGCCGATGGACTGGCGGGAGTGGGATGCAACGAAATTGACGGCGGTTCTGGCGCATGAGCGATCGCATGTTGAGAGATGGGATCCAGCGGTGCAGTTGCTCTCGGCCATTCATCGGGCGCTGCTGTGGATCAGCCCGCTGAGTTGGATGCTGGACCGCTGGATCGTACGGGCGGCGGAGGAAGCGAGCGACGATGCGGCCGTTGCGGCGACGGAGGACCGGGCTGCGTACGCGGAAGTATTACTGCAGTTCGTGACGAAGAAGGTCGAGCCGGTTGGGATCGGCATGGCTCGGTATGGGGGAGTGGAGAAGCGGATCGATCGAGTGCTGGATGGCACAGGCTTCTCGCGCGGAGTGGCGCGCTGGAGCGCCGCGGCGATTGTGGCGCTGGCGTGTCCGTTGGCGTATCTGGCCGCGGCGGCGAGTCCGCAAAAGGAGCGGGGCATGCAGTTCCCTGCTTTGCCACTGCCGGTTCCCGCTGCGCCGCCGGCGCCGGTTCCGGCGCCGGTGCAAATCGCGCAGGCGCAAACACCTCCGCCCCGGCCAGCGACGCCCGAGCCACTTCCGGAATTCGATGCGGTGTCGATCAAACCCCTGGGTCCGGTCGGGGAGGGAGGCGGAAGAGGCGGCGCACCCAGCGGACCATCGGTCTGCCGCCCGCTGCGATACACCGCGGGAATGGTCTCGGGTGCGGCGACGGCGTTAAGGTTGATTCAGGACGGCTACGGACTAAGCCCGCATCAGATTTCAGGCGGGCCGGACTGGGTCAGAGACGAACGGTTTTGCATTGAGGCGAAATCTGCCGGACCGGCTGAACAGGATCAACTCAAGATCATGCTCCGGACGATGCTGGCGGATCGCTTCAAGCTGGTGGTTCGCCATGAGACCAAGGAGATGCCGGTGTATGTGATGACGGTGGCCAAGAAGGGGCTGCTGCGAGAGCTAAAACCCGGAGAGCCGACCACCGGCGGCATCACAGTGCAGGACCTTGCGGGATACGAGTTTCGTACCCAGGTCGACCAATCGGTGGCTCCGAAAGTGTTGGTGGACAGAAATACCACGCAGGGTTTCGCCGCCATACTGTCTGAGTTTAGTCTGGAACTGGACCGGCCAGTCGTGGATAAGACGGGGCTCCAGGGAAATTACATGTTCGTGATGCGCTGGACTGACGACGACTTCCGCGGCGATCTCGAGCGGCAGTTCGGGCTGAGACTGGAAGCACAAAAAGCGCCGCTTCCCACGGTGGTTATCGAGAGGATGGAGAAACCATCCCCCAACTAAGCGGAAAAATCCGTGCTCAGGTTCCCCTCGATCCTGCCGATGAGCGGATCGAGGACCAAAATGAGCACGAGCACGACTTCGCTGGGAACCTCCTCGACATCCAGCACATCCTCCAGCAGCAATCCCTTCGCGCCGGTGACGCTCAACGGGGTCAGCGAATACTCGAGTGACCTGCAAAGCGTGTTGAACCGCGCCGTGGCGATCGCGCAGATTCCGATCACCAATCTGCAAAATCAGGATTCGACGGTTTTGTCGCAAGAAAGCGCGCTGGGGCAATTACAATCGACGGTAGAGAGTTTTGCGACGAGCTTGAGCTCGCTAGGGACGCTCGCGTCGGGGCAGGCGCTGAGCGCGAGCACCTCCGATTCGAACGTGGTCACCGCGACCGATTCGGGCGCGACCGCGCCAGCGACCTACACCATTAATTCCGTGACCAGCGCCGCCGCGGCCGCCAGCGAGACGAGTCTGGGCAGCTACACCGACGGCACCAGCACCCAGGTTTCCTCGACCGGCAGCATGGAGCTGGTGGTGGGGTCGCAGAAGTACAACTTCACCCTGAGCTCGGCGGACAACAATTTGGAAGGCCTGGCGAGCGAGATCAATTCGCTCAACGCCGGGGTCACGGCTTCCGTGCTCACCACAGGCAATGGGGATTATCTTTCGGTTTCAGCAAACGCGACGGGCGCGACGACGCTGCAGATTATCGACGATCCGGGAGGAACCAGTAAACAGTGGCTCACGGACACGAATCAGGGCAGCGACGCGGTGTTTGAGTTGAACGGCATCTCGGTCAGTGAGCCTAGCAACACGGTCAACGACGTTATTCCGGGCGTGTCGCTCACGATTCAAGGCGCCAGCAGCACGCCGACCACCATCTCGCTTTCGAGCGATCCCACGCAGTTGAGCTCCGCTCTGCAGACCGTGGTCAGCGACTATAACAGCTTGCAATCGGCTCTGGCCGCGCAGGAGGGTCAAACGGCCGGGCCGCTGGCCGGCGACACCTCGGTGATCCAGTTACAGGAGGCATTGAACCAGTTCGCCGGTTACACCAATTCGAGCGGAAGCATTCAGAGCCTCTCCGACCTCGGCATCACTTTCAATAGCAGCGGGCAGGCCTCGTTCGATCCAAGCGCGGTCAGCGGCTTCACCGACGCCCAATTGAGTGCGGCGTTCCAATTCATTGGCTCGGCGACATCGGGTCTGGTGGGGGCTTCGCAGACGTTTCAGCAATTCGGCGATCCCACCAGCGGGCTGCTGGAAGTAGAGGCCAAAGGTTTGAGCAACACGGATCAAAGCTTGCAGAGCCAGATCACCACGCTGACCAGTCAACTGACAGTGATGCAGAACAATCTGGCTTCGCAGCTTTCGAGCGCGGACGCTTTGATTGCGGAGCTGCAATCGCAGCAGACCGAAATGAACGCGAGCCTCCAAAGCCTGAGCCTGGTGCTGTACGGGCAGAATCCAGGCCAAATCTGATGACTCTAAAACAGGCGACCGAGAGGGCGAAAACGGCTCTGGCGGCCGAAGATTTGGAGGAGCTGGCGCGAGCCTTGAAGGCCCGAAGAAAGGCGCTGGGCTCCGGCGAGCCGCCAACGCAGGAAATTTTCGACGCCGGCGAGAGGTTGCTGAAGGGGCTGCTGGCGCTTGAACAACGCGCGGCGTTTGACAGCGCGCGGGTGGGGCAGGTCGGGCGATATATCGAGAATTTGAAGACCCGAGATTAGTTACCGAACCGCGCACACGCGCCACATTAATAGCCCTTAGCGCCGCCGGCCGGACCCCAGCTCGCCGCAACTGCTCCTTCACCGCAGTGCCTCCGCACCCCATTGACTACATTCCACCCCTCACGTAGCATCAAATATCCGTACTTTATGCGTAAGCTCATTAGCCGATTCTTCCTCGCCGGCGCAGCCTTAGCCGCGGTGTCGCTCATCGCCGTGCACCTTCCAGCCCAGGCCCCCTCACGAGCACAATCCCCCGCTCGCGCCGCCGTTTACCGCGCTCCACGCTCCTTCGACGGCCACGCCGATCTGAGCGGCATTTATCAAGCCATCAACACCGCCAATTGGGACTTGCAAGACCACTCCCCGGCCCCCGGAACCATGTGGCAGACCGGAGCCATCGCCTCCGAGCCTCCCGGCCAAAGCGTGGTCGAAGGCGGAGCCATCCCCTACAAGCCCGAAGCTCTCGCTAAAAAGAAGACGAATTTCGACAATCGCCGGACGGCAGATCCTGAAGCGAAATGTTATATGCCTGGCATTCCGCGAGCCAATTACATGCCTTATCCCTTTCAAATCGTCCAGACTCCGCGCGGCGTCATGTTTGTCTATGAGTTCGCCAGCGCCAATCGCCTGGTCAACATGGGCAAGCCCGAAGAAGCCGGCTCGGACACCTGGATGGGCACCAACAACGGCCACTGGGAGGGTGATACTTTGGTGGTCGACGTCACGGGCCTGAACGGTCTCGCCTGGTTCGATCGCGCCGGCGACTACGCCACCAACAACCTGCACGTGGTCGAGCGTTTCACGCGCACCGACGCCTCTCATCTCAACTACGAGGCGACCATCGAAGATCCCGATGTCTTCACCCGGCCCTGGAAAATCAGCATGCCACTTTATCGCATTGAGGATACAAATGCGCAGTTATTGGAATTTAAGTGCGTCGAATTTGCCGAAGAATTACTTTACGGCCAATACGCCAAGCAGCCCCCAAAGTAGCACATGACGAGATTGTTCTTATGACTAAATTGTTCTTAGCCGCCGCACTCGCCACCACCCTGTGGGCGCAGAGCGCCTACACGCCTCCCAAAACCCCCTGGGGCGATCCCGACCTCCAGGGTATGTGGCCGGGCAACTTCGGCGTGCCCATGCAGCGGCCCGCAAGCATGGGCGACCGCACCACCCTGACCGACGCCGAATTCGCGCAGAAGCAGGCGCAGGCCAAGCGCCAGGCCACAGCCGACAGTGAAGAATATCTCCCCAAGGACGCCAAACCCGGCGTCAACCCTCCCTCTTACTGGACGGAGCGTGGCACTCCCACTCGCCAAACGTCGCTCATCATCGACCCTCCCGATGGCCGCCTGCCTCCGCTTACCGCTGCAGAGCAAAAGCGGCGCAAAGAGGCTCGCGGAGGCAAAGGATATCCCGGCGAATGGCGTGGCGAGGCCGCCTCCTATGAAGACCTCAACATTTATTACCGCTGCATCTCCCGCGGAGTTCTCGGCTCCATCATTCCCGTGGTTTACAACAACGGCAACGAAATTCTGCAGATGCCCGGCTACGTCGTGTTCCGCAATGAGATGATTCACGAAGCCCGCGTAATCCCGCTCGACGGCCGCCCGCACTTGAACTCCGCCATCCGCCAGTACATGGGCGATTCGCGCGGCCATTGGGAAGGCAACACGCTGGTCGTCGAGACTACCAACTTCACCGATCTCGACGCCATCGGCTCCAACGGCGCAGGCTACCCCGGAGACCCCGGCCATCACAGCAAAGATATGCGGCTGATTGAGCGCTTTACGCGCACCAGCCCCAACACGCTGAACTATCAGGCCACCATTGACGATCCGGAAACCTGGACCCGGCCCTGGACCATCCTCATCCCGCTTCGGCGCGACGAACATTACCAGCTTCTCGAATATGCCTGCCATGAAGGCAACATCGCCATGAGCGATATTTTGAGCGGCGCTCGCGCCGAGGAAAAGAAATCGAAATAGAGGTAGAATTTTGAATCAGGAAGGAGTCCGAATGCGATCGCCCTCAATGAGAATAATGCCAGCGATGGCGGCCGTGAGCGCGGCTCTGCTGCTGGGCGTGCTGCCCGCTTGGGCGCATCACGCCTTTCAAGCTGAGTTCGACAGCACCAAGCCCGTGAAGCTCACCGGCACGGTCACGGACATGGAATGGATCAATCCCCACTCCTGGATCCACATCGACGTGACCAATCCCGACGGAACGGTCACCAATTGGATGGTGGAATGCGGCAGCCCCAATATCATGCTGCGCCGCGGCTTCACCAAGCGGTCGCTTGAAAAAGGAACCGTTCTGACCATTCAGGGCTATCAGGCCAAGAACGGCACCAACCGCGCCAACGGCAGCAGCGTCACCTTCCAGGACGGCAAGAAGCTGTTTGTCGGCGGCTCCAATCCGGATATTCCGGAAGACCAGCGCTAACCACGGAGGTACCATGCGATTCACTGCGCTCCTGTTTGCCGGCGCGTTAGTCTTTGCGCAGGCGCCCGTTCAAAAAGCATCTTCCTCCCAACCTGTTGCGAAAACATCTTCCACTAAAAATGTTTGGACACCTCCCAGGACCCCCTGGGGCGATCCCGACCTTCAAGGTGAATGGCCCGCTACCGCCCGCATCCCGATGCAGCGCCCCGCCAACATGGGCACCCGCTCCGAGCTGACCGATGCCGAGCTCGCTCAGCGCGAGGCGGCTGCCAAGACGCAATCCGAGGCCGATAGCGAAGAGTTCGCGCCGACCAGCGGCGGCTCCGACCTCACCATCAATCCGCCGTCCTATTGGCAGGAGCGCGGCAAGCCGGACCGCCAAGCCTCGCTCGTGGTCGATCCTCCCGACGGCCGCATCCCTCCGATGACTCCCGCGGGGCAGGCGGCCATGAAAGCGTTGAACGGGGGACACGGCCCCGGCAGCCATTTCCCGGATCGCGTCGACTCCTGGACCGACTTCGATATCTACAGCCGCTGCATCACCCGCGGCGTCGTCAGCAGCATGCTGCCTACGCTGTACAATTTCGGTAACGAAATTCTCCAAGCCCCCGGCTACGTTATCATTCGCAATGAGATGATTCATGAAACGCGCGTTATCCCGCTGGACGGGCGGCCGCATATCGGCTCCGCCATCTTGAGCTACATGGGAGATTCGCGAGGGCACTGGGAAGGCAACACGCTGGTGGTCGAGACCACCAATCTCATGGCCCAACCAGGCGCAAGCGGAGGTCTCTTCACCGATGCTGCCCGCCTGACGGAGCGCTTCACGCGCATCTCGCCCACCCAGCTCAGTTACGACATGACCATCAGCGATCCCAAGACTTGGACCAAGCCGTGGACCATCCACATGCCGTTCAAGCTCGATCCCGGTTACAAGATCTACGAGTACGCCTGCCACGAAGGCAACTACATGATGACTGACGCGCTGCAGGGCGCACGCGATTTGGAAAAGCAGGGCAAGGCCACCAAGGTCTCGAGCGACAACGGCGGCGCGCCGCTGCCCGCCCCGAAGCGCTAGCTTAGCTCGCCCGCAAAAGGTGCGCGGGCGACCTCGTTCCAGTAGACAATCTGCCCGCGCACTCTGTTTTGCGGTCAGTTATATAGACACGCACATGCGCCGGGAGTCCTCCCAAATCATCCAGTACGGCTTGAATGGCTCCGCTCCGAATCGTGCGTAGAGCTTGCGCGCGACCGCGTTGCCTGGCTCGACGTCCACGCAAATGCGGCCGAGTCCCTGCTCCACGAACCACTCGCCCATCCTCACCATCAACTTTCCTGCGATCCCCTCGCCGCGCCGTTCGCGGACGACATTGATCCATTCCAATTCGCCATCGCAGCCGTACCGGCTCGTCCGATGCCCGGCTGCAAAGCCAACAACCGTCGCTCCGTCGTCAGCGACAAAAAATCCCCGCGCCGCGTGAGCCTCGGGCGACCCGTCCCAATGAAGATAGCCGCCGATCCGCCTCCGCCAATACGCCTCGGTCTCCCACTCCCGAGCCCGAATCGCGGCCATCGCCGGAACATCCGCCTCTTCCGCCGGTCTGATGACGGTCATGCCGGTTGATTCTCCAGCGCCGGCCGCTTGGGCGCGTATACCGGCCGGCTCAGCCACAGCCAGATCAGCGTGCCGCACATCGGCAGCAGGGCCATCGAAATCCACATCGCGCTGTACCATTGCCGGTCGACCCAAGTCCCATATACGAACTGTACTCCGGCCAACACAGCCGACCATGATCCCGACCCGATCCCTCCCACCAGCGCCGTCTGCCCGCGCGGATACAAGTGCGAACCCACGCGCAGACTCAGCACCACGAATCCGTCCGCGATGAACGTCGCCCAGAACATCAGCGCCAGCGCAATCGTTAATGATCCCGTCGCGGTGATGAAGGCCGAAGGCAAGGCGAGCACGGCGAGTAAACAGAACAATCCGGCGGGCCGCTTGTCCGCAGTCACGTACAGATCCGCGATCCAACCCCAGAAGTAATAACCCGCCTCCCAACCCACCAGCGGAATCCACAACACCTCCCCGAGCTGCTTCTGCGACAATCCTAACGCACGATTCAAATACAGAGGACTGAAGTACGACACCACTCCGAGAGCGACCGCGCCCAAGCCGAAGCTTGAAACCACCAGCCATAGCCGGCGCTCGCGGAAATCCGGCCACGCGATTTTCATCGATTCGCTCTTGTAATCCGCCATGAACGGAGGGCGGCCGATCACGGCCCACAGTATCAGCCAGCAGACGCTCATCGCTCCCGTGACCAGGAATGCCGAACGCCAACCGAAGCGCAGAGCGACCGGCGTAATCATCAGCGGAGTCAGAATCGCTCCCAGCGAGGCGCCGCTATAGCCGATGGCCGTGCCGCGCGATTGCCGGCCCGGAGGCAGCGATTCCGCCGCTGCTTTGAGCGCTCCGGGAAACGCCGAGCCTTCGCCGAATCCTAGCACGCTTCGCGCCGCAGCGAACCCCCAGAAGCCGGACATCCAGGCGTGCGCGGTGCTCGCAACCGCACGCAGGCTCACCGCCGCGAACATGCCTTTGCGCAATCCGATGAAGTCCAGCAGCGAGCCCCATAGCGGATTCCCGATCATGTACAAAATCGAAAACGCCGCGAGCGCCCGCGCATAGGCTTCGGCGGTCAAGCCGGTCTCGCGCAAAATCGTCGGCGAAAGCACCGCCAGCACCTGACGGTCGACGTAGGAGAGCAGGTTCGCGAGCATCATTGCGCACGACGGCACCCACATCATCCAGTTTCGATCGGAAGTCGTGCGCACCTAGCGAACCTGCGGGAATCCGAGATCGACCTTGCTGGTGGAAGGGTCGGGCCAGCGGCTGGTGACTACCTTCGCGCGAGTGAAGAACTGCACGCCCTCGGGACCATACATGTGCAGGTCGCCGAACAGCGAAGCCTTCCAGCCGCCGAAGCTGTAATACGCCACCGGCACCGGAATCGGAACGTTGATGCCCACTAAGCCCACTTCGACGTCGAACTGGAACTGGCGCGCCGCGCCGCCGTCGCGGGTGAAGATCGCGACTCCGTTGCCGTAGGGATTGCCGTTGATGATGTGCATCCCTTCCTCGTAGGTGTCCGCGCGCACGACACTCAAGACCGGACCGAAAATTTCGTCATCGTAGCAGCGCATGCCTGGCCGCACTCCGTCGAGCAAAGTTGCCCCGAGAAAGAAACCGTTGCGCCCGCAGATGGCGTGGTCGCGGCCGTCGACGGCAACCGAGGCTCCTTCGGCGGCTGCCTGCGCCACGTAAGTGGCCACACGGTTGCGATGCTCGCGCGTAATCAGCGGACCCATCTCATTGCCGTCTTCCATTCCGGGGCCGATCTTGATCTTGTGCGTGCGTTCGCGGATCGCCTCGATCAACGGATCTGCAGCCGCGCCCACCGCGACCACGACTGAAATCGCCATGCACCGCTCGCCCGCGGATCCATACGCAGCCGAAACAGCGGCGTCCGCGGCCATCGCGATATCGGCGTCGGGCAACACCAGCATGTGATTTTTCGCGCCGCCCAGCGCCTGCACGCGCTTTCCGTTGCGCGTAGCGGTTTCATAAATCCGCTTAGCCACGGGCGTCGAGCCGACGAAGCTCACCGCCTGAACGTCCGGATGTTCCAACAGACGGTCCACTGCTGTCTTGTCGCCCTGAACGACGTTGAACACTCCGTCCGGAATGCCGGCCTTCTGCATCAATTCGGCGAGGAAAATGCTCACGGAAGGATCGCGTTCACTAGGCTTCAAGACAAAGGTGTTTCCGCAGGCGATGGCGTTGGCGAACATCCACGCCGGGACCATCACCGGAAAATTGAAAGGAGTAATTCCCGCCACCACTCCCAAAGGCTGGCGGATCTGATAGACGTCGATGCCGCGGCTGGATTGTTCGGAGTATTCGCCTTTCAAAAGCTGCGGAATGCCGCAGGCGAACTCGATGTTTTCGAGGCCGCGCGCGACTTCGCCCAGCGCGTCGGCGAGAGTCTTGCCGTGCTCCAGCACAATCATCTCGGCGATGTGGCGGCGGTTCGCGTCCACCAGCTCGCGCAGCTTGAACATGATTTCGGAGCGCCGCGAGAGCGGAGCCGCCCGCCACTCCGGAACCGCCCTCCGGGCGGCTTCGATTGCACCGTCTACCTGGCTGGAGCTGGCGAGCGCCACGCGCGCCCGAACCTCACCGGTGGCCGGATTGAAAACGTCGCCGTATCGCTCCGAATCAGAAGTAACCGCGCGCCCAGCGATCCAATGAGAAATCGCAGCAACAGCCGGACTCATGCTTTACCCTCCAATTCCGGCCGGCGCTTGTGCCACTCCGTGGCTTGTTCATAAGCGTGGGCTAGCGCCAACACCGCCGGTTCATTGAACGGCGCTCCTGTGATTTGCAACCCGATGGGCAAGCCGGATTGCGAAAATCCGCACGGCACCGAGATTGTTGGCAAGCCCCACACATCGAACGGTTGCGTGTTCTGCGACGACGCTCCGCCGCCGCGCGCGCCGGCCGGCGGTACGATCAAGCCCGCGACATTTGGCATGGTCGGCGTGATGAGGAGATCGATATCGGCGAACGCCTTCCGGATCTCGCGGCGCTGCACTTCCATGTTCCAGCGCGCGTCCGCGTACGCTTCAGCCGTCTCCTGACCTGAGCGAAGAATGGCCGCGCGGGTCTGCGGCTGATAAAGCTGGGGAGTCTCCTTGATCCACTTGGCGTGATACGCGTAGATCTCCGCGTCCCAGATTCGCGCGGGGTTTTCGGAAGGCGGAAGCGTGACGCCGGTGACGCCGGCGGTAAGCTTGCGCAGAACATCGATTGCGGCATCGGCTGCCTGCGCGACCTCTGGATTGACATTACTGAAGAAGCGCTCCCGCGGCACGCCCAGCCGGAACTTGGCCGCGCGCGCCAGCATCGCTTTCGAATAATCCGGCACCGGCACATCGACCGTAGTTGGATCGGCTTCATCGTAGCCCGCGATCACTTGCAACATCAGGGCGGCATCTTCCACGGTTTTGGTGAGCGGTCCGACGTGGTCGAGGGAAACTGAAAGAGGGATCACGCCGCGAATGCTGACGCGTCCGTAAGTTGGCTTGAGGCCCACGACGCCGCATAGCGAAGCCGGAATCCGCACGGAGCCGGCGGTATCCGTGCCGAGCGTTCCATAGCAGAAGTCCGACGCGATGGCCGCGGCGGAGCCTCCGGAGGAACCGCCGGGAATGTGATCCAGCGCCCAGGGATTGTGCACCGGCCCGAAGTAGGTCACCGAAGAGGTGCCGCCGTAGGCGAACTCGTGCATGTTGAGCTTGCCGAGAATGACCGCGCCCGCATTCTTCAAGCGCCGGACCACTTCACAGTCTTCCGTGGGTACGCGGTTTTTGAACAGCTCGCTGGCGCCGGTGGTGCGGATGCCGGCGGTATCCATGTTGTCTTTGACGGCGACCGGAATCCCATGGAGAGGACCGCGCCACTTGCCGCGTTTCTGGTCGGCTTCCGCCGCTCGGGCGGCTTCCATCGCCTGGTCTTTGGTAACCGTGATGAACGAGTTCACCGAATGATCGTATTTTTCGATGCGCGCGAGGCAGGCCTCGGTGAGATCTACCGGTGAGGTGCTCTTCGCGCGAAGCGCATCGGAGGCTTGCTTAAGAGTGAGCGAGGTTAAATCCGACGCCGGCGCAGATTTCACCGCGAAAGATGCGGCCAATCCCACGCCCGCGCTTAGCAGATTGCGCCGGGAAATACCGGTCATGGTTTCGGCGCCGGAGGCTTGGGAGGAATGGGCATGGCCTTCACCTTCTCACCATACTCGGGATACATGGTCTCCGCTCCGCCAAGCACTGCCTGCGCCGGAAGGCCGTACTTGGCGGCGAATTCGGTCACGAAAGGATTTTCGCCGGGCATAAAGCTGGGGACTTCGCTGTGCGGCTTGCCGGGAGTTTCATCCACGTATTCACAAGGCCACAGCCAATTGCCGCCGGAGTTGGCGTTCAACACGTAATCCTGGCTCTTGACCAGCGGCTCGTCCAAATATATAGGATCGTTCACCACGGTGACGTGAGTGAGGTGATTGCCGTGACGGATGAAGTGTTCGGTCAGGGTGATTTCGTCGCTCGAAGGCAGCCCGTTGCGCCGAGTCCACCCCTGCTTGATGTGCGTGGTGTAAACCGTGAGAATGTTGCCGTCCCAGTGACCGGTGGAAAAACCCATCCAGGTGTGCGGAGCGTAATCGGGAGGGTGCCCGCGATCATCCATCCAGATGGTGCGGTTCTGCTCATAGGTACTGGAATAGTTGTGAATGGCGATCAGCTCCTGCGTCTGCGGATCGCGTTCTTCCCAGATGCGCAGTTGCAGAGGGCCGCGATAGATGTAGGCGACGGTGTGGACCTGGCACTGATGCTCCTGCAGGCTGAGGCGGTCCGGGTCCCAGCTCAGAGCCCACTGGCGAGCCTCCGCGTTGATGGGCAGCCCGAGGTAATCCACCAGGTCGGGACCCAGGCCGCGCTCTCCGGAATCTTCGGAGAACTGCGGATTCCAGGTGCCCGAAAGATCCTGCTGAGCAAACGACGGCACGGCGATTGCGGCGGCTAACAGAGAGGCAATCGAAACTTGGCGAAGGTTCATTGGTGGACGGCGTGTCCTTTCGGGTGGGTGTGCGCGAGCAAGTCCCGGACCTTATTAAGCAGGTCCTGGCGGTTGAACGGCGCGGGAAAGGTGTAGATGCTGTCGACTTGGTTGCGGACGTTGACACGGTCGTCATCCATCATTCCGGCCAAGATCAAAACCGGAAGCCCCGGGCACTTGGTGCGCAAGTAGTCTGCCGCGACGCGTCCCGGCATGCTGTTAATGTATGGGCGTGTGATCAAAAGATCCGGGCGAGCCTCCGCCAGGCGATCCACCGCCGCGCCCAGATCCGCGGCGTTCATCACCAGATAGCCCCCGCCGTGCAGGACATCGTGGAAGGCGTTGCGCGGAATGGGGTCGGAATCCAGCAGCAAGATGGTCGCGTGCGGAGCGACGAAAGGTTTCATAACACCTTGAATGAGCATACCAGCCGTGGAAGCTGAGGCAAGCGGGTGGGACGCGAAAAGCCGGGGTGCCGGCGCTCGCGCGTGACCGCTCCCTCACGGTCGTGGCTCCGAAAGGACGATTGGAGGAAAATGGTCACTGTAGTATGCGGCCAGCCCGGTGCGGGACTATAGTCACCGCGATCCTCAACACGATTTTTCCCGCGGGGTTATGGGCGCAGAATCCGGGCAGCGTTCGGGGTAGCGTGACGGACAGCTCCGGCTCGGTGGTCGCCGGCGCGATCCTGCTGCTCCAACCGGCGGGGCCGGAGAATGGCCGCACAAGTATCACCGATCAGGACGGCTCCTTCCAGTTCAACGCAGTCACTCCGGGAACTTATTCGCTCACAATTGTCGCGCTAGGCTTCACGGATAGAAAGATGGACATTACGGTGGCCGCAGACGAAACCCTCGAACTGCCGTCCGCGGTGCTGCAAGTGGCGCCGGCAAAGAGCACCGTGCAAGTGGGCCTTTCGCAAAAGGAGCGGGCGGCGGAGCAGGTGCACGAGGAAGAACAACAACGCATCCTGGGCGTCTTTCCCAACTTCCTGGTGACGTATCAGCAGGACACCGCGCCTTTGACTGCGGCGCAGAAATTCCGGCTCGGCTGGAAGATCATTGTCGATCCGGAGGTGCTGATTGCCACCGGCCTTGTCGCCGGTATCGAGCAGGCCCGCAACGCTTATCCTGAATTCGGCCAGGGCATGGAAGGCTACGGCAAGCGTGTGGGCGCAGCGTATGCCGACCAGGTGAGCGCCGTCCTTGTCGGCCGGATTGTGACCCAAACCCTCTTCCACCAGGACCCGCGTTATTACTTCAAAAGCGACGGCAGCTTTGGGGCGCGGCTGCTGTTCGCCATCGGGACGGCTTTTGTTTGCAAGGGAGACAACGGCCGCTGGCAACCCGATTACTCCGACGTGATCGGGGGGCTGGCGGCGGGTGAGATTTCGACGCTGTATTATCCGGCCAGCTCCCGCACCGGGCTGCGCCTGTTTCACAACGTGCTGCTGGGTTTCGGCGGGAGGGCCTCTGCCCACATCGTCCAACAGTTCATCTACAGCAAGCTGACGACGCACATTCCCAAGGCCGCGGCGCGATTGAAGCTAGATCTGCCGGAGGGAACGCCGGTGGACTTGATTTCCGTGGAGGATTTACGATCGGGCTCGCCGCAGGGCACACATGAGATGAGTTTTGTTCTCGAGAAAAATATTGAAGCGGACGGCGTGGTGGTAGCCAAGGAAGGCTCGAAGGCGATGGGCGAAGTGAGCTACGGCGCGACGGACAATCCCAGAGGCGCGCAGACAGTCAGCCTATCGATCGAACATGTTTCGCTCGAAGCCGGGAAGACCAGCATCCCTCTCAGAAGCTCGCCGAAGAGAGGCGAGTCGGCCGCGATCGAATATCGCTGGGTGGAGGATACGGGACGAATCGAGGTCACGCTGTATTCGGCGCGGGACGTCGCCGTAACCCCGGCGCCCTAGGGAGCGCGTCAGATATCGAGTCTCAGGAGTCTTGCATTCATCCGATGCTCGGCCATGCGGCGCTCGCGCGCCCTTTCCTGCGCTTCTCGCCAGTGCTTTCCCGACACGAAAAATATGGTGAACATCGGTACAAATATGCTCGCGAACATGCCTGCAGCGAACAGCAGATCCCAGCGATTCATGCGCACGCTCCTGTTTATAGTTTACAGCGGGGCGCGCGGCGGCGGGTGTACAATGCAGGTTGGCGGCAGGTACTTCCCTTCCCTCAAGCAAGTCTTCTTTGGCGGTATTTCTCGGATGCAGTTTTCTTGTGCGAAGCGGGCGAGCGCGGTCGTGTGTCTCGGCGCCTGCGTTTTTGCGGGCGCGGCGCGCGCGGCGCAGCCGGATGCGATCGTGGTCGGATTTCTAGGCGGATTTGTCGGGCACACGAACTCGATTCATGAAGAGGTGCAGCTCGCGCGAAAGCTGCGCGAGGCTTTTCCGGCCGACCTGGAGGTGCGGACGTTCGAGAATCACCACGGGCAGGCGGCGCTTGAGGAAGTGCTGCGTCTGCTCGACTCCAATCACGACGGATCGCTATCTGCGGCTGAGAAAAGTGCGGCCCGGATCGCGATTTACGGCCACAGTTGGGGCGCATCGGAGACGGTCAATCTGGCGCGGGAGCTGGGCGAGCAGCAGATCCCGGTGTTGCTCACGGTTCAAGTGGACAGCGTGCAGAAACGCGGTGAAAACGATGCGTCGATTCCGGCAAACGTAGCTTTCGCGGCGAACTTCTTTCAGCTCGACGGGCTGCTGCATGGACGCGCGAAGATCCACGCCGAGGACGCCTCCCGCACGCAGATCCTGGGGAATTTTCAATCCGGCTACAAGACCGCGCCAGTCAATTGCGCGGGTTATCCCTGGTACGCGCGCCTGCTCATGAAGCCGCATATCGAGATTGAGTCTGATCCGGCGGTGTGGAATCGGGTGGAGGATTTGATTCGTTCGAAGCTGACGGCGACCGCGTCGCCTCGGCAAGCTGGGGGTTAGACTTGCTCATAGCCAAGCCACCTGGGTTGTTTCGCCCAAGTTAGCGGGCCGAAGTTACTGAGGGAGATAAATGGAACTCGGTGTGCTGGGACGGGAGCATGCACGCGACGACAACTTCGACCGCTCACAAACCGCGGGACTTCACGCGTACTCCGTTAAACGTGTACTGGGAAATGACGCTGGCCTGCGGGCTGGCGTGCCGGCATTGCCGTGCGGAGGCGATGCCTGATCCGGCTCCGGGCGAGCTGACGGTCCAGGAAGGGATGGAGTTTCTGAAGCAGATCACGGAGTTCGGCGATCCGCTGCCGCAGTTGATTCTGACCGGCGGTGATCCGCTGCTCCGGGAGGGATTGTTTGAACTGATCGACGAGGCGCGGCGGTTGGGGATCGGGGTATCGATTACGCCGGCGGCGACGCCGGTTCTGACACGCCAGATGATGGAGCGGTTGAAAGAGCACGGCGTGGAGGCGGTGGGGCTGAGCCTGGATGGATCGACTGCGGCGCGGCATGACGCGATTCGCGGCGTGAGCGGCACGTATGACCGGACTCTACAAGCTCTGCGCTGGGCGGGCGAGATGGATTTGCCGGTGCAGATCAACACGCTGGTTTCGGGCAATACAGCGGAGGATTTGCCGGCGGTGTATGAGCTGCTGAAAGGCTACAAAATCGCGCGGTGGAGCTTGTTTTTCCTGATTTCGGTGGGGCGAGGGAAAGTGCTCGAACCGCTCGCCGGGGAGAAAGCCGAAGAGCTGATGGAGTGGGTGTACGAAACCGCGAAAACTGCGCCGTTTGTGGTGGCGACGACGGAGGCTCCGTCGTACCGGCGCGTGGCAATCCAGCGCATGCGCGCGGAAGGCATGACCGGCGAGGAGATCAAGCGTAGCAACAGCGCACGGGGCTTCGGAATCCGCGATGGCAACGGGATCGTGTTTGTATCGAGCACGGGCGAAATCTGCCCGGCGGGATTTTTGCCGCTGGGCGCGGGCAATGTGCGGACGTCCCGGCTTGCGGAGGTGTACCGGCACTCGCAATTGTTTCAGATGCTGCACGAGCCGGGCATGTTCGGAGGGCGCTGCGGGGCTTGCGAATATCACGCTTTGTGCGGAGGGTCGAGGGCGCGGGCGTATGAGGCGACGGGCGATCCGCTGGCGTCCGACCCACTGTGCCTGTACGAGCCGCGCTCAGTGGTTGACTCAGGCCGATAGAACCTGCTCGGCGCGGAGGTGATCGCCCTCTTTGGTGTAGATCACGTAGCCGTAACCGCCGCGGCCGTCGGTGACGCCGGTGGAGGCATAGGAGCGGACATCGGCCTCGCGCAGCTTGTGGTGGATTTCCGCCAAGGTCCCCAGCCGGTCGTCACCTTGAATCAGGATGGCGTGTTGGGGTCCGGTGATGATCCAGCGGGCTTTAGCGGCGAGCGCTTTAAACTTAGCTGCGTCTTCCGGAAAAATGGTGAGCTCGACGTGGTTCGGTCCGAAGGGCACGGCGCTGAAGGCCAGTACGTTGATGTCCTCGGAGGCGAGTTGCGACAACAGCTCATAGGCCTGGCTGGTTTCATTCTGTACTCGAGTGTAAAAGTATTCGACAGCGCGGACGGTGATGGCCATAATCCCCTCCCTGCCGTGGTTCCGAGCACGTAAGAGACCAATTGGGTGAAATCGCGCAATTGGGTTTTTCCAGCCAGTACCGTGAAATCGTGGAGGGGTCCAGCCTATGCTTCAAATCAGGATTCATGGCCGGATCTAGCGGCTGGCGGCTAAACCAAAGATCGGGGATTATGGAAGGGTGAAATTCGTCGACGAGTTCCGGGCGCCGGAGGCGATTGCCAAGGCCTCGGAGGAAGTCCGCAAGCTGGCGGATCCGGAGCGGCATTACCGCTTCATGGAGGTGTGCGGCGGGCACACCCACGCCATCTATCGCTTCGGCGTCAAGGATCTGCTGCCGCCGAACATCGAACTGGTGCACGGCCCGGGGTGCCCGGTGTGCGTGCTTCCGATGGGCAGGATCGACGACGGGCTTTCGATGACCGACGACCCCAGCGTGATCTTCACGGCGTTCGGAGACATGATGCGCGTGCCGGGAGCGAACGGGAGCCCGCTGCAGCATAAGGCCCGGGGAAAAGATATTCGGATCGTGTATTCGCCGGCGGATGCACTGAAGCTGGCGGAAAAGAATCCGGACCGGCACGTGATGTTTTTCGCGATTGGGTTCGAGACCACGGCTCCTTCGACGGCGTTGACGTTGATTCGGGCCAGGCAGGAAGGCATCCGGAATTTCTCGGTATTTTCGAATCACGTGACGATTATTCCGGCGATTCGGGCGATTCTGGATTCGCCGGATATGCGAATCGATGCGTTTATCGGGCCGGGGCACGTTTCGACCGTGATCGGATGCCGGCCGTATGAATGGATCGCGAAGAACGAAGGCAAGCCGATTGTGGTTTCGGGATTCGAGCCGGTGGACATTTTGCGCGGCATCGCCATGCTGCTGAAGCAACTTGGCCAAGGCGAAGCCAAGGTGGAGAATCAGTACACGCGAGTAGTGCCGTGGGAAGGGAATAAAGCGGCGCTGAAGGCGATTGGCGAGGTGTTCGAGCTGCGGCCTTATTTCGAGTGGCGCGGGATGGGATTCATTTCGCAATCGTCATTGCGGATTCGCGAGGCTTACGCCGAGTGGGACGCGGAGAAGCGATTTTCGGTGCCGGGAGTGCGGGTGACCGATCCGAAGGCGGCGCAGTGCGGCGAGGTGCTGAAGGGCGTGCTGAAGCCTGCGCAGTGCAAGCTGTTCGGCAATGAGTGCACGCCGGAGCATCCCATCGGCGCGCTGATGGTTTCCTCGGAAGGCTCCTGCGCGGCGTATTACAACTACGAGCATCGCAAGGCAGCGGCACTGAGTGGGCTGACGCCGGCGTAGATCCGAGATGGCCAGCGCGCTTCCCAAGATCAAGTTTTTCGATCCGCAGATCGAGATGGCGCATGGCGCCGGAGGGAAGGCCAGCCGCAGGCTTGTGGAGGGATTGTTCGCGCCTTTGCTGGGGATCGCGAATGAGGCTCTGACGGATGCGGCGAGCCTGGAAGTGAATGGAACGCGGGTGGCGATCACCACCGATAGCTTCGTCGTGAAGCCGCTGCGGTTTCCGGGAGGGTCGATCGGAGAGCTGGCGGTGAACGGGACCGTGAACGATCTGGCGGTTGCGGGCGCGCGGGCGCAGGCTATGGTGGTGACGTATGTGCTCGAATCCGGATTGCCGACGGAGATCCTGGAGGCCGAGGTTCGCGCGATGGCGCGGGCAGCGGAGCGGGCGGGGGTGGCGATCGCCGGCGGCGATACGAAGGTGGTCGAGAACGGCAAGGCCGATCGCATGTACATCACCACGGCGGGAGTGGGCGCGCCGATTCCGGGAATCGCGCTGACGCCGAAGTCGGTACGGCCGGGGGACAAGGTGCTGCTGAGCGGGCCGGTGGGCGATCACGGGATCACCATTCTACTGGCTCGAGGCGAATTGGAGTTCGAAGCGGATTTGTGCTCGGATACGAGAAGCGTACTGCCGCTGGTGGAGGTTGTCGCGCGAGTCGCTGCGCCGAGCATAAGATGGATGCGCGATCCGACGCGCGGTGGAGTGGCGACGTCGCTGAATGAGCTGGCTCGGGATTGCGGGCTGGGAGTGGTGCTGGAAGAAGAGGCGATTCCGGTGAACGACGCCGTGCGCGGAGCGTGTGAGCTGCTGGGGCTCGATCCGCTGCATATCGCGAATGAAGGGCAGTTCCTGGCGGTGGTAGCGGCGGAAGTTGCGGATGCGGCTCTGGCTGCGCTGCGCGAGACGCCGGGCGGGCACGAGGCGGCGATCATCGGAAGGATCGAAGAGCAGCCGGCGGCGACGGTGCTAGGAACGACGAGGTATGGAGGGACTCGCGTGATCGACATGCTGGTGGGAGATCCCCTGCCCCGCATATGTTGACGGGAAGCGCTTCGGCATTGGCGGCGCGGGCGGCGGAAACGCTGCTCAAGCGGAACCGGCACTGCGAGCGGTTCTTCTCAAAGGAAGCCCCGAGGCTGGCGGCTGCGTGCCAAGAAATGTCCGAGCGATTCCTCAAAGGCGGGCGTCTGCTGGCGTTCGGCCGCGGGCCGTATGCGACGGACGCGCAGCATGTCTCGGTCGAGTTCGTGCATCCGGTGATCGTGGGAAAGCGTGCGCTGCCGGCGCTGGATCTATCGATCGCTTCCCGGCCGTGGATGGAAGCGATTCTGCGTCCGGAGGACATGGTGATGGGTTTCGGGCCTCCGGAGGGCGATGCGGAGGTGCAGGCAGCGCTTGATGCGGCAGAGGGTCGCGGGGCGATGACGTTTGCGCTGCCGGGGGAGCGGGGATCGTATTGTTGCGACACGGGCGTGCAAGATGCGTTCGTGCATCAGGAGACGATCGAGATTCTGTACCACACGTTGTGGGAGACGGTGCACGTGTTCTTCGAACATCGGGAACTGGGGCAGGACGTGGGCGATGCGGGATTCCTGTACCCGTTTCTAGGGCAAGAAAAGCAGGAGACGGGAGGGATTGTCGAGGAGGTTGCGGCGTCGATCCGGATGAAGGTGGATGACGACGCGAAGCTGCGGGAGCGAGTGGCCGCGGAACAGGCGGAGCAGATGGCGAATGCGGTGCTGGCGATTGGCGAGCGGCTAAGGCGAGGAGGCAAGCTGATCTTGTTCGGCAACGGAGGCTCGGCTACGGACGCCAACGATTGGGCGCTGGATTGTGTTGCGCCTCCGGCCGGGTATCGCGCGATACCGGCGGTCTCGCTGTCATTGGAGCCCGCCAACATCACGGCTCTGGCGAATGATATCGGCACAGAGGTGATTTTTTCGCGGCAACTGATCGCGCAAGCGCGGGCGGAGGATGTGGCGATCGGGATTTCGACGAGCGGAGGGTCGAAGAACATCGCGATGGCGCTGGAGGAGGCTCGCAAGCGTGGTTTGCTGACGGTGGCTCTGCTGGGTTATGACGGGGGCGAGATCGTGCGGCGGGGACTGGCGGATTTTCCGATGGTGGTGCGGTCGGATTACATCCCGAGAATTCAGGAAGTGCAGGCGAGCGTGTATCACGTGATGCTGGAGTTGCTTTGTCAATGAGCGCTGCGCGGAGGATCCGCGTGCTAGGGGTGGTGCAAGGCGTCGGGTTCCGGCCGTTCGTGTACCGATTGGCGCGGGCGCATGGGCTCAACGGGTGGGTGCTGAATGAGCCGGAGGGCGTCGCGATTCACCTGGAAGGCTCCGAAGCAGCGCTGGAGGTTTTCCTTCGGGAGCTGGAGGCGGGCGCGCCCGAAGTCGCGCGGATCACGGCGATTGAAGTTCGAGCTGTAGAGCACGCGGGGTTCGAGAGCTTCACGATTCGCGAGAGCGAGAATCACGGGCATGTTTCGGCGCGGATTTCGCCGGATTTGCCGGTATGTGAAGACTGCCTGCGGGAATTATTCGATGCGCGCGACGCGCGCTTTCACTATCCATATATCAACTGCACCTACTGTGGGCCTCGCTATACGGTGATCGAGCGGCTGCCGTACGATCGGCCGCACACCACGATGAAGTGGTGGCCGATGGATCAGTTGTGCGCGGGGCAATATGCGCATCCGGGCGACCGGCGGTTTCATGCGCAGCCGGTGGCGTGTCCGAAATGCGGGCCGCATTACCGGCTGGAGGCGGGCGATGCGTGTGCGCACGGGGATGAGGCCAGCGTCGAAGCGGCGGTCGCGCTGTTGAAGGACGGCGGGATTGTCGCGCTGAAAGGGATCGGCGGGTATCATCTGGCGTGCGATGCGCGCAATGAGGCGGCAGTGGAGGCTTTGCGGGAAAGAAAATTCCGCAAAGAGAAGCCGTTCGCGGTGATGGTGAGGAGCGTGGCCGCGGCACGAGAGTTGGTGGAACTGACGCCGGATGCCGAGGCGCTGTTCAAATCGGCGGCGCGGCCGATTGTGCTGGCTCCGGCGAAAGTGGAGTTGCGCGGGGTGGCTCCCGGCAATGGCGAATTGGGGGTGATGCTGGCGTATGCGCCGCTGCATCATTTGTTGTTTGAGGCGGGGGCGCCGGAGGTGTTGGTGATGACCAGCGCAAACCGATCGAGCGAGCCGATCGCGTATGACGACGCGGACGCGGTGCGGAAATTGTCGGGGCTGGCGGATGCGTTCGTGATCGGCGAACGGCCGATTGCGCGGAGAGTGGACGATTCGGTGGCTCGGGATGGAGTGTTCGGGCAGGTGATTTTGAGGCGGTCGCGAGGGTATGCGCCGGGGGCGGTTGCGATGCTGCCGGTGAATCGGCCACTTTTAGCGGTGGGCGCGGATCTGAAGAACACGATCACACTGGTGGTGGATGGGCAGGCGTTCGTGAGCCAGCACATCGGCGACCTGGAGCATTACCAGGCCCTGGAGGCGTTCGAGGAGACGATTCGCGACCTGGTTTCGATGTATGAGGTCGATTGGGACAAACTGCTGGTGGTGCACGATCAGCATCCGCAGTACGCGTCGACGCTGCGGGCGATGGAGCTGCCGGGAGCGCGCAAGCTTGGCGTGCAGCATCATCGGGCGCATATCGCGTCAGTGCTGGCGGAGCGGGAGGCTTGGGATGAACGGGTGGTTGGGGTGAGCTTTGACGGCACGGGTTATGGCGATGACGGGTCGATCTGGGGCGGAGAGTTCTTTGTGGGCAGCTTGCGGGAGGGTTTTCGGCGGGCGATGCACTTGCGGACGGCGACGCTCGGAGGCGGGGATGCGGCGGCTAGGTATCCGGTACAGTGCGCGGCGGGATTTTTGACGCAGGTGGAGGGTCTGCCTTCGATGAGCAACGCGCCGTTTGAGTTCCCGGAGCGGTATCAACGAGCGCGGCAATTGATCGAGCGTGGCGTGCGGACGTTTGAGACCAGCTCGATGGGACGGCTGTTCGATGCGTGCGCGGCGTTACTGGGGTTCACTCGCGAGATTACCTTCGAGGGGCAAGCGGCGATTTGGCTAGAGCAGTTGGCGCGATGTTGCGGCGCGACGACTGCGCCGCTTCCCTTCCCCGTTGATGGAGAGACGCTGGATTTTCGTCCGCTGCTGGCTGCGGTTGTGGAGGCGCGGGTTCGCGGAAGAGATGCCGCGGAGATCGCCAGGGCGTTTCATCGCGGAGTCGCGAACGGAATATGCGACGCGGTGGAGATGCTGTCCGAGGCGAATGGCACGAGCACGCTGGCACTTTCGGGCGGGGTGTTTCAGAACGATCTATTGCTCGCGGACGTGAAGATGCGGCTGGAGCCGGAGCGGCTGCGCATCTGGACCAATTCCGCGGTGCCTCCGAATGATGGAGGAATCAGCTTGGGGCAAGCGGCGATGGCGGCGTTAGTCGAGTGAGTTACGTTGAACCAGAGGTTGCGCGACTTGCGCGCCGGCGCGGAGGGATACATTTACCTATTGACGGATGAAACTTTCGGCGCGGTGCTAAAGGTTGAACCGGGGCAGCCATAAGCGATCAGCCTTCAGCGGACGGCGCTTGCGATATACTCGGATGCTGCTGGAGGTGCTCTTGAAACTCATTCACACGCTGTTGCCGCTCACTGCCGTCGCCTTCGCCGCCGCGCTCCAGGCGCAGGTTCCTTCCAACATCGCCAAAGAATTACTGACGATCGGGCGAGGTGTGTGCGTGCCGGAGACGACAAAGATTTATCTGCCGCTGCATCCGCAGCCGCCATATAAGGACGTTACGATCACCCGCGATGTGAAGTTCGGACCGGAGGCGATGGACGTGGCGGACGTGTTCGCGCCGGAGAAAGGCGGGGGCAACCGGCCGGTGCTGATCTACGTTTCCGGAGGCGCGGGAAATAAACTAGCGAACGGACCCGAGGGCATTTTCTACGACAACATCATGCTGTGGGCGGTGAAGAACGGGATGGTGGGCGTGAACATGCAGCGGCATCCGGACACCACCGGCGATTATTACGGAACGGCGAAGGCGGTGGGAATGGTGGTGGAGTGGGTACGCTCGAACATCGCCAGCCACAAGGGCAATCCGGAGCGGGTGTTCATCTGGTCGCAGTCGGCAGGCAACCAGCCGGTAGCGAATTATATCGGCCATGCGGATTTGTACGGGCCGAAGGGAGTGGGACTGAAGGGCGCGGTGTTCATGTCGTCGCCGGGGTTCAACATTCTTCCGGCGACTCCGCCGCAGCAGCAGGGCGGATTCGGCGAGCCGTGCAAGGATCCGGAAACCGGGCAAGCGGCTGCGCCGGCGGCAAGGGGCGGTGGGCCGGGCGGTGGGGGAGCACGCGGCGCCGGGCGCGGAACCGGAGCACGCGGTGGAGGAGCGCGCGGGCGTGGACAGGTGGAGGAGGCCACGAATCTCTCGCGATCGGATTTACAGGGGCTGGTGAACTCCAAGCTGCCGTTCATCGTGTCGAGCGCGGAGCTGGATCCGCCCAGCGTGATCGCGTTCGCGGAAACATTCCGCGATGCGCTGACCAAGGCGGGACGGGCTCCGACGTATCTGACGTTCAAGGATCACTCGCACATTTCCGAAGTTGAGTCGATTGGCACGAAGGACACCAGTGTCAGCGGGCCGATTCTCAAGTGGATGAAGAGCGTCAAATAACTTCGTGGCGTATTTGAGGATCGCAACCGAGGAGGCGTATGCGCCTCCGGAGTTGTTTGAGCGCTACCGCAGGCTGCTGGAGGAAGGCTCGACCGGCGGCGGCGGATCACAGAACGACCCCGGTTTCGCGAGCCTGATGGGGTTTTACCTGAGCGCCCCGGCGCTCGCCAAATTGCGCGAGAGGATGCAGGATCTGGGCGAGCTGCGGCTCGCCGATATGGACGCGACGGGGATCGCGAAGCAGATTCTTTCGCTGACCTCGCCGGGGGTGCAGGTGTTCGACGCGGCGACCGCGGTGGGGCTGGCGCGGGAGTTCAACGATTCCTTAGCGGCCGCGATTGGGCGGCATCCGGACCGGTTCGCGGGATTGGCGGCCATTGCTCCGCAAGATCCGGCGGAAGCCGCGAAGGAACTCGAGCGCGGCGTGAAGAGGCTCGGGTTGAAGGGCGCGATTGTCAATTCGCACACGCGCGGCGAGTATCTGGACGATTCGAGGTTCTGGGCGATTTTCGAGGCGGCGGAAGCGTTGGATGTGCCGATTTATCTGCATCCGAATACACCTCCGGCGCGGATGATCGAGCCGTTTTTGGAGCGGGGCCTGGACGGAGCGATTTATGGATTCGCGGTAGAGACGGGGCTGCACGCGCTGCGCATGATCGTCAGCGGAGTGTTCGACCGGTTTCCGAAGCTGGGAGTGGTGCTGGGGCATTTGGGCGAGGCGCTGCCGTACTGGATGTCGCGGATCGACTTCATGCACGCGCGGATGGTGTCGAACGGAAGGTATCCGGCAATCGGGAAGCTGAAGCGCAAGCCGAGCGAGTATCTGAAACAGAATTTCTGGGTGACGACGAGCGGGATGGCGTGGGAGCCTCCGATACTATACGCGCAGTCGGTGCTGGGCGTGGACCGGGTGATGTACGCGATGGATTATCCTTACCAGTTCGTGCCGGAGGAAGTGGCGGTCACGGACAACTTGCCGATTAGCGACACAGATAAGAAGATGCTGTATCAGTCGAACGCGGAGCGGGTGTTCAAGCTGTAGCGGCTGAAGCGCGGGATGCGAGGCGCGCGAAGGTCTCCCTCAGCTCCGGCGGCTGGCGGACGGTGATGGGGCAACCGAGGCCCAAGAGCATGGCCGCGAAGGGCTCCAGATTTTCGCGCGCGCACTTGACGGTGGTGCCGCCGGATTCCGCCTCCATATTCACGCGGTAGAGCGCGAAATGGGAGCGCAACTTTTCGATAGGCAGATCGAGCCAGACTTGGATGGAGAAGCCGGTCTGAGCGAAGGGCATGGAACGATTCAAGTAGTCCTTGGCGGAGAAGCCGGAGGGACGCTTGAACGGGGAATCCATCACTTCCAGCTTTGAAACACGATCGAGGCGAAATGTTCTCAGCGCCTGGCGCATGCGGCAGCGGCCGACGGTGTACCAGCGGCCGTCCATGTGTACGATGCCGTAGGGCTCAAGTTCGCGATGCGAAGACTTGCGGTCATGCGAGGCGTAATGGAAGGCGACGGCGTGACGGGCGCGGATGGCGGTGCAGAGCCGAAGCAGAGACTCGGCGGAGGTGGACATGACCCAAGGGCCGGGCTCGATCGCGACGATTTCTTCCACTGCGTTGGCGCTATCGCGGAGGGGACCGGGAAGCACGCGCCCCAGCTTGGCCGCCGCGCCTTCGGTGGCCGGAGCAAATGCCGCAAGGCCGAGATAGCGCAAGGCTCGCAGGCCGAGCGCGAGAGCGAAGGCTTCTTCATCGGTGAACATCATGGGAGGCAAGCGAAAGCCGGGCTTGAGGCGGTAGGCTCCGCCGACGCCGCGAGTGGACTCGACGGGTATCGAGAGGTCCTGGAGGCGGGCGATGTAGCGCTGAACCGTGCGCGGATTGACTTCGAGACGTTCGGCGAGTTCCGGGCCAGTGACATGCTCCCGGGCTTGCAGGATTTCGAGCACGGTGAGGACGCGCATGATCGGGTCGTACATGAAATTTATGGTTACACGGATTGACGACAGGAACTGTCGGGAATCGAGCTTAGGCTGGATTTATGACAACTAACGTACTCAACTCTCAAGAGCTCCTGAATCATTGGCAAGGGCATCGGCGGCTGACTCGGCGGGTGATCGAAGCGTTTCCGGAAGACAAGCTGTTCAGCTTCACGATCGGGTCCATGCGGCCGTTTTCCGAAATGGCGAAGGAATTTCTGAAGATGGCGGAGCCGATTGCGCGCGGGGTTGCCACGGGAAAGTGGACGGAGTACGGGCCGGGTCTGGAATCGGTGAACACGAAAGCGGAGCTGCTGCGGTTGTGGGATGAAGCGACGGAGAAGATCAACGCGATCTGGCCAACGATTCCGGCGCATCGCTTTGCCGAGATCGACAAGGCGTTTGGGCAATGGGAGAATCCAGGCATCGTCACGATTCTGTACGGAATCGAGAATGAGATTCACCATCGCGGGCAGGGGTACGTGTATCTGCGGGCGTTGGGGATCGAGCCGCCGCCGTTCTGGGAGCGGTGAGCCGCGAGCAAGGGCGCCGGAAGGCGCCTTGTTATACTGGGTCCGTTGAGTCAATCGCCCACCACAACTGCTTCCACATTCCCTGCAACTGCGACCGCGAGGCAGGATTTCCGCACGTCCGGACTGATCCAGCTTAGCTGGCCGCAGCTTCTGGGGACGATGGCGGGACTGCTGCTGAGCGTGCTGCTGGCCTCGCTCGACCAGACGATTGTGGGGACGGCGGAGCCGAAGATTATCGCATCGCTCTCGGGATTCAACCGTTATCCGTGGGTTTCGACGGCGTACCTGCTGACGTCGACATTGTCGGTGCCGATCTTCGCCAAGTTGTCCGACATGTACGGGCGGAAATGGTTTTTTCTGGGCGGAGCCAGCGGGTTCGTGGCGACCTCGGCTCTATGCGGATTGTCCGGGAAGCTAAACTTTCTGGGCATCGACGGCATGAATCAACTGATTCTGTTCCGCGCGATTCAAGGCGTGGGCGGAGGAATGATGATGGGGCTGGCGTTCATCATCATCGGCGACATTTTCTCGCCGGCCGAGCGCGGAAGGTATCAGGGATTTTTCGCGGCGACGTATGGATTGTCGTCCATTTTCGGGCCGACGTTGGGCGGATGGCTGACGGACCAGGTTTCCTGGCGCGCGACGTTTTACGTGAACCTGCCTGTGGGATTGATCGCGATTTTCGCGATCCTGAAGTATTTCCCGTACTGGCGGCCGCACGGAGTGAAGCGAGTGGTGGATTGGGCGGGCGTGTTCTCGCTGATACTCTCGATTGTGCCGCTATTGCTGGCGCTGACCTGGGTCACGGATTACGGATGGGGGTCGGCGAGGGTGCAATCGTTGCTGGCGCTGTCGGTAGCGATGCTGGGCGCCTTTCTGTGGGCCGAGAGCAAGGCCGTGGAGCCGCTGCTGCCGCTATCGCTGTTCCGCGATCCGGTGATCAGCTTGTCTTCGGTTGCGGTGTTTATTTTGGGCATGGGAATGTTCGGGGTGATCATTTACCTCCCGCTGTTCATGCAGGCGGTGCTGGGAGTGACGGCGACCAGGAGCGGCAACCTGCTGACGCCTCTGCTGATGGGATCCGTGGTAGGGAGCATTCTCACCGGACAGATCAACCTGCGGATGCGGACGTACAAGCCGCAGGCGGTGACGGGGTCGGTCATGATCGCGGCGGGGATGATTCTGTTCGCGCGGATGAGCGCGGCGACGCCGCAGAACCAGGTGCTGACCGCGATGATCATCGGCGGATTCGGGATGGGGCTGCTGATGCCGGTGTACACCGTGGCTGTACAGAACGTCGCTCCGCCACATCATATGGGAGCGGCGACGGCATCGACGGCGTTTTTCCGGTCGATTGGGAGCACGACGGGCGTGGCTTTGTTCGGGAGCCTGCTGCTGACCAATTATCATCACGATTTTGCGGGGGCTCGGGCGCGGGTTCCGGCGGAGGCTCTGGCGTTTTTCAACAATCCCGTGCGGCTGCCGCAGGTGCAGGAGCAATTGGAGGCGATTTTCGCGCGGTCGCCGGGTGGAATGGATCTGCTGAGGTCGCTGCTCGGCGATGTGCGGATGGCGCTGGCGCACGGGATTCAAGTGATCTTCATCACTAGCGCGGTGGTGATGACGGCGGGCGTAGTGCTGAATCTGCTGCTGCGGAATGTGCCGCTGAAGCATGGGCAGAGGCCGGCGGCTCCAGCGGCGGAGTAGGGTAGGCGCGGGGCTGGCCATACGGCGTCCCCAAAGGGAGACATGACTGAGCGCGAGCTGCGACGGATTGAGCGGCTCATTACGTCCCTGCGGGACGCCGTGTCTGCCGCGGGAAGGTCCGTTCTGGCTGCGGTATCCCAGCAGTCGAAAGGCACCCGGGAGGTCGCTGACAAGCGCGGGGCCGACCCGGCTAGAATCGCCGTCGACGTGCACCTTTTGTACGAGGACGCGGAGCGTTACTATCGCGAGGCGGCCAGAGGCTACAAGCTCCAAAAGTGGACGCTCGTTGCGACAGTCACTACGTTCGTCGCTGTTGTGGCATACGCCGTCGTAACCTACGGGCAGTACGAAGAGATCAAACAGCAAATGGGTCGCATACCGCGACGTGTTTGAGGACACGCCGGAGCACGTAACGATAGCTGCCTTTCGGATCGACATAACGGGAGAACCTCTGAGGCAAGGGGCGGGAGGTGTGTCTATGTTTCTCCACCCCGTGAAGCTTCACCGCCACAATTGCGCGGATGAGGAATGCGATGGCGAGCCCTACGGCGAGAGCCTGGTGTGGCGCACCGTCGCGAAATAAGGGAACGGCGGCCTGGCGTGGACGGTTGGGTGCGTGTTGCCCTGGGCGCGGTGTTTCTCGACTATGGCAGGGTGAGCCGCATGCGCCAGGCGGTTGCGCCGCCGGGGTAGTAATTGGGGACAGTGGCGGTGCGGACGAAGCCGAGGGAGCGGTAGAGGCGAATGGCGGCGGCGTTACTGCGGCGGACCATGAGCGAAATTTTGCGGACTCCGGCGCGGCGGAGTTTGCGGATGGTGGCCTTCATGAGAGCCGTCGCGAGGCCGAGTTTGCGATAGCGAGGCAGGACGGCGAGAGAGTCGATCTCTGCGCCGTAACGAGTAAGCGTGGCCACACTATAACCGGCGATGCGGCCGGAGACTCGGGCGACGAGGAAGAGGTGTGGCGCGGCTTCTGCGTAGTAAACGAAAGCCTCGCGCGACCAAGCATCGCGGCCGAAAGAGGCTCGTTCGATGCGCAGAACCCCGGCTAGATCCTCGTCACGGAAGGCGCGGATGGCCGGGTGTAGAATTGATCCCATGCGTTTACCCATCGTATGTGCGTGCGGGCTGGGATTGCTGTTCGCGGCGCTGCTGCCTTCGCAGCAAAACGGCGCCGCGCCAAATGGGAGGCAGGCGAAGGGCAATGGGCTGATCCAGCCGCTGCCGGAGCTCGAACAGAGCATCAAGGGAAAAATCGAGCGGGTCAGGTGCACGGGAAGTCGCTCGAAGGGAACCTGGAGGGCGATTCGCCGGATCGCGACGTATTCGTGTACCTGCCGCCGAGCTACGCGACGGAGCCGAACCGGCATTACCCGGTAGTCTACACGCTGCACGGGTACGGGCTGCACGCGCAGCAGTGGATCGGGTTCGCGAACTGGGGCGCGCTGGAAAGGGATATGGCGGCGGGGACGGCAAAGGAAATGATCCTGGTAGCTCCGGACGCATACACGCTTCAGAACGGGAGTTTTTATTCGACGTCGAAGGCGACGGGGGATTGGGAGAATTTCATCGCGGATGATCTGGTGAATTATATCGATAGCCATTACCGGACCATATTGAACCGCTCGGCCAGAGGCCTCACTGGCCACTCGATGGGCGGTTATGGAACGTGGCGGATCGGGATGAAGCATCCGGAGGTTTTCTCGATCTTGTTTTCGATGTCGGCGGGAAGCGCGCTGGAGACGGGAGCCATCGCGCCGGATGTGGCGCAGGCGCTGGAGGCGGTGAAGACGAAGGAAGAGGACGCGAAGGTTCCGTACGCGCAGAAGGGATCGCTGGCGAAGGCGGCGGCTTGGTCGGCGGATGCGGAGAAACCGCCGCTGTTTCTGGATTTACCCGTGAGGGACAGCAAGCCGCAGGCGACGGTGCAAGCGAAGTGGGCGGCGAATTCGGTACTGGTGATGCTGGAACAGTACGCTCCGAACCTGAAAAAGATGAAGGCGATCGCGATGAATGTGGGCGACATGGACGCGCTGATGCCGTCGAATCAGGCGATTGATGAGGCGCTGACGGAGGATGGCATCGCTCACACGTTCGAGATTTTTCATGGCACGCACAATGACCAGGTGCCGATGAATTTCGAGCAGAAGGTGCTTCCCTTCTTCTCGCGGGAGCTTGCTTTCGACACGAGCTCGGCGGCGCAGGCGGGTGGAGGCGCGAAAGGCACCTACGCACGGATCAAGGTGCACGGGAAATCGCTCGAAGGGAATTTGGAAGGCGATTCGCCGGATCGCGACGTGTCGGTGTATCTGCCGCCGAGTTACCAAAGCTCACCGGCGCGGCGCTATCCGGTGATCTATCTGCTGCACGGCTACACCAATTCCGATATCGGATGGTTCGGGCCGGAGGGGCGAGGTTCGTTCGTCAACGGGAATACGATGACAGCGGCGGCGGACCGGGCGTATTCAAGCGGAGTGGGTGAGGCGATCCTGGTGATGCCGAACGCGTACACGATTTACCAGGGCAGCATGTTTTCCGACTCGGTGACGACGGGCGATTGGCTGGGGTTCGTCGCGAAGGATCTGGTCGAGTACATGGACAGCCACTACAGGACCATTCCGGAGCGTTCGGCGAGAGGCCTCGCCGGCCATTCCATGGGTGGTTATGGGACGTTCCGGGTTGCGGCGAAATATCCGGAGGTGTTTTCGAGCATTTACATTCTGAGCGCGTGCTGCCTGGGTGCGAACCTGAGTCCGAATCCGCAGAGCTCAGCGGAGGCAGAGGCGCTGAAGAGTCCGGCGGATGCCAAAGACGCGAAGCGCGGATTGGCGACGCTGCTGGCGGAGTCTGCGGCGTGGGCTCCGGACCCGCAGAATCCGCCGTTTTATTTCGATTTGCCGGCGAAGGACGGAAAGATTCAACCGGCGGTCGTGGCGAAGTGGGTGGCGAACGCTCCGCTGGCGACGGTAGATCAATCTATCGATAGCTTCAAGATGCTGCACATCGGGCACGATGTGGGGGATAAGGATGGGCTGGCTCGCAGCAATGAGGAATTGGAGCGGGTGTTCAAAGCTTACGGGATTCAAACCCAGTTCGAGGTCTACGACGGCGACCACACCAATCACATCGTGGACCGGATGGAAAAAGTGGTGTTGCCCTTTTTCGCAAAGAATCTAGTAGAATCGCGCTAAGCGTTTTACGAGAGTTTTTCGGAGGACATCATGACTGACCTGGACCTGCGTCCTTTGTCGTTGGGGGAGATTCTCGACCGGGCCTTCACGTTATACAAGCGGCACTGGCTGCTGTTCGTGGGCATCGCGGCCATTCCGCAGATCGTCAGTTTCGCGTATGCCGTGCTGCGGCCGGCGCAAACGGCGGTGACCAGCAACGTGCAACTGGGGGATGTGTTGAAGCAGCTCTACTTCGCTGCAGCCTACCTGGTGGTGCTGGCTTTCGTGCTCCTGTTTGCGCAGGGCGGGACCACGGTGGCAGTGTCGGAGTTGTATTTGGGGCGCCCGGTCTCTATCGCGGATGCGCTCAAGCGAGTCGGGAAAGACATTTTCCGGTTGATGGGAGTTCTTTTCCTGTACTGGATCATCCTCATTTGCGGGTTCATCCTGCTGATCATCCCCGGCATTTATTGGGTGTGCCGGTTGCTGGTATGTTATCCGGTGGCGATCATCGAAAGGTGGGGGCCGGGCAAGACGATCAGCCGGACTTTCTTTCTGACGAAGGGCTTCACAGGGAGGGCCTTCACGATTGCCTTGATGTCGTTGGCGCTGACCATTGCGGCGCTGGCGCTCTTCGCTGCGCCGTTTCAGATTCCGCTTCAGGCGGCGGCGAACGATCCTAGCGCATTGCGGCTCTGGCAAATCCTGGAGCAGTTCGGGACCTCGGTAGGGAGCGTGCTGGTGACGCCGATTCCGCTGATCGCCAACGCCATCTTCTATTACGACCTGCGCGTGCGGAAAGAGGCTTTCGATTTGCAGATGATGATGAATCCCGACGCGCAACGTCCGATGGGAGCGAGCGGCGCGCCGTCTCTGGCGTAAGGCATGCGATCGTTCTATTGCGCGGCGCTGGTGTTAGCAATGGCCGGCGCGTTGCCGGCCTTAGCCGAAACTTATAGCACAGCCGGGTTGTCCGCGGAGTTGCGCGGTCTCGAAACGCAGGCGCGGCGGGGCCGCGCGATCGATATTCCGCCGGCTTGGGAAATAGACAGCCCTCAAGGCACGTTTTCGATTTCGACCCAGCCGCTCAAAGAATTGCTTGCGGCCCGCCGCGGCGCCGATGCGGCGGAGTGGCTGGAGCATTTGGCGCATGAGCTGGATCAATCAGCGGGTGGAACTCCGGCGGGTGAGGCGCGCGGACGGCTCGAAGAAATTCTGAAGCAGCGCGAATTCGCCGCGATGCGTCCGCCGAGCGTGTGGCAATTGCTGTGGGAGCGAATTCTCGGTTGGATCGGGGAATTGTTGGACCGGCTGTTCCGCGTGATCAGCCGGCATCCCACCACCAGCCAGGTCCTGTTTTGGACGCTGATTGGGGGCGCGGGATGCATGCTGCTGCTGTGGGTGGCGCGGCTGGGACAGAGGGAGCGAACGGCGCTGAACATCGTAGGCTCGGCTCCGGTTCGGCCGCGTGCGTGGGCGGAGTGGTTACAAGCGGCTCGGCTGGCGGCCGAGCAAGGCGATCTGCGGCAGGCGATCCATTGCTCGTATTGGGCGGGCGTGACGCGGCTGCAAGAGACCGGCGTGCTGACGGCGGATTCGACGCATACGCCGCGCGAATATTTGCGGTTGGCTGAGGGAACGGCACCGGCCACGGAGCTGGCGGCGTTGACTTCTGGGCTGGAACGCTTCTGGTACGCAGGCCGGCGAGCCACACAGGATGACTTCCGCGCATCGCTCAAACAATTGGAAGCGCTGGGATGCAGGCTGCCATGAATCGTGCAGACCGCAGGTTGCTGACGATCGCGGGCGTGGTGGTGGCGCTGCTGTTGGCGGCGGCACTGGCGTTCTCGCCGGGACCAGGTGGAGAGGCGTCGCTGGTGCCGTCAACATATTCGGCGACTTCGAGCGGGGCTCGCGCGGCGTACCTGTTGTTGGCGGATTTGGGTTACCAGGAGCAGCGATGGGAGCGGCCGCCCGCGGGACTCGAGGACGTTGCGAACGGCCCGTTATTGATTCTCGCGGAGCCGACGGAGACTCCAACGCAGCCGGAGAAGGCGGCGCTGTGGCGCTTCGTAAGCCAAGGCGGGCGCGTGTTATTCTGCGGGCCGGAGATCGGATCATTCTTTCCCGAGCACCCGGTCAAGGCGGAAGGCCCGGGCCAGGAGTGGATGGAGGTTACGCCGAGCCTGCCCAGCGCGCTTTCGCGAGGCGTGCGCAAGGTCGTGCTGGATCCTGAGGCGTATTGGGGGAAACCGGATACGTTGCAGTTGCGGTTGTATGGCGGCGAGGACTCAGCAGCGATTGTGGATTGGCGCATCGGCAAGGGCGATTTGGTGTGGTGGATGTCGGCGACGCCCTTGACTAATGCGGGGATCACGCAGGCGGATAATCTCAATTTGTTTCTCAATTCTGTGGGTGGCGCGGAGGAAGAAAAGCCTGCGGTTTATTGGGACGAATATTATCACGGGCAGCGGACGGGATTGTGGGGTTATTTCGAGAAGACTCCCCTGCCCTGGAGCCTGCTGCAGTTCGGGCTGGCGGCTGTGGCCGTGCTGCTGACGTTCAGCCGCAGGAGCGGTCCGGTGATTCCGGCTCCGCAGGTGTCGCGATTATCGCCGCTCGAGTTTGTCGAAACCATGGGCGGATTGTATGAGCGAGCGGGAGCAGCTTCCGTCGCGGTGGCCGTGCCGTACCGGCGGTTTCGATTGGAGCTGGCGCGGATGCTGGGATGTTCCGCGAATACGGCGGACGCGGAGCTGGCGCAAGCGGCGGGAGAAAG
>JASHNT010000049.1 GCA_030041495.1 Bryobacteraceae bacterium | reverse complement strand
CACGGCCTTGACTGCTTCCGCCGAACGGAGCCATGGATGTGACGACCGCCACAGCGCGGTGCGCCCATGCAGCTCGAAACTAGGTTTGTGCGATTGAAGATGCCCGTGACCGTCGGCTCCTACTTCGGTGATTGGCGTGTGACGTGGGCGGGCGGCTGGACCCGCCACAAGCTCTCCTATCTGGTGATGATCGCGCGGGCAGCTTCATCCGATTCAAGTCCAAGATCAAATCCGCCAGGAGATTGGCGTCGCGGCTGGTGAGAACAATTTGAACGGCGTGGCAGCGGATTTCCGTGACGAGTACGTGAAAGTGCAATTGAGCACGGGGAGACCAATAAGCAAAGGACGTGAACGGGCGGCCTGAAATCCTGGTCTCAATGGGCGGTGTTTCAATCTCATAGCCAGCCTGCAAATGATCCCTCACATAGTTGACCAGCTCCGCCGCGTTACTGGCGGAAGCGGGAGTGAAGAACATGTCTTGCGCGGTTATCTCGATGCTTCCGCGCGCAGGTCCCGTGAAAGCCTCCGCTGGGCTGAGCTGCGCGAGGACATAACGTCCGCTATCGGAGGGCGGTGGGCCTTTGTACTTCTCAGTCCAATTGGAGGGCAACAGGTAGCTGATTCCGAAGTACGGATCGCTGAAGACGCCATTCGCCACTCTTCCTCCCGGCACCGGCGTCGTGGAATCGCTGGCGCTCGACCAGGCGCCCTTCACCAGAATGGCTCCGGACGGGACCTTCCCAGGAACGCCGTCCTGCCGGTCGCCTTGCGCCCACGCCATAAGCGATAGGGACAAAGCGGGCAGGAGCAAGAGACACGAGTAGCGAGGGCGCATGGCGGTCTCAGATTGAGCAGGCTATAGAGAGCGGAGAAAATTCAGCAGCTCTTGTTGCTGGCTGGGACTGAGATTGGCAAAATTTTCCTCCACAGCGCTGGCTTCGCTGCCATTCGTGCAACAGGAATATCCGTTGGCTTTGGGGCGAGAGCGAGACAATGGAATCATGCACAGCGAATGTCGTGTTTGCGACGGTTGCCCGCTGGATCTGTGAATACCATCCCGATAAGCCATCTGGCGGGGCGAGCGCTCATCCCGCGGCCTGCCGCAGCGGCGAGGCGCCGGGGTCCGTGCGCGTGCAATCCATTTGATAGGAAGCTATCCTCCGGAGTTGACGGGACGCCACGGTCGTTCCGCATAGACGAGTGGTACACATTGCCGCACCGTGCGGATGGACGGTCCGTATCCAGCGGAATGCTTTGATGACAAACCGCTTACCCGCTGGGGCTATGATTCAATGGACAGCTCGCACCATGCCCATCTGGCTTACTCCTCAATCAGACACTACTGAATAAGCCGGCGCCTGCTTCATCCCTCGAACATGGGCGTACGGTCAGAGCGAGACCGATGAGCCGTGACGTCAGGTTGCTTGGGGCTATAGGGAGTCGCACAATCCCTGTTCAATCTACCTTTGCCTTGACTACCAACCAGAATCACGATAGAGTCGTTTTCAGATGACAAAGCAACAACCTGGCCGTCTTGAGCTCTTGCAGGGCACTCTGGAGATGATGATCCTTCGCACTTTGCTGCTTGGGCCGTCCAACGGTTATCAGATTGCCAAGACGATCGAACAGATGTCGAATGACGTTCTGCAGATCGATCACGGATCGCTTTACCCGGCGCTGCACCGACTTGAAAAGCGAGGTTGGTTGAGTGCGAAGTGGGATACTTCCGAGACTAAGCGGCGCGCCAAATACTATCGGTTAACAGCAGCGGGTCGAAAGAAACTGATAACGGAACAATCCAAATGGGATCGATTGGCTGCTGCAATAGGGCAGGTCATGCGACCCGCGTGAAGAGACGTTCAAGAAGAGGGCTTTATGCTTAGCTGGTTTTCGCGCCGACATCGTCAGGAGGACGACATCGACGCGGAGCTGCGCTACCACTCGGAAATGCTCGCCCAGGAGTGCACAGATGACGGTATTGCGCCTCTGGAAGCCGATCTAACGGCGAGGCGCAAGCTTGGCAACGCAACATTGATTCGCGAGGAGATTTACTGGATGAACCACGCTCTGTATTTTGAAACTATCTGGCAGGACATCATCTATGCTTTGAGAACAATGCGCAAGAACCCAACGTTTACCGCAACGGCCCTCGCCGCGCTCGCGATAGGGATCGGGGTGAACAGTGCGATCTTTTCTGTAGTGAATGCGGTATTGCTTAGACCGCTTAGTTATCCGGACGCCGACCGCATCGTTCTTCTGCTCACGACTTCCCCAGGGGGGCGAGCTCCAGGCGGCTCGGCCACAAAATTCAACGTGTGGCGCGAGCAAACGAACATTTTTAAGGATATTTCTGCCTACGAATACAATGGAGCGCAACTCAACGTTACGGGTGGTGCGTACCCAGAGCAAATCCACAGCATCCGAGTGTCAGCCAATTATTTTCGACTTCTGGGTGCTCCTATCGTTCAGGGACGCCCGTTCGCCGATGACGAGGATAGCCCAGGAGGCAAGCATGTCGTTGTTCTTAGCTATGGGCTTTGGCAACGGCGGTTTGGCGGAGATCCTCAAGCCGTGGGCAAGACCATTTCTTTAAATGGAGTGCCATATGAAGTGGTTGGTATAACGGGTCCTGACTTCAACACTGAGCTGGATTCACCTCCGGACATCTGGCTTCCGCTTCAACTCGATCCGAATAGTTCCGACCACGCCCAATACTTCAATGTCATCGCGCGTCTAAAACCAGGTGTATCCACAACAATGGCGGAGGCACAGCTGCAACTTGCGGCGGCCGAATTCCGCGCCAAGTTTCCCAATATTATGGGGCCGCGAGATGGATTCGGCGTAGAGCCATTTCAAGACGCTCTTGTCAGCGATGTGCGTTCCTCGCTTTTAGTTCTTGTCGTTGCAGTGATTTTAGTCCTATTGATCGCCTGCGCGAACGTCGCAAACCTTCTGCTTGTTCGGGCCGCTGGTCGGAAGAGAGAAATCGCCATTCGCGCAGCTATTGGTGCAGGTCGGGTCCGAATCATTCGCCAGTTGCTGATCGAAAGTATCGTGCTTGCAACAGCAGGTGGCGCGCTGGGACTTCTTTTGGGATTGGCAGGCGTTCGGGCGCTTCTGGATGTCAATCCAGGAAGTATTCCACGGATCGGAGTGCATGCGTCAGCGATTGGGATGGATTGGCGGCTTATCGTATTCACTGTTTGCACTTCGCTTCTAACGGGATTGTTGTTTGGGATCGTTCCCGCGCTCGATGTTTCCCGAGCCGACGTTGCTACGACCCTGAAGGAGAGCGGCGGGCGCTCCGGGAGTGGGCTTCGCCAAAACAAGATCCGCGCTCTTCTGGTAATCGGGGAAATGGGCTTGGCCTTGGTCCTCTTAATCAGCGCAGCACTTCTGATTCGGAGCTTCTGGGCGCTGCGGAATGTCAATCCTGGTTTCGATGCTCGCAACGTACTGACATTGCGCATGTCTCTGGCGGGCTCCCGTTTCCAAAAGACACCCCAAATAAACCAGCTCATCCGGGATGCCATTCAGCGCGTTGAGGAACTGCCTGGAGTTACCCGTGCCGGCGCTAGCTACAATCTACCGTTGGAAGGTGCATTCGGGGTTCCCTTCAACATAGTGGGTCGCGTGCCAACTAGTGGTCGTTATGATGGCCGGGGTTGGCTTGGCGTTTCGCCCGGGTATTTCGATGTGTTCAAGATTCCAGTCTTGCGTGGGCGTCTGTTCAACGATCGCGACGAAGCCGGCTCGGAGCGCGTAGCCATCATTAATCAAGCTATGGCTCGACAGTTTTGGCCACACGGCGACCCGCTGGGAGATCAGGTGATCTTGGGCAAGGGATACGGTCCAGAGTTTGAGGAACCGGCCCGGCAAATCATCGGCGTCGTCGGCGATGTTCACGATTACGGCCTCAATCGCAATCCGCTGCCAGTCGTTTACGTCCCGCTAACCCAAGTTACGGATGGGATCACAGCGCTCGCCGCAAGAGCTTCGTCCTTGGCCTGGATTGTGAGAACAAGGGTGGACCCAAATTCGGTTAGTACGCAGATTGCCAATCAGCTTGAACAAGTAACCGGCGGCTTGCCAGTTGCACACATCCGTCCTATGGATGAGGTTGTCGGTCAATCAACGGCGCGAGCCGATTTTAACATGTCGCTTCTTACAATCTTCGGGTGCTCGGCGCTTCTATTGGCGACAATCGGGATCTACGGATTAATGGCGCATGCGGTTCGCCAACGCACGCAGGAGCTAGGAATCCGAATGGCACTGGGAGCCCAGGCAAGTCAAGTGAGAAACATGATCATTTTTCAGGGCATGCGTTTGGCGTTGATCGGGATCGTAATCGGCATCGTAGCTGCTCTCGCGCTCACGCGCCTTATCGCAAGCTTCCTCTTTGGAGTCAATGCAAGGGACCCGCTGGTGTTCATCGTGGTTCCAGTACTTCTTGGCGGCGCAGCGCTTTTGGCTGTTGGGTTGCCAGCGATTCGCGCGACGCATATAGACCCAGTTGACGCTCTTCGTTCCGAATAGCTGAGGCGTACGTTCTGGAAGGCGGGGAGTGGCAAAAGGCAGTAGAGGGAACCCCCAACAAGCCCGCTTTCGTGCCATGGGTTTCCCTCAAGGAACAGTTCGGCCACGGTTACGGGAGGATGAATAATTTTAAGCGGGATTTCAAAACCACGCTCGCCCAGGTGAAGGTGGTCTACCGAGACGCCAAATTCTCGCTCGACCCGAAGGGCGCGCGACTCCTCCACAGCCGCCCTCCGGTCCTGCGCCGCCTCCTCCAGATCAAGTGAGATCAGCTATGCAACGACGCTGGCACAGCCCGCACCGATACCGGGAGCCCCCCACATTTCTGTGCAAAAACCCTGTGGATGGAATCAGTTATCCACGGCCACTTTCTAGCAGGGTTTACGGCCACCTTCTGTCGCCCGCCTCTATCAGCTCCTTGACGGTGTCCGTTCGACCAACCCAGGTCAGGCGCGAGCGGCTTTCCAATTGGCCGGAGTGAGTTGGGCGAGTTCCGATAGCTTTCTGCGGGCGAGGCCGGGGAGCACGGCCAGCAGGTAGTCTTTGACGGGAACGCCGAGTCTGCGGCAGGATTCCACCACCGAAAGAATGGCGGCGACCTTGGGTCCGGCCTGCGCGCTGCCGACATGCAGCCAGTTCTTCCTGCCCAGCGCGACCGGCCGCATGGAGTTCTCAGCCACGTTATTGGACAGCTCCACTTCGGCGTGATCAAAACAGCGCCGCAGCTTGGCCCACATGTTTAAGGTGTAATTCACGGCCTCGCCCAACGTGCTCTTCGGGAGCACCTCGGCGCGCAGCTTTAGGCACTCCGCGTGAATCTCCTCGACCCAGGGCTCAGCGTGCTGGCGGCGCAGGGCAGCACGATCCCCCAAGCTCAGCCGCTGTTGGCGCGCATGGCGATCCACCAGGAACAAGGCGTCCATTCGCGTGACCATCGCGATCGCTGCGCCGTCTTTAGGATTCACCTTCACCGCATCGACGAACTTGCGGCGTGCGTGCGCCTTATGCTGAGCTCCAGATAAGGCGCATTATCCCGACACCGGCGTTATCCGGAGCAAACGTGGAAAAGATGCTGTACAAGGCGGTTTGACCGACGCCGGCGTGATGGACACACAAGATAATGTCAGAGGGTTTGGAGGAAAGCCAGCAGGCTCGGAGATGGCTTCCACTTGTGAGGGCCCGCTGGCGCAAGGCCGGCCCGCTTCCAGAACGCTTCGAGCACCTGACGTTTCATGCGCAGATTAGTGGTGATGTATCGGCTGGTGGTGTTGACTGAGGCGTGACCAAGGTAGTCGCGAATGACCGTGACATCCACTCCTGCCTGCAGGAGGGCGACCGCGCAACTG